>CAJTFG010000011.1 GCA_910575705.1 Erysipelotrichales bacterium | reverse complement strand
GGTGCAGGTAGATATCGATACATTGAAGGATAATATGGCAAATATCAATCTGGGTGTAGATGGTGTTACGGGCAACTCCCATTGGATGATGCCGGTAGCCGGTTATATTTCTGCCGGAACCTGGGCATATCCGGGCGGCGGTTTGCATTTGGGATTGGATATCGCAGGTCCGATAGGGACAACGATCGTTTCACCGATCAATGGAATCGTTTTATATGCGAACAATCCGGTCGGTACGAATACCGGTTATTTAGGAAACTGGTCCGGATATCCAGTAGGCGGCGGCAATACCGTGCTGATCGTCGGTGAGGTAAACGGTATCACATATGCGGTTTCCTTCGCTCATATGGCGCAGGAGAATTTCTATGCCCGCGGCGGTATGACGGTTGATCAGGGCCAGCCGGTCGGAGCGCGAGGAAACAGCGGTAACTCATCCGGTCCGCATACTCATATTGAAGTGTTTAATTTAGGAACGATCGGATTGCAGGGAGCTATTTCTCTGT
>CAJTFG010000010.1 GCA_910575705.1 Erysipelotrichales bacterium | reverse complement strand
AAAACAGAGAAATAGCTCCCTGCAATCCGATCGTTCCTAAATTAAACACTTCAATATGAGTATGCGGACCGGATGAGTTACCGCTGTTTCCTCGCGCTCCGACCGGCTGGCCCTGATCGACCGTCATACCGCCGCGGGCATAGAAATTCTCCTGCGCCATATGAGCGAAGGAAACCGCATATGTGATACCGTTCACCTCACCGACAATCAGTACGGTATTGCCGCCGCCTGCCGGATATCCGGACCAGTTTCCTAAATAACCGGTATTCGTACCGACCGGATTGTTCGCATATAAAACGATCCCGTTGATCGGTGAAACAATCGTTGTCCCTATCGGACCTGCGATATCCAATCCCAAATGCAAACCGCCGTCCGGATACGCCCAGGTTCCGGCAAAAATATAACCGGCTACCGGCATCATCCAATGGGAGTTGCCCGTAACACCATCTACACCCAGATTGATATTTGCCATATTATCCTTCAATGTATCGATATCTACCTGCACC
>CAJTFG010000009.1 GCA_910575705.1 Erysipelotrichales bacterium | reverse complement strand
GATCAAGCTGTTGGACGGAGAAGAGATACCGAATACGGGAGAAGTGCATGTAGCGGGAATAGATGTAGGAAGACTGAAACATAAGAAGGTACCGATCTATCGAAGGAATATCGGTGTAGTGTTTCAGGACTTTCGGTTATTGCCGAGTTTAACGATATTTGAGAATATAGCGTTTGCGTTGGAAGTGATCGGATTGGATAAGGTGACGATACGAAGAAGAGTGAGGGAAGTATTGGAGCTGGTATCATTGAGTGAGAAGGCGAGGAGTTTTCCGCATGAATTGAGTGGAGGGCAGCAGCAGAGAGCGACGATCGGGAGAGCGATTGCGAATCGGCCGAAAGTATTGATTGCGGATGAGCCTACGGGGAACTTAGATCCGGAGAAGAGTATGGAGATCATGGGGTTATTGGAGAAGATCAATCGGGAGCAGAGGACGACGATCGTGATGGTAACGCATGATGCGCAGTTGGTGAATCGATATAAGAAGAGGACGATTGCATTAGAAGAAGGATATGTAGTAGCGGATATACAGAAAGGCGGGTATATTGCTCATGATTAAGTTTTTCAAGAGTTTGCCGTTTCATTTCCGCTCTTCCTTCAAGGGATTGCGCCGTCATATGGCGATGACGATCTCAGCGGCTTCCGCCGTTACCGTTACGTTGATTCTAATGGCTGTGTTTTTGGTTCTTGCGGGAAATATAACGAGTTTTACAACACATATCGAAGAGGACTTTAAGATCCACGCAAGCATCGATATGGTTGCGAGCGATGAAGAAATACAGCAGCTGCAGGCGAATATTGAGCAGATGGAAGGCATAGCGTCGGTTACCTTTTCTTCCAAAGATCAGGAACTGGAAGAGATGATTTCCAAGCGTGCCGGTATATTCGAGATGTATCGAGGCGATGCAAATCCGATTCCGAATGCGTTTATCATAGAAGTGACGCGCGCGCAAGATGTGCCGGTTTTAAAAGAGAAGCTGGAAGCGATAGAAGGCATTGAAAAAGCGCAGTATGGCGGTGAAACGATCAATGATATGATTCAGGCGTTTACATCGATCCGTAACGGCGGTGCTGTGTTTGTGATCGGACTGGGCGCATTGGCGATCTTTTTGATCTCCAATACGATCAAGATGACGATTTATGCCCGCAATGATGAAATCGCGATCATGCGCAATGTCGGAGCGGCAAACTGGTTTATCAAAACGCCGTTTGTTTTGGAAGGTATGTTTATCGGTTTTTTTGGGGCGGCGATCCCCGCCTTGTTGACGCTGATCGGTTATGGTACATTGTATGATGCATTGGATGGGTATTTCTTTTCCAACATGTTTGTCATGCAGCCGATGTCGCCGTTTATTTATTATATTTGTGGAATAT
>CAJTFG010000008.1 GCA_910575705.1 Erysipelotrichales bacterium | reverse complement strand
TGATATGTACCCTCTTTGCTGGACAAAGAAAATCCAGTAAGGAGGGTTATTTTTATGCGGTATAGTTATGAATTCAAAAGAAAGTGTGTTGAAATGTATCGGCAAGGTATATTGCCAGACACCCCTGATGGTGTTTCAAAAAAAATATTTAGAGATACAGTTCGAAAATGGGTCAGAATCGAAGATGCACAAGGACCAGAAGCATTAAAACACAAATCACAAAATAAAGTTTGGTCTGTAGAAGAAAAATATGAGTTAGTATCTCAAGTGCTTGCAGGAAATTCAATTAAATCTGTTTCGTTTAATGCGGGGATAAGTGATGGAAATCTCTATCAATGGATTCGCAAATATAAGATTTATGGATATAATGGTCTTATCGATAAAAAGAAAGGACGTAAATCAAAGAATCCAGCTATGAAAACAATTAATTATAACAATTCCAGAAAACTTGAAGAATCAGAATACGAAGAATTAATTCGTTTAAGAGCGGAAAATGAATATATCAAATCGGAAATCGAAGTAATAAAAAAAGAGATTGCCTTGAGAGAAGAAAAGGAAGCTGCGCTACTCAAGGCGAAAAAGCAGCGCTCATCAAAGAACTCCGCGAAAAAGGATATCAATTAAAACATCTTCTTAAAGCTATGGGAATGGCAAAATCAACTTACTACTTTGAGATAAATAAAGTAGATGTTGTAGAATCAAGAAACGAAGAATTATTAAATGAAATCAAAGATATCTTTAAAGAACATAAAGGAAGATATGGGGTAAGGCGTATTCATCAGGAACTTTTAAATAGAGGTTATCGGGTTAATCATAAAAGGGTTCAACGTCTTATGCATAAAGCGTGTCTATTAGGAAAGCGTCCAAAAGATAAGTATCATTCTTACAAAGGAGAAGTTGGAAAGATTGCTGATAATGTAATAGACAGAGACTTTAGTACAACTGCACCTTTGCAGAAATGGACTACAGATGTATCCCAGTTTAACTTCTCATGGGGCAAATGTTACTTATCACCTATAGTAGATATGCATACAAATGAAGTTGTATCATATGACTTAGCATTACATCCAAACTTAGAACAGGTGAAAAAAATGTTAGACAATGCATTTGATAAGTTCTCAAATGTAGAAGGCTTAATATTTCACTCTGATCAAGGGTGGCAGTATCAACATTCTTATTACAGAAACAGATTAAAAGAAAAAGGGATTATTCAATCAATGTCCAGAAAGGGAAACTGTTATGACAATTGTATTATGGAGACTTTCTTTGGTAGAATGAAAAACGAGATGTATTATGGTTTTGAAAAAGACTTTGAATCTTTTCGATCTTTTTCAAAAGCTGTAGATGAATATATAGATTATTATAACAATAAAAGAATTCAGGCAAAAACAAAATGGATGCCTCCTGTAAAATACAGGAAAACATCCATTTGTGTTGCCTAGTTAATAAATTTGTGTCCAGGTTTCTGGGTACATATCAA
>CAJTFG010000007.1 GCA_910575705.1 Erysipelotrichales bacterium | reverse complement strand
CCATCCCGAACACAGAAGTTAAGCATTCCAGCGGCGACAATAGCCGGGCTTGCCCCGGTCAAGATAGCTCTTCGCCAGTTCTCCCCTCATACTCCCGTATGAGGCTTTTTTTTCTCTTTTGTGCTATAATGGACTTCGAGGTGTTGTTATGAAGGACAAAATTTTGCTTGGTTTATCCGGCGGTGTAGATTCTGCCGTTGCAGCATATATACTGATGCAGCAGGGATATGATGTTACCTGTGCTTTTATGCGTAATTGGGATGCATTTGCCAATAATGATATTTTGGGAAATCCAACAATTCAAGATGATGTTTGTCCGCAGGAGCAGGATTATCTCGATGCGAAAGAAGTAGCGGATCGATTAGGACTAAAGCTTTTGCGTGTTGATTTTGTAAAGGAATATTGGGATCACGTATTTACTCATTTTTTGGATGAGTATAAGAAGGGGAGAACGCCGAATCCGGATATTCTTTGTAATAAATATATAAAATTTGATGCATTTTTAAAATATGCAGGGCAGCAAGGCTTCGATAAAGTAGCAACTGGTCATTATGCAAGAGTACTACATCATAAAGATCACAGTGTTTTGCTTCGTGGAAAGGATGCAAATAAGGATCAGACATACTTTTTATGCCAAATGTCGCAGGATGCTCTTCAGCATGCCTATTTTCCCATCGGTGATCTGCAGAAAAAAGAAGTGAGGGATATCGCTTCTTCTTTGGAGTTATCATCGGTTTCTTCGAAAAAGGATTCTACAGGTATTTGTTTTATCGGTGAGCGAAATTTTCGTCAGTTTCTTCAAAATTATCTTCCCAGCCAAGATGGAGATATCATTGATATTAAAAGCAAGTGTGTTTTAGGACGTCATGTCGGTGTTTTGTATTATACGATAGGACAGCGAAAAGGACTCGGTATCGGTGGTACAATGGGACCGTGGTTTGTGATCGGTAAAGATGTGGAAAAGAACATTTTATATGTTTGTAATGAAGCGGAAGAGAACTGGCTTTACAGTGACAGTTGTCTTGTCAGTGGAGTGAACTGGTTTGCTTTAACAAAGCCGTCTGGTGAATTTCTTTGTACTGCCAAATTCCGTTATCGGCAGATGGATCAGGAAGTAGTGATTCAATTTATTGATGAAGAGAATGTTTTTGTACGTTATGTGCATCTGGTTTCTTCTGTAACATGCGGACAGGAAGCGGTATTTTATAGTGGGGATATTTGTTTAGGCGGTGGTGTGATAGAGCAGGTATTCTCTGAGGGAATTTCTATGCAAGAAAAAATAGAAGGTGAGCTCCATGGATAAAAAAAGCGTCTTTGATCTACCATATCCCTTGTCTAAGAGACGAACGATCTTATTGCTTATAAACTATTGTTTGGGATACATGTTTTTATATCCTATCATAGGAAATATTTTTCAGCATGTATTTAGAGGTGTTTCTTATTTAACGGTGATGTGTGTGATCTATGGGTGGACATTGTTTATCACGCTCTATTTGGCTATGCCTTTATATAAAGAAAGCTATTGTACATGGAAACAGAATAAAACGGAAATAATACGAAAGAATATCATTTTATTGATCGGAATATATGTTGTGTCTATATTCATTTCTTTTGTTGTACAACAGCTTACCAATACAGTCACGAGCAATAATCAGTTGAATTTGGTCCTTATGGTTTGGCGATTTCCTTATTTTACAGCCTTTCTTGTTTTGGCCTTTGCGCCGATTGTCGAAGAAACTTTATTTCGGGGCATTTTCTACAGGGCCTTTCGCTATCGTTTTTCTTTATATGCGGCATCGTTTATAAGCAGCAGCGCATTTGGCTTTTTGCATATATATGATTCTTTTATGGCAGGTTACTGGAAAGACTGTTGGTATTTCATCGTTTATGCATTGATCGGTTTTTTCTTATGCCGATCTTATGAGAAGACCGAAACTCTCTTCGGGCCCGTTCTTTTACATGCTTGTTATAATGGCATTGCGTTTCTGCCATTGATTTTGTAAGGAGGAGAAATGGAAGATAAAATAAAGCTGCATGCTAAATATCTGTTAACGATCTTCCACAGTGAAGAAACCGGTTTTACGGTAGCGAAATTTCGACTTTATGATGGGGAAGAAAAAGAATTTACTGCGATCGGGATCTTTTATGATTTGCAGCCTGATGTCATTTATACGTTGACGGGCTCTTATGTAGAGCATAGTAAATATGGCATGCAGTTTAAAACGGAAGCATATGAAAAGATGAAGCCCAATGATACGGATAGTCTTATTCGATACTTTTCTGGTCCGCTGTTTCCGGGGATCGGCAAGCAAACTGCTCGTTTAATATTAGATGTCTTAGGAGAACAGGCAATTTATAAAATCGTGGAGGATCCGGATATTTTATTAACGATTCCTAAATTGAACGATAAAAAAAGAGCTGTACTTACAGAAGGTGTTCTTGCGGATGGTCAGGAAAATGATCCCGTTCATTATTTGAGTAAATTGGGTCTTGGGATGAAAATGATCATGAAGATTGAAGCTGCTTATGGCAAAGATACAGTTGAGAAGATCAAAGAAAATCCTTTTTTATTAGTAGAAGATGTGGATGGTATCGGTTTTAAAACCGCCGATAAGATCGCTTCTAATCTGAATTTTGAGGAGAGTCATCCGTATCGTATAAGAGCACTTATATTGGCGAATGTAAAAGAAAGCAGTATGGCAAGCGGCGATAGTTATCTAACGATGGATAAGATGGTGCATCGTTTAGAAAAGAAGCTTTCGAAAGATATTTGTGTTCGAGATTATTTAGATGAACTCATAAGAGATCGCCAGTTGATCATGGAGGAAGATCGCTTATATCATCATACACAGTATGATGCGGAAAGAGGAATTGCTCAGTTTTTAGCTAGTTTTCCTTATATTGAGATACCGCATGACGAAATTGCGGATATCGATGATGAGATCGATAAGATGGAACGTGAATTTGCTATTAAATATGAGGCAAAGCAACGAGCAGCGATACGGTGTTTTTTTGAAGAGCCGTTTATGATTTTGACAGGCGGTCCCGGAACTGGTAAGACAACGATCATAAAAGCTATTATTGCGTTATATAAAAAGTTTTATTGCGATGAGACTATCGTTTGCTGTGCTCCTACCGGTCGTGCGGCAAAACGATTGAGTGAACTTACAGAGACTACGGCGTCAACGATTCATTCTTTGCTGCATTGGGATTTGGAAACAAATACGTTTTTAATAAATGATAAGGATCCTATTCAAGCGGATCTTCTCATTATCGATGAGTTTTCCATGGTAGATGCATGGCTGTTTTATAATTTGCTGAAGGCTTCTAAGACCATAACGAAGATTTTGCTTATTGGAGATGAAGATCAGCTTCCTAGTGTCGGTCCCGGTGCTGTTTTGCGTGATATCATCGCTTCTCTTCAATTTCCCATTGTTTCTCTGCATAAGATATTTCGGCAAAATGAAGGCAGCGGCGTAATCACATTGGCACATGATGTTCGCGAGAATATATGCGTAGATATAGTAGATAATGAGGACGTGGCTTTTTTGGCATGTGAGAGCACAGATATACGCGATCATATCATGTCGATCATTCTGACTGCTTTTGACAGAGGGTATGCGGATCGAGACATTCAGGTTCTTTCTCCTATGTATCACGGTGCCGCTGGTATTGATACGTTGAATTCCACATTGCAGAAAATGATGAATCCGCCTGCTGAATATCGCAGGGAGTTACGAATAGGCTATCGTATTTTTCGTGAGAATGATAAGGTCCTTCAGCTGAAAAATCAGCCTGAGGATGATGTATATAATGGAGATATCGGAAAAATTGCAGAGATCGTGTATGCCGATGAAGATATCTCTCATATGAATAAGATCATTGTTGATTTTGATGGTATAATCGTTGAATACGGTGGAGAACAAATTTCTCATATTACACATGCCTATTGCATATCCATACATAAATCACAGGGCAGTGAATATCCGATCGTCATCATGCCAGTCGTTAAAGAGCATTCTTATATGCTGCAGAAGCGTCTTTTGTATACGGGGATAACACGTGCGAAACAGTCACTTATACTAATAGGGGATAAAGATGTCTTTTTTCGTGCCCTTCATGCCGAAGATCGGACAGTGCGCAATACGACCTTAACGAAAAGAATTGTGGAATATTTGGAATAACCGAACACAGGAGTCACATACTATCCATGATAAGGAGTGATTATATGAAAGATTCTATGTTCTGGTTAGCTGCTGGATTTATTGCCGGTATCGTTGTTGGTTACAGCAAAGAGGAAGAACTCGATGATATTTGCCGTAAATCTAAGCGCACGAAGAAGAAAGTAATGAAAACAGTACATAACGCATGTGATAATGTGTGTGACTGTTTAGATTTAGACTAACCCCATTCGGGGTTTTTCATTATGAAAAAAGTTACAGAGCTTTTCCTGACTTATCTAAAATCTTTCTTTATACCACTTCTGAGCATTTTAACTTTGATTATCATTGCGAAAGAATTGATGATCTATGATAAGCTAACCATTGTATGCAAAGCGTTGTTTCCGATTTTCTGCGGGATCATCATAGCGTTTCTTTTGCAGCCGATCATTGATAAATGTCAGCATATATGCAGCAGAAAGATGGCAGTATTGATCGTGTATTTTGGTATTTTGATTTTTTTGGTGCTGTTGATGCTGGCTCTTTCGCCTATCATTTATCGGCAGGTGATGGAATTTGCGGGTCGTCTGCCGGAATGGATCTGCCGACTGGAACAGTTTTTAAAAAATCATCACATTGAGTATTCTTATCTTGATAACTTAAAATCGTCGTTTATGAAAGAAGGCTATACGATCGTATTTGATTCATTATGGAATGTCATGGACACATTGACGTTTTACGGCATTGGCTATATGACAGCGTTCTTTATTTCGATCGACCTCGATTTCTGGACGCATACCGCTAAGAAAATTTTGCCGCATACGGATCGGTTTACTACTTTTTACAAGACGATGAGCAATATTATTTATCAGTATTTAGTCGGTACTTTTTTGGATCTGTTTTTTATTACGGTATCTACATGGATAATTCTTCAGCTTGTGACATTTCCTAACGCGATACTTTATGCATTGATCCTAGCGCTGTTGAATCTGTTTCCTTATATAGGACCTACCATCGGATTGATCATCATTGTGATCGTCGGTTTTCTCAGTTATCCTTCTCCGCCATACATGACGTTTTTGATCGTCTGGATATTGCAGCAGGTGGAAAGCAATGTCATTCAACCTTTAATATTTAATAAAACTATGGATGTACGCCCTATTTTGACGTTTATCTCTTTATTTGTATGTGACGCTTTGTTTGGGATTCCCGGTGTTCTGCTGTCACCGATCGTTGCATCAATCATCCAAATTACCTTTCGTTCTTATCTGCATTCTAAAACGAGTGATAAGGTAGGCGAATGGGAAGATATCTGGTATGATTTTGATGACGTCATGCGCAACAGTAAATTCGATACTTGATTTCTTGCAATGTAAGGGAATATATGCTAAAATACGCAATGTATAGACGTTGAACAAGAGGAGTATTATCGAAAGGCCATCAAAGAGAAAAAGCGGTTGGTGAAAGCTTTATGGCAACAGATAAGAAGGCTGCTTGGGAGTCAAACGCAGGTCTGCGGGATAAAGACAGATAAGGTGCATCGTGAAAACGGTGAAGTAGGATGGTACCGCGTATGATTACGTTCCTAGATAGGGACGTTTTTTATTTTAAAGGAGAGAACTTATGAAAAAATTAACAGGCGCACAAATACGGCAGATGTTTTTGGATTATTTTAAAGAGAAGGGGCATATGATCGAACCGGGAGCTAGTTTGGTACCGCATAATGATCCGACATTACTGTGGATTAATGCTGGGGTGGCAGCTTTAAAGAAGTATTTTGATGGATCTATAAAACCGGAAAGCCCGAGAATTGCCAATGCTCAGAAATCCATTCGTACAAACGATATTGAAAATGTAGGCAAGACAGCACGCCATCATACCTTTTTTGAAATGCTAGGTAATTTTTCTATCGGCGATTATTTTAAAAAAGAGGCCATTCATTTTGCTTGGGAGTTTTTGACAGATCCTCACTATATAGGATTTGAAAAAGAAAAAATGTATATTACGGTGTATGTGGATGATGAAGAAGCATATCGCATATGGACTCAAGAATGCCATGTAGATCCTTCTCATATTTTGAAGACGGAAGGCAATTTCTGGCAGATCGGCGAAGGACCGAGTGGGCCGGATACAGAAATATTTTATGACCGCGGAGAAGCGTACGATCCGCAGCATTTAGGAGAAAAGCTGTTTTTTGAAGAATTGGAGAACGATCGCTATATTGAAGTATGGAATGTCGTATTTTCACAATATGATGCAAAGGAAGGTGTTTCTCGCAAAGATTTTAAAGAGCTGCCGCAGAAAAATATCGATACGGGTATGGGATTGGAAAGATTGACGGCCATCGTTCAAGAGGGAGAAACTAATTTTGATACGGATTTGTTTCTGCCTCTGATTCATGCAACAGAGAAGTTCACAGCATTTACATATGACGATCCAGCCTATAAAATGGCATATCGTGTTATTGCTGACCATATACGTACCGTTACCTTTGCTTTGGCGGATGGTGCTTTATTCTCCAATGAGGGAAGAGGATATGTGTTGCGCAGAGTACTTCGCCGTGCGGTGCGTTTTGGAAAGAAACTGAAAATTGAAGAGGCTTTTATGTATAAGCTGGTACCTGTGGTTTATGAGATCATGAAGGATTTTTATCCTTATTTGGAAGATAAGGTCGGGTATATTCAAAAGCTGGTAAAAGCGGAAGAAGAGCGTTTTCATGCGACGTTGGCAGATGGCGAGCGGTTGATGCAGGAAGTTATGGAGCAAAACAAAAAGACGAAGCTGATCAGTGGCAGCGCCGCGTTCAAGCTTTATGATACGTATGGTTTTCCATTGGAATTGACGCAGGAGATGGCAGAGGAAAACGGTTATCAGATTGATATAGAAGGTTTCCATGCCGAGATGAAAAGACAAAGAGAAATGGCACGAAATGCACGTGATGATGTGCAGTCTATGTCCTCACAGTCAAAAGATCTGATGGATTGTGTGTTAGATAGTGAATATATCGGTTATGAGCAATTGGAGACAGAAGCAACGGTAATAGCGTTATTTAAAGACGGCAAAAAAGTGGATATGCTGGATGGAGAAGGGGAAGTTATCTTTGATAAAACGGTTTTTTATGCCGAAAGCGGCGGTCAAGTTGGTGACAGCGGAACTTTAGAAAATGAAACGGTAAAAGCTGAGATCACAAATGTTGTGAAAGCTCCTCACAAGCAGCATCTTCACAGTTTGAATATAACTTATGGAAGCATCCATGCGGGGGATGTCGTTCGTTTATCCGTCGATCATGCGAAACGAATGATCATCACGCACAATCATTCCTGTACCCATCTTTTACAAAGTGCTTTAAAAAAAGTTGTGGGAAATCATATTGCACAGGCGGGTTCTTTTGTTAATGAGCAGTATCTTCGATTTGATTTCACGCATTTTGAGAAGGTGAGCGAAGCGCAGCTGAAAGAGATTGAACGTCTTGTCAACACCTATATTCAGGAGCATCATGCAGTTAGCAAACAGTTGATGTCCATTGAAGATGCAAAGAAAACAGGGGCGACTGCTTTATTTGATGAAAAATATGGAGAGATCGTTCGCGTAGTTACGATGGGCGATGTGTCAAAGGAATTCTGTGGCGGCTGTCATGTGAACAATACACAGGAGATCGGGGTATGCAAGCTTATATCCGAGGAAAGCATCGGCTCTGGTATACGTCGTATTACTGCAAAGACAGGGTTTGCTGCATATGAGGAGTTTGCTAAAGAAGATACAGCGTTGAAAGAGGCGGCATCACACTTGAAGATGAAAGGGATTGCTAATGTAGTGGAGAAGGTCATGCAGATAAATGAAGAAAATTCACTTTTGAAAAAGGAGTTAGCAGCATTGAAATCTCAGATGTTCGTATTGAAAGCGAATGATTTGAAAAATGAATTGACGGAAATCAATGGAAGAAAGATATTGGTAAAACAGCTTTCTGATGTTGATGGCAACGCTTTAAAAGACATTGTATCCACAATAAAAGGACAGGTTTGCAATGCAGTTGTTTTCTTGGCTTCCGTAAATGACGGAAAGGTCATTTTTGTGGCTGGTGCCGGAACAGAAGCGGTAAGATCCGGTATTCGATGCGGAGACTTGGTAAAAGAGGCAGCGCTTGTCTGTGAAGGAAACGGCGGTGGAAAGCCGGATCTTGCTCAGGCTGGCGGAAAAAATCCGGAAAAAACAAAAGAGGCGTTGTCATTAATAAGAAATAAACTTGGAATTTCTCTTTAATTTTTAATTCATTTACGTTAAAATATAAGAAATGGATAAAGGAGGTAAACATATGAAAGATGTTACTGAAACGATGTCCTTTAAATCAGATGAATTAAGAAGGGATAATATTAAACACGTTTTGCGTTTGGTAAAAGAGGCGTTGGAAGAACGTGGATATAATTCCGTTAATCAATTAGCTGGATATTTGATTTCCAATGATCCTGCTTATATTTCTTCTCATAACAATGCCCGTACCGTCATTCAAAGTGTAGAGCGTTATGAAATTATTGAAGAACTTGTTCGTTCTTATCTGGAAGAGAATAAATGAGAATTATCGGCTTGGATCTTGGCAGCAAAACGTTAGGTGTCAGTGTCAGTGATGCGTTAGGCATGATAGCCCGTGCCGTTGATACCATTCGTTTTGAAAGTGATGATTATGATGATGCTTTGCTTCAATTACAGCCTTTTCTGAAAGAATTTCAATCGCAGACAGTTGTTTTGGGCATGCCGAAGCATATGAACGGTGATATCGGAATTCGCGGTGAGATTTCATTGAAGTTTAAGGAAAAATTAGAGGCTCTCGGTATAACGGTTGTCCTGTGGGACGAGCGGCTGACGACCGTAGCGGCATCTAAGATATTGATTGCGGCGGATGTATCACGTCAAAAACGCAAGAAAATTATTGATCAAATGGCGGCTGTGCAAATATTGCAAAGCTATTTGGATAGCAGAAATTAAGGGCGAAAGCCCTTTCTGTATATAGTAGGAGGAACATTTATGTTAGAATCAAACAGTTTATTTGTTAAAGATGAAAACGGCACGGAAGTAGAAATGGAAATTTTGTTTACCTTTGAAGATGAAGAGCGTAAAAAGAAGTATGTTGTATTTTGTGACCCCAATGTAGATACGGAAGAAGTGTATGCTTCTGTCTATGATGACGAGGGAAATCTGCTACCGGTAGAAACGGAAGCGGAATGGGAGATGATTGAGGAAGTACTAGGAGCTTTCCAGGAAGAGGAAAATGATGAAGAATAGAAAAGTCTTGATCACGCTCATTGCCGTGGTAAGTATGTTATTGGTAATAGCGTGCGGTTTTTTGTATTTTCAGCTGAGTCTACAGCCTGCTTCTTCACAGAGTCAATCGGTTGAATTTACAGTGGAGCAGGGAGAATCTACTAATTCGGTTATAGCGCGTTTGGATGATGAAGACATCATCCGAAATGCAACGATGGCGAAAATTTACAATAAATTTGCTGGTTTGGAAGCAAAAGCCGGGAATTTCATACTTGATCCTTCTTGGAGTACACAGGAAATTTTGCGTTTTTTAAATAATGCTTCTAATTCTGGAGGCGGTGGAATACGGGTGACTTTGCGCGAGGGATTATGGGCAAAAGATGTTGCGGCAGAATTGGAAGGTGCATTAGGTATCCCGGCGGCTGAGTTGATCGCTTTATGGAATGATGAGAGCTATCTTCGTGAACTGATCTCTCAATACGAATTTTTAAGTGAGGACATCTTAAATCCTGCCTATCGAGTGAAATTGGAGGGGTATTTATTTCCAGAGACCTACAGTTTTGCAAAAGGATGTGATGCCAGGGAAGCAACAAAAATCATGCTAGATCATTTTCAAACGATCTATGACAAATACAAAGGGGATATTAATTCTTCGGGAATGACCGTTCATGAGGTGGTAACATTTGCTTCTGTCATTCAATATGAAGCGGCTAAAAGAGAAGATATGTTTATGATCGCCGGTGTTTTTAAAAATCGATTGAATGCGCAGCAGACACTGGGATCGAGTGTAACGATCTGTTATGCACTGTATGAAGAGCATGAAAATGCATGGGATTGTGAGACCAATAGCGGTATAGACTCCCCATATAATACATATCTTAATCTGGGTCTTCCGGTAGGTCCGGTATCGAATCCGGGAGAGGATGCATTTAATGCTGCTATTCATCCTGAGGAAACCGATTATTATTATTTCTTAGCCGATATCAAGGGTGATGGAACGGTATACTATTCCCATACCTTACAGGAGCATGAAGAGAAGCTTCATGAATTAGGTTTGGATTCTCAATAGAAGTTTTTACATATTCGTAAAGAAGTATCGAAACAGGAGGAAAAAATAATGAGTGAGCCTACCGTATTGGGGTATATGAAAGAACAGCCGGAGAGACTGGCTTATGTATTTGATCATCGTGATATCTTTGTTCATCCGTTTGTAGACGTATTTAAGAAGTATGATATTAAGAAAGTAATCTTCTTCGGTTCAGGAACGAGCTACAATGTTTCGCAGATTGCGGCGTATTATTTTAAGCATATAGTGGGAATTGCTGCGGAAGCACAGTATCCAACGGTATTTAAGCACTATGAAAAACCTGACTGGACAGGAATGCTGAAAGAAGATCAGATCCTTTTTGTCGGTATATCTCAGTCCGGTACATCCGTTTCAACAGTGGAAGTTATGGAATATGCAAAGCGGAGAGGTTATCATACATTAGCGTTGACAGGCGATCTGAATAGTCGGATCACCATGCATGTAGATACCAAGGTCCATCTTCTTGTAGGGGATGAACTTACGCCTCCGGAAACAAAGGGGTATACGGTATCTTTATTAAGTGTATACTTATGGGCTGTAAGCTGTGCAAAAGAGATCGGATCAATGAGTGACGGGGAGTACGAAGAGGCGATGCTTGCTGCTGAAGCGTTGATAAGAAATTTCCAACAGGTCGTAGAGGAAAGTGAAGCGTGGTACGATCGCAATAAAACGACGATTGTAAATAGTGATCGTATTTATATCCTTGGCTATGGCATTGATTTCGGTACGGTGTTGGAGGCACAGCTGAAAATCGGAGAAATGCTACGTTTGCCGACCATCGGTTTTGAAATTGAAGAGTATTCACACGGGCCTACGATGGCTTTATGCAAAGCGCAGACGATTTTTATCATCGGTTCACAAGAAGCAGAATTTGAGCGCATGCTCAAATTTACAAGATCCTTCCGTCAGTTTTCGGATCGTGTTCATGTTATTACATGTAAGGATTGCGAGCATGATGAACGAGATCTTATCTTCACGCATAAGACAAGCAAATATCTCGCACCGCTTATGTATACGATTCCTTTTCAGTTTGTAGCTGCTAAAGGAGCAAAGGATATCGGCATTGATACGGGAATCAATCCATTCGATATTCCTTTGGCACATTATGAAGATTGATCAGATCAGGAAAGCTGCCTTTTTTGGCATTTTAGTAGATAAGCAGATGAGAAATTTATCTGCCGTTTATGTAAGAAGTAGTGAAAATCAGAAATCTATGATATAATACCACCCGATGGGAGTGAAAATATGACTCAAAAGAAATTTTTAGTAACCAAAGAAGGTTTAGATGAATTATTAAAGGAACAGGAAAATCTGATCCATGTAGTTAGAAATGAAGTTATCCGTGAATTGCAGGAAGCACGCGCACAAGGTGACCTTAGCGAAAATGCGGATTATGATGCCGCTCGGGATCATCAGGCACGTGTAGAAGCCCGTATTCGCGATTTAGAGGCGATGATCGCAAATGCTGAAATCATTGATGAGGACAAGGGCGCCGGAGCTTCTAAGACGGTTACATTAGGTTCTACGGTAAGAATCTTGGATCTGGAAGACAATGTAGAGGAAGTATATACGATCGTCGGTTCTATCGAATCGGATCCGCTTAACGGAAAGCTTTCCAATATTACACCTTTGGCGGCTGCACTGCTGGATCATAAAGTTGGCGCAACCGTTACGGTTGATAATGTGGAAGAACCGTATAAAGTAAAAATTTTGGAATTAAAATAATATTAGGAAAAACTGATTTTCTTTTGTATAGATTATTGAGGTGATCATATGAAGAAATCAGTTTTTTTATGCGCTTTGCTTCTTTTGTTTATCAGTCAGTATGAATATCGTGATCTGTCCGTATATCAATCAACTACAAAAATTGTAGAAATCAAGGGAGAAGTACAGCAGGAAAAGATCGTGGAAGTCGATCGAGATGCAACGGTAGACGAAATTTTAGATAACGTGGAAGTTACGGATTTCGCGGATCTCTCTGCGTTAAATTTAACGATGAATCCGGAAAATCATGCGGTTATCGTTGTACCGTCTTTGAGCGAAAAGAAAAAAATATCCATCAATACAGCATCCTTAGAAGAATTGGATACACTTCCGGGAATCAGTCCTGCTGTAGCTCAGAGGATTCTCGATTACCGCAAGGAACGAGGATTTCAGAGTTTGGAAGAATTAAAGAATGTAAAAGGAATCGGAAATGTGCTGTTTGATCGTCTAAAGGATATGATCACATTATGAAGTTTCCTTTTCTATTTGTTTCTCTATGTTGCTTGTCGATTTTTTATATACGCAATTTATGGGTAAATATATTGCTGATCGTGATCTATATATGTTTCTATGTACGACATTTCTTGCGTTTTCGGGTATGGTTTGCGGCAGCTCTTCTGTTTTCTTGTTCTACCGTTATGACACAGCAGAAGCCTGTAGTGCCTTTACAAAAGGTTGTTGTCATCAAAGAAATTCGCGCCGCTTATTGCATTGGTGAAATAGAAGATCAAAAGGTCGCTCTTTATGGTTTGGAGCATGTAAATTATGATGATCTTGTGGAAGTATCGGGTAATTATAAGGAGATTGACGGTCTTCATAATGAAGGTGAATTTCATTTTCCGACATGGATGAGACGAAGAGGGATTTATTATGCGATGGACGTGGAGGAGTACACGATCCTTGAAGAGGGAGAAACCTTGCGTCATTACGTATATGCTCATATTGATGATATGAAAGAGGAAGTGGCAGGTTGGCTGAGAATGACGCTGTTCAATATCCGACAAGAAGAGGATGTCATGTTTATGGCCGCGTCAAGCGGCATGCATATCGCTTGGGCAGTTGCGGTAATTGGTTCTATAAGTGCTCTTTTTCTATCTTCTTCAGCCGTATCGATGATCCGCATCCTCCTTTTATGCATATTAGGATTATCCACCGCTTTTACATTTACGGTTTTTCGTATCTTATGCTTTCAGATGATACGCTTTTGTATACCTTCTTTGTCAAAGAAAGATCAATTGGGACTGTTCATCCTCATAACAATTATCGTTTGTCCTTATGCGGTCTATGATATCGGATTTGTTTTACCGGTATTGTTTCGTATAGCTTATGCATTTGATATGCAGAAAAGAGGGCGTTTTTTATTATCTTTTTTACTTTTGATACCCGTGCAGTTTTTTTATTATCAATATGTGGATCCTCTACAGATCTTACTTTTTCCCTTTTTTCGCATTTTTTATGGTGTTTGTTACATAGCGGCATGGATTTTTGTATTACTTCCGATGTTCACTTTTCTTCTTCCTGCGGTGATTCATCTACAAAAAGAGCTTTTTGCTTATATGCAGTTTGCACCTAAATTTTATTATCTTCCTAATATATTGTGGTTGAGTTTATGGATGTTATATGCGCTTTCGTATATGGAGATGAAGAAGCGGTCTTCTTTAGGAAAGCTGATGTTACTTCTCTTGTATACACAATATGCCTCTTATTTTAATCCCTTTTTGCGAGTTATGATGATCGATGTAGGACAGGGAGACTGTACCTTATTCATCCTTCCTTACCATCAAGGGGTAATGTTGTTAGATGTAGCGGGTAATCACTATAAAAATATCCCACAGGATATCCTTGTTCCTATGCTTTTAAAAAGAGGTGTTCATTTCGTTGATAAAGCGGTAATTACACACGATGATTTTGATCATAGCGGCGGTTTAGCACAACTCTTGGAAATGATGCCAGTCAAAGAGGTAATAGATAAAAAGCAAAAGGAGATAGAACTTGGGCCTATACGGTTTTCTTCACCGCTTTATGATCATGACTATGAATCGTCTAACGATAACAGTATTCTGTTATCATTGCATATATACGATTATCATTTGCTGTTTATGGGAGATTGCAGCTCGCGCTGTGAAGATGATCTGCTGAAGGAATATCCCAAGATGAAAGCAGATCTTTTGAAAGTAGGACATCATGGGAGTCATTCCAGTTCGTCATCGTCTTTTCTCCATCAATTGGATCCGTTGATTTCCTTGATCTCCAGCGGAAGAAATAATCGTTATGGTCATCCGAGCAAAGAAGTCCTCGACATTATGAAGAAGGAAGAGATCTATTATCTGAACACTGCGGAGCATGGAAGCTGTACATTTTATTTTTCAAAATTTTTCAGTTTTTACAAGACTGCAGATGGTGAATTTGGTATAATTAAACACAGGTGATGCATTATGAATTATGTTCTATACGGTGAAGAGCATTATCTTTTGGAAGAATCGTTAAAAAGAATTGTCAGAGAACATGTTTCGAAAGAAGATGAATTAAATACAGTGACATATGATGCATCTCGTACAGATGTATCCGTTGTCTTAGACGATGCCAGAACCATTCCTTTTTTTTGTGAAAGAAAAGTCATCATTGTCAATCATGCGACTTTTTTAAGTACGAATGATGATACGCAATGGGATGTGGATGCCGTAGAATCATATTTGAAAGATCCGATGGAATCGACTGTTTTGATCTTTGTTGGTGATTTTGTGAAACTGGATGGCCGCAAAAAAATCGTTAAATTCATACAGAAGACTTGCCGTGTATTGCAGTATGCCAAGCTAGATGAGTCCAGTAAGATCAGTTATATCCGTCAGGAGATCGAGAAGCGGAATCTTCCTGTTTCTTCGGAAGCGCTGCAGGAGTTGGAAAAGAGGCTTCCTTGCGATATACAAACGATTAAAAATGAGTTTGATAAGCTATCTTTGTATGAGAGAGATATCGATCTTGAAGCTGTGGAGCATTTGGTTACGCGGCCTCTGGAAGAGGACGTCTTTTTACTTGTAAATGCAGTTGTCAATCGTGACTTGAAACAGGCGATGCACCTTTGGAATGATCTTTGTGTGTTAAATAAAGATGCGATTTATATGATTGCGCTCTTAGCGTCGCAATTCCGTTTTTTGTATCAAGTTAAAACGCTTATGATACAAGGCTGCAACAAGAGTGATATCACTTCTGAATTGAAGGCGCATCCTTATCGCGTACAGCTTTCTATGCAGAATTGCACATCCTTGGAGCTTTCCTATATTTTAGAACTGCTGGCACGATTGGCAGAGCTGGATCAGAAATTAAAAAGCGGACAGTTGGATAAGAAATTGGGATTTGAATTATTTTTGATGCAATTAAAGAAGGGAAAAATTTCGTGAAATCATTAAAAGAGCTATATCGAATAGGACCTGGGCCTTCATCCTCACATACACTTGGGCCGCAGCGGGCGAGCCGATTGTTTAAAGAAGCGTTTCCGTATGCAGACTATTATCATTGCGATCTGTTTGGATCGTTGTCTTTGACAGGGAAAGGGCATCTTACGGATTATATCATCATAGAGACGATGAAACCTAAGAAGTGTGATGTTTCTTTTCGGGTAGGAGAGAACTTAAAACATGCCAATACGATGGTTTTTTATGCATATGATGAAAATCGGATGCAGCTGGGAACGTGGACGGTTTATTCCATAGGTGGAGGAGCTATCAGGATAGAAGGAATGGATAGTACGGAAGGAAAAGACGTTTATCCTCATAACAGCTTGGATAAGATTATGACATTTTGTAAAGAGAAGAAGATCCGCTTAAGCGAATATGTCGATCAGTTTGAAGATATTGACGATTATATGATGGAAATTCTCTTTCAGATGTGCAGGACGGTAGATACCGGATTAAATAAAGAAGGGGAACTCCCCGGAGAGCTGCATTTAAAGAGGATCGGCCGATCTTTATTAAATAAGGCGATGCAGTGTACGGTTCCGGCAGAAAAGGAAAAGCTTTTATTAAGTGCGTATGCATACAGTGCAGCTGAGGAAAATGCCAGTGGCGGTATGACGGTAACAGCACCTACTTTGGGAAGCAGCGGAATATTGCCGGCACTGATTTATTATTTTTATTATGACTGTAAGTATCAAAGAGAAGTGATTGTAAAAGGATTGAAACTTGCGGGGATCTTCGGCAATCTGATTAAGGAGAATGCAACGATATCCGGCGCAGAAGGAGGATGTCAGGCGGAGGTTGGTGCTGCCTGCGCGATGGCGGCAGCCATGGTCGCTTATTTAAGAGGGCTCAATGATGAACAGATAGAATCTGCTGCGGAAATAGGCATCGAGCATCATCTGGGTCTTACATGTGATCCGGTGGGCGGTTATGTTATGATTCCCTGTATTGAACGCAATGCGGTAGCTGCACTTCGGGCAATGGATGCAGCAGTGCTCGCACAATTTATTACGGAAGTGAAGAAAAATAAAGTTTCATTTGATATGGTTGTCGATACGATGAATTATACGGGAAAAAAGCTGCCGATGGAATTAAGAGAAACTTCTTTGGGAGGCTTGGCTGCTACCGTGCCATTGAAATAAGGATGAAAAAAAGCTGTTTAATTGATATGTACCCTCTTTGCTGGACAAAGAAAATCCAGTAAGGAGGGTTATTTTTATGCGGTATAGTTATGAATTCAAAAGAAAGTGTGTTGAAATGTATCGGCAAGGTATATTGCCAGAC
>CAJTFG010000006.1 GCA_910575705.1 Erysipelotrichales bacterium | reverse complement strand
CAGCGTTCATCCTGAGCCAGGATCAAACTCTCCATTTGACTCTTCTTTTATCCTTTGTCACTTATCGTGACTTCTTTTTTTGAATTGACGCTTCCTGTTCAGTTTTCATAGATCGATATTTTGCACTTGATTAGTGCTTGTTAATGATATCATTGGAAATAGATACTGTCAATATTTTTTTCTTATTTCTTATAAAAAAGTGCATCATCCGTAAAATCTCTGTTTTTTATAATATTTCTTTTCTTGCAGTCATATTACATATATGTAAGATAAAAGAATTCAATAGCTTTTATGATATAATGTGCACAGGTGATGACATGAACAAGAGCATGACAAAAAAGCGCATAAAAAAAGCAGCAATCATCATGCTGATTTTCATTATGACAGCGATTATAATTCCTGTTTCATCTATCGTATATTCCGGATATCGGGAATATCAAAAAGCAGTTTCCGATCTCCCTTTGATGGAATATATCTCTCTTATACGGTCACAAGAGGACTACGTAACGATCGATCATATCAGCGATACATTGCTGGAAGCAACCGTAGCCATCGAAGATCGACGGTTTTACGAGCATAACGGCATTGATCTGATCGGCATTGCAAGAGCTGTTACAGACAGTT
This sequence comes from Erysipelotrichales bacterium, assembly GCA_910575705.1. Taxonomy (GTDB): domain Bacteria; phylum Bacillota_I; class Bacilli_A; order Erysipelotrichales; family Erysipelotrichaceae; genus CAJTFG01. The sequence goes on along the minus strand of CAJTFG010000006.1, from coordinate 16,779 downwards.
TGATCGCTAAAAATATCGTAAGCGGAGGCAGTACGATAACACAGCAGTTAGCTAAAAACTTATACTTTTCTACCGATTATTCATTAGAGCGAAAAGTGGCAGAAGCTTTCGTAGCGCGTCAATTAGAAAAAAACTTATCGAAGGAGGAAATCTTGGAGCTCTATGTAAATATCATTAACTACGGAGATAATCACATAGGCATTCGGCAAGCGAGCAATGGATATTTTCAAAAGGATCCGATCGATCTGACATTAGATGAAGCTTCCTTGTTAGCCGGTTTGCCTCAATCACCGTCTAATTATCAGCTGAGCAACCATCGAGATGCTGCGCTAATACGTCAAAAGCAAGTTCTGAATGCAATGGTAAAAGAAAAAATGATCACAAAAGAGCAGATGGATGAACTCAATTTAAAGAAATAAATTAAAAAAAGATATTGTCAAGATATAGGAAATCATGTATAATGAACTAGCACTTGCCCGAGTGGTGAAACTGGTAGACGCAACGGACTCAAAATCCGTCGGTAGCAATACTGTGCCGGTTCGAGTCCGGCCTCGGGCACCATGTGTTAAAAACTCCTTTAAACGAGGAGCTTTTTTAATCTTTAGAAGTAATTTGGTATAAAAAGTAAATAGAACAACTACGAGAATCCAGTTTATCAAAACTGGATTTTTTACAAAAAAAGCTTGCATCAGCAAGCTATACTACGATCAATATTGACTGTATATATTAATATAATCACTGCTTAAGCCTATTTTTAAAGTGTGCTTACCGACCGTAATTTTACCATAAGAAAAATCTCCGTTTACACAAGCACCGACTTGAGCAATAAATTCATCTATTTTAGTGGCAGAGGGATGCTCATCCAGCAAATAAATGATCTGTTTCAATTCCTCTTCATTATACGTTTCCTTATTGTAATATAAATTGATATCAACTTTTTTTATATTCCCCTGCTTATCGATGTCGTAGCGAATAACAGATATTTTATCATCAGGATCTTTCTTTTCAAAACTGCAATCCTTTTTCACCATATAGCCGTAAGCGTCCAAATGCATTTGAATGTCGGAACAAACTGCACTTGTAGCAGGGATAGTACCATTAGATTTATAGTTCGCATGATCGTTCATTCCCACAGACAGATCGATCATCGATACTATAAAACATAGTAACCATATAATAAAGCTTTTGGAAACGACACGAATCAAGATCGAGCACTCTTTAGATGAATTTGTATGGATATCCATGCCTTCATAAAGTTTGGGGATTACCAGCGTTCCATTATTTTGACTGCTATAGATAAAGGAGTATTTCGTTTCTTTTATAAGTTTTGTCTGATCATATGTTGTTTTTCTATAAACTTCTGTATCAAAAAAACGATTGACAAACTCTTCATCTGTATTCAACTTTATTAAATTATGCGTCTTATAAAGATCAACGGCAGCTCCTAGCGGAACGGCAGTACTGGGGTCATCCATATTTTTAATCTTATATCCTGTTACCGCTACATCAGCTGCCAATTCCGTGATCTTTCCCTTGTCTGGACGAATGATCTTTCCTTTTATGATACGATCGCCTTCAAACTTGTATGAATGAAGAAGCATATCAAAAAAACGATATAATCCTGTCCCAAACATAGCGATAAAAATTATCATAGGAATAAGCATCGCAAATATGATATGATCGGATATCCATGTATGCTCTACATTCCATATAGAACTGAACATCAGATGCAATATCACTACTAAAAAAGAATACGTAAACATAGATATCAAACCAACAAATCCCCACAATGCCCTATTAAGAGCTCTTGTCTTTCTTTCCAGTTTAAAAGATGGGACAAAAATTTTTCTATTCATCAAATCAACTACCTTTTCCCCTTATATTCATATTATTACAAAAAAGAAAGCTAGGCTTTCTTCTCTATCTATTGGCATTCACAGATTTCATGATCTGCTTAATCTGTGCCTCTGAAGGTTTACGTCCCATCTGCAGAAACATAGCACGAATCATCTTCTCATTGATTGGCGGATTTTCTTTTATTTCCTTCTCGAATTTCTTGCGTGTGAAATAGAATCCCAAGAAGCCGCCGACCAACAATCCAATCAATACATAAGCGATGGAAAACCAAAACTGTTCCATACTGAATCCTCCTCACTATTGGTATTTTACTATTAATTACCTTTTTTTTCAATACCTTTATAGCGAACTCTATATTTCTATCAATACACTGTTTCTATATAATCTTTTTAACAGCGGAAGCAGCATATTCATCTCTGCATCTTTAATATAGATCTCACTTTCCCGAATTTTTATGATCGATTTCTTATCTGACAGATCATGGGATAAAACAATTGCTTCTCCATCTTCTTTTACCGATGTATAAAAATTTTTAATCCGATGATATACCTCATCATACGGGATCGTATGAAATATATATGATTTTTGCTGTGGCATTAACGACAAATACTCTGAAAGAGTATCTTTATCGAGTGCCAGATGTTTGAATTCTTCATTCAATACGAACAAGCGTGCATCCATATGATCACCGTTTTAAATATACGATACCTTCATTGCAATATTTGTCAAAAAAAGAAGAAATTGCTTTCTTCTTTTATCTATGAAGATCAATATTGGAGAAATCAAAAGTCTCAAAAGTCGACTTGATCGTATGATCCTTCAAAACAGCATTTTCTTTGTTCATACGCTGCTTTGTCTTAGGTGAATTTTCAATAGTCGCAGGTCCATTTACACAGCCGCCCACACACGCCATACCTTCTAAAATATCAGCGTTAAAACGGTTCACTTTCATCAGAAGCAACGCCTTTTTACAAGCTTCACTGCCATCTGCATATTCTGAAGTGATCGGTCGATCAGCATTTTCACTCAATGCCTGACTAACCGCTTTGCTGACACCGCCGCCGATAGCAAAATTACGTCCGTGAGCAGAAGCGATCACTCCCTCTTGCGCTGTTACATCCTCCGGAGAAATACTGCATGCGACGAGCATAGCTGCCAACTCCTCAAAGGTCAGACAGTAGTCGATGCAGGAATCTTGTACTTCTTGTTTCTTTGCGATACACGGTCCGATAAAAACCAACTTATGATCAGGATGGTGATGTTTGAGGTAACGCCCTATCGCTACCATCGGAGATACCATTTTAGAAACATTCGTCTCAAAGACGGTAGGAAAATGCTGCTTGGCCATATTCACAAATGCAGGACAGCAGGAAGTGGTGATTTTGATCCCTTCTTCCACATGCTTTTTAGCATCTTCTTTTTCATACCATGCTACAGCATCAGCCCCAATCGCCGCCTCATACGCATCTTCAAATCCCAAATCGCGTATAGATTGAACGATCTGCGGCAACGTTGCCTCATCAAACTGTCCTTGAATAGATGGGGCAAATATTGCATACATCGGTGTTTTTTTATTTAACTCTTCAATTACCGGTACCATCCATGACATATCTTCAATAGCTCCAAACGGACATTTCGCTTGGCAGGCACCGCAATTAATACATTTCTCTTCATCTATGACAGCCAGATCATTTTCATCATAACTGATCGCATCTACCGGGCAACTCTTCTTACATGGACGCTGCGTCACAACGATCGCATTAAAAGGACAGGCATTCGCACAAGCACCGCATTCCTTACATTTATCATAATCTATGTACGCATGATCTGATCCCATTTTCATAGCATCAAATTTACAAGAACTGACACATGATTTTGCCATGCATTTACGGCAGTTATCCGTTACCAAGATCTTATGAATAGAACAGCCGTCGCATGCCGCTTCAATGACGCGCACGATCTGCCTTGGATTATCGTTTTCCTTAGGAACCGGCGCTTTCCCCATAGCCATTCTGGTACGCTGACGTATAATTTCTTTTTCTTTATAAACACAGCAGCGAAATTCCGCTTTTTTTGTTGGAATCAACAAATTAGCGATCTCATCGATTGTATCTACACTCAATTTCCCGTTAAATGCACGTTTGCTGACTTCTCGCATGACATCAAATTTAAACTGTCGTGCTTCATGTTCAAATAATGACATAATTCCTCCTCTTACACTTACCCCTTCACTTGTAAGTTTTTTCACAAAGATTATAGCATAGTTATATAAATCAAAAAAGAGAAAATTGTACTTTCCCCTTTTTTTACAAATCTTATTCATTTCGATACAAGGACATTCCAATAAAAGTTTCTTGCGACACAAAATCAATGATTTTCATCACTTATATTTTTTGGACATCAAACAAAAAAGAACATATCCCATACAGCCTCCCAACACGTTAAAAATGATGTCATCAATATCACTGATCCCACAGTTTAATATATACTGCATGAATTCGATGCTGGAAGACAATATTAAAGAACATAAAAATATACGGTATATGCGATAATGATCCTTCTGCTGTGGAAGAAGAAACCCGAATGGAAGGAACCATACGATATTTCCGATGATATTATATAAAAATACCAGCCAACCCCCATAATGATAGAGTCGGAAAGTAGAAACCAAAGGAATCATATTGACTCTAGGACGAGGTAACCATAATTCCTCTATCGAAATACCGTGCCGATAAACAGTTACATAAAAAAGCATGCATATATAAATAATCATACAAGCGCTTATCAAAGAGTGTTTCCGCTGATGTTTCCAATAAAGCAGATAAATTACAAAAGACAATATAAGGGAGGGAACAATGCCGGAAAGCACCATTCGCAAAATCTCCAAATATGTCATAACCTTCTCCCTTTAGGGTCATATTCCATAAAAATGACAGATGCCAAGATGAAAAAAGCACCTAATACCATATTGACCGTCATCGCTTCATGCAGCAAAAGAAATGAAAACACAGACGCAAATAAAGCTTCCATCGATAATATCAGTGCAGCACTGTTGGCAGTTGTATGCTTTTGTGCCGCCGTTTGCAGCAAATATGCAAGAAGTGTGGATATAAAAATGAGATAAAGAGCACTCATAAACGCAGATGATGTGATCTCATGAGGAACTTCTTCAAAGATAACCGCACAAATGATAGACAATATTCCGGATATCAGCATCTGAAGCGCCGTAAATGCAACAGTAGGAATGTATGGTGTATATCGCTCCAGTGCAATGATATGCAATGCAAAGAAAAGCGCACACAGCAAAGACAGCATATCTCCAAATTGCAGAAACAGCATATCAGGCTTCCATACGAGCATAGCGATTCCCACTATACATAAAACAGAAGACAGCAATTCTTTTCTACTCGGCTTGCGTTTTGCCAGAAGCCATAAAAGATAAGGAACGAAGATAACGTTGGTTGCGGTAAGAAACGCATTCTTACTCGGAGTAGAAAGCTGCAGGCCGAACGTTTGCAAAGCAAACGCCAAAAATAACATGATGCCGGTAAAAACTCCTTCTTTCAAATATCGAAATGGCAAACTTCTTATATCGCGCCATGATATCAAAAAGGGCAAAAAAGCAGCTCCCAGAAAGCGAACCGCCATGACGGAAAAAGGAGAAAAACTTTCCAGTGCACGATCTGTCGCAATAAAACCGCCGCCCCAAATAATCGTCACGCATATCAAAATAAAATTTGCTTTTTTTTTCGTCATGACGTTCTTTCTCCTTTCAATCATTAGAATCATATAGGAAAACTTTTTTTATAGCAAGTAATTCTTAAAAAAACAGGCTGTTTCATCTCATTGGCATAAATAACGTCCTATTAAAAAATCTACAAAAAAGAATCCGCAGATTCCTTTTTATTCATTATCTTCCAATATAGCCTTGCTTGTAAGTACATCGGCATAACTGACATCTTTCAGCTTTCGCTGTATCTGACGGGTCCTTACACCTACCAGCTTATCAAGATCTTTCTGCGCCTGTTCAATTCTTGTCTGCGTACTTTCCAATACATCCTGAAACTTTTCAAATTCCGTTTTGACAGCGCCGAGAACATCCCATACTTCACTGCTTCGTTTTTGGATCGCCAATGTTTTAAAGCCCATCTGTAAACTATTCAGTAAAGCGGCCATCGTTGTCGGACCGGCAATGTTTACCTTATAATCTCTCTGTAAAACTTCTACCATACCTCGTTTGACAACTTCCGCATATAGTCCTTCAAACGGAAGAAACATGATTGCAAAATCGGTCGTATTCGGTGTATCGATATATTTATCACGTATGTCTTTCGCTTCCTGTTTGATCACTTTTTCCAAGGCATTGCCGCATTGTAAAATCATAGCGGAGTCACCGGTTTCATACGCATCCACCAAATTTGCGTAGGTCTCGCCCGGAAACTTAGAATCGATCGGAAGATAGATGAACCGTTCATCATCCGCAGGAAGTTTAACAGCAAATTCCACGTAGTTGGTACTTCCCTTCTTTGTCACAACATTCGTATCATACTGCTCCGGTGATAAAATTTCTTCCAAGATCGCTCCCAGCTGTATTTCCCCTAAAATTCCACGTGTTTTCACATTGCTTAAAACCTTCTTTAAATCCCCTACTCCTACGGCCAGTGTCTGCATCTCCCCCAATCCTTTATATACTTGTTCCAAACGCTCTGATACGATAGTAAATGACTGTGAAATCCTGTCTTCAAGCGTCTTCTGCAGTTTCTCATCAACCGTCTGACGCATCTCATCCAGCTTTTTTGTGTTTTCCTGCTGAATGTGTTGCAATCGCTGTTCTACCGTCATACGAATATTTTCCAGCTTCTGTTCGCTTTGCAAAGAACTCTCATTCAAAACGTTCTGAATAGAAGTAAGAGAATCTTTTACCGTCTGATACAGCAATTTCTGATTTTGATCCAGCTGCGCGGTTAATTCACGCAGTCGCGCATTTTGTGCGTTGACCGTCTGCTCCTGCATGGAAGTAAACGATTCGCTTAAAAAACGGACATGCTCTTGAGAAGAATGATTATTCTGTATCATGACCTCCCGCATTTCATGAACGATCTCCTCTTTTGATAATCCCTTATAGACCTTAAATAAAACGATGAGTAGCAAAACGATGACAATCGCCATACCTGCTAACAGGATATATTCCAATTGCATGATGTTCACTCCTTTTATTTGATATTATACCTTATCTCAAATCAAACAGCTAGTTTTGAATACTATAAAAATTTTCACATAATATAATATAATGGAGAAAAAGGAGGAAAGAGTATGTTGAAAAAGATTCAACCAGAAGGATTGTCCCAAAATGTTTTTTCCATGATCGGAAAACAATGGATGCTGATCTGTGCAGAAAAAAACGGTACGGCGAATGCCATGACAGCATCATGGGGAGGTATGGGTGTCATATGGAATAAACAGACCGTAACCGTTTATATACGACCACAGCGTTATACAAAAGAATTTATAGATGATGCGGATACTTTTTCCATCATGGTATTCCCAGAAGCGTATCGAAAACAACTCACCTATATGGGAACGGTATCCGGACGTGATGAAGACAAAATCAAACAATGCGATTTTCATACGGAGCATATAGATGAAACCCCTTATTTTAAAGAGGCTTCTCTAGTCATCACATGCAAAAAACTATATGCACAAAAAATGCTTCCCGAATGTTTCATTGACAAAGAAACCGATAAAAAGAATTATCCCCTCAAAGACTATCATGAACTTTATATCGGAGAAATCATCGGAATATATGAAGAAACAGACGCATAGACCGTCTGTTTTTTTATTTCATGATCCTTCTTAAATCATCGATATAGCGATCGACATCTTCCTCTTTGGTCGCCCATGATGTCACTATGCGTACCGCAGTCGTATGATCCGAAACTTTTTCCCATATCGTACATGCATAACGCTTATCCATTTCCGCTAGGATTTCATCATCAAAAATAGGAAATATCTGATTGGTCGTTGTCTTCACAAATAATGGACAATTCAGCTGTAAAAAGGCATCCTGCAGCTTTTGTGCCATTGCGTTTGCGTGTTTTGCCAAATCGAAAAAGACGGTTCCATTCATCAGCTCATAAAATTGTATGCCCAACAGCCTTCCTTTCGCCAGCATTCCTCCATGATGCTTGATCATATAGCGAAAATCCTTTTTTAATCTCTCATTGACGATCACAACGGCTTCGCCAAACAACGCACCGTTTTTCGTACCGCCGATATAAAAGATATCACATAGCTCTGCAATGTCAGAAAGCTTTAAATCATTATCAGAAGCCATTAAAGCGCTTCCCAAACGGGCTCCGTCCATAAACAGGTAAAGACCGTATTCATCGCATATCCGGCGTATTGACGATAACTCAGCTTTCGTATAAACAGTGCCGATCTCGGTAGCATTAGATATATACACCATCGCCGGTTTTACCATGTGCTCATCCGTATGTGCTGTAACGACTTTACGAATGCCTTCCAATGTTACTTTCCCTTGCGCGCTGTCAGCAACAATTACCTTATGCCCCGTTCCTTCAATAGCTCCTGTCTCATGTACGTTGATATGCCCGCTTTCCGCTGCTATGACTGCCTCATAAGGACGCAGTGCAGAAGCGATGATCGTAAGGTTAGCCTGCGTTCCGCCAACTAAAAAATGCACATCGCAATCCGCATTTCCCACTTTTTGGCGAATTCTCTCTTTCGCTCCTTCACAAAAAGGATCCAAACCGTATCCATCACTTTGCAGGCGGTTTGTTTTCATCATAGCCTGCATAATTTCAGGACAGGCACCTTCGCTGTAATCATTTTTAAAACTTATCATATCATCAGCTCCTATAGAAGCATTATAATACAAAAGCAAGCAGAAAAAAAGCAGACTTTTTTATAAAGTCTGCTTTGGATCATAAACGATATCCCTACTTTACAAGGCCCATTTTCTCTTCTTTAAAAAGACGCTCGTCCATCAGTTTCAGATCGTTGGATATAGCGGGATGAAAATCCATATGCGCCAAGACATCTTTTTCAAGATCAATGCCAGGTGCGATCTCCGTCAGTGTCAAAGTTCCATCAATCAATTCAAATACAGCACGTTCCGTTACATACAAAACCTTTTGGCCGGTATCGGTTGCATAAGCGGCAGAAAACGTAATCTGCTCCACATCCCTCTTGAATTTCTTGATTTTTCCTTCCTGCAAGATTTCCAATTTACCGTCTTTAACTGCGATCTTCAGACCACCAGTGGTAAAGGTGCCGCAATAGACGACCACCGGAGATGTCTGTGTAATATTGATAAAACCGCCGCAGCCGGCAATCTTCGGTCCAAAACGGCTGACATTGATATTTCCAAAGCGGTCACATTCCGCAAGACCAAGAAACGCCTGTCCCAGTCCTCCGCCGTCATAAAAGTCAAATTGATACGGCTGGTCGATGATCGCATCGGGATTTGTACAAGTGCCAAACGCCGTACCAGCATTCGGTACACCGCCGATACCGCCAGCTTCCACAGTAAGTTTCAAACCTGGCATTCCTTCCTCATTCGCCACATTGGCAATTCCTTCCGGCATACCGATGCCTAAATTGATGATCGCCTGCGGATCCAATTCCATCACCGAACGCCGACAGATAATCTTTCGCTCATTCAGCAGCATAGGAGCGATAGAGTCTACCGGAACCTTGACTTCCCCGCTGAAAGAAGGATTATATTGCTCCGCATACGTCTGCATATGATTTTCCGGGCGTGAAACGACAATACCGTCTACATAAATACCGGGAATCTTAACCTTTCTTGGATCAAGTGTTCCATTAGCTACAACCTTTTCCACTTGCAACAATACGATTCCGCCAGAATTTTTTGCTGCCTGCGCGATAGAAAGCGAATCCAAAGTCGCCGCTTCCTTATCCATCGTCGCATTTCCATTTTCATCACAATACGTTGCGCGAATAAGCGCTACATTGATCGGAAAAGGCTTATAGCGAAGCCATTCCTCATCATCGATATTAACGACTTCTACAAGATCCTCTTTCGAACGCTCATTCATCTTTGCCCCTTCAATGCGAGGATCAACAAATGTTTTCAAACCGATCTTGGTAAATGTTCCCGGACGATGTCCAGCAATATCTCGGAACATCAAAGAAATCGTTCCTAAAGGAAGATTGTATCCTTCCACTTTATTTTCAAATACCATCTTCTGCAATTTCGGAATCAATCCCCAATGGCCTCCGATAATGCGTTTCAACAATCCTTCATGACCGAGCTTATTCAAACCGAGATGTTCTGTCCCATCTCCGATTCCGGCAGAAAACATGATCGTCAGATTGCGCGGATGACCGCTAGCCAAAAAAGATTCTTCTATTCCTACAGAAAACTCCTGAGGATGACCACACCCGATAAAACCGCCAATTCCTATTGTCGCATCATCAGGGATCATGGCGACTGCCTGTTCCAGACTCATTACTTTACTCATAATGAATTCCCTCCCTCTGTATATTACTTATTAGAAAACGTCTTTTCCTTTGTTTTCTCAAGGAAGCAAGTCATACCGTACGTCTGGTCTTCTGTAGCGAAGCACGCAGAGAACTGTTTTACCTCTTCTGCAATACCGCCATCAATATCCAACTGCAATCCATCATTGATCGCTTTTTTCGCATAAGCGACAGCGATCGGTGCATTTTTCGCAATTCCATTTGCCATTTTATTGGCAGCAACCATCAACTCTTCCGCAGGTACCACACTATTGACAAGGCCGATCTGATATGCGCGATCTGCCTTAATATTGCGTGCTCCGAAAATCATTTCTTTAGCGATACCGGCACCTACCAAACGAGCGAGACGCTGTGTTCCACCGAATCCCGGCGTAATTCCCAAGCCAACTTCCGGCTGACCGAAAACAGCATTTTCCGCAGCGATGCGAATATCACAAGACATCGCAAGCTCACATCCGCCGCCTAATGCAAAGCCGTTGATTGCGGCAATTACTGGACAATGCAGCGTTTCTACCATACGGAAAACTTCATTTCCAAACTCACCATACAGAGCTGCCTCTTCTACGTTTTTATCTTTCATTTCCGCAATATCAGCACCGGCTACAAATGCCTTATCCCCGGCTCCGGTAATAATCAGCGCATAAACATCCTTATTGCGCTCCACTTCCAACAAAGCCTCTTTCATCTCCGTCAACACTTGCGTACTCAATGCATTCAGTGCCTTCGGACGATTGATCGTAAGCGTCGCAACGTGTCCTTCTACACATAAGATAATTGTTTCCATAACTATGTTCCTTTCCTTTTAAAAAAGTGAATCCACAATTTCATTTTGTGAAATCATAGATTCACTTGTCCTGACAAATTAAATTATTTAGCTGTGTAATCGTAAAAACCGATACCAGTTTTCTGACCTAGCTTGCCGCCACGTACCATTTTTCTCAACAGCGTACATGCGCGATATTTCGTATCTCCAGTTTCATGATACAAAACATCCATGATCGCAACAACAATATCCAAGCCGATCAGATCGCCTAATGCCAAAGGCCCCATTGGATGGTTGGCACCTAATTTCATCGCCGTATCGATATCTTCCACACTGGCAATGCCTTCCTGCAAAATACAAGCAGCTTCATTGATCATCGGAATCAGGATGCGGTTAACAACGAAACCAGGACCTTCCGCAACTTCCACCGGCGTTTTTCCCAAAGAAGCGGAAATCTCCAAAATGGCATCCTTCGTTTCTTTCGGTGTATTAATTCCAGAAATCACTTCGATCAGTTTCATGCGATCTGCCGGATTAAAGAAATGCATACCGATCACATCGTGTTTGATGCCGTTTGCGATTTCAGTGATGGACAAAGAAGATGTATTTGTTCCGAAGATGCATCCTTCCTTGCAGATCTCATCCAATGTGGAGAACAGTTCCTTCTTCACTTCCATCTTTTCCAAAACTGCTTCTACGATCAAATCGCAGTCCTTCAGATCCGCATATTCTCCGGCAATCATATTTGCTTTTACTTCCGCAGCTTTTTCTGCAGTCATCTTTTCTCTTGAAACAAGCTTATCCAGTTTCTTGGCAATCTTGTCGATACCGCCCTGCGCCCATTCCAATTTAATATCACAAACCGTTACATGGTATCCGTTAGATGCAAACGCATTTGCAATTCCCTGACCCATCGTTCCTGCGCCAATAACTCCGACTTTTTTCATAATTGATATCTCCTTTTCCTATTTCTTCGCCGCGATGATTTCTTCTTTCAACAGCGGCAATACTTCCTTAACATCTCCGACAAAACCCATATTGGCAATACTGAAAATCTCTGCCTGCGGATCACGGTTAATAGCGATGATCATATCTGATTTTTCCATACCAGCAACATGCTGACAAGCACCGGAAATACCGCATGCGATATACAAAGACGGACGAACTGTCTTTCCTGTCTGCCCTACCTGAATCGCCTTATCTGCCAATCCATCATCGATCACAGCGCGACTAGCACACATTTCACCGCCTAATTCCTCGGCAACTGCTTTTACCATATCCAGACAGTCCTCAGCACCGCGACCTGCGCCAACCAAAATATCCGCTTTCGTGATATCGATGCCTTCCACTGCTTTTTCAATGACTTTCTTTACAACAACCTTTGCGTCCGTATCTTGGAACGTAGGTGTAAATTCTTCTACCTCACCGCTGCGGCTGTTGTCAGCAGGATCCATGGAGAATACGTTCGGACGAATGGTAGCCATCTGTGGTCGCGTATCCGGACAGATGATCGTTCCAAACAAGTTCCCGCCGAAAGTAGGACGTGTTACCAATAACAAAGCTTCATCCTTCTTTTCTGGATCCATTTCGATCTTTGTCGCATCTGCCGTTAAGCCGGCATTTAAGCGAGCCGCAACTCTAGGCGCAAGATCGCGTCCTAAAACCGTAGCCCCCGTCAAAAAGCTATCTGGCTTATACGTCGTGATCACTTCCGTCAGCGCATCTGTATAAAACTGCGTAGAATATTCTTCCAATAAAGGATGTTCAACAACGATAACCTTATCGGCTCCATGCGCAATAATATCTTGTGCCTTTGCCTTAATATTGTTTCCCAAGATCACACCAGCAACCTTGAAATTCATATGCGGAATAGAAGCGACTAGCTTTCTCGCCTCGCTGATCAATTCATATCCGACATTTGCTATTTCTCCGTTTTTCTGTTCAACAAAAACGTAAATATCTTTATATCCTTCAAATTTTGCCATGTTCAACATCCTCCTATTTCGTAATCAATTGCTTTTCTTTCAATGTCTTCGCAATCAATTTAGCTGTTTCATCTGCAGGAAGCGTGAATGTCTGCGTTTCTGCAGAAACCTCTTTTGTAAATGTATGGTGCACCTTCGTAGGAGAACCGGCTAAGCCAACCTTGCTAGCATCGATCTCCAGATCATTGAATGTCATGATCTTCACCTCTTTGGAAAAGGAGTCAACGATATCATTACAGTTCATGTAGCGAGGCTCGTTCATTCCGCTTAAGGTTGTCAAAACACATGGAAGTTTCGCTTCCAAGATCTGTTCGCAGTCTTCCAGCGCTTTTTTAACGGTTACTGTCGTATCGTTGATATCGATGATCTCATCTACATACGTAACCTGCGGAATACCCAGACGCTCTGCCGTCTGCGGCCCTACCTGTGCCGTATCACCGTCAATTGCCTGACGACCGGCTATAATCAAATCATAGCCTACCTTATTCAAAGCAGCAGCTAAAGTGCTGGAAGTAGCACATGTATCAGCTCCGGCAAATGCACGGTCTGTAATCAGGATACAGTCATCAACGCCACGGGCATACAGTTCCTTCAGCATATCGGCTGCCATCGGAGGCCCCATGGAAATGATCGTGATATGCGCTCCGTTTTTCTCTTTCAACTGTAAAGCGGCTTCCACACCTGCCAGATCATCCGGATTGATGATGCTCGGTACACCGGCACGAATCAGGGTACCCGTTTCTTTATCTACTCTGATTTCAGTTGAATCAGGTACTTGTTTTACTAGAACAACGATTTTCATAAGTCTTCTGTTTCCTTTCTTTATCTCAACATCTGTCCACTGATAACCATGCGCTGTACTTCAGAAGTACCCTCATAGATCTCAGTGATCTTAGCATCTCTGAACATTCTCTCTACCGGATAATCACGGGTATATCCATAACCACCCAACAGCTGAATCGCTTTTGTCGTTACTTCCATAGCAACTTCTGCCGCAAACAATTTCGCTTCCGCAGCCAAATACGTATATGGCTGTCCGGTTTCTTTCGCCATCGCAGCGCTATAAACCATCCATCTTGCAGCATCTGTCTTCGTCTGCATATCGGCCAGCTGGAACTGCGTATTCTGGAATTTCGCAATCGGACGGCCGAACTGTTTACGACTCTTCACATAAGCCACAGCTTCGTCAATCGCCCCCTGCGCAATACCCAAAGCCTGCGCAGCGATACCGATACGTCCGCCATCCAGCGTTTGCATCGCAATTTTAAATCCTTTTCCTTCCTGACCAAGCAACTGATCTTTGGAAAGACGAACATTGTTAAAAATCAATTCAGAAGTTGCAGAACCGCGGATCCCCAATTTTTTCTCATGCTTTCCGATCGTGAATCCCGGTGTTCCTTTTTCTAATATAAAAGCAGAGATTCCTCTGGTTCCTTGTGTTTTATCCGTCATCGCGAAGATCACATATACATCTGCTTCTCCGGCATTGGTAATAAAGATCTTAGATCCATTGATGATATAATCATCTCCGTCTTTTACCGCCGTTGTCTGCTGACCGGCTGCATCCGTTCCGGCATTTGGCTCGGTAAGCCCAAACGCACCCAATTTTTTCCCTGAACACAAATCAGGAAGGTATTTCTTTTTCTGCTCGTCAGTACCGAACATATAGATCGGTGTCGTACCTAAAGATGTATGAGCAGACAGCACTACTCCGGTCGTACCGCATACTTTACTGATTTCTTCTACAGCCAATATATAGCTTAGATAATCAGCACCTGCTCCGCCGTATTCTCTTGGAAACGGAATCCCGAGCATAGCACAAGTCCTCATCTTCTCTACGGTTTCTCTTGGAAAACGCTCTTCTTCATCAATTTCACCGGCAAGCGGCTTCACTTCTTTTTCAGCGAACTCAGAAAATAATTTTTTCATCATTTTTTGTTGTTCTGTTAACATGAAATCCATAAAAGTTCTCCTCTCCTCATACATGTAATTGAACCAAAGGATCTGCAAAACATGCTTTTTGCGCATGTAAACCTTCACTATGAAGGCACAATCCATGATTATTTTAGAACTATTTTTTTCATGCGTCAATATAATTGTTATTTTTTTAACAAGTTTTTTCAACCATGCGTATCGCTGAAAAGATATTTTTTTACAATCTTTTTCCAAATTGTAACAAGTGTCGATAAACATCCATATTTCCCCACTTTCCCAATATCATAAGACCACTAATTATTTTTTTCACAAGTCATTGACAAAGATCTTGATTTCGATTACTATGAATATGGTATAAAAGCCAAACAAAGAGAAGGAAGGAAAAAGAAAAATGAAGAAAACGTATGTAATTAGTGCAAAACGTAGTGCTATCGGTAGTTTTCTAGGCGGATTATCTACAGTAAATGTATCTGAATTAGGTGCTACTGTTGTAAAAGCCTTGTTGGAAGACGCACATGTAAAACCGGAAGATGTTAATGAATTGCTTTGCGGAAACGTATTGAGCGCAGGCTTAGGTCAGAACATCGGACGTCAGGTTGCTCTGGGTGCGGGTATTCCAGAAACTGTCTGTGCACACTCCGTAAATATGGTATGCGGTTCTGGTTTAAGAACTGTCATGGAAGGTGTTATGTCCATTCAAGCTGGATTCAATGACATTGTGGTCGCCGGTGGTGTAGAATCTATGTCAAAGGCTCCATACCTGATTCCTGCTAACAGCCGTACAGGTAATAAGATGGGCGATTTCAAAGCAGTTGACCATATGATCTATGATGCGTTAACAGATGCGATGAATGGTGTTCACATGGGTGTAACCGCAGAAAATATCGCAAAAAAATACAACATCACCCGTGAAATGCAAGATGAATTTGCTTATGCTTCTCAGCAGAAAGCGATCGCCGCAGTAGACGGAGGACGTTTCAAAGATGAAATCGTTCCTGTGGAAGTTAAATTGAGAAAAGAAACCGTAGTATTCGATACGGATGAACATCCTAACCGCAAGTCAACACCAGAAAAACTTGCAGGACTTCGTCCGGCATTTATCAAAGATGGTACTGTGACTGCCGGTAATGCTTCCGGAATCAACGATGGTGCTTCTTTCGTACTATTGGCTAGTGAAGAGGCTGTCGCAAAATACAATCTGACACCGCTGTGTGAAATCATCGGTATCGGACAGGGCGGTGTAGATCCGCTGACGATGGGCTTAGGTCCTACGCCAGCTATCCGCAATGCGTTGAACTATGCAGGAATTAAATTACAGGATGTAGATCTTGTAGAATTAAATGAGGCCTTCGCTGCTCAGTCTTTAGGTGTTATCCATGAATTGGAAGAAGAACACCACATCGACCGTGAAAAATTCATGGAAATTACGAATGTTAATGGTGGAGCCATCGCTCTGGGACATCCGGTAGGTGCTTCCGGTAACCGTATCCTCGTTACATTGATCCATGAAATGATCAAGCGCGATGCTCATGTTGGTCTTGCTTCCCTGTGTATCGGTGGAGGTCAAGGTACTGCCGTTATCGTAAAACGTCCTTAATATAGAAAAGGGGCTGTTAAGAAATAGAGATAAAAAATCTAGGACTTAATGGTCCTTTTTCTTTGATATTTATGAGAATCTTTAGATAGCTGGTTCACTGCTTTTGTTTTCTTGTT
>CAJTFG010000005.1 GCA_910575705.1 Erysipelotrichales bacterium | reverse complement strand
TTATAACAATAAAAGAATTCAGGCAAAAACAAAATGGATGCCTCCTGTAAAATACAGGAAAACATCCATTTGTGTTGCCTAGTTAATAAATTTGTGTCCAGGTTTCTGGGTACATATCAAAAAATACTGTTTTTTTAACAGAAAATGGTTGATTATCTCAAAAAAGCCTTGATTTACGGGCATACAAGTAGGATTTCAAGCTGAATTTACTACCAATTTACTACTTTTGAGGGAAAGAGCCTTGATATGCCGTCCCCAACCCCGCCAGCCCAGCCACCAGCACACAGCATTGAGAAAGAATAAATGAAAACTGAATACGACGCATACGCGGCGTTTCTCTATCCCAACACGGGAGAACAGGAACGCCGCTTTTTTTATGCCCTCATGTTACGCAGTAGGGGCAAAAAGAGCCTTGCTATATGCGGCTTTGCGGGCGCACTTTTGCCGGGGACAGGCTGAATGAAATTGTAGACCTCATGCTGGAAACCGTCTGTACCCGGAGAAAGACGATCCGCATTGCCGGGGACGACTACCCCGCCGAGCTGGTAAAAGCAAAGTTTATGAAGCTGGACGCTGAACATATCCGCTTTGTGCTGGACTGCATGAAAGAGAACACAACCAAAATCCGCAACATCAAGCAGTATTTATGGGCGGTGCTTTTCAATGCCCCGTCCACAATCGGCAATTATTACACGTCCCTTGTGGCTCACGACATGGCAAGCGGCGCACTTGCGCCACAGGAGCCGCACGACCCCTATTCATTCAAACCGGGCGAAAGCCTGTAACCACCCACAACCACAAAAGGAGGGTTTTATTATGGCACAGAAAATGACGGGAGCATTGGTATTTGACGAGCGCACAGACCGCTACGACATTCGCTTTGACCTTGCCAGCTATTACGGCGGGCTGCATTGCGGGGACTGTTTCGACGTGTTCACACGCGACAAGTGGAAGCCGACCCGTATTGAAATGAATATGGCGCAGGAATGGTACTTGGTGGGTATCAGAGCCGACGACTTAAACGGGCTGCGGGTGCGTATTTGACCGCCGCCCCATAGACTACCCCGAAAGGAGGGACAGACCCCATGCAGGACGAAATCAACGAAAAAACCGTTGCCCTGTATATCAAGACCGGGAGGCTGACCGCCGAAGTGCTGCAAAAGGCAATCAAAAAGCTGCTCTCACAGGCAAAGAAAGAGCTTGACAGACAGGCAATCCCCCACGGGAAGCAGACCTTAAAGCAGCTTATGAAGCAGAATACAGGCGTTTCCAACATTGAGATCACAAAGGACAACATCAAAGCCTTTGAGAGTACAGCGAAAAAATATGGTATCGACTTTGCGCTGAAAAAGGACGCGACGTGCGATCTGATTGACATTGACCCCGATCTTCTGTATCTCCGCTGTCATTGCTTTTATGTCCGTGTGGTCTACTTGGATAATGTACCCGTCAATGGCGATCTTGCGCAGATACGCCGCCATGTTGCTTGTGGGGACGAGCTTCATTTTTTCCTCAATCAGTTTCCTTTCTTCCTCTGTCACATAGAATTTGACCTGTACCGTCCTTTTCCGTCCGTTCATGGTTTTTCGCTCCTTTCCGTTCTCATAGAGGGTTTGGGACACTTCCCAACAAGCAATTTCTGACCGACCGGGCGGGCAGAAATACGGAAAAGGGTACTCTTTTCCTATGCTTGCTACGAAAGTTCTTCCTACTACCTACAACACCGGGAATGTCTGATTTGGCGGATTTCCGCAAAAGAAAAACGCTGCAACTGAAAAAATTGCAACGCTTCTTAGTTCCTATTCAATTTTAGCCGGACAGCGGTTATTCTCTCACACCCTCAATCTCTGCAATCTCCCGCGCCGTGGCGGTGACTATCCGTATTCCCGTATCGCTCATATCGTCCAGCAAAGCGTCAAGCTGCCGCCGCTGGGTATTCTTCCCGGCGGGCTGCTCCAAAAGGAATTGGTCTACCGAGATATTGTAACGCAGCATAAGCTCAAAGAATATCTGTAAACTGGGGTGCTGCCCCTTATTCTCAATATTCGCAAGGTATCGCGGGGATATATACATTTCGTCGCATACCTTTTTCCGGCTTTCCTTGCGCCCTTTCCGGGCTGTCTTAATTGCTTCCCCAAAAGCCTTAAAGTCGTATCGTGGTACTGGTCTTTTTGCCATATTCATTCACCCTATTACATTTTACTGTTCACCTTTCTTTTTGGATATGTCTACACAGTACCTATCAATAGCTTAAATAATTCCTATTTCTGCATAGAAACTTTACATCAATTTTACAATGCCGCGACATTGGATTTGATTTTTGTCCTGTATGATATAGCTGTAAACTTCAAGAAAAACAAAAAGCAAAGGAGATTCAAAAAATGAAAACATCAAAAAAATACTTGGCATTTGCCCTTATGGGTGTTCTGATGCTGTCTGCATTAACGGGGTGCAGTAATAAGAACGAGGGCGATTCAGCCAAATTTGACACAGCAAGAGAGATCAATGTACTTACCCGCGAAGATGGCTCGGGGACACGCGGCGCGTTCATAGAGCTGTTTGGAATCGAGCAGAAAAATGAAGCGGGAGAAAAAATCGACTATACAGCAGCCACCGCCGCCGTTACAAATTCTACGTCTGTTATGATGACAACGGTTGCCGGGGATTTATACTCTATCGGATATATTTCTCTTGGCTCCATGAATGATACTGTAAAGGCGATTCAGATCGACGGCAGCGAAGCAACGATTGAAAATATCAAAAATGGTACATATAAGATTGCGCGTCCCTTTAACATTGCGACAAAGGACGGTTTAAGTGACACAGCGCAGGATTTTATCGACTTCATTATGAGTGCGGACGGTCAAGCAGTGATTGAAGAAAATGGATATATTTCTGTATCTGACGCGGGAAGTTACAGCGGGGAAATGGATTCGGGCAAAATTATTGTAGCGGGTTCCAGTTCTGTCACCCCGGTTATGGAAAAACTCAAAGAAGCCTATCTTGAGAGAAATCCGGGCGTTACGATTGAGATACAGCAAAATGATTCTTCTACTGGTATGTCTGACACAATAGACGGAACCTGCGATATAGGCATGGCTTCCCGTGAGCTGAAAGATTCCGAAATGGAAAAAGGACTGACCGCTACCGCAATTGCAATGGACGGTATTACAGTGATTGTTAATAATGACTGTCCCATAAATAACCTTACAAGTGAACAGGTAAAAGATATTTTTATGGGTAATGCGGTTCGTTGGAGTGAAATATCACAGTAGGATTTTAAGGGGCTACGGTAAGAAAGCCGCCGCCCCTTTTCAATAAGGAGCATGATTATGAAGAATATAAAAGAAAAAGTGATGAAACTGCTTTTTTTCTTGACAGCCCTTGTTTCCATAGCAGCGGTAATTCTAATCTGCATATTCCTGTTTGCAAGCGGTATCCCTGCAATAAAAGAAATAGGTGTTTTCAAATTTTTGCTGGGTACAAGCTGGAAACCCGAAAATAATCTCTATGGGATTCTCCCTATGATCGTCGGCTCTTTCTATGTAACTGCCGGAGCATTGATTATTGGCGTACCGATTGGAATATTGACAGCGGTATTCATGGCAAGATTTGCTCCGAGAAGTATCTATGCGCCTTTGAAAGCTGCTGTTAATCTAATGGCGGGGATTCCGTCGGTTGTGTACGGCTTTTTTGGATTGGTAGTCTTAGTGCCTTTTATTCGGGAAGCCTTTGGCGGGCGCGGTATGAGTGTACTTACTGCTTCTGTCCTACTGGGGCTGATGATTTTACCTACCATTATCAGCGTTTCGGAAACTTCAATCCGGGCTGTCCCGGAAAGTTACTATGAGGGAGGGCTTGCTCTTGGAGCTTCCCATGAAAGAAGTGTATTTTTTACGGTTCTTCCCGCAGCAAAGAGCGGTATTTTTGCAGGGGTTGTATTAGGGATTGGGCGGGCAGTCGGTGAAACAATGGCGGTTATGATGATTGCCGGAAATCAACCGGTTATCCCGGACAGTATTCTTTCCGGCGTTCGGACACTGACCACAAACATTGTATTGGAAATGGGATATTCTACGGATTTACACCGTGAAGCGTTAATTGGTACGGCTGTTGTCCTGTTTGTTTTCATTCTCATTATCAATCTATCCCTCTCCCTGTTCAAAAGGAGGGTGAAATAAATGGTTGGAAAATTGAAACGGAAATGGTGCGCATACAGACGCGACCCTAAATCTTTTGTTCTCTTTCTTTCTGTATGCCTTGCAGCATTGATTACAATGCTTGCGCTTATTTTTATTATTGCATACATATTGATAAAAGGGATTCCAAATTTAACGCTGGATTTATTTGACAGCAAATATACAACAGAAAATGTGTCCCTGCTTCCAGCACTTATCAATACACTGTTCATCATGCTGCTTTCCCTGCTGTTTGCGGTTCCCGTAGGAATTGGTGCTGCAATTTATCTGACAGAATACGCAAGACGGGGAAATAAGCTGGTTCATATCGTAGGTATTACTGCTGAAACATTGTCCGGGATTCCGTCAATCGTTTATGGGCTGTTCGGTTCCCTTTTCTTCGTGAAATATCTTGGGCTGGGGTTGTCTTTGCTGTCCGGGGCTTTGACATTAAGCATTATGATTTTGCCGCTTATTATGCGGACAACAGAAGAAGCCTTGCGAAGCGTTCCCGACAGTTACCGCGAGGGCAGCTTCGGGCTTGGAGCCGGAAAGCTACGAACCGTATTCTCTATTGTCCTGCCCTGCGCCGTTCCGGGTATCTTGTCCGGCGTTATTCTTGGAATTGGGCGTATCGTCGGGGAATCGGCGGCACTGATCTTTACTTCCGGAACCGTTGCAGAAATAGCAACAAGTATTTTTTCGTCGGCAAGAACTTTATCCGTCCATATGTATTCTATTTCGGGTGAGGGACTGTATATCAAGCAGACTTACGCAACTGCGGTTGTATTATTGGTTGTTGTCATTCTGATAAATGCACTTTCTGGGTTTGTGGCAAAAAAGATAGGAGGTAAAAACACAGATGGATAAAATCGTGGTTGAGGATTTGGATTTATTCTACGGAAACTTTCAAGCCTTGAAAAAAATAAATGTGGCGTTTAAGGAACATGAAATTACCGCGCTGATCGGACCGTCGGGCTGCGGTAAATCGACATTATTAAAAACATTGAACCGAATGAATGACTTGGTGGAGGGCTGCCACATCAAAGGGACTATCCGTTTAGACGGTGAAGATAT
Organism: Erysipelotrichales bacterium; assembly: GCA_910575705.1. Taxonomy (GTDB): domain Bacteria; phylum Bacillota_I; class Bacilli_A; order Erysipelotrichales; family Erysipelotrichaceae; genus CAJTFG01. Next base: position 43,892 of record CAJTFG010000005.1, on the reverse strand, counting down.
TTATGGAAATATGGATATTAACCTACTGCGTAAACGTGTGGGAATGGTATTTCAAAAACCGAATCCGTTCCCTATGAGCATTTATGACAATGTTGCCTTTGGAGCAAGGACGCATGGTATCCGTTCTAAAGCTGCGCTGGACGAAATTGTAGAGCGTTCCTTAAAAGGGGCGGCAATTTGGGACGAGGTAAAAGACAGGCTGAAAAAATCTGCGCTTGGTATGTCGGGCGGTCAACAGCAGCGTCTTTGCATTGCCCGCGCTTTGGCAGTGGAGCCGGAAGTTTTGTTGATGGACGAACCGACCAGCGCACTTGACCCTATTTCTACGGCAAAGGTAGAGGAACTTGCCGCAGAATTAAAAAAGGACTATACCATTGTCATTGTGACACATAATATGCAGCAAGCACTCCGAATTTCCGACAGGACAGCGTTTTTCCTGCTTGGGGAAATGGTGGAGTTTGGAGAAACAGAAAAATTATTCTCCATGCCGCAGGACAAGCGGACAGAGGATTATATTACGGGGAGGTTTGGATAATGCGCCTAAAATTTGATGAACAGTTAGATTTATTAAATAAAGAGTTGATTACAATGGGGGCTTTTTGTGAAAATGCGATTGCTATGTCCGCAAAAGCTCTGACAGAGGGGAATCCCGCGCTTGCAAAGGCTGTTCCCGATCTCTCTGTTCAGATAGACCACAAGGAGCGCGAAATTGAAACTATGTGTCTAAAGCTACTTTTACAGCAGCAGCCCGTGGCAAAAGATTTGAGGGTTGTATCGTCCGCGCTGAAAATGGTGACAGATATGGCAAGAATCGGAGATCAATCCGCAGACATAGCGGAAATTATCACATTAGCCAATATCCACGCCATCGACGACACACAAGTTATCCATGATATGTCGGTTGCTGTCATTAAAATGGTAACGGACAGTATTGACGCTTTTGTGAAAAAGGATATGCAGATGGCGAAAGCTGTGATAGATTATGATGATGTGGTGGATTCCTTTTTCGATAAGGTGAAGAAAATGCTGATTGAACTTTTCAGCAAACCCGAAACAGACGGTGAGTATGCCATAGACCTGTTAATGATTGCAAAATATTTTGAACGTATCGGAGATCATGCGGTCAATATTGCAAAATGGGTTCTGTTCTCAATCACAGGGAACAAAGAGGGGTGAACATACCGTCATTGATGAAATATAGGTAATATGGTATGATTGAGTTCGGAATATTGCCACAGGAAAGAAAGGAACAGATTTACATGATTTATTGTGTTGAGGACGACAGCTCTATCCGTGATCTGATGATATACACATTAAATTCTGCCGGATTTGAAGCAAAAGGTTTTGACGGCGCGGACACCCTTTTTGACGCTTTGCAGACAGAAAAACCCCAGCTTATTATGCTTGATATAATGCTTCCCGGCGAAGATGGCATTTCCATATTGAAAAAGCTGCGTATGCAGGGGACGACAGAGGACATTCCTGTTATTATGGCAACAGCCAAAGGAACCGAATACGACAAAGTAACCGGGCTTGACTTGGGAGCTGATGATTACCTTGCAAAGCCGTTTGGCATGATGGAAATGATTTCCCGTGTGAAAGCGGTATTGCGCCGTACAAGCCCGAAAGAAGAAACAAAAAAGCTAAAAATTGGAAATTTAGAATTGAATTTGGAAACATATATTGTACTTGTAAACAACGAACGGGTTCAGTTGACACTGAAAGAACATAAGCTGCTCCATACTTTTATGGAAAACCCCGGACGGGTGTTTACACGCGATCAGCTTCTTGAAATGATATGGGGCATTGACTACATAGGAGAAACCCGAACCGTAGATGTTCACATTGGAACACTCCGAACAAAATTAGGCGAATGTGGGAGCTATATTGAAACGGTACGGGGAGTTGGGTATCGAATGGAGAGGGAAGTATGACGAAACGAATTTTTCGTTCAATCTGCCTTGTCGCATTGACTGTTTTTCTTGCGTCTGTTGTCCTGTTCATGGGTGTTCTGTATGAATACTTTTCAAATGTTGAACAGACACAGCTAAAAATGCAGACAACCCTTGCCGCACAGGGCGTTACAAATGAGGGCATTGATTATTTCCATGATTTGAAAGTGAAAAATTATCGTATATCATGGATTGATACAGAGGGAAATGTTATTTTTGATAGTGCGTCTGATACTGCGGAAATGGAAAATCATTTAGAGCGGGAAGAAGTGCGGGAAGCCCTTTCTTCGGGCTATGGTGAAAGTAAACGGTATTCTGCTACTTTGATGGAGCGTTCGTTTTATTCCGCGCAGAAACTTGATGATGGCACTGTATTACGGCTTTCCATATCTCAAAATTCTATTTTGACGCTCCTTTTAGGTATGACACAGCCGATTTGCATTATATTTGTGATCGCGCTGATTCTTTCCATTGTTTTAGCTATTCAAGTTTCAAAAAAAATAGTAAAGCCATTAAATGAAATTGATCTTGATAATCCGTTGTCAAATGAGGGCTATGATGAGCTTTCCCCTTTTTTACGGCGTATTGACAGCCAGCAAAGACAGCTACGGGGGCAGAAAGCCGAGCTTCTCCAAAAAGAGAATGAATTAAATACGATTATCGGCAGCATGAATGAGGGCATGATTCTCCTAAATCAAAAAGGGAAAATTATCAGTATAAACCCTGCGGCAAGAAAACTGTTGGACGCTGGCACAGACTGTATCGGTTCTGATATGCTGTCCTTATGCCGTAATCTTGAATTGCAGGAAATCCTTACGAAAGCCTTGCACGGAGAACGGGGCGAAAACATTATCCGGCTACATGGAGAAAGCTATCAAATTGACGCTAACCCGATCACTTCTGAAAACATTGTGAAAGGAGCCGCGCTTTTCTTTTTCAATGTGACAAAAAAAGAAAAAGCGGAACAGATACGGCGCGAATTTACCGCTAATGTGTCCCATGAATTAAAAACCCCGCTTCACTCCATTTCCGGGTATGCGGAGCTTTTGAAAAACGATATGGTAAAGGAGAATGATAAAATACCCTTTGCCGGAAAGATTTATGATGAAGCCGGACGAATGATACGGCTTGTGGAGGACATTATCAGTCTTTCGCACCTTGACGAAGGTGCGGACGATATGCAGAGAGAAAATATCGACCTATACACATTGGCAGAAAAGGCGGTACAGAGCTTAGAGCCACAGGCAGATACCGTATGTGTTGCATTGGAGCTTTCCGGCGTTCCGGCTCCCCTTAACGGCATACCACAGCTTTTATACAGTGTGATTTATAATCTTTGTGACAATGCGATTAAGTATAACCATGAAAACGGAAAAGTAATGGTGAACATACAGAATGAAAACGGCATGGTAGTTTTATCAGTGGAGGACACGGGGATAGGAATTGCACCCGAACATCAAGAGCGGATTTTTGAGCGTTTCTATCGTGTTGATAAGAGCCATTCTAAGGCAGTAGGGGGAACCGGGCTTGGGCTTTCTATTGTGAAACACGCCGCTAAAATCCATAATGCTAAAGTTGATGTAAAAAGTCATGTCGGAAAAGGCACGACGGTTATTGTAACATTTCCAAAATGAAACATTAAATTGTATAACCATTTTTCAAAAAAGCTGCATACGGCAGCTTTTTTTTGTTTTACATGGATTTTACAATTTCAAGATATTGGATTTGATGTTGACTTGATAATATCTAAATAAAACAAAAGAAATGGAAATACCTGCCAATGCGGGAAAAGAAAAAAACCGCTGATAGGTAGGGTTTTTGCGTTCATTTTCAAGAATCAACATAATCGGTGGTTTTGAAAAATCAAAGCCGCCGTTTCTTTTTTATCTTCTCAAGGAATGACGCGGTTTCGCTGTTAAAAGCGGCGGCTAAAGGAGGTAGCCGCCATGAAGCACATACCGTATCGACAAAATCCGACGGTCATTGACATATCAAAAAAAGCCCGTCCACCGCCGGGGGAAATTCTACCCATGAATACGAACTGTCTAATCAACTGAATACTGCTTACAATTCCTCTGCGCCCGTCTGCAACTTTGTAGACGGGCGTTTTGTGTTCCCCCGGCAAAATTTTTTCAAAAAGTTTGCAAAATCACCGCCTATTCGGGGGTGCGTGGTTTTGAGGGTTTATGAAAGGGGACATCAGAAAAAATCACCCGCTTTCGCGGCTGCGAAAGGAGGTGAGAACATGAATGAACCGAACCGTACCCAATGGCAAATCCGTTGTGCTTTTAATGGCTTTTGCAAACAGGCATTGAAGCGCGAAGCAATGAACGCCCACAGGGACACAAAGCGGCAGCAGTCAAGGGAAGTAACATTCTCCGATCTGTCACCACTGGAAGAAAGCCAGCTTGTTACCTACGACAGATATTTTGCAGATGATGAAGCTGAACAGTCTTTCATTATTGCGGGAAAAGAGATAACCGCAAAGCTGCTTGCCGAAGCCCTGCGGAGCTTGCCGGAAGAAAAGCGCGAAACTATCCTGCTGTATTATTTCTTCGATATGAGCGAAACCGAGATTTCAAGGCTCTGCAACATTCCGAGGACAACAGTGAAGTATCGCCGCAACAGCTCTTTTGAGCTACTAAAACGCTATTTGGAGGAACGCGCCTATGACTGCACAGACTGGTAACAATGAAAATGCCGAACGCGGCTTGTTACCCTACCCGGTAATCATAGCCGCAACAAAGGGCGCCCCGGAAGCTATGGCGATTGTCGTCAAGCACTACGAAAGCTACATAACGTCTTGTCTATGCGCAAGCTCTACGACGAGCGGGGAAATGTATATTGGGGCATAGACGAGGACATACGCGACCGTTTACGGTCACGGCTTATGCGGGCTGTCCTTTCATTCGAGGTTTAAGCTGATTTAGGACAGGCAGCGTCCCCCTTTCCGCTGCCCGCCCCCCCAGCAGAACCTTTCCAGCACCTTGACAAAGAAAGCGGCGCAAGATAACGGCGGCGCAGCATAGGGCAGATCGGATACGTCCCCTTTTGCGCCGAGCCATACGGCGGGTGCACCATGACACTATCCCGGTGGGGTTTTCTTTTCCCTGCCGGGACAGCCGAGCGACCAACACCGAGCCGGGGAGCAAGTTTAGCAGCTTGCGGGCGACGAAAGCGCAGAATATATAATGATACTCCCTTACCGCCACAGTCCGAGCGTTCAAAGCGTCGCAGGCAATGGGTATGGCTGCATGAGAACCATGCAGGGGTGAAACTCCCGTGAGGTTACGCTATTAACCGTCCGATCACAGCCCCTTTTTTCATCATTAACCATTTACCCATTTTTGAAAGGGGGATTTATAGAATGAGCAATGCTGATGTGCCTATTTGGGAAAAGTACACGCTTACCATTGAAGAAGCGTCAAAATATTTCCGCATTGGGGAAAACAAGCTGCGGAAACTTGCAGAGGAAAATCCCACGTCGGGCTGGGTGATCTTGAACGGGAACCGTATTCAGATCAAGAGGAAACAGTTTGAAAAAATCATTGACACACTGGACGCAATTTAGCGAAAAATATAGTGAAAAGGAGCAAAAACAATGTCGGAGAAAAGACGTGATAATAGAAACCGCATTTTGCGTTCGGGAGAGAGCCAGAGAAAAGACGGGAGATATGCTTATAAATATACCGATACTTTTGGTAAAGTGCAATTTGTCTATGCGTGGAAGTTAGTGCCTACGGACAAGACCCCTGCCGGGAAGCGTGACGATATATCCCTTAGAGAAAAGGAAAAAGAGATACAGAAAGACCTTGGCGACGGGATAGACACAATCGGAAAGAAAATGACTGTCTGCGAGCTTTATGCAAAGCAGAACCGCCACCGGGAGAACGTAAGGCATAACACCACAAAGGGGCGCGAACGGCTGATAAAGCTGCTGGAAGCGGATAAACTTGGTTCCTGCCCCATTGACAGTGTGAAGCTGTCCGACGCGAAAGAATGGGCGTTGCGCATGAAAGAAAAGGGAATATCCTACAAGACCATAAGCAATGATAAGCGTTCTCTGAAAGCTGCCTTTTACACAGCGATACAGGACGACTGTATAAGGAAAAACCCCTTTGACTTCCAGCTAAACACCGTGATCGAGGACGACACAGAGCCGAAAGTACCCCTCACAGCGGAACAGGAAGAAAGCCTTTTATCCTTTATGCAGAGTGATAGCGTCTATCAGAAATACCGTGACGAGGTTATCATACTGCTGGGGACGGGGCTTAGGATTTCCGAACTCTGCGGACTGACTGAAACCGACCTTGACTTTGAAAACCGGGTAATCAATGTAGACCACCAGCTTTTACGGAGCGCGGAAACAGGCTACTACATAGAGAAGCCCAAAACACAGAGCGGTATCAGACAAATCCCAATGAGTGAAAAAGTGTATGAAGCGTTGGGGCGTGTGTTGGAGAACCGCAAGGGAGCAAAGAAGATCACCATTGACGGTTACAGCAATTTCCTTTTCCTCAACCGGGACGGCTGCCCGAAAACGAATGTGAACTATGCTACCATGTTCCGGGGGCTTGCGAAAAAGTACAACAAATGCCATGAGGAAGCCTTACCCAAAGTAATGACACCCCACACCCTGCGCCATACGTTCTGCACCAACTTAGCCAATGCGGGCATGAACCCGAAAGCGTTACAGTATATCATGGGACATTCCAACATCACCATGACGCTGAACTATTACGCACACGCAACTTTCGCTTCCACAAAGGCTGAAATGGAAAGGCTGATTGCAGCATAGCCGCAGACGGATTTACTACTTCTTTTACTACCATTGAGAGGGAAAACCTAAGAAGCTTTGAGGGTATATAAGAACTTCTCCCCATATCTAAAATGCCGGGAAAGCCCGAAAATACGGGCTATACCGACATATAAGAACTTCTAAAGAGATAATCTAAATTCACCATAAATTTTATGGCGAAAATAATTGTACAAATGTTTTATTCAGTTTTTATGTGTTAATTGGATATCTTATAGTTAACACTTTGCTAAAAACGGTTTTGCTTTGTAAATACAGTATTTTCCGTTTATTAGATAACGTGGCTTGATGTTCGCTCGACTAACGAAATGAAGCGACCGCCATGGCTGCAAATATTACTGTAAAGCCTAAATAGAGAAAATAGATATAGAAAAAGACACTATATTTCAAGCATCGTTCTTCTATAACTTTGTATATCTTTCTGTAAGTCGTTACTTAAGGCTCTTTCATTTGTTGTAAACTGCTTTATTTTCTTCTAACTGTTCTTCCGATAGATATAATCTTTATGAAGATAGTCTAGATTTTCTTTTCCTTTTAACAAAAAAAGTCAATCGAAGATTGACTTTTTATGCGATAGAATTAACAGCTTTGCTTAAACGTGATTTTTGACGATTTGCATAATTCTTGTGATGAATTCCTTTCGCAACAGCCTTGTCTAATTTCGCATTTGCTTCATTATAAGCAGCAACAGCAGCTTCCTTATCTTTTGCTTCTACAGCAGCCAATACATGTTTAATAGAAGTTCTAAGCGCAGATTTCTGTGCTGATACTACTAGATTTCTTTTGTTGTTTGTTTTTACACGTTTTTTCTGTGATTGGATTTGCGGCATTGCTTACACCTCCTAGTTCTCAATTGCCATCAAATTATACCAAAAGAATATGGAAAAAGCAATAATTACCTAAAAAAAAAACCATACTATGCAAAGGAGGAATTGTATGAAAGGAAAAATATATAGTATTCGCTCAGACTTTGCAGACGAACTTCTTACAAAGGATGTTACTTCAGAGACATATACCTATACAGAAAAGAAAAACGATCATCTGACCTCTCATTACATACGCGTATTGGCGAAAGAAAATGAGTTGGGCAAAGAAATCGGAGATTATGTGACCATAGAGTTTCAAGATATTTTTGATCATGATCTGCGTGATGAGATCGCAGTCGCTATTCAGGAAAATATGCAGAAGATGCTGGATGAGATGCATTTGGATCCTCAAAAAATCCTTGTGGTAGGATTGGGGAATCGCTTTATTACCTCGGATGCATTAGGACCGGAAGTCGCCGATGATATCATGGTTACTGCTCATCTATATACCTATGAGCGTAAGGAGCTGCTGGATGGTACACGAAACGTCGCTGTTATACAGCCGGGGGTCATGGGACAGACCGGGATGGAATCTTTTGCTATTGTCGATGCGATATCCAAAAGCTATGAGCCGGATTTAATTATTGCCGTAGACGCTTTAGCAACGAGGAACACCGATCGTATCAATCGTGTTGTACAAATCAATAATACAGGTATTCAGCCGGGCAGCGGTGTCGGCAATCATCGTCTTTCCTTATCACAAAAGACGTTAGGAGTACCGGTAATCGCCGTGGGCATTGCTACGGTAACGAGCATTGGCGCCATTCTCAAGGAAGCATTGCTGCAGACGGATATCGACGCTGATGAGATCCTGTCGGCACTTCATGAACATAATAATTTGGATCTTGTTGTCACGCCGAAATCGATGGATGATGAATTGAAACATCTATCCTATATAGTATCAAAAAGTCTCAATATACTGATTCATCCTGGATATGAACGCTTATAACATGAATGAAGCATCCCCAGCATAGGATATGTCAGGGGGTGTTTTTTTGAAAGCCACGCTGAAAATTATGTGTAAGATCTGTATTCTTTTTTTGTTTCTTTATCTGACACCGTTTTATTCCGGTTTTATGGACATATTCGGAAATGAGGATCTGAAGGACACTCTCGTTTATAAACAGCTTTCTTTAGATGAAACCGTGTCTATCAAAGATCAGCTGAATATCTTATCGGCAAATACGAATTTCACGTTAGAAGAGGAAGATTTTCAATTTGAAACAACGGCGGAAAATCCTAAACCGATACCGGAGACTCCGCAATCATCCGGTAAGAAGATATACATTTACAACACGCATCAAAGTGAAGGATATGCAGAAGGAGAAACCGTTATGGATGCCGCGGCGCTGCTAGGAAATGAATTGCAGAACAGAGGGTATACGGTTGTGCTGGAAACGAATGATTTTAAAGCTTATGGGAATGCCAACGGTTTGGATTATAATCAGAGTTATGCCATCTCATATAAATTTTTAAATGATGCTTTGGTAGATTATGGCGGTTTTGATCTTATTATCGATCTTCATCGCGATGCGATCCCAAGAGAAGCCAGCTTCATGGAAGCTGATGGAAAGTCCTATGCGAAGATGATGATGGTCATAGGCGGATTATCCAGCAATGTGGATGCGGTAAAACAGCGGGCGGCGACGTTATATGACATAATTAACGCAAAGAAGAATGGTATAATGCGTCCGACGATGGTAAGAGAATCCTATTTTAACCAGCAAGTGCATCCGAATACCATTTTGATTGAGCTCGGCGGTGAGGTAAATCCTTTCGCAGAAGTAAAAAATTCTATTCCGGTACTTGCTGAAGGGATTGCGGAATACTTGGGGTGATACTATGAAACGACTGTTGATTGATGCCATTTTTATCTTTGTACTTGTATCTTTAGGATCTTCTCTTCAAAACCATTCAACTGAGGATATAAAAGAAGACTTGCATGATCAGCTTCAGTCTTTTGAAGAGGACGTAGCTATGCATAGGGAGATCCGGACACCGAAGGATACTGTAAAACTGAACGACATAACCGAAAATAAAGCCTCTGCATTTGCACGGGAAGCCAGCGGACTCGTCATTGATGTATTGGATACATCCGTATCTGCGGTAAGTGAAGTTTTCCACGGCCTGTTGGAATAATCGTCACGCAATGGTATAATAATTTCCGAGGTGAGGACGATGAACAAGAAGATCATCTTTATGGGAACTCCTGATTTTGCCTGTACGATATTAGAGCATCTTCTTTATGGGAATGATAATGTTGTTGCCGTTGTCTCTCAGCCGGATAAAAAAGTCGGCCGAAAGCAGCAGCTCCAGCCAACGCCGGTAAAAGAGCTAGCAGTAAACCATCAGATCCCTGTTTTGCAGCCGGTTTCCATTCGGCATGATTATCAGGATATTTTATCTTATCATCCAGATATCATCATTACGTGTGCATATGGACAGATGATTCCCAAAGAGGTATTGGATGCTCCTGTCTATGGTAGTATCAACGTTCATGCATCTTTATTGCCGAAGCTGCGAGGCGGAGCACCGATCCATAAGGCGATCATTAACGGTGATCATAAAAGCGGGGTATCCATCATGCGCATGGTTGATAAAATGGATGCGGGAGCGGTCATGGCACAATGCGAGGTTCCTATCTTGGAAACGGATACGACCGGAGATCTTTATGCGCGTTTGAAAACAGCGGGTGCCGAGCTTCTGATGGAGAGTTTACCTTCCATCTTTGATGGTACGGCTGTTTTTGTTGAACAAGATGAAAAGGAAGCTACTTTTGCATACAATATATCAAAAGAGGAGGAAAAGATCGGTTTTCACAGACCGGTGCGTGATGTGTACAATCACATCCGCGGTTTGATTCCTGCTCCGATCGGATATGGGGTAATTCAGGGAAAAAAGATAAAATTCCATCAGGTACGAATGATATCGCAACTTCATTCCTATGTACCCGGTGAATGTATCGGTATGTTAGAGGGCGGTTTTGCGATCGCCTGCAAAGATGGTTTTCTTATAGCGGATAAACTGCAGATGGAAGGAAAGTCGGCGATGGATGCCAAATCGTTTTACAATGGAGCAGGGAAACAGCTAGTAGGGAATTGTTTTATGTAAAAGTTTTATTTTGGAATATAACAGCAATCTATGGATATGCTGTTTTTCTTTCTTTCCCGATTCTTTTTTGATATAATGATTCTGCTATTTTAGTAAGGAGATTGTATGGATCAGAAATATATACGGAATTTTTCAATCATTGCACATATTGATCACGGGAAGTCTACATTGGCAGATCGTATTTTGGAACTTACGGAAACCGTAGAACAGCGGGAAATGAAGGAGCAGCTTTTAGATTCGATGGATCTGGAAAGAGAAAGAGGCATTACTATCAAGCTGAATGCTGTACAACTGAAATACCTTGCTGATGATGGACAAGAATATATCCTGCATCTGATCGATACACCGGGGCATGTCGATTTTACCTATGAAGTTTCTCGTTCTCTGGCTGCCTGTGAAGGAGCAGTTTTAATCGTAGATGCTGCTCAGGGAATCGAAGCGCAGACGCTTGCTAATGTGTACTTGGCATTGGATAATGATTTGGAAATTCTGCCGGTCATCAACAAAATCGATCTACCTAGTGCGCAGCCGGATATAGTGATTCAGGAAATCGAAAATGTCATCGGTCTTCCGGCGGAAGATGCTCCTTTAATATCGGCAAAAAACGGGTTGCATATACGTGATGTATTGGAAGATATCGTCAAACATGTTCCTGCACCAAGCGGAGATCCACAAGCGCCTTTGCAAGCTTTGGTCTTTGACTCTCTATATGATGCCTATCGCGGAGTAATCGTTTACGTGCGCGTTAAGGAAGGTGAAATCAACATAGGGGATCGCATTCGCTTTATGGCAACCGGAGCGGAATATGAGGTTTTGGAAGTAGGTGTGAGGACACCGAAGGAAGTGCGGAAAAATAAGCTTTCCTGTGGTGAGGTAGGTTGGCTGTCGGCTAGTATCAAGTCTATCAAAGATGTACGTGTAGGTGATACGATCACGCATGTTGCGGTTCCTGCAGCACAGCCTTTATCCGGATACCGGGTAATGAATCCCATGGTATATTGCGGTTTGTATCCGATCGATTCCAGCAAATATAATGATCTGCGCGATGCTTTGGATAAATTGCAGCTGAACGATGCATCTTTGCATTATGAAGCGGAAACATCTCAAGCATTGGGATTTGGTTTTCGCTGTGGATTCTTGGGCTTGCTACATATGGATGTCATTCAGGAGCGTATTGAGCGGGAATATCATATCGATTTGATTGCGACAGCGCCGTCTGTCGTGTATCATGCATATCTTACCAATGGCGAAATGATCTCAATTGATAACCCGAGCATGCTGCCGGAAGTGCAAAAGATCGATCATATCGAAGAACCTTTTGTGAAAGCATCCATTATGACTCCGAGCGAATACGTCGGGTCGATCATGGAGCTATGCCAGAAAAAAAGAGGAAATTATAAAGATATGGTATATATAGATGATATACGTATGAACATTATCTATGAGTTGCCGCTTGGCGAAATCGTCTATGATTTTTTCGATAAGCTGAAATCCTGCAGCAAGGGATATGCGTCTTTTGATTATGAGCTGATCGGCTATCAGACAAATAAGCTTTCTAAGATGGATATTTTGTTGAACGGTGAAGTCGTCGATGCTCTTTCTACGATCGTGCACAAGGATTTTGCGTATCCTAGGGGCAAGGCGATCTGTGAAAAACTGAAGACCCTGATTCCGCGCCAGCAATTTGAAATTCCCGTACAGGCAGCCATATCGGGAAAAATCGTTGCCCGCACCGATATTAAATCTCTGCGTAAAAATGTATTGGCGAAATGTTATGGCGGAGATATATCACGTAAGAAAAAACTGCTTGAAAAGCAGAAGGAAGGAAAGAAACGAATGAAATCGGTCGGTTCTGTAGAAGTTCCGCAGGAAGCATTTATGGCTGTTCTTTCCATGGATGATGACTAAAAGCAATACACCTTATGATCGAATAAGGTGTATTTTTTATGGAATATAAAACATGTTTTTCAGCTGTCATAGTTTGTCTGTTTTTTTCTAGTTTTGTCGAAAATCAAAAGTATATCCTACCTTCGTGCTAAAATGCTGATGAGGTGATGAGAATGTATGAAACGGCTCAAAAATATACAGAGCATTCTTATTATGCAAAAGAGCAGATTGCCGATGAGATCGACAGCTATCTCCTAGAACCGATCTGGCAGGAGGTAAAGACATATCGCTCTTTTTTTCGCTATGATTTAAAAATTGGTGATAAACCGCTGTATCTTACCAGAAATCCGCTTACGGTAAACCGTATTTTACAGATGGAAGAAATGCTGCGTACTTATGAGCGGAACTGCAAAGAGGAGATGGATGTATACTGCCCTTATTTGGACAGCGAGCAAAATGAGCGCTATCGCCGCTATGTCATGCATCTGCATGTAAACGACAATGTTCAGAAAGAGGAGTACTTCACTGCTTTTTTTCATCAGTTTGCGATACAAGATGTTTGGAAGCCGCATCTTCTTTTTCTGTTAAAAGAGGAGGAACCGTTTTTGCTTCGCTATTTTTCTTTGGCGATACATCTTTCAAGGAGGACAAGAGCACTGTTGATGATCCCATTTCTTCTCATGGAACACCGCTTGTATATAAAGGATATTTTGTCGATCGTAGATTATGCGGATACGTATGCAGAAGATATCAACGGTGATATTACATATGCTTTTCTCGACATGTTGGAACAACTGCGATTGATTTTATACAAGAAAATGATATTATTAAATAATACAGCGAAAGATCTTTATAAAGTCCTGCAGGAACAAGAACTGCTGGAGCGGCATCCGGAATTAAAAAAAGAACAGATTTGTTTCTATGTCAGTCATCGGGAACTGGGGCATTATTATACAATTCAAAATTATATTCAGCACGCCAAGGTATGTTACGAAACTGCGCGGCAATCGTTGGATCAATTGGTAGATAAACGATGGTATGAAAAAAAGAAGATCGGTAAGAAGTTTGTTTACTTTATTGTTTAAAGGGAACATGGGGGATAAAGATGATTCGTGCTTTTCTTTGTGTGATGGATGATGATCTGCTGCAGGATCTCATTCATCTCAATCATGAGAACGATATCGAAATTGTAGGCTTTTCTGCTGCGATACCGGCCGATTTGGATTTTCTTTTGGATCTGCAGGTAGATGCGGTTGTCGTACGTGATGCGATCGATGCAGAGAGAGCAGATGCAATGACGGAAAAAATACGCAATGATCCGATTTACCGGCATCTTCATATGATCCATCTGTTTAGAGAAATCGACGGATGTACATTTCATACGTTGATACAGAGCTGTGTGAATAATTATCTTTTAGGAACATATACGGCAAAGGATATTTTAAGAAAGATACAAGATGAAATGGAAACGGTAGATCCAACCGGGGATCTTGTGAAATTCATTGAAGAAATAGGATCCCAGATCTTGATCGAGAGCGGCATTCAAGAGAATTTAAAAGGTTTTTCCTATATGAAGACTGCCGCTTTTGCCATTGCACAGCATTCTTCGCGGATTTCGATGAATGAAGTATACCGCTATGTGGCAACCGTTCACGATTCTACGCCTGACAGTGTGGAAAAAGCGATCCGTTCAGCGATTCATCAAGGTTATAAAAGTCATCCGGATCGAATGATCTTCCATGTGAAAAAACCAACGAACAGCTGGGTGTTGCGGATGCTCATAGAGGTGTTGAAAATACGGGGAATGATGGGGTAGGAGGATATATGAAAGCTTGTTATATCCATGTTCCGTTTTGTACGAGAATATGTGCATATTGTGATTTTACCCGCTGCCGTTATCAGGCATCCCTGGCGGATAAGTGGCTGCAGCGCGTTTGTGCGGATTTGCAGCTGCAAGATGATTCTTTCTCATCACTTTATATTGGAGGAGGTACTCCGACGTCTTTATCAAACACGCAGCTGTCCGTGCTTTTAGCAGCGACTGGCCGCGGTCGAAACGATGAGATGGAATTTACAATAGAAGCAAATCCCGATTCTCTGGATGAGCAAAAGATCCGCATTATGGCGAAGGGCGGTGTTAATCGCATATCGCTAGGGGTACAGACATTTCAGTCAGATTTGCAGGAAATCATTGCCAGAAGGCATACTGTAAAAGAGATCAAAGGAATGTTGCAGTGTCTGATCGATCATGGTATTTCTAACATATCGATCGATCTGATGTACGGACTTCCTTCGCAGACGATGGAAAAATGGAAGAAGGATCTTCAGATTGCGGTATCTCTTCCAATCCACCACATTTCGCTTTATGCGCTGACCATTGAAGAGAACAGCCGATTCGGAAGAGAAGGCGTGTGTAATATAGATCCTCAGCTGGAAGCTGATATGTATGAATATGCCATTTCTTATTTACAAGAACACGGATTTTGGCAATATGAGATCAGCAATTTTGCGAAGCCGGATTACGAAGCAAAACATAATATTGCATATTGGAAATATGAAGATTTTATCGGTATCGGTTGTGGTGCCAGTGGAAAAGAGAACCATATGCGCTATGATAACACGCGCAATCTGCATACGTATATAACAGAAGGAGCGATGCCCAGCCGGACGGATCTTAGCAAAGAGGACGAGATGTTTGAAATGGTAATGATGTCGCTACGCATGAAGAAAGGGCTGTGTTTAAAGAGATTTGAGACATGCTTTGCTTGTCATATAGAGGATGTATATGGTATTTCTATACAAAAACATATCGAGCAGGGGAATTTGATGATCGATGATGGATATTTGAAGACGACGTATCAGGGCATGCTCTTCCTGCATGATGTATTGATTGATTTTATGTGAAATGATAAGGGGTGATGTGTATGAGCAGCCGTATGGTCTGCCGTGTTTATTTCAGTCCGCAAGGGACGGTAAAGAAAATTATGGATATGATAGCAAAGCAGTTTCACGGTATTCAACTGATCTGTGATCTGTTGAAAACATCAAAGAATGAGGAAGTAGAGCTTTCCAAAGACGATCTTCTGATCGTGGGGATGCCAGCTTTTGACGGTAAGTTTCCTTCTTTTTGCATACAGCAGCTGCAAAGCTTTCGCGGTTCTAGTACACCTGCTGTTATTTATGTCGCTTATGGAGAAGGCGGTTATGGAACTACTTTGAAAGAACTTAAGACGCTTTTGGAAAAGCAGGGCTTCCATGTGATAACCGCTGCCGCTTTTGTATGTTCACAGATGACGCAGAGGAGCTCCGATGAAGAGGATCTCAAAAAGATAAAAGAATTTACGGAGATTTCAAAATTGATCGATCAGCATTTTTCAGAAAACTATACGGAAACACTGGAATTACCGGATGATAAAAGCTCGCCGAAAAGAAAATTTTCTTTTCGGCCGACAGCCAATGACGCCTGTACGAGCTGCGGTACTTGCGTCAGCATATGTCCTGTGCAGGCGATCAGTCAAAAGCATCCGCAAAAGACAAATCGCTGGAAATGCATTTCCTGTACATCCTGTATCCATGTGTGTCCTGCACATGCCCGTGGATTTTACGATCGGAAATATGAACGTGCACGGAAATATTTTACGAGTGATCAAATAGTTAAGAAATCGGAGATCTTTTATTGATTCTTGCATTTTTCGAAAGCTCATGATATAATCATTTCGGTTTTGTACTGGGGTCTACGCTTCTCCAACGCGATACTCGGTAGAAAACGGCAAATTTATAAGGAGGAATTGCAAATGTTATTGAAATCAGAAAAACAGGCAATCATGCAGAAGTATGCTCGTAAGGAAGGAGATACCGGTTCTCCGGAAGTACAGATCGCCGTATTAACGGAAGAGATCAACCGTCTGACAGAACATATGAAAGTTCATAAGCATGATTATCATTCTCAAAGAGGTCTTATGAAAATGGTTGGCCGTCGCCGCAATTTGCTGGCATATCTGAAGCGCAAGGATCTTAACCGCTACAGAGAACTGATTGCAAGCTTAGGTCTGCGTAAGTAAAAATTGCTCCGTATAGGAGCTTTTTATATTTTGGCAACTTCTCATATCATTTCTTTATAATCTATGCTATTATTAATAAGGTAAAATTAATTAAGAGGTGAAAGAATGGCTAAACAGGTGTTTCGTTTAGATTTCTGTGATCGTGGGATCACAGTGGAAACTAACGAGATTGCAAAACAAGCCGGGGGATCGGTCCTGGTTCGTTATGATGATACGGTCGTATTATCTACAGCAACCGCTAGTAAACAGGCAAAAGAAGGAATTGATTTTTTTCCGCTAACGGTAACGTTTGAGGAAAAACTGTACTCTGTAGGGAAAATTCCCGGAGGTTTTTTAAGAAGGGAAGGAAGACCGAGTGAACATGCGACATTGACAGCCCGTATGATCGATCGACCGATCCGTCCGTTGTTTGCGGATGGCTTCCGTAATGAAGTTCAGGTCGTTAATACCGTGTTATCCGTCGATCAGGATCGCTCTGCGGAAATGACGGCGATGTTCGGGGCTTCTCTGGCGTTATGTATTTCCGATATTCCATTTAATGGCCCGATTGCCGGTGTTGTCGTAGGGCGCATCGATGGTGCATATATCATTAATCCGACGCCGGAAGAGTTGGAAAAAAGCGATATCCATTTAACGGTAGCCGGAACTAAGTATGCCGTGAACATGGTAGAAGCCGGTGCAAAAGAAGTGAATGAAGAAGCGATGCTCGGTGCGATCATGTTTGGACATGAGCATATCAAGCAGCTGGTAGCATTCCAGGAAGAGATCGTTGCAGCGGTAGGCAAAGAAAAAATGGAAGTGAAGCTGTATACGGTAGATGAAGATATCGATCGTGAGGTACGCAGTCATTTTGAGAAAGACATACGCGCAGCGGTTTCTATCGAAAAGAAATTAGAGCGTTATGGAAAAATAGATGAGTTGAGCGAAGAAGCGGTAGCGATGTTTGAAGCAAAGGATTACGCGGATGACGCTGCTAAAGCAAAAGCGATCAAGCAGGTAAAAGAGATTTGCCATAGTATCGAAGCAGATGAAGTGCGCCGTTTGATCATTGAAGATAAGGTTCGTCCGGACGGACGTAAGATCGATGAGATCCGTCCTCTGGATTCTCAGGTAGATATTCTTCCAAGGGTACATGGAAGCGCGATGTTTACCCGTGGGGAAACGCAAGTGCTGAGCGTTACGACATTGGGACCGATGAATGATAATCAGATTATAGATGATGTTACAGAAGTAGAAACCAAACGATTTATGCATCATTATAATTTCCCGCCGTATTCTGTAGGAGAAACCGGTCGCATGGGAAGCCCTGGACGCCGCGAAATCGGACATGGAGCTTTAGGTGAACGTGCACTTTCTCAGGTGCTTCCGAGCATTGAAGAATTCCCATATACCATTCGTACGGTGGCAGAGGTATTGGAATCAAACGGTTCTTCCTCTCAGGCATCCATATGTGCCGGAACGATGTCTTTGATGGCTGCTGGTGTACCGATCAAAGCGCCGGTAGCTGGTATTGCCATGGGTTTGATCATGGATGAAAGCAACAACAAGTATACAGTATTGACGGATATTCAGGGTATGGAAGATCACTTCGGTGATATGGACTTTAAAGTTGCTGGAACATCCGAGGGCATCACGGCACTGCAGATGGATATCAAGGTCACGGGTATTACGGAAGATATTTTCCGAGAAGCTCTGGCACAGGCAAAAACGGCTCGTGCTCAGATTTTGGAAAATATGCTGGCAGCGATTCCTGAACCTAGAGAAGATGTCGGTACATATGCTCCGAAGATCGAAATCATGAAGATCGATCCGGATAAGATAAAAGAAGTTATTGGACCGGGAGGCAAGATGATCAATCAGATCATCGAAGCCTGTGATGATGTGAAGATCGATATCGATGATGACGGACAGGTTGTGATCTATCATATGGATCGTGCATCTATTTCCAAAGCAGCCGATATGATTCGCGATATCGTTCGTGTGGCCAAAGTTGGTGATATCTACGATGCGAAGGTCGTTCGTATGGAAAAATTCGGCGCTTTTGTCAATCTGTTCTCAGGTACGGATGGGCTTCTGCATATTTCAAAAATACGTCATGAGCGCGTAGAAAAAGTAGAAGATGTTCTGAAGATGGGACAGCATATCCGCGTTAAAGTAACGGAAATCGATGATAAGGGCCGGGTAAACGTTTCTGCTAAAGCCCTGCTTCCTAAACCGGAAGTGAAAAAAGAGGAAGTCAAGGAAGATACGGCTTCCGATAACAACTAAAAAGACAGCATGATAGGAAATGCACCTCGTAATTAGGCGATAATTATAGAGGTGCATTTTTAAATATGCATCGTTCTGTTTATGAAAATTGAAAACAGAAGATATTTTATGAAAATTTATGAAAAAAGTCGCCGCATATACGTACTTTTATGTTAGAATAAACAAAGAGGTGATATATTTGAAATGGTTAGGTGAAACGCAGAAATATAAAGATGATTTCATTCGTGATCTGAGGGGGTTGCTGGCAATTCCTTCTTTGCGAAATGATGCTGAAAAAAAAGAGGGGGCTCCTTTTGGAAATGGACCGAAAGAAGCCTTGGATTATATGCTTCGTCTTGGTGAAAGAGAAGGTTTTAAAACAAAGAATATCGATGGTTATGCCGGTGTGATCGAATATGGAGAAGGGGAAGAGAGCATCGGTGTGTTGGGACATTTGGATATCGTACCTATCGGAGAAGGATGGACCAAAGATCCTTTTAAGGGAGAAATTATCGATGGTTATATGTTCGGCCGCGGAACGGGAGACGATAAAGGACCGGGAATGGCTGGATTTTATGCTTTGAAAATGCTGCATGACAATCATGTAAAGCTGAATAAGAAGATCATGCTGATCTATGGCTGTGATGAGGAAAGCGGTATGGAATGCATGGATTACTATGTGAAGCATGGGGAAGTGCCGAAGATGGGATTTGTTCCCGATGCGAATTTCCCGTTGATATATGGGGAAAAAGGCGGTCTGCATATCGTATTGAAGGGAAATGCGAATACGGTGATCACATCGATGCATGCCGGAGAACGTCCGAATATCGTTATCGGACGGGCATCTTTGAAGCTGGCGCACTGGGATGATCAGAAAAAAGAACTGTTTGATTTTTATTTGCGCTCTCATCAGTTGAAAGGGAATGCGGAAGTGCAGAAAGACGGTGTCGTTTTGATGATAGAAGGTGTCTTCACACATGCCGCAACTCCATATAACGGAGTGAATGCCGCACTGCATCTGTTGAACTTTGTTGGGCAGGCATATCACGATAAATTTGCTGCCGACACGTATGAAATGCTGAGAGATTGGCAGGGAAAACCGTTGGGGATCGATATGGAAGGTGCCTATATGGGATTTTTGACGATGAATACAGGTATTGTTAATATAGAAAACGGACAAGCGGATATTACGATCGATATCCGTTATCCGAATGATGCGGATGTCGAAAAGATCGCAAACGGCTTCAAAAACAAGATGGCAGAATTGAATTATGATCTGGATTTTGTTTTGGAAAGTGATAGCAAACCTTTGTTTGTTGATCCGAAATCAGAGCTTGTAACGAAGTTGGAGAAGGTATATCGGGAATATACGAAAGATGATTTCACACCGATCATGACGATGGGTGGAGGCACATATGCCAGAAAACTTCCGAATTTCGTTGCGTATGGTCCGGAATTCCCAACGACGACTCATGACGATACGGATCTGTTTATCGGCGGTCCTCACCAAAAGGATGAAGCGGTTAAGATCGATGATTTGATCATGGCGATCGCTATTTACGCCGCGGCTATTGAGGAATTGGCACAGTAATCATGCGGATGCGTAAACTGCCATGGGCAGAGGATTATTTGCAGAATGCCGCCGTTGTGGTACGGCATCCGGAAAAATATGCCGGTAACTGGAGACAGTTTCTGCATACGGATATCATTCATCTTGAGATCGGCAGCGGAAAAGGCGATTATTGGGTCCAGATGGGGAAGATGTATCCCGATATCGGATGGATCGGTGTGGAAAAAAATACAAATGTAGCAGCGATCGCTGTTAGAAAATATGATCAGGAAGAGGAGCATTGTGCTCATACGGCATTTATTCATCAGGATGCGGAAGCACTCGACCATTGGTTTGGCGAACATGAGGTGGATGTGATTCATCTGAATTTCAGCGATCCGTGGCCGAAGAAGAGGACCCATAAACGGCGGCTGTCTAATAAGCGCTTTATTCAGCAATATAAAAAGATTTTAAAACCACAAGGCGAGATCCAGATGAAGACGGATAACGCAGATTTATTTGAATATTCTATATTGCAGTTTCAAAATGCCGGTTGGTTCCTTCATATGTTCAGTGTAGATTATCGAAGAGAAGAGCATCCGGAAGATGCTGTGAGTGAATATGAACAGCGTTTTATCGGATTGAAGCAGCCTATTTATCGTGCCGTTTGGAAACAGATGGTACCAGAGAAGTGAAGTAAAGGAGGTAAATCATGAAAAAGATATCAGCGATAGCGATCTGCCTGTTGCTGGCTGGCTGTGCCCGATTATGGGAAAGTGATTTACCGCAGACAGTACAGACTTTTTTGGAAAATCAAAGTACATCTTTTGAAGCGTTGGGCGCCAATCATTCAAAAAATTATTATAAGTACTATCTTCCTCTGGATATGGGAACCAGAGAAAGTACGCAGTTAGGTGAAGTACTGATCAAAGGCGAGTCTTTGATATTGATGAATTTTGATCCGAGTTCTATTATCATGTACACGTATTATGGCAGTGATGCGGAACAATCAGAAAAAGAAGAGAAAGAGCGTCAGCAAGCCAGAGAAGACGGTAGTGTAAAGAACGATGATGAGAATGCGGCAGGTACGGTTAACGATGTCAACACCGCAGCCACTACGTCTTTGCAGGATGATGATCTGTCAATTGTAAAGATGCAGAACAACGGAGATATAATCGTCTATAAAGGAGCGTATCGCACACATGCGCAAGCCTATTACCCATATACTTTGTCTATTGCTCGATACAATGGTCAGTATTTGATCTATCTGGATGGAAGCATCGTGGAATTCTATACGCTGACGCCGCTGGCTAATGTAATGAGTGATTTAAAAAGCATGTTTCTGATCATGAAAAGCATAACATTTGATACCGATGAAGTTCTTCATGATTTCTCTATGAAAAATGCTACCACATCACGTCAGCAGAGTATTGATTCTTTGCAGCAGAACCTTCCTTCCGTCGGTTCCATTCCGGATTTGCTGGAACAGATGGAACAATTAAGCGGAAACCGCTAAAAGGAGATCGTTATGAAAGAATATATGAAATTGATATCTTCGATAGATGAATTTGACACGATATTTCAGGGCAGCCGTATAAGCGTATTCGTATTCAGCGCTTCTTGGTGTCCGGATTGTCGGTTTATTGAACCGTTTATGAAATCACTTGTTGAGAAGTACAGCAGTTATGATTTCTATTATGTCGATCGTGACGAGTATATGGAAATCTGTCAGCGCCTGATGGTTATGGGGATCCCTAGCTTTGTAGCGGTAAAGGACGGGAAGGAAATCGGACGTTTTGTCAGCAAGCTGAGAAAAACAGAAGCAGAGATTGACCAGTTTCTGCAAGATCTTCAGAGATCATAAGAAAGGATGAAGTAATATGCTGAAAAAATTGATGTCGTTTTTATTTGAAGAAGAGGAAGAAGAAATCTATTCTGATGAAGGATTGGAGGAAGCTATCTTTAAAGATGTGCCGACATCTGCATCTCCGTCCCAGGTCGCCTTTTCACCTAAAGAAGAGATGAAGCAATCAACATCCTTTACCCAGCCGAAACCAACGCGCTCTGCTCAGCAGACAGCGCCGTCCTTTGAACAGCCGCGTAAATTTACATCTATCGACTTGGAGCCGAAACGCGCGGTTACAGAGTCAAAGCCGGCTGCCAGACATCGCTCGGTTTCTTCGGAAGCGGCAACGACTGCGAGAACTGAAAAAGTGCGAAGCGATTATAATCCGGCACCGATCATTTCACCGATTTTTGGCTCTGCAGAAAGTAATAAAGTTACGGAAAAACAGCCGTCTTCTATTACGGGACTTCCTAAGCGCAAACATACGATCGGTGTCATTTCACCTATGTACGGGATGAGCGAGCCGCAGGAAGAACCGGTGAAAAAAACTCCGAAACGCCGTCATGCGATGGTGTCAAAGGAAGAGACCGAGGAAAGAGCGGTAATGGAAGAAAAGGAATATCCGAATATTCCTCTGGAGGATATCATTAAAAAGGATGAAGATCTCAAGGATGATTCTATGCAGATCTCATTGTTTGGAGAAGATGCCCCTATTCGTGAAGAGTCGTCTTCGGATTTAAAAATAGAAGAATAGGGGGACATATATGCACTATCATTTTATCGGAATCAAAGGATCTGGAATGGCCTCTCTGGCAGAGATCATGGCAGATCGTCAGGAGACGGTAACCGGATCCGATATAGATAAATATATATTTACACAGAAGCCTTTAGAAGAACGTGGCATCCCAATCACTTCCTTTCATGCGGATAATATCAAAGAAAACAGTATCGTCATCATAGGTAATGCTTTTGATGATAGTAATGTGGAAGTGCAACGTGCGAAATCGATGAAGAGTGTAACATGTTATTATTATCATGAGTTTCTAGGTAAACTGATGGAAGGATATACGTCTGTTTCGGTTGCCGGCACGCATGGAAAGACAACGACGACCGGTATGCTGTCTCATGTCGTTGCCCGGATGACGCCATGCGGTTATCTGATCGGAGACGGCACAGGGATGATGCCTTCCGGAAGTACGCATTTTGTTTTAGAATCTTGTGAGTATCAGCGCCATTTTTTGGCGTATCATCCGGATTATGCGATCATCACCAATATTGAATTAGATCATGTGGATTATTATCATGGAATGGAAGACTATCAAGATGCTTTTGAGACCTTTGCGAATCAGGTGAAGAAAGGTATTGTCTTATTTGGTGATGATGAGCATGTGCGCTCTTTACACGTGCATGTGCCGCATATATACTATGGGTTGTTGGATGACAATGACGTTCAGGCAGTAAATGTTCGGGAAGCGAGCGACGGCATGTCTTTTGATATACTGTATCACAAAAACTTTTTTGGCAGTTTTAAATTGCCGTTTGTTGGGAAACCTTTCTTGTGGAACAGCATAGGTGTGATCGCTGTCGGCATCCTCTTGGGAATGGATGCGCAGACATTGCAGCGCTCTTTAGCAGATTTTGAAGGGGTAAAGCGCAGATTTCACATAGAGGAATACCATGACAGTGTTTATATCGATGATTATGCGCATCATCCGACTGCTGTGCGTCTCATGATTGAAGCTGCCCGAACAAAATATCCTGGAAAAAAGATCATTGCCGTATTTAAGCCAGATCGCTTTTCACGGATCTTCTACTTTATGAAGGATTTTGCCGCTGCGCTTAAAGAAGCCGATGAAATATACTTGTGTCATTTTCCCGCAAACGCCAAAAAGGAAGATGGAATCGATATTACCATTCAGGATCTGGCAGATATATGTGAGGGGGCTCACGTTATCATGGAAGATGAGGAGGCCGCACGGGAGCTTGCTCAGCATGGACCTGCTGTTTATCTGTTTATGAGCAGTAAGGATATTTATAAGTTCAAAAACATTGTAAAAAGTTTTCATTAAGATTGAAAAGACTTACAAAGTGGTGTAGTATATATAAAGAGGTACTGATATGACTGATATGGGTTTAAATGAGCTTTTGGAATTGACAAGTGCAGTTGCTGTAAAAATACTGCCGATTTTGGGTGTGATTGCACTTATCTTTTTGATCATATTTTTGAAGCGACTGGCTGCGGTTGTCGTAAATGCGGATACCGTCGTTTCTGCAATGAAGGAAACGCTGGATACGACCAACCGTCAGTTAGAGACATTGGATAAGCCGCTGAATACATTGAATGAACTCAGCGATACGGTAGATGCTGTTCATGAAGCGAGCAAGACGGCGGTAAAATCAGCCGTGGTGGCCATTATAGAGAACTTTTCTACCATTAAAGACTGGGCCTTGACAAAAACACAGAAACATGTGAACGAAGACAGGAGCGAGGAACATGGAACCGATGAAACAGCAGGATATTGAACAGATGGAAAAAGAAGCACAGCAGGAATTGAACGTGCTGAGCGGACAGGATGATAAAAAAAGGGAAGCTCTATCCGGAATTGCCGAAGAATTGAGTGCGTTATATGCAAACGGTAAAGAGTGGATGAAGACGAATATGGATCCGGAAGTGATGGAACCGCGTATTCAGAAATTGAAAGCGGAGACGGAACTTTTGTTATCAAAAGCAAAAACGAAGGTTCAGGCATTTGCCGAAAAACCGGAGGTTCGCGAAAAACTGAGTGAAGGAAAAGAAATGGTAGCAGGTGCTTCCGCAAAGGTTGCACATGCAGTCAGCGAGGGAGCACAGGAGTTTCTGCAGCAGGAGCCGGTTAAGAAAGTTGTGGATAACGTTTCTCAGAAGATCGATGCATTTGCGAATGATGAACGGGTAAAAGAGGGGGTAAGTTCTTTAAAGAAAGGGACTTTGAAAGTTGCTGAAAGCGCCTTTAACGGTTTGAAAAAAATATTGGATGATGATGCTACTGACGGCGAACAGTAGAGAAGGAGTATTATGAAACGAATTACCATTTACGATGTGGCGAAAGAAGCCGACGTTTCTCTGGCAACTGTTTCACGCGTTATCAACGGATCGGAAGTTGTAAGAGAAGATACGAGAGTAAAAGTACAAGAAGCGATTGAAAAACTGGGTTATAAGCCAAATGCGATCGCCCAGGGGCTGGCCTTGCAGAAAACGACAACCATTGCTTTGATCGTTCCGGAAGCAAGCTTTTTCTATACGGGGCAGATCATCAATGGCTTGATTGACGTTGCGAAAATATATAAATATAACATCGTTCTTCATACGACGACGGAAGGCATTACGGAGATGAACGATATTATTGAAACGATCATTAAATCCCGCGTAGATGGTGTCGTAATTTTCAATGATAAGTTGAATAAGGAAGAATTGAATACGCTGACCAACTATCAGATCCCTATCGTTGTCATCGGCAATCGCATGAGTGATGAAACGGTAGGAAGCGTATATGTGGACTATGCTAAGCTGATCTATGATTTTGCCATTGAGCGCATTGACAGAGGAATGAAGAATATTGCCCTTGTAGAAGATAGAAAAAATCCGGCGATGATCAAGCAGTTGAATGATGGCTTGAAGAAAGCATATGAAGAGAGGGGAATGGAATTTAAGAACTATATTGAAATTCCGAAAGAATATCGTTCATCTTATTTGTTTTTAAAGGAGTATTTCAAAGATCATAAGCATGAGATCATCGTAACGTATCGGGATTCGCAGGCGATGGCGGTGTTGAACACGGCAAAAGAAGCGGAGATATCCATTCCGGATGAGCTGGAGATCGTCTGTATTTTAGACAGCAAGTATAATGCGATGGCACGTCCTCAGATCTCCGGTTTTAAGATACCGGATTATGATTTAGGTGCTGTTGCCATGCGTTTGTTGACGAAGATGCTTGTTGACGAAGAAGAGGTCATGGATAAGGAAATTGAGCTTAGCTATATATTTACACCACGTAAATCAACCAAATAACGTATTTTGTGAGATATTGACAAATCATATATTTATCTATACTATAAATATAGCGTTGATAAGACAGAGTATCTGATAGAAAAATAAAGAGAGGCGATGGCTGGTGGAAATCGCTTTTGGAAGTCAGAGAATACACCTTGGAGCTGCTTTATGAAAAGTAAAGCCGTATACTTGCGTTAAAAGTCAAAGAGCATATCGTCAGATATGAACTAAGGTGGTACCACGTCAAGCGTCCTTGGAAGAGGATGCTTTTTTTTGAAAGGAAGATGAGAGATGAAATTATTTGAAGAATTGAAGTGGCGGGGATTGATCAATGATGTGACGAGCCCTGATCTGGAAGAAAAATTGAATAATGGAGAGTTGACCTTTTATATCGGTACGGATCCTACAAGCGACAGTTTGCACATCGGGCATTATTCTTCATTGTTATGTGCAAAGCGTTTAAAGGAACATGGACATCATCCGATCATGCTGGTAGGAGGCGCTACGGGGTTTATCGGCGATCCAAAAGCGAGTGGTGAAAGAAACATGTTGACGAAAGAAACGTTGGAGCATAATTATGAATGCCTTCGCCGTCAGATCGAAGCGTTGTTTGGATTTGAGATGGCCAATAACCTCGACTGGACCAAAGATATCAGTGTCATCGATTTTCTCCGCGATTACGGAAAGCATTTTAATATCAATTATATGATCAACAAAGAGACGGTAAAAAGAAGGCTGGAATCCGGCATCAGCTATACGGAGTTTTCTTATATGATTTTGCAGTCATTGGACTTTCTACATCTCTATGAGAAAAAGAACTGTACTCTTCAGCTTGGCGGGCAGGATCAATGGGGAAATATTACATCCGGTCTGGAGCTGATACGCAAAAAACACGGTGCGGATGTGGAATGCTATGGAATGACGATGCCATTGATTACCAAAGCGGACGGTACGAAATTCGGTAAGACGGAAACAGGTACTGTCTGGCTGGATAGAGATAAGACTTCTCCATATGAAATGTATCAGTTCTTGGTAAATGCCGAAGATGAAAAGGTCATTGATTATCTTAAGAAACTCACCTTCCTTTCGAAAGAGGAAATTGACGGCTTGGAAGAGAAGGTAAAAACAGAGCCGCATAAACGAGAAGCACAGAAGACGCTTGCTAAGGAAGTAGTAAGCTTCCTTCATGGAGATACGGAATACGATAAGGCATTAAAAATCACAAATGCCTTGTTTAAGGGAAATATCAAAGATTTGGAAACAGATGAGATTCGTGATGCGCTCCATGGGTTGCCAAAAGAAGCGATCGAAGCAAATATCACATTGACGGATGCTCTTGTGCAGGCAAAAATCGCCTCCAGCAAGAGAGAAGCCAGAGAATGGATCAAGCAGGGATCTATTCAGATTAACGGGGAACGCATTACGGATGAGAATCATCTTTTGGATCATGATGCTCTTCTTTGTGATCACATGATCTTAATTAAAAGAGGGAAGCGTAATTATTATGTTGCAGAGATGGAAGCATAAGGATCGATAAGGAAGAATATGCTTATATCATTCGAGAAGTGCCTGGATAAAGGCACTTTTTTTGTGCCAATTGCCTAATCTTACATAGTATAGTGTGAGGAGGTACTTCATGAAAATAGCAGTAGCAATAACCGATGCAAGGATGGAAGAAGTATATAGAATATTATCCGTCTGCTGTGATGCCGTTGCATTGCGGCGGTCTGAAGATTATACGGAAGGATATGATCTGGATGCTCTTGTGTTGCCGGTAAAGGGAATAACAGATGAAGGAAATTTAATATATCAAAAACAGATGGTAAATATCCCTATGACATTTTGGCATTCATTATCCTCAAGCTGTCAGATCTTTTGCGGAATGAAACAAAGATTTTTGGAACATCTTTCGAGAACTGTTCACTATTATATGGAAGATGAGGAGCTTTTAAAGAAAAATGCCGTTTTAACAGCAGAAGGCTGTTTATTTCTTTTGATCGATAACACACCATGCAGCATTCGCTGCTTAACGGTGGATATCATCGGCTATGGAAGATGCGGAAGAGAGATTCATTCGTGGTTAGATGCATTAGGGGTATCTTGCCGCATCGTACGGCGTATAAAGCAGTCGGATGAGAATGCCGTGATAAGTGTGGAACAGTGGCGACAGGTAGAACCGGCCGATGTGATCATCAATACGAGCATCCAGCCGATCATGGATGCGGCATGCATGGATCAATGGATAAAAAAACCGTTGATCATCGATATCGCAACACCGGATGTCGTAGATAGCACGCATGCTCTTCAAAAGGGGATCCGGTTTATAAAAGCGGGAAATCTGCCTTCGCTGATTGCTTATCAAAGCGCCGGAGGATTGATTGCTCAGTATGTAAAGGAGAAGATGAAACATGAAAGGTAAACATATTTTATTTGGTATCAGCGGTTCTTTCTGTAACCATGCCAATATATTAAAGGAGCTGGAAAAACTATGCGCTAACAATGATGTACAAGCAGTAGTCAGCGAGAATGTATATACGTGTTCTACGCGTTTCTTTAAAAATACCGATTTTTTGAAAACGTTGGAAGAATTAACCGGCAAGCCGATCATGCATACGATCGTAGAGGCAGAAACGATTGGACCGAGCAATATGTATGATTTGATGATTATCGCTCCGATGAGCGCATCCCTTTGTTCACGACTGAAAAACGGTTTGTATGATCATCCGGTCGCATTGGCAGCCAAAGCGATGGTACGCAATCAGAAGAATATCGTGGTGGGAATAGCATCCAATGATGTGTTAGGTGCGAGTGCGTCAAATTTCTTTTCCCTGATTGATCGAAAATATTTCTTTGTTTTGCCGTTTTATCAGGATGCACCGTTTGACAAGCCGTACAGTATCGTTTCCTGCTGGTCGCTCTTGGAAAAAACGTGTGATATGGCGCTTGCCAATGAACAGATACAACCGCTTTTTTATGGAGAAGAATATCATGTTTAGCGTTATGACCGCATTGATAACACCATTTTTGGAAAACGGAGAGGTAGATTATCCGAGTTTGGGCGGCATTATTCAAGACCAGCTTCAACAAGGCTGTCAGGGCTTCATCGTTTGTGGGACGACAGCGGAAGCTCCGACGTTAAGCGAACCGGAGAAGTTTTCTATTTTAAGCTTTGTGATTCAGCAGGTAAAGCATCGGGTACCGATCTGGTTTGGGTGCGGAAGCAATCATACCAAACAGACCATACAGCTGTGCCTAAAAGCGCAAAGCTATGATATTGCCGGTTTCTTGATCGTTACGCCGTATTATAACCGTCCATCTCAGGAAGGTATTTATCAGCACTATAAAGCGATTTCCGACGCTGTTTTTAAAGATATCATGCTGTATAACGTTCCTTCGCGTACAGGGGTGGACATCACATATGAGACGTTGCGGCGGCTGTTGACGGATTGTGAAAATATCAAAGCGTTAAAGCATGCAAGCAATGCATTGGATATCATTGAAAAGATTCATCATGAGTTTCCCGATTTTATGATATACAGCGGGGAAGACGGCTCTTTTGTAGAAGGTAGAAAGGCGGGGATGAATGGGCTCATTTCCGTTATGAGTCATATAAATATGAGGGATATATTGGATTATCTGCATGATCCGAGTTCTGAAAAGTTAGAAGATCTCTATACTTGTGCATATCACACCTTTTTGGAATCATCACCTGCACCGATCAAATATATGCTTTTTAAAAGAGGGCTTTGTCAAAATATCCTGCGGCTGCCGCTATGCCCGGTAGGTGAAGATACGGAAAAGAAACTGGATGATTTTCTTTCATGATTCTGCAAATTTCGGATATTGAAACGCGTATTATATGTTTGGTGAGCATATGATCAAAGTAAAGGTATTCGATGAAGAACATGAAGACGATCTGACGGAAGCGATCAATGAGTTTATTGAAAAAGAACAGGTAAAGGTATGCGACATCAAGTTTTCCACAGCTGCCGGCATGATGGATGATGAACAGATCTACTGCTTTTCTGCATTGCTCATTTATATGCATACATGTGAGGATTAACGAGCAGACTATAAGCAGGAGGTGTTACTATGAATAACAAAACAGAAATTTTGTGTAATGTTCATTCCTGCGTATTTCACAAGGATAACCGTTGTGAGGCTGATACGATCAGTGTATGCTGTGATAACTGTATCCTGCCAAACAATTCTCATGAAACGGCATGTAAATCATTCAAAAGTAATTGTCATGAATAAACTTCACATATCGTGAAGTTTTTTCTTATGCAGACGGCAGAAAAGGAAGAAGTACTGTTTTTTTTAAAAATGATAAAGAAAAGAAAATTCTATGATATAATACCATAAGAGGTGATAGCATGCACAAAACGGTTATGATATTCATCCTGGCAGTCATGCTGCTGAGCGGATGTTCCAATAAAAAAGAAAGAGAAGCGGAAGCGATGAGCAATTATGTCAGCTTCCGTGATGCGATTATCGATAATAACGGTCTTACATCAGAGAATATTCCGTTTTCGCATCGCTTAGAAGTAAACAAGCTGACAGATGGGCGTTTTGAGTATGTCGTAACGATCTATGATGCAGATGTAGCGATGTACAATATTGAATGGATGATCTATGATAAGAGTATCGACAACGGTAAAAACGAAGAAATCTTTCCTACTTATGGAATCATCGATGAAGATACGAAGGATTTTACCATGCTCCCTTTTCAGTCTCGTAAAGAAAAAAACTTTGTTTCCGGTATGCAGCT
Organism: Erysipelotrichales bacterium; assembly: GCA_910575705.1. Taxonomy (GTDB): domain Bacteria; phylum Bacillota_I; class Bacilli_A; order Erysipelotrichales; family Erysipelotrichaceae; genus CAJTFG01. The sequence continues at coordinate 12,756 of CAJTFG010000005.1, read as the reverse complement.
GAGCGGGATCTCGCAGACACCGAAGTTTTCCTTGAATATTCTGGTCACATGGAAGGATTATAGCAAAACGAACACATATCGTGCTTTTTTCAATTATGATTATGAGTATACAGAATCAGAGGAAGCTCCGGTAGAGAATACCGAGGGAGAGAGCAATTCCTGATGGATAAGAGTAAGCGCAGGCAGTCGATCATTGCAGGCGGTTTGATCAGCTCTGCTGGGATTTTCATATCCAAGCTGATCGGTATTATCTATGTGATTCCGTTTAATGAAATACTGCAGACAAGTGAGAATCTCTCTTATTACGGAGTCTCTTATCAGATATATTCCTATATTTTGAATGTGTGTACGGCGGGATTTCCTTTTGCGATCGCTACCCTTGTCGCAAAGTATTCTTCAAGGGGAGATTATAGGACATCTTTGCTGATCAAGAAGCTTTCTTCGATGTTGATGATGGCATTCGGCTTTATCAGTATGTTGTTTTTGATATTTGTTTCTTCGCCGCTGGCAGCCTTTTTAAATGTCGGGGGAGAAGAGGAAACAGCAATCATGCGCAACGTGTTGATCGTTATTTCTTTTGCTTTGTTCTTTGTGCCGATCCTCAGTTCTATCCGCGGTTTTTACCAGGGATTGAAAGAGATGGAAATCTATGCGTTGTCTCAGGTGATCGAACAGATCTCCCGTGTGGTTTTTTTGCTTGCGGCAAGCGGTGTTGCGGTCTATATATTCCATGCTGACCGAGTGTGGGGCGTATATTACGGTGTTCTTGCGGCGAGTGTGTCGGCGGTGCTGGCTATTGTTCAGATCAAGCTTTATGACCGGCGGCGAATGAAGGAGATCACAGAGCTCTCACAACAACAGCGTGTGATCAGCAATGATGATAAAAAATCTATCTTGATGGAAATGGTTTATATCGCTTTTCCGTATCTGGTTGTTGCCGTATTAGGATATAGCGATTCGCTGATCAATGTGATGTTTTTACCTACCGGGCTATCCGCGCATGGGGTAAGTGCGGCAGATGCTCAAACCATTATCGGTGCGGTGACTGTCGGCATCAATAAATTGATCGCTATTCCGATGATATTGGCTCCCGGATTTTCAGCAGCGATCGTGCCGTATATTACGACTGCGAAAACAAACGGCGACGGAAAGCTGATCCAGAAAAACATGCGGGATTGTGTGGATTCGGTATTGTATATTGCCATTCCGATATCATTTTGTCTGTTTGCTTTTGCCAAACCGATCTACTATGTCTTGTTTGATTCCGGTGCCTCTTTGGATCTGACATCCGGTGTTTTAAAATGGTATTCCATTGAAGCCTTTTGTTCTACTTTAGCACCGATTTTTACCGCTTTGATGATGGCTGTCGGCTTACGCCGATGCAATATCCGCTATCAGGTAGTGATGATGCTGATCAAATTGGTTTCGACATATCCGCTGATCGTATGGTTCGGTATTGCCGGAGCGGTTTTATCCAGCATGTTGTCATTAGGTGTGTTTATGCTTTTAAATATGATGCAGCTGCATAGAGATTACCACGTTAATTGGATATATACGCTTCGCAAGATGCTGTTTATGCTGGCTGGTGTCGCCGGCATTGCTGTTGTTGCATGGCTGTGCGATATGGTTGGATTAAAAGGATATGGAGTCGGCAGGATCACCGCTCTTCTGCAGTTGGCTGTCAGCGGTTCGTTGGCTGTCTTGGTATATGTGGGGATCACCGCTTTCTTCCAAGTTCCGCAGACGATCTTTCATGTTCGCTTCCAGCTGCCGAAACGGAGATAGCATATGCGTTTAGATAAGTATCTCGCACATGCTGGATATGGCACACGGCGGGAAGTGAAAAAGCTGATACGTCAAAAGCATGTATATGTCAATGACGTTCTCTGCTGTCAGGATGATCAGAAGATCGATGAAAACAAGGATAGCATACGTGTCAATGATACGGTCGTATCCTTGCAGCTGCATGTATATATCATGCTGCATAAACCGGCTGGTGCTATAACGGCTGTGCAGGATCCTTTTCATGATACGGTCATGGACCTCATAAATGAACAGCTTCCTCCCGGATGCTTTCCTGTAGGAAGACTGGATTTAGATACGGAAGGCCTTTTGCTCATCACAAATGATGGCGCATTGGCTCATAAATTATTATCACCGAAAAAACATGTAGATAAGGTATATTATGTGGAGTCGCGCAATCCTTTGGAAGATGGGGATATAAAGCGGCTTTGCGAGGGGATAGAGATCGATGGCGGAGAATCATGTCTTCCGGCAGATGTGAGGCGAATTGCCGAGAATCGGTTTTTATTAACGATACGGGAAGGTAAATATCATCAGGTCAAACGCATGATGATAGCTTTGAATAATGAGGTCATATATTTGAAACGCGTTCAAATGGGATCTCTGCGATTGGATGACAGTTTAAAAAAAGGAGAATATCGCTATCTTTATGAAGAAGAAATAGAGCGATTGAAAAACAGAAAGGAAACGACATGAAACAATATTTAGACTTGTGCAGGCATATTTTGAATACGGGAGAAGACAGGGGAGATCGTACAGGAACGGGAACGCGTTCTGTTTTCGGGTATCAGATGCGGATGGATCTGCGAGAAGGATTTCCGTTATTGACAACAAAGAAAGTTTTCTTCAGGGGTCTTGCGGAAGAGTTGCTGTGGATCATTTCCGGTAACACGAACATCCGTCCTTTAGCAGAGAAAAATGTGCGGATATGGAATGACTGGCCATATGCCAATTATAAAAAGAGCTCTTCTTATCAAGGAGAAACTATGGAAGAGTTTATCGAAAAAATAAAAGCAGACGAGGAATTCGCGAAGAAATACGGAAATCTGGGACCTGTTTATGGACATCAGTGGCGGGATTTTTTTGGGAAGGATCAATTGGAAGAACTGGTGCATGGACTGAAATGCGATCCGTTTTCTCGCCGCCATATCATATGTGCATGGAATCCAGCACAAATCGATGAAATGGCACTTCCTCCATGTCATGCATTTATCCAATTTTACGTCAGTGCTGATAAAAAATATCTCTCTTGCCAACTGTATCAAAGAAGTGCCGATGTTTTTTTAGGAGTTCCTTTCAACATTGCTTCTTACGCTCTTTTGACGCATATGCTTGCGCAAGTATGCGGTTATGAAGCAAAGGAGTTTGTTCATACATTCGGTGATGCGCATATTTATATGGATCATATATCGCTGATCGAAGAGCAGCTGACACGAGAACCGATGCCGCTGTGTACATTGAAGCTGAATCCGGATATCGACAGCATCTATGATTTTACATATGATGATATTCATATCGAAAATTACCGGAGCCATGAGCGCATCGTAGGAAAGGTAAGCGTATAATGATCACCATCGTAGTTGCTCACGATACCCGTCGGGGTATCGGTAAGGACGGATGGATGCCTTGGGATCTGCCGGAGGATCTTAAGAACTTTCGCAAACTGACGCTGCATCATGATATCGTCATGGGACGAGTGACGTTTGCGGCTATGAAAAAACCGCTTTCCGAGCGTCATACGTTTGTCATTACGAAGAATGAGTCTTATACATATCAACACAAAGATGTAACGGTTCTTCATGATCTGACAAGTCTTCTTCGGGAATATAAAGGAAGCGACCGTACTCTTATGGTCTGCGGGGGGGCTGCCGTATATGCCCAAGCGCTTCCGTATGCCGATGATATGTGGATCTCTTTGGTGGATGGCGAATATGAAGCCGATACCTTTTTTCCGCCGTATGATGTGCAGGATTTTATCATAGAATCAAAAGAGCGCAAAGATGGGTTTACCATCATACACTATATAAGGAAATGAGATGATAGCATGCGCTTTGTCGATCTGATCGAAAAGAAAAAGAACGGATATTCTTTAACACCGGAGGAAATTCATTTTTTCATTGAGGGCTATGTTGCGGGAAAGATCCCGGATTATCAGGTCAGCGCTTTTTTGATGGCGGTTTGTTTTCAGTCTATGGAAGAAGAGGAAACCGCTTGTTTATGTAAGGAAATGCTGGCAAGCGGCGAACAGGTAGATCTATCTTCCTGCGGCGGTGTGTTATGCGATAAGCATTCCACAGGCGGTGTCGGGGATAAAACAAGTCTGGCACTTATCCCGATGGTCGCTGCGTGCGGATTAAAGGTAGCGAAAATGAGCGGCAGAGGGTTGGGACATACCGGCGGCACATTGGATAAGCTGGAGTCTATTCCCGGCTTTCAAACATCTCTTTCCATGCATGCGTTCCTTCAGCAGATAAAAGAGATCGGATTGGCGATCATCTCTCAATCGGCTTCTCTGGTACCGGCAGATAAGATGCTGTATGCGCTTCGCGATGTAACGGCTACCGTCGATTCCATACCTTTGATCGCTGCCAGTATCATGTCCAAAAAGCTGGCTTGCGGATCTGATTGCATCCTCTTGGATGTGAAGTATGGAGAGGGCGCTTTTATGAAAGATGTACAGAGCGCTAAGAAGCTGGCAGAGGAAATGATCGCCATCGGCACGTATTTTCATAAGGATACCAAAGCGATGATTTCCAGTATGGAAGAGCCTTTGGGCAATGCGATCGGAAATGCTCTTGAAGTGAAGGAAGCCATTCTCAGTTTGCAGGGAAAAGGATCAGCTGATTTTATGGAGCTTTGTTTGGAAGCAGGCAGCATCATGTTGCTGCAGGGAAAGATAGCAAAGGATAAAGAAGAAGCCTATCGAAAATTAAAAGCGGCGGTTTCTTCCGGAGCCGCTCTTGAAAAGCTGCGGGAGATGATCGCAGCGCAGCATGGGGATGTTTCCGTTATCGATCATACGGATCGCCTTCCGCAGGCAAAGCATATCTTGCCAATATATGCTTCTCAAAAAGGGTATATTCACAGGATCCATGCTATGCGTATAGGAACGTTAGCCATGCGTTTGGGAGCAGGGCGCCTTACCAAAGACGATATCATCGATCCTGCTGCGGGAATTGTACTTCAGAAAAAAAGCAGTGATATTATCGAAAAGGGAGCGGTCTTAGCCTATGTCCATACCAACCGCGAATTGGAAGAAGGATGGCTTCAGGAGTTTTATGAGTGTTATGAGATACATTCCTTTGCAAAGGAAAAAGAGGTTTTGATACAAGGTATCATCGGTTAGTTGATGATATCTTTTTTTATAAAGCTTGCAATTGTCATTTTCTTACATGGTAAAAATTGCTATAATAGGTTTGGTTTAAGGAGGACATGTATGAAAACAGCTTCTGCTTCTGTTATGGCGATGATCATCTCGGTTGCCGTATTGATGGTGATGATCCTGCTATGCATGATGCTTTTCTACATTCATAAGAAAAACAGTGCTAAGATATTTCTGCTGGGAATGCTCGGCTATTTTATACCTCAAGTCGTCATACGATATCCGCTGCTTTCTTATATGCCGATGGAGATGTTTTCTGGTATGGATGGTTATACGCTCATCGGCCTGTTATCGCTAAGCGCTGCTTTATTGGAAACGATAGGCCGCTATGTCGTATTGCGGTTTTTATCGAAACGGGAACAGGATAAAGCTGTCGGTATCATTGCCGGTTTGGGACACGGTATATGCGAAGCGATTTTTCTGTTAGGGATTATGTATCTTCACAATCTCTTTATCATATATCTTGCGCAACAGGGAACAGATTCCACCCAGATCCGTCTGGTGACAAGCGCTATTGAGCAAACTCCGATGCATATGTTCTATTTTGTATTGTTAGAGAGAAGTCTTTATATCGTTGTTCAGGTCGGTTTATCTGTCTGCATAATGCAGGGGATCCTGAAAAAGAAAAGAAGAACGTTGATCGTTATATTTTTGTTGCATGCAGCGTTGGATGCGGCAGTCACGCTTTGCTCCTATCACGGGGTATCCGCACTGTACTTGGATATTTTGATCTTTGTCGCAGCGGGTAGTTCTGCTGTTTATGTGTGGAAGGTTCGCTATCCAAAGCAGGAAGATAAGACAGATACTGTTGAGAAGGAAGAGACGAAAGAAGTATGAAAAGGATGAGGGATAAATGATGAAATATGCAAAAACGTATCAAACACCTATAGGAATGATGACGCTGATCGCAACGGACGATGCGGTGGAAGAGATAGTATTTGATGATGGCATTACCGCAAACGGCCTGGAAAATGATGTGATGAAGCAGGCAAGTGAGGAATTGCGGGAATACTTCCATGGAGAGCGTATATCGTTTTCATTTCCCATTCACATAATAGGAACACCTTTTCAAAAAAAGGTTTGGCACGCATTGATGGAGATCCCTTACGGAGAAACTGTAACATATCGGGAGATTGCGTGTAAAGTCGGCAATCCGAAAGCATCCAGAGCTGTCGGTATGGCAAATCACCGCAACCGTTTGCCGATCGTCATCCCATGTCATCGGGTGATTGGAAGCAATGGGAAAATGGTGGGTTATGCATTGGGGTTGGCTAAAAAAGAGTATTTGCTGGAGATGGAACAAAGGAATATGTCTTTTGTAACAAAGATTCAAAACGTATAAAAACAGAAAATAATAGTTAGGAGATATCGTATGATCAATCAGGAGCGATTATATCGTCACATACAGGAACTTGGTATGATTGGTAAGACTGCTGAGGGCGGAGTTACCCGTTTTCCTTACACGGATGAAGATGAACAGGCAAAGGAATACCTCATTCGCATCATGGAAGAAGCGGGTCTTTCGGTTACCGTGGATGCCGTCGGCAATATTATCGGGAAAGTAAAGGGAAAAACAAAGCAGAAACTCCTTTGTGGTTCTCATGTGGATACCGTACGCAACGGTGGGAATTTCGATGGCTGCCTCGGCGTGCTGGGAGCCATTGAAGCCGTACATTGTATGCGGGAACAGCATGTGATTCCCGGATGTGCTATTGAGGTCATCGCATTTAAAAATGAAGAGGGAAACCGCTTTTCTTCTATTATGACAGGCAGCCGCGCCATTTGCGGAGATCTGCAAAAAGCCGATCTGGAAGCTTGTGATCAAGACGATATCCCTTTGCAAAAAGCGGCTGAAAAGCTGGGATATCCGATTTGTGAATATGCGTCTTGTGCTTATGATTTTCATGATGTAAAAGGATATTTGGAATTGCATATCGAACAGGGAAGTATTTTGGATGATAAACAGCTTCCTGTCGGGATCGTTAAGGGGATTGCTGGACTGCGTCGTTATACGATATGCATATATGGCAAAAGTGGACATTCGGGAGCGATTCCGATGGCTGACAGAGTGGATCCGGTAACTGCCTTTGGAGCAATTTCGTCATTTGCGGATCGAATGATACGCAAATATCCGGATGCGGTGGCGACGATCGGCGAAATCTATACGTATCCCGGTTCCTGCAATGTGATATGCGATCATGTCTCATTCAGTTTGGATGTGCGCTCTTTGGTGATGAGAGATATCGAGAGTTTTATCAAAGAGTTACAAGAGGAATTCCGTGCATATGAGGAAAAAGGATTTCGTATCCGAATGGAAGAAACGCAAAATCTGGAACCTGCTTTATGCGATGAACATATAACGGAAGTCATCGCTCAGATCATGCAGCTTTCCCAAATCACACCATATTATCTGATGAGTGGAGCAGGGCATGATGCTATGAATTTCTACGGTCATTGTCCGATCGCCATGATCTTTGTACGAAGCGAGCACGGATACTCTCATCGTCCGGATGAATACACTTCAAAAACAGATTGCGCTATAGCTACCGACATCCTGTTTAAAACGATGATTAATCTTTCTAATAGTTAATTATAAAATCTTTTCTTTTTTTTAATATTCTGCTATAATCTTAGCGTTGATATAGTCATATAATGCCGTAATATGGTCGGCAGTCTCTACGCTTTGCCGTAAACAAAGTACTATGATGAGCAATCTTTTTGATAGTTCGTCCAACATGAATATATCAATGTCAAGAGGAGGAAATATGGAAAGATTAGCTAAGTTTTTTAAGTTTAAAGAACGTAATACCAGCTATAAAGCAGAAATCGTAGCCGGTTTTACAACGTTCATGACCATGGCTTACGTGCTCGTAGTACAGCCGGGGGCGATCGTTGGTTTTGGAGATACGCCGTCCATGGTCGATATCAACGGGGTATTGATATCGAAAGAAGCGATCGTAGTGGTATGTGCTATCGTCAGTGCATTGATCACCTTTTTTATGGCGATATATGCAAATCTGCCATTTGCGCTATCAACCGGTATGGGATCAAACTTTATGTTTGGTGCATTGCTACAGTCAGGAGGATTATCCTTTGGTTCCATTATGGCGATGACTTTGGTTTCCGGTATTATTTTTCTTGCTTTATCCATCTTTGGTATTCGTGATCTGATCGTACGGATGATCCCTAAGAATATCAAGATCGCGATCAGCTCTGCTATCGGGTTCTTTATCGCTTATCTGGGATTTAAAAATACGGGTATCGGTACATTTGCGGATGGTATCAGCATGGGTGATTTTACACAGCCGGCTGTTTTCCTTGCCGTTTTGGGTTTAGTCATTATCGCTGTTTTAACTGCTTACAAGGTAAAAGGAGCTATCCTTGTCGGGATCGTAGCGATTACGTTGCTGGGAATCCCTTTCGGTGTAACGAGTATGCCGGCGGAATTGTTTAAGGTTCCTTCTTTTTCCGAAGTTGGAAACGTAATGTTTAATTTCGATTTCAGCCATGTGCTTTCTGCCGAAGGTGTTATCTTGATGTTTGTTGCTTTCTTCGGAGACTTCTTCTCTACATTAGGAACCGTGCTCGGTGTTGCTGGTAAGGCGAAGATGCTGGATGAGGATGGCAATCTTCCGGGGATTGAGCGTCCGTTCTTAGTAGATGCTGTCGGTACGTGTGTGGGAGCTTGTACAGGAAATACGACGATTACGACCTTTGTAGAATCCAGTGCCGGTGTAGAAGCGGGCGGCAGAACCGGTTTCACGAGCGTAGTCGTGTCTCTGTGCTTCTTGGTCATGGTATTTTTGTCACCGCTCGTATTGATGATTCCGGATGCGGCTACTGGGCCTGCTTTGATCTTCGTTGGATTCTTGATGATTTCCGGATTTAAAGATATCGATTTTGATGACTTTACCGAAAGTTTTGGACCGTTTGTAATGATCATGTTTACGATCTTTACAGGTTCTATTGCCAGTGGTATCTCTGCCGGTATTATCGGTTATGTCGTTATCAAAACATTATCCGGGAAATTTAAAGAAGTGCATCCTGCGATGTATATTTTAGCGATTCCGCTGATCATGTATTTTATATTCGGGTAATTAAGGAAGGTGCGTATTACGCATCTTTCTTTCCATGTTCTATAAGGAGAGATCATATATGAGAATTGAACCAAAAGACAAAAGAAGATTATTGAGAACTGCATTAGGAAAAGAAAAAAGTGACTTGTTGATCAAAAATGTACAGTTGGTAAATGTGTTTACTGGGGAAATCTATCCTGCTAACGTATTTGTGTGCGATAATACGATTGCCCATATAGAAACAAAAGATTTGACGGCACATATAGATGATGCAGCTGTCGTTTATGATGGAAAAGGCGAGTATTTGATTCCGGGACTGATCGATGCGCACATTCATATTGAAAGTTCTATGATGACGCCGCGAAATTTTGCTCGTGCGGTGATCCCTAATGGTACGACAACCGTAGTAACGGACCCTCATGAAATCGGAAACGTTTATGGTGTAGAAGGGGTTCGCTATATGCATGACAGTGCGGATGGTTTACCGATGCGGCAGTATGTTGATATACCGAGCTGTGTTCCATCTGTGCCTGGTAAAGAAAATGCCGGTGCTAACTTCCTCGCTGAACAGATCGAAGAGTTATCCTCCTTACAAAGAGTGATCGGTCTGGCAGAAGTTATGGATTATCTGGCAGTGATCAATGGGGAAGACCGCATGATGGATATTTTGCAAGTTGCCCGTGATAAAGGACTTTATATTCAAGGACATGCACCGTTTGTTTTTGGACGTGATCTGTCTGCGTACCTATGCGGAGGTCCTGATACATGTCATGAGTCCAGAAGTGCCGAAGAAGGTATTGAAAAGCTTAGAAATGGTATGTTCGTAGATTCTCGTGACAGTTCCATTACGAAAAATGTCGCAGATATCTGGGAAGGTGTTAAGCACTGCAAATATTTTGATCACTTGTGCTTCTGTACGGATGATCGGGAAGCGGATGATATATTACATACCGGACATATCAATGATGTCGTACGTATTGCGATCCGTCATGGTATGAATGAGATAGATGCAATTAAAAGCTGTACGCTGAATACTGCCCGTGAGATAAAGGCGGAAAATTTGGGGGCTTTAGCTCCCGGCTATATTGCCGATATGCTGATCGTGAAAGATTTGAAGGATCTTACACCGACAGCGGTGTTCTATGAAGGAAAACTGGTAGCGGAAAACGGTAAGCTGCTTGTTGATATCGAAGAAAAGGAATACGATCTTGAAAGGAGAAATTCTGTTTATGTCAAAGAATTATGTGCAGAAGATTTCCGTATCAAGGCTCCGATACAAAATGGAACGGTAAAAGTCAATTTGATGCAGTATGAAAATGAATTATTTTCCTCTACCGATGCTGTTTGCGAGGAGATTGTGGTAAAGGACGGTTATTTGGATATCAGCGGCGATTGCCATTTGAAATATGTAGCTGTCGTTAACCGTTATGAAGGAAATGATAATATCGCATTAGGTTTGGTACGCGACTTTGGAACGGATTGCGGAGCATTGGCTTCCACGGTATCACATGACTCTCATAATCTGACGATCGTTTATGATACAGCGGAGAATGCATTGCTTGCCGCAAATGAACTGAAAAAGGTCGGCGGAGGAATGTGTGCTGTCAAGGACGGCGAGATCTTGCATACGCTGGCACTTCCGTTAGCCGGACTGATCTCATTGAAAAAAGCAGAAGAATTGGCTATTGATAATCAAAAGATGAAAGAAGCCAATCGAGCGCTTGGATTGACCGCTATGGAAAATCCGATCTTGCGTATCGTTACGCTGGCTTTACCGGTTGTACCGAATGCGAAGATGTCAGATCTTGGTTTGATCGATGTGAATACAAAGGAAATTATTCCTCTGTTTGCGTAGGTTTACTGAAAGCATGGCAATTGTCATGCTTTTTTACTTATAGTATTTGATGGAATTTGCATAAGGGGGTATAATAAATACAAACAAAGGAGTTGTGAATATGCTGAACTCTAAAAAATTGCTGAATAGTTATATGATAACCGCTGTCTTGTTTATTGCAGCCGGCATTATTTTAATATCATGGCCGCAGACGACCATGAAGATTGTCTGTTATGGACTGGGTTCTCTCATCTTTCTTTATGGAGCATTTCAGATTTATTCCTACTTAAAAGGAAGGGCAGAGGATTTTATTTTTCAGATGAATTTGCTTTTGGGGCTGATCGCATGCGGTATCGGATTATTCATGCTGATGAAAAGTGAGATCGTGATCTCTATTTTACCGTTTATCATCGGTTTTACATTGCTGTTGGCATCTATTATGAAATGTAAGCAGGCACTTGATTTAAAAAAAGCCGGATATGACGGCTATAAGGTCATTGCGTTATTAGGCGCGGTTACATTGGTATTTGCTGTTCTCTTGATGTACAATCCCTTTGATGCAGCTGCATCCATGGTTATGTTTATCGGCATCTGTCTGGTATTTGACGGAATAAGTGAACTGTGGACAGTATATTGTATTCGCAAACATATCCAAGAAGCGGAAGAAAATATTTTTGATGTTACCGATAATGAATGATGATGTATTGAAGGAATAGAATGTGATATGGTAGATACAGAGAAGAAATGTGTAATACATATGGGAATTTAGCTGAACTTTCCTATTCAAAATAACATCGGTGTCGTGGCCGAAAAAAGCATAAAACGTTTATTTGGGGTTTTAGTGTTGTGTTATTTTGAATAGTTCCAAAACAAACCTGTAGTGTCTCCAGATGCAGCTACCGTTTTAGTGTTGTGTTATTTTGAATAGTTCCAAAACGTTTTCCAATTCAGCAAAATCCTATCTATGGTTTTAGTGTTGTGTTATTTTGAATAGTTCCAAAACGTTTTCCAATTCAGCAAAATCCTATCTATGGTTTTAGTGTTGTGTTATTTTGAATAGTTCCAAAACCTTTCGAGACCACAACCTATTTACGCCTTGGTTTTAGTGTTGTGTTATTTTGAATAGTTCCAAAACTCCTTGCTTCAAATAATAATGATTTTCTACGTTTTAGTGTTGTGTTATTTTGAATAGTTCCAAAACGGCTCGTATAGCCCGATGCGCTCCTCGTTCGTTTTAGTGTTGTGTTATTTTGAATAGTTCCAAAACCAGCTAAATCGTTCGGAATATAACGATTCCGTTTTAGTGTTGTGTTATTTTGAATAGTTCCAAAACTCTCAGGTTTAATGTCCGGGTTGAATGCATGTTTTAGTGTTGTGTTATTTTGAATAGTTCCAAAACCCAAGCATGGCGGCCGCGTCTATGAATTCGAGTTTTAGTGTTGTGTTATTTTGAATAGGTGCAAAACCACATTTTGCGGCTTCGCCGCAATGTGCATGTTTTAGTGTTGTGTTATTCTGTTATAAAAAAGCTGTTCCAATTGATATGTACCCTCTTTGCTGGACAAAGAAAATCCAGTAAGGAGGGTTATTTTTATGCGGTATAGTTATGAATTCAAAAGAAAGTGTGTTGAAATGTATCGGCAAGGTATATTGCCAGACAC
>CAJTFG010000004.1 GCA_910575705.1 Erysipelotrichales bacterium | reverse complement strand
GCCGCCAGCGTTCATCCTGAGCCAGGATCAAACTCTCCATTTGACTCTTCTTTTATCCTTTGTCACTTATCGTGACTTCTTTTTTTGAATTGACGCTTCCTGTTCAGTTTTCATAGATCGATTTCTCGCGCTCTTCATTTTTGCGCTCGTTTATAATACCACTCTTCTTCCTCTATAGTCAACTCCTTTTTTTACTTTTTTTGTGTTTTTTTCAGAAAGGCTTGTTTTTCAAGAGTTTGTTTTCACAAAAGATAAATATTTATCGTAAAAACACAAGACCTCTCTGCTGGAAAAAGGAGAATTTTTTAATTGAACATCGGTAAGTACCCTTTTCAAAGCCGCCTGAATCACGTCATGAAGCATTGCGTCGTAATGCATCTGTTGACGGTGCAATGCATACTCATCCTCATCTAAGATATGATATGTTCCATCGGGCATGACCTTTACATCCAAATCATAGTCGATATTTTTAATCGCTTCTCCGTCATATAACGACGGTGATGCTATATTGCAATAATAATGAACGCCCGTCTTGCGGATCATGCTGATGACATTGTACCATTTGTCGGGATAGAAAAAACAGACCGCCGGTTCCCGGGTGATCCATGTTCGCCCATCTGCTTCCGTTACAACCGCCTTATTCGTGATCAGCACCATACGCTTTTGTGTATATTCCAGTATAGTCCCCTTAGCCCATGTCCGATGCAAAGACCCATCGTGCTTAAAACTTTGAATATAGACACTGTCCATCTCTTTCAGTTCCATCTGCTCACTCCATTCAGGCTATCATTATACCATATTTTCACAGATTTACCGAATAGCCGCCCACAACGTCTGCATACTAAATATGAAAGGAGCGAATAGCAATGAAATCTGATTACATGTTAACCGGAAAGGATCTTCTGTATATCGAAGACTGTATCGGTCAGACGGATGCACTGCATACGCGTCTGTCTCACGAGATAAGCCTTATACAGGAAAAAGAAGTAGAAAAGGAAGTAAATACGATCATGAAAACCCTCGTCAAAATAGATGAGCGTTTGTTATCCCTCGTAGAAAAGGAGGTACACAATGGCTAAAGCAACATACGATGATAAAGCAATAGCTACCAATCTTCTCATCGATCTGAAACATCTGAAGGCATTGTTTAATACATTTTCACAAGAAACGAGCAACGAATCGCTGTATTCTGAGATTGACAGCTTATATGAAGAAATCAGCACCATGCAAAGAAATTTATACGATCTGATGAAAAAACAAGGATGGTATAAAATGCAGGCAGAAGAAAAAACGAAGATCTCCAAGGCCTATACAAAACTGTCTAATACCGTATCCAAGATGAAATAATGCAGGAATCCATCGCGATTTCTGCTTTTTATATATCATCTATGTTAAAATAACACTATAAGAGGTGATCATATGAATAAAAAAGAAACGTACCGGCAGCTGCAAAAAATGCTGACAGCACTATTAGAAAACGAGCATGATATCATCGCAAATCTCGCAAATGCGAGCGCGTTGCTATATGAATATTTAGAAGACATCAACTGGGCGGGTTTTTATTTATATAAGAACGATGAATTGGTATTGGGGCCTTTTCAGGGAAAGGTTGCCTGCATGCATATCGCAATGGGAAACGGCGTATGCGGAACAGCGGCGCAGCAGCGTCGAATCATGCGGATCGACAACGTCCATGAATTTCCGACGCATATCGCCTGTGACAGTGCCAGCAATTCGGAGATCGTCCTTCCTCTGATAAAAAAGAACACCTTGATCGGTGTCCTTGATATCGATTCTGTACGGTTTCAGCGTTTTGACGAGCTGGATGAATCCTGTCTTGCAGAGATCGCCAAGATCATACTGAAATCTATTTAAAGTACGAATTCTTTTTTCTTCAGATTATAATACGCTTTCGCCAGGGTAACCGCCTGTCGTCCGCTGAAAAAACGGCACAGCCCTTCTCCCATGGCACACATCTTTACGATCTCACGTTCTTCCATGATCTTTCCCACCATATCATATCCTGTATTATCGAAATCCAGATCCAGCAGATCTTTCCAATCTGCTTTTCCGTTAATGTTAACGGGACAGCAGGCAATACGGATCGGCAGTTGTCCGGTATCATATCGCGCCATATGAAACATCACACATTCCGCATAGCTACAGCCGAGCAAAAGCACAAAACCATTCAACTCAAACAACCTGCCTAAAGGAGATTCCTTTGACAAACTGAAATGCAGCGGATGGCGGTCGCAGATCACTTTTGCATACTTTCCCCAAGCCGCAAATGAATAGAGCGGATGATAGCTTCTTGCAACTGCTTCATTGCGCAGAAACTGTGAAACGAGCTCATCAGAGCCGCTGCAGCTTAAACGGCGATCGAAGGGTTTCATACTGTCTCGAATATATTCCCAGCTCTCGCAATCGATATGCACATCTTTCCGACAGCAAGGGTCTACCATATCCAATGTAAACGTCGGCATGACGATCGTTCCGTCATAGCCTACCGCATCGATCAAGGCATCGATGACCGTTTGCGGTCCGTTACTCAAATACCCGATGTTATCCAGATCCGCATGTACCAATACCGACATGCCTTTTTTTATTCCCATTTTTTGTAATTGATATTTGATGTCTTCTTTCGTCAGAACTTCCTGAATGACAGGTTTTATTTCATAATCCCTAACTGATTCATCCATTCCTTAAACTGATCTGGTTCGATATAACTTTTTTTAATGTTATCCGCACTCAGCTCTCCTTTATTAAAATAATACGTCATAGGAAGATCCGTATAGTCTCCTGTTATGATCTTTAGCTCTTCCAGCTTGTCCTCATCTTCATCATCAATTACAACATAGTAGATATCAAAAACTTGTTCTTCCTGAATCTTTTCCAGCATTTTCATGTATTCATCGCATGAATAACATTTATCCGTTGTCAAAAACAACAGGAATGTATTATCATCGCGCTGCAGCTTTTTCAAAACCTTAGAAGCCGAAGTCTCCATAATACCTCCATCCTGTTTAGACGCGTTGCATCCTGTTACAGATAAAAACAAAAACATACAGCTGAATATCGCCAGAATTTTTTTCATGCAGAACTTCCTCCTCTTTATCAAGATTAATGATATTATACTACAATCTTCTCAAGAAAGGACAGCAGTTTATCGTTTTTTTCTTCGAAAAAAGCCGTTCCCTTTTCAAAGGAAACAGCTTATAAATCATTCTTCTTCCTCTTCCAAGGAAGCTTCCTTTATGATTCTTTCGCTAATATGAGAAGGTACGGGATCATAACGTTCAAACTTTTGCGTATATGTTCCTCTGCCTTGTGTCATCGCACGCAGCTCTATCGGATATCGCAGCATCTCCGCCAGAGGAACCTGCGCGTTGATGACCTGATAACCGTCCTTCATATCCATTCCCAGAATAGAGCCTCTGCGCTTATTGAAATCACCGATGATCGCGCCCGTATATTCATCAGGAACCTTGACCTGCACATCGATGATCGGTTCCAACAAGATCGGCTTTGCTTCCTTCATACCCGCTTTGTATGCCAGACGCGCGGCCTGTTTAAAGGCCATTTCACTGGAATCAACATCGTGATACTTGCCATCCAGCAACGTGGTTTTGATATTTACTACCTTATACCCCGCAAGAACTCCCCTCTGCATGCATTCGCGCAAACCCGTTTCTACGGCAGGGAAATACTGGCGCGGCACCGCACCGCCGAATACCTTTTCTTCAAATACCATTTCCGTTTCATCCGGATTCGGCGCAAATTCCACGAACACATGACCGAACTGCCCATGTCCGCCGGATTGCTTTTTATGACGCCCTTCACCGACTGCCTTAGCACGGATCGTTTCTCGATACGGCACACGTGGTTCATGCAGGGAGACTTCGACTTTATATTTGGATTTCAGCTTTGCCAAAACAACATCCAAATGCTGATCCCCGACACCGTATAAAACAGTTTGTCTGGTTTCCAAATTATTTTCCAAACGCAGTGTCGGATCTTCTTCCACCATGCGGGCAAGCGCATTGCTCATCTTATCTTCGTCATTTTTTGATTTCGGCGCTACCGACATCCCCAGCATAGGAGATGAAAAGAGAAGCGGTTCCATGCGCAGCCTTCTAGTTTTCTCACAAAGCGTATCATCCGTCTGCGTGAACTGCAGTTTTACAACGGCTCCGATATCTCCCGTAAACAGCTTCCCTACCGCTGTTTGATGCTTTCCCTTTATAATATAGATCTGATTGATCTTTTCCGTCTTATCCTTCTTCGTGTTATATACTACAGAGTCACTGCTCAATACGCCAGACATAACTTTTACATATGTGATACGCCCGACAAACGGATCGACAATCGTCTTAAACACTTGCGCGCTCAAGGCTTCTTTTTCATTTGTCTCCAACAATACCTCTTCCTGCTTTTCCTCATCATAAGCAAGGATATTGCCTGCTTCTCCATACGTCGGGAAATATTTGATGATCAGATCCATGAGACGTTCAATACCGATCGTATGAATAGCACTTCCACTGAATACCGGGCGGATCTCACCGTTTCTTACACCAAGACGCACGCCTCTGGTAAGCTCTGCTTCACTGAACTCCTCCCCGCTGAAAAACTTCTCCATAAGTTCATCATCGCCCATGGCAATCGCTTCCGCGATCTGATCTTTATACCCGCGAACTACATCCTGCATATGCTCCGGAACGGGCTGTGCTTTATCGGGATCTGCTAATGGTCCTTTATAATACCATGCCTTATCACGCATGATGTTCACAGAACCGATAACCTCATCGTTTTCTACAATAGGAACTTCAAACGGGATAACGCTCTTTCCAAATTCCTTTCGCAAGGCTTCATATGCGCTTTCGAAAGACGCATGCTCTTCATCGGTTTTATTGATGAAAAAAATCGTCGGCAGCTTTCTGGCCTGCGCTTCTTCCCATGCCTTCTGCGTTCCGCTTTGAACGCCTTCTTTCGCTCCGACAACGATCAGCGCATTATCGCCGACCGCAAGTCCCGCTTCGCTTTCTCCGACAAAATCCAAATACCCCGGTGTATCGATGAAATTGATCTTATTTTCCTTCCATTCGATAGGAACCAAACTGGCGTATACGGATATGCCGCGTCGTATCTCTTCCGCATCATAATCGATCAAAGAACTTCCGTCCTTCGTTTTACCGAAGCGATCGCTCGCCTTGGTAAAATACAACATAGATTCCAAAACAGCCGTTTTTCCCACACCGCTATGTCCCAGTACGACAACATTGCGTACTTCATGCGCTAAATAGTCTCTCATAGATCATATCCTCCTATTTCAAGAGCGGCTTCAGCTGTGCCAGGCAATGTTCCCGTACATAGTGGACCGCCTTATTGCCTTCCTTATCCAGCTGCTCCTTATCAGCTCCCTGTGCCAGCAGTTCTTCTACCAGACTGGCATACCCACCATAAGCAGCACGCATCAATGCTGTACATCCGTTATTATCACATAGATTTACGTCAGCACCGCGCTCCAGCAGCAGACGGATAACATCCTTTTTAAACGCAACGCATGCTTCCATCAATGCCGTTCTTCCTACCTCGTCCTGCATGTTGATCTGTGCACCGGCATCTAACAGTGTTTCCACAACGCGGTCATGCCCCATAAACGCAGCGCGCATCAACGCCGTCCTTCCGCGGTTATCTTTCGCATTGACATCCGCTCCCGCTTCGATCAATTTCTTGCAAATCGTCTTATTTCCTTTTTTCGCAGCGCCCATGATCGCCGTTTTTCCATTATTATCTTCCAGACTTACATCAGCACCGTTATCGAGCAGCACGCGGACGATATCTTTATAATCCCTCTTAGCGCTGCGCATCAAAGCAGTCCTTCCGTCACCGTTTTGATAATTGATATCACAGCCTTTTTTAATTTCGGCACATACTGTCGTAAAATCCCCGCTTGCGCATGCATTCCAAAATTCCTTGTTCACTGTTTGATCCATGTTTACATCCTCCTTCTCTTATCTATATTCATGGATGAAAAAAACGAACGCAAAGAAGAGCCTTCACATTCGTTCCATAACCATATTGAAAACCAGCCTATCTTGAACTGGACGCGCGTGATGAACCTCTTGGTAAACAGGAATCTGATTCATGTTGCATCACCCGCCTTTTTCATATTCAGTATATTTATATTGTATATCAATTTATGATTTATGCAAGCGTTTTCATAAATTTTCATAAAATAGTTTCGCTTAGGATGATTTCCGGTATCAGGAAAATATACGCCGTCCATCCGCATATCCTTTTTGAATGAGATCCCTTGTATAATCTTCATGAAAATCAAGCGAGCGCATAGCACTTCCTAATGACTCCGCAGGCTGTACGATCGTTATTTTCGCATCCTTAAAATCGCGTATATCGACCTCATCCGCATGTAACACGACCGCTATAATATCGCGATATCCGGCCGCATATACAACATCGATCGGCGTATTGTCTCCTACAAAGGGGATACCGCCGTCAATATACGTATTTCCCCGTATCGCGATAGAATCAAAAACAAAAGGGATCGCACAGCTGGCCAGCAGGATGTCTTTATGCAGGCTTTGATTGGCCGCAGAAAAATTAAAATGTTCGATATGTCTGCCCGTCGTATTATAAGCCGTAGCATTCATCTTGACAGGGGAATGCAAAAGACGCTGGGGACGATAGTATTCATCTATGATCTGATGCAGGCCCTGCTGAGAAAACAGGCCTTCCCGTAAGATGCTTTGCACAAAGTAGGTCGTTTTATTTACCGCAAATTGAAAATCATGCGTCGCTTTTAATTCTCCTAAAATATCTAAAAAGCAAGGGACAAGCGCTTTTGCCAAAGACATGCTGAGTGTGCGTTCCATCCTGGAAATAAAACAGGCGACTACCCATTTATAAAAAACCGCTCCCGCTTTCTGCGCAAAGGTTGTTTTTGCCAGAGGAAGACGTTGCGCCTGCATGAGCTGCATGCACAGCTTTCTTTTTTCTTCTTCCTCAAGTTCCGCCTTACAGCTTTTACATACATCATGAGATGTCAAAATATGTGCATTGCTGATCATCGACCATAAGCAAAGCGCTTCTTCCCGATCTCCCTGCGCAAATAAAGCTGCGTTCAAGGCACCTACCGATGTTCCGGCAACCATGCGTATGTGCCGATCAATTCCCAATTCACTCATCGCTTTCCACACGCCTACTTCATAAGCCCCCTTGGCTCCGCCGCCGCTGAATACCAATGCCTTCCCCCGCATAAGATCCCCCCTATCGGCACACGATCTTTCCTTTATCAATCATAAAGCGCTTATCACACACTTCCTCAATATAACGACGATCATGAGATACGCTGATGATACAGCCATCATACTGTTTCAGTATATGACGCAAAACAGGATTGGTGAGCGGAGATAAATTCCTCGTTGGCTCATCAAGCAATAAAACATCACATCTCTGTTTTATGAATTTCGCTATATAAAGCTTGGCTTTCATACCTTCGCTTATTTCCCGCAAAGAGCGCTCCATCTCCTCTGCCGTAAATTTCATACATCCTAACAGCTCCCTGCTCTTAGTGATATCCTCCCGATCACCGCTCGTTAAAAGAAAATCGATCGGTGTCGTAAAATCATGAAATTCATCCTGATAATCTTGCGGCATATATCCAAGGCGAATATCCGTCCGCTCTTTCAAGCATTCATAGATCCGTTTGATAAGCAATGTTTTCCCACAACCGTTGCTGCCGACAAAGACAACTTTCTCCTGCCCGCGAACACTGAAAGAAACATGATCAATGAGAATCTTATCGTCCACGCGTATCTCTTCATCACACATGCATACGATCTGCTTATGCGGATCCAAAAATACGCCGGGAAACCCGATATGAACAGCTTCTTCCACCGTATCCGTCTTTCGATAGCCTTCTCGCTCCATGATCGCTTCCCGGGCTTTGATATTTCTCATCTTCTTTGCCAGTTTTGCTGCCTGCGAAGGATTGCGTACACAATCATTCAACGCATCATGCACGGCGTTTTGTATATCATTCAGCTTCTGTTTTTTCTTTCGGTATTCCTGCTGTTCCTTATGCGCAAGCTGTTTTTCCTTATCCAGACGGCGACTGCGCAAATGCACATAATCATCATAACTGCCGCGATACACCGTTTGTACGCATTTGGTCTTTTTATTGCGCTGTTCCAGATGAATGATCACATTGGCGCAATTTTGTAACAGCGTCTCATCATGTGATATAAACATGACCGGCTTAGGCAGTTCCTTTAAAAACGTCTCCAGCCACTGTAAAGTAAGGATATCCAAATCATTTGTAGGCTCATCCAAAAGCAATACATCCCAGGAAGCGTGCAATAGCTTTAAAAGACGTATTTTCACATTTTCTCCGCCGCTCAAAGAAGCCATCGTCTGATTGGCCGTCACCCATTTGGGATCGATGTGATAACGGATACACTCCCGTTCATAAACGGATAATTCATTATAATCGGTAATTTCATCATGAATACTTTTTTTTAAGAGATATTCCCATACAAAAACAGAATCCCATTGGGATTCCATCTGCTGAGCAAAATATCCAAACGTCTGATTCTGGGTGTCAATACTTCCGCTCATGTCTGTGTAGTGTTCTATCAGAGAAGGCTGATAAATAGCCTTTAATAAAGTCGACTTTCCATTTCCTTCTTCACCGATGATCCCTACTTTATCACAGGAACCAAGCGTAAATGAGAAATGATCCAACAACGTATGATGTCTTAAATCGGTAATCGTTAAATTTTTAATGAGCATAAAAATGCACCTCCTTAAAAGAAGGCATGAGAAAAGATAATGACACAATATTCATGATGATATCCATTATCTTATCTGTACATCTTATCAGCTCCTTTGTCCGGATATATGATAAAACCGCTCACAAAGTTTGTCAAGCGGCTCATAATCGATGCATATAAGAACATACTACTACATGAGGTGATATTATGCAGACATCAACATGGATCAAAGAAACAAAGCTGAAAACATATCCGCATGTGGAAAATGACATTCATACAAATACACTGATCATCGGCGCGGGGCTTACCGGGCTTACCTTAGGTTATTATCTCTCCAAAGCGATGAGCGATTTCATCATCGTGGAAGCCGATCATATCGGTGCGGGAGCCAGCGGCCGCAATACGTGCAAGATCACAGCACAACATGGCAGGATCTATCAGGATCTGATTCAAAAACACGGATATGATACCGCTAAAAAATACTATACGGCACATAAGGAAGCGATGGATTCCATCGAGGAAATCATCAAAGAGCATGCGATCGACTGCAGCTTTATGCGCTGTGACAGCTGTATCTTCACACAGGAAGAAACAAACATCAGCCAGATCCAAGACGAATATCAGGCGTATCTCGATCTCGGTATAGAAGGTGAATATATACAGGAATGGGAGTATCCGATCCCGATAGCAGCCGGCATACGCATGCATCATCAGGCAAAATTTCAGCCCGTGAAATACATGCAAGGCCTCGCGGATATCCTCAGTGAAAAAAATATCCCGATATACACTCACTCACCGGTTACCTCCATCATACAAAAAGAGGATGGCTATATCGCTTTCTGCAATCATCGGAAAATTTACGCAAACCGGATCGTACAAGCGACGCAGCTTCCTTTCTACGACCGCCATCAGTTCTTCTTTTCCCGCGTCCACCCATCGCAGAACTCTCTGGCTGCCGCTCATATACAAGAAGAGCTTCCGGAGGATATGATCATCAACATCGACGATCCGCTAATATCCTATAACACGATTTCTTCTACACAAGGACGATGGCTCGTCATCGGCGGTAATGAAACGCGAACGGCAAAAGCATGTGATAAACCGGACGCCTTTGTGATGGATGCGCAAAAGCAGTTTCATCTGCAATCAATAGATGCCGTATGGACATCACAGGATTATCAGTCCTTTGACCGTCTTCCGCTCATCGGACGCTTACAAAAGCATAACAATCATCTTCTGATTGCTGCCGCTTTCAACAAATGGGGCAATACCACATCCAATATTGCCGGAAAACTCTTATGCGCATACTTACTGCATCAGGAAAGTCAGTACATGGATCTGTTTGATCCGCATCGCTTCACATCGATCTTCGCTTTAGATTTTGTTAAAGAAAACGCAACGATCGCTTATGAATTCATCAAAAGCAAATTCAAAGACCCGGATGATGAATATCCGATGATCAATCAGGGAAAGGTCATCATGATCGACGATCATCCTTATGGGGTCTACCGCGATGAACAAGATGAATTGTACATCGTCGATATCGTATGTCCGCATCTCGGCTGTACGTGCACCTTCAATGAGACGGATAAAACATGGGACTGTCCATGTCATGCATCACGCTACTCTTATACCGGAGAAATCATTAAAGGACCTTCCACGCATAAACTGAATGCTTATGGAGAAGGCCTGAATCCGATCGACCCTCATATACTGTGATCTAGGTTCCTTCCATTGCGTCATAAGGCAATATGGAAGGAACTTTTCCATTTACCAGATGCATAACGATAGGAATTTCCGTTTCTAATTGAATCTCACTGACATTCAATACGGTCACCACCTGTGCATTGACCGAAATTACCAGCGAGATTTTAATCATCGTATTATTGATGCCGTATGCTTCCGAAGTGATATTGATCCTTCCGGTAACATCGTTGAGCAGCTGCATCTTTACCGGAATGGAAGGACCGAAGTTCGCTAAAAACGGAATGCCGGTCAAAGCGCCGACCGGTATGCGATAAAAAATACCGTTTTCGTAAAATACCTCATGCGTGATCGGATCCTCGCGTCCGTCCTGCGCCGCCAAAAGCGAATCGTCAATCGTATTCAAAGCACTATACAATATTTGATTCAGCTGATAGGAATCATAGCTTATGGAAACGATATTTCCTTTTTCATCATACGATGGCAATATAAAGGTATCCGGATCATATTCTAAATTTTTCAAAACCTGTTTTTCTATATTATTGATCGCAAATGATACATGCTGTTTTGCCAATGCTTCCAATCTGGGCTGCATATACACATTGAAATTGCGGATCGTATATATAGCCAATGCCGCAAACAAAAGAAAAACAGCTTTCCAAAACGAAAGTTTCAGCTTTCTTTTTTTCTTTTTTCTACTTTTCACAAAGCTTCAGAGCTTCTTTCCCATTCATCCCAAGACGAACGCCGTAAGCAGAAGCGATGGAATTCATATCGGTCACCTCGCCATACAGCATGGAATCAAAGCCATATCCGTACTGCACGAGTATAACGGCAGTTTTTTTATCCTGCTTGTCAAAAAAATCAATGGCATACATATTCTGGGCAAGGATTACCTTGCATGATACGATCATATACATAGGATACTGAGGAAGCTGCAGATGAATGCCGACATAGTATTCATCTCCTGATTTGATACTCTTCACTTCAACCATACAATACCTCCTTTTATATGATATGACGGCACGGCAAAAGATTGACAAAAAAAGCATGTATGCTTTCGCATACACGCTTACAGTTTATTCATATAGTCAAATTTCTCGATCGTCTTCGTATCCGCGATCACGACCATCTGATCATCTTCTTCTATGACATAATCCGCATCCAAGGAAACGATCAGTTTCTGACTGTTATGTTTGCGTACGCCGATGACATTGATACCATAACGATTACGAACATCCAATTCCCGCAAAGAATGATCGACCCATTTCGATGGAACCTTAAGTTCTACCAGACTGTAATCGCCGTCAATATCGATCATATCGATGATCGAATTGCTTAACAGGCTTTTTGCGACAACAACCCCCATCTCCTTTTCAGGGCGTACGACACGATCGGCACCGACCTTAGAAAAAATCTGCATATAGCGCTTGTTCTTGGCTTTTGCGATAATATATGGAACACCGAGCTCTTTCAAATTAATGATCGCCATAACCGTCGCTTCCAGATGACTACCTGTACCAACGATCGCAATATCACAATCCCCTACGCCTGCGGCGCGCAATTCCTCTTTGTCGGTAATATCGCATTGTACAGCCTGTGTTACGATATCTGCCATACGTTCTACGCATTTTAGATCCGCATCCACGGCCACGACTTCATAATTATACGCACTTAACGTTTTCGCAACGGTAGATCCAAAAATACCGAGTCCCAACACCGCATACTGCTTATCTTCTCGTTTCATAGACATCTCCTATCCCACAATGACATTTCCGCTCGGATATGCCAGACTTTTTTTACTGCCTTCTTTTTTATTTGACCGCATAACAGACATCACAAGCGTGACGATGCCGATGCGTCCGATAAACATCAGTGATATAATAATCAATTTGCCGAAAACATTCAAGTGGGGCGTTAATCCGGTTGTCAGACCAACCGTTGCCATAGCGCTTACCGCTTCAAATGCCATATCCAAAAAAGAATCATTTTGCAGCATGCATAGTAGAAAAATTCCCGTTAATAAAACGATGATATTGATGGAGAAGATCATAAGCGCATGAAGGATCGTCTCTTTGGATATCGTTCGCCGGCATACGACGGTCTCTCTTCCTTTAAAGGTTGCCGCAAGAAACAAAATCAACACCGCTATCGTTGTCGTTTTAATACCTCCTGCCGTTCCTCCGGGAGAACCTCCGATAAACATGATCAGCATCATCAAAAATTTAGTTCCCTGCATCAAGGAACCATACGATATCGTCGCAAACCCTGCCGTACGAAGGGTAACCGACTCGAAAAGAGAAGTCATGATCTTTTCAGGAAAGGTAAAGTTGCCGATCGTTTCCGGATTTTGAAACTCCATAAGTAAAATCAACATGGCTGTCCCGAAAATCAAAATGCACGTCATTCCCAACACCAAACGCGTATGCAGCGTTAAACTCTTACGAAATTTCTTCCACGTGATGTCTCGTTTCCACAGCAGCGTCAGTTTATCGCGAAGATCAAACCATACGGCAAACCCCAAGCCGCCTAACACAATGAGCGCCATAATCGTAAAACATACGAGAGGATCATGTACATAAGGTGCCAGACTGTCGCTGCCGATAATATCAAAACCGGCATTGCAGAAAGCAGATACCGACAGAAATACAGATTTCCAAATACCCTTTAATATACCGAATTGAGGGATCATCACAAAGGATAATAAAACCGCTCCGATACTTTCAAACAAACCCGTATAGCGTATGATATCCATAAGAAAACGGCGCATATCCAAGACCTTATCCTGATTCAACATCTCTTTCATCGCCATTTTTTCATTCATAGACAAGCGGCTTTTAACAAACAGGATAAGAAACGCCATGAGCGTCATCAAACCCAAACCGCCGACCTGTATCATCACCAAAATAACAGCTTGACCGAATGCATTGTACTGGTCATAGGTAACCACACTCACAAGACCGGTAACACATGTAGCGCTCGTTGAGGTAAACAGGGCGTCGATCGGATCCAAAAATTGAAAATCCCGATTGGATATCGGAAGCGTCAGCAAAACGGTTCCGGTTATTATGACTAATAAAAAGCTGACTGCGATCTTCTGTGCAGGTTTCAAACGTCTGAAACCTAATATGGAATGGATAAATCCGATCATACAAACCCTTCTTTTCTTTTATAACATATTGTTATTTTACACGTTATATCATATTTTACAACTCCTAATAGGTGAGTTTTTAATATCCTTTTCCAAAAAAAGAAACTCTATGCTTCTATGTTAAATCGTTTACCACCATCTTTTTTCTGATCATACACAGCATGCCTTTTTCCTAATTTCATATCTTATAATCGGGGCGGAGCCCTTATTGCAAAGGATATCTCATTCGATGTCTATCACATATACTTGATTCCCATGCCCTTCTATAACAGCAATCAGATCATCGGTTTTCAGCCATACTGTTGCCGTATTATCATTGGGATGCACTCCGATAAGACAGGAATCTTCCATAAACTCTTTATCTATGTAAAATTGTACCTTTCGCTCATTATCATTCAATAATCCCAGCGGCGTTACCGAGCCGGGCATCAGCTTCATGATATCCATCAGATCCTGTTTTGAAGCAAAACTTAAAGAGCGAGTATTGTTTTTATTTTTAAACTCTTTTAAATCTACCCTTTTATTACCTTTTACGGTAATAAGATAGTAGTTTCTTTTTTTATCATCACGAACAAAAAGATTTTTTCCATCTGCCTCCGGGTAAGGAATATCGATTTGCGATAACTCTCCCATATTATAAACAGCTGCATGCTCCGTTATTTCATGCCATATCCCTCTTTCTTTTAAATATTTATAAATTTCTTGTTTATTCACAGTGATTTTCCTCTCATACGACCCAACGCTAATGTCATTTATTCCAAATCATACGATATTCCATTTCCCCTGTATGAATATCCTCATGTTCATCTGTCATCACGAAACCGTTCGCCTTATAAAAGCGAACAGCACTTGTATTTTTCTTATATACACTCAATTTCAATGTATCTCTGCTGTTCTTAGCTGTGTCCAGTAACACTGTTCCTATCCCTTTTCCTTGACTCTTTTCATCGACGAAGATACCTTCTATATAATCGTTATGTAAGCCTATAAACCCCGCAATTTCCTCATGCTGTACAAAAACATATAGTTCAGCGTTCGGTAAAATCTCTCTAACATATTCGTAATGATCTTCCCAATATCTTTGAGAAATAAAATCATGAACTTTTATATTTTCGTTCTTCCATATTCGCATAACCGCATCGATATCCTTTTTTTCAAATGCCCTTATCATAGTTCCTCCTTTCAAATATGAAAAATATCCTATGATCTCTCTGTTTTAATAAAAAAAGCCCTCTTAGCAAGGACTCTCTACCTATATGGTGCCGACACTCAGAATTGAACTGGGCGCTGAGCATTACCATTGCTCTGTATTACCACTATACTATGTCGGCATTATCTCCAGTCTTTCAATCGGCGACACAACTGCGCAATAGGAAGACCTACTACATTATAATAGTCACCCGAAATTTTTGCAATAAGAAATTTCCCAAATCCTTGGATCGCATAAGCACCTGCTTTATCAAGCGGTTCTTCCGTGTGAATATACTCCCGGATCTCTTCTTCTGTCAAAGGATAAAACGTCACTTCGGTTACCGCATGAAACAGTTCTTTGCGATCGCCTTTGATGATCGCCACTCCGGTAATCACTTTATGCGTTTGACCGCTCAGAAGTTTCAGCATGCGAAACGCATCCTCATGATCCTTAGGCTTCCCGAGGACTTGATCCTGATAATATACAACGGTATCCGCACCGATAATGACGTCTTCCGGATAGGCAGACTTTAAAGCCGCCGCTTTTTCATAAGCGATACGTTCAATCGCTTCAATGATCGGCAACGATAGATCAAGAAACTCCTCCGTATGGCTCGCCCGTGCAAGGAAAGGAATCCCGCTGTCTGCCATCAGTTCTCTTCTTCGCGGCGACTGACTTGCCAAGATGACCCGTTTCATAATTCTTTTACTTCCTCATCTGCCGGCATATTTCCCAATCGTTCGTTTTTCAGATAGGTATAACATAAAGCTCCGGAAAGCGCAAACGGTATTAAAAAGAATACGGTGATCCAAATAATCAGATGGAAAAACAGCTGCTCCGGAAACATGTTGATCATGAAATCCGTCGCCGGGTCAAGCAGCCACAATTCGTTATGGAAAAAAAGACGATGGAAACCAGTCCAAAAACCGGTAAAATCCACAAGCGCATAAAATCCCAGAAAAACGACGGCTGTCACAAAGCATACCGCTGTTTTCAAAAAACGCTTTGCCACGAATTCCAGCACGTTCTGTTTCAGTTTCACTGCCAGATATATAAAACAACCGATCAAAACGAGCAAACATCCCGTACGTGCTAACATAACATGATCATATAGTTTTTTCACATCTTCCATATGCATCTTTTCCTTATTATTGAACGCTTCTCTCTCATTTCCGCGCAAAATGATATCGACAACGATATCTTCCCGTTCTCCGCGCAGATAATCCAGCAAAGCATCAGTCGATGCCATAAGATCCTCATCGGAAACACCGAGTGCTTCGGCACGGTCGCTGTTCTCATATTCCCTCTCATAAAAACCGGAATGAAAACAGACGATATCAAGAGCCGTAATCAGCATGACGATGATAGCACTGATGCATACGAGGTACCCGCAGATCGAATTTCTGTTTTTTTTCATACAAACATCCTTTTCATAAGCAGTACTATATCACACTTCACAAGCAAAGGGAATTATTTTTTACTCAATGGCTACCAGATGAAGACTGCTCACTCCCTCGATAGCCCCCAAATTTACCATCAGTTCATCCATATCGACCGTCATCTCACTCATATCGAAAGAGATCACGATACTCGCGATATCATGTATCGGAATGTTCTGGTTGATCGTGAGAATATTTGCTTTCACTTCCGACATCGCATGCAGCACTTCTGAAAGCATACCGCTTTTATGATGCAACATCAAAGACAGTACCGCTTTACGAGCATTTAAATCATTGCTCGGCAAAAATACATAATCCTTATATTTATAATATGTTCCCCGTGATATTCCTACTTTTTTAACCGCATCCGATATTTGTTTCACTTCGCCGCTTTGTACAAGTGCGCGTGCCTCGATCACTTTATCTAAGACATCCGGCAAAATAGCGCGGTCTACGATATAGTATTTCTTCATTTACAGCACCTCACTCCATGCACCGATGCGATCGGCCTTCAATATCTTCATCTCCATGATAGGAAATGCTTTTTTACCGGCCAGCATAATATCCATCAATATGCTTTCCTCATCACTGACGGCAAGCATCGTGGATCCGCTGCCGCTGATAAACATGGCGGAAGCACCTGCCTTTTTAGCAATTTCATACATTTGATCATATTCTTCGATAAGCTGACGTCGATATGGTTCATGCATCGTATCATGACAGGCTTTTCGTATAATGAGATGATTCCCTATTTCCAAAGCTTTACATAAAGCTGCGCTTCTTCCAATCTGGGATACGGCATCCGCATAACTGAGATGATCCGGCAAAAGCGACCGCGCTTCCTGTGTCGATACACCTGTTTGCGGAATCATCGCCAGGAATTTCAACTGCGGATGAAGTCCGTAGCGTATCATGCTGGGCTGTCCTTCATCGATAAAAGAAACCGTCAGCTGACCGAATAACGCCGGTGCCACATTATCCGGATGTCCTTCCATCCGGGTGCATAAAGAAAACAGCTCATATTTATTTAAACGGTTTTGAAAAAGCGCATTCGCTCCCATCGCACCGGCGACAATGCAGGCAGCGCTGCTGCCAAGTCCTCTTTGCGTGGGGATATCGCAGTGAATGGTGATGGATATTCCCGAAATTTCCTCATTCATCGCCGCAAGCGTATGCAGAAACGAGCGATATACCAAATTATCTTCATTGCAATACTGCTCATTACAGCCATGAATCGAAACACCGGATTCGATCCTTTCAAAATCAAAGACTCCTTCCCAATCGAGAGCCAATCCCAAACAATCATATCCGGGCCCCAGATTGGCACTTGTCGCAGGAACGTGTACCCTAATCATAGAAGATCTCCTTTGTCTTTTGTGTGATATACCGCGGCATATCTTCTTTCTTTATACAGTCGTAAAAGCGTTTTTGCTTATCTTTTAACGCAAAGAGATTGCGTGGGATTTCTGTTGATGTCCGCATAGCAAGCTTTTCCATGATCGCAAACTCTTCCTCTGTGAGTTCCTCTTCGAAAATAGAGCGATATACCTCTTTCGAAAACTTATACGGACTCGCTGTCGAAAGAAGGATACAAGGAGTAGGATCCTGCTTTTGATACTCTTTCATCACGTTATATCCCACAGCGGTATGCGGATCCATCACATAGCCATACGCATGATATACATCTCTTATAGCGCTTCTTGTTTCCTCATCACTGCTGCAGCCGCCGTAAAACAGTTCCTGAATGTTTTGCTTCAAACTATCATCAACCGCATAACTGCCCGTTTGCTGCAGCTCTTCCATATATCCGCGGATCTTCTGCGTATCCTTTTCTCCCATATAATATAAGAGTCTTTCCAAATTGCTGGAAATGAGAATGTCCATGGAAGGCGATATCGTTTTACGAAAAGGGCGGTTACGGTCATATACGCCTGTTGTAAGAAAGTCACAGAGCACATTGTTGGCATTGCTGGCAACGATGAAACGACGTACCGGCAACCCCATCAGTTTCGCATAATACCCGGCTAAAACATTTCCGAAATTCCCGGTAGGAACGCAAAAATTCACAGCATCTCCCGGTCGAATTTCCCGATTTCTTATCATCTGTATATATGCATAAAAATAGTACACTACCTGTGGTATCAGTCTGCCGATATTAATGGAGTTCGCACTGGAAAAAGTTATGTTATCGCATGCGAATCCATCACTTAAATCCTTATCGGCAAACATAGCTTTGACTTGTGATTGCGCATCGTCAAAATTACCTTTCAAAGCACAGACAGCGACATTGCTTCCTTCCTGCGTTGCCATCTGTAATTGCTGTGTAGCACTTACACCCTGATCCGGATAAAACACGATGATTCCCGTATGTGCTACATCGCGGAATCCTTCCAGTGCCGCTTTTCCGGTATCGCCGCTTGTTGCCGTTAAAATCATGACCTTGCAGCCTGCTTCCTTAGCCAATGCACAAGACATCAGCTGCGGCAGCATCTGCAAGCCGACATCTTTAAAAGCCGACGTAGGACCGTGAAACAGCTCCAGAAAATAATCGTTTCCCACTTTCTTCAGCGGTGTGATCTCCTGGGTATCAAAACTTTCCCCATAAGCCTGCCGAATACAGCGGTGAAGCTCTTCATCCGAAAAATCGGGAAGCAGCTGCCGCATGATCTTTTCTGCCATTTCGGCATAACTGTCCGACAGCATCGCTTCGATGTCTATTGCATGTTCTCCTAAACCGTCCCATACATATAACCCGCCGTCTGCAGCGATCCCCTGCAATACCGCTTCATAATCATGTGCTTCGTTTTGTTTATTCCTTGTACTGTGATATAAATTTTTCATATGTAACACTTTCTTTCTCTTGCAATACGATATGTATTATGATACAATGTTCACAATTTAAAAACAAGTGTTTTTGTTAAAAATACAAAAGAAAGTAGGAAATCGTATGAAAATTGCTATTTTAGGATATGGGACTGTCGGCTCCGGCGTATATGAAATACTGACCAGCTCATCATCAGCATGTGCTTCCCGCTTTCATGTCCATGCCGTTTTGATACGAAAAAATAAACCGAAAACCCTTCCGATTATGGTAGATGACATCGAAGACATCCTATCTTCCGATGTTGAGGCAGTCGTAGAAGCAATGGGCGGTATAGAACCGGCTCATACGTATATAAAGAAATGTCTGGAACATAAAAAACATGTGGTAACTGCCAATAAAGCGGTCGTCGCCAAATACATGCGGGAATTTACGGCGCTGGCAAAAGAGAATGACGTTTCTTTTCTTTTTGAAGCCAGTACAGGAGGAGGCATCCCTTGGATACACGCAATCGAAAATGTAAAAAGGATCGATTCCATCCGTCAATTTCATGGGATCTTCAACGGTACTTCCAACTATATCTTAGATCATATGTACAAGGACAATGCAGAATTTTCTGATATATTGAAAAAAGCGCAAGAGCTGGGATATGCGGAAGCAGATCCGAGTGCGGATATCGATGGCTTCGATATTCAAAACAAACTGCAGATCAGCGCATCCATCGCCTTTGAATGCTATATCCCCAATACGTTCCCCGTCTTCGGTATTCGCAACGTAACAAAGACAGACATTGAATT
This sequence comes from Erysipelotrichales bacterium, assembly GCA_910575705.1. Classification (GTDB taxonomy): domain Bacteria; phylum Bacillota_I; class Bacilli_A; order Erysipelotrichales; family Erysipelotrichaceae; genus CAJTFG01. The sequence continues at coordinate 129,117 of CAJTFG010000004.1, read as the reverse complement.
TTTCAAAGAAAAAAACAGAATACTCAAACTGATCGCTACAGCCGCTATACACGATGATACTTATCATTGCAGCATTGAACCTCGCTTATATCCGCTCGGTTCTTTAGAAGCCAGCGTTCCCGAAAATTTCAATCTGGCAAGCATCCACGGTGTGACCATCGGCGATCTTAAATTCTATGGACAAGGCGCAGGCAAACTCCCGACAGCCAACGCGGTCATTCAAGATCTGATCGATATCATAGAAAAAAAGGCACATGCTGTTTTGCTCGATAAAGATTTGAATTATCATCCTTCTCAACGCCCAGCTAGCTACTGGATACGTACGAAAAGCATGCCATTGGAACAACTTCCAAATATCACTGTCAAAGTGCATGCCTATTTAGGACATACATATTATTTCATTCAGGGCATCACGACCGATCAGATGCATGCCATTATGCAGAACATACAACAAGAAGATAAGCATGCCTTCATGGCAGCATGGGAGGAAGATTATGATTAAAATAACAAAATTCGGCGGATCGTCTCTGGCTGATAAAAATCAGTTTCAAAAAGTAAAAACGATCATCCATTCGGATGAAGACCGGCGCTTTGTCGTGGTCAGTGCCGCGGGCAGACGCGATAAAAACGATAATAAAATTACGGATCTTCTATATTTATGTCACGCGCATACCATGTATCACGTTTCCTGCGATCCGGTTTTTTCCATCATTGAAGAGCGATTTCTCTCTATAAAAGAAGAGCTCGGTTTGCAATATCCGATCGAAGAAGAGCTTGCGGCAATCAAAAAGCAGTTGCATGAAGGGATCCCCTTAGATGACTTAGCCAGTCGCGGCGAATATCTGACGGCTCGTCTGATGGCAGAATATCTCGGTTTTTCCTTTGTGGACGCCAAAGATATCATACGCTTTTCCTATGACGGCAGCATCGATTTTGACACTACGAAAAAAAATTGCGAAGCATTTATGAAGAAGCATGAAAACTTTGTGATTCCCGGCTTTTATGGTTCCTATCCCGATGGCAGCATTCATGTCCTTTCTCGCGGAGGAAGCGATATTACCGGTTCCATATTGGCACGGGTCATGAATGCGGATATGTATGAAAATTGGACCGATGTCTCCGGTATCCTGATGGCAGATCCGCGTATCGTACATCATCCGAAACGCATTGACAAAATCACCTATTCCGAACTTCGTGAGTTATCATATATGGGTGCCAACGTATTGCATGAAGATGCGATCTTTCCGGTAAAAGAAAAGAATATCCCCATAAATATTCTGAATACCAACCATCCGGAAGCGTCCGGCACGATCATTGTAGATACCGATGATGATCCTTCCTCAAATAAACAGATCATCACCGGTATCGCCGGTAAAAAAGATTTCAGCGTTATCGCTATTTATAAAAATCATATGTCCAATGAGATCGGGATCATCCGAAGAGCTCTGGAAGTATTTGAAAAATATCAGATCAGCATTGAGCACATCCCCAGCGGCATCGATTCCTTTTCCGTTGTCGTAAACAGTTCCGATATCCAAAACAACAAATATGATATCGTTTCCGACATAAAGAAAGCATGCGGATGCGATGCGGTAAAGATCATCGATAACATTGCCCTAATCGCTACGGTGGGACGGCATATGAGCTATCGGCCGGGCATCAGCGGCCGTCTGTTTCAAGTGCTGGGAGAAAATGAGATCAATATCCGCATGATCGCACAGGGAAGTGAAGAAATCAATATCATCGTCGGTGTAGAAAACAAGGACTTCGAAAAGACGATCGCCGTCATATACGAGAACTTTGTCGTCTGACATGCATAGACTGTAAAGAAACGGAGGATGTTATGAAATCATACAACATTGCGATATTAGGTGCCAGCGGAGCGGTAGGAACGCAGATGCTGGAAGTGCTCTTAGAAAAAAAACTCCCTGTTCACGAACTGCGTCTGCTGACAAGTGAACGCAGTGCCGGGAAAACCATACGCATGCAGGATAAGACCTTCACATTCGAGGAAGCAACAAAAGACAGTTTCCACAACATCGATTTTGTACTATCCGCTGCCGAAAACGATGTAGCAAAGCGCTTCATCCCTCTGGCGGTAAAGGAAGGGGCTGTCGTTATCGATAACAGTTCCGCCTACCGTCTGGATGACGATGTGCCTCTCGTTATTCCGGAAGTAAACCCGAAAGCCGCTTTTCGGCATCACGGTATCATCGCAAATCCCAACTGCGCAACGATCATCGCTTTGGTCGCTTTACAGCCGCTACATGCATATGCCACTTTAAAACGGCTGGTCGTAAGTACCTACCAAGCTGTCAGCGGTGCCGGGATCAAGGGGATCCAGGAACTGAATGATCAGGTAGAAGCCATTCGCAGTCAACAACCGATCGTCACTTCCGCTTTCCCTTATCAGATCGCTTATAATCTGATACCGCAGATCGGTAATTTTAACGAAGAAGGCTATGCGGCGGAAGAAATGAAAATGCAAAATGAAGGAAGAAAAATATTGAATCTTCCCGAACTCGCCGTCAACTGTACTTGTGTCCGTGTGCCGGTTTACCGCTCACACTCCGAAAGCATTTTAGCCGAATTTGAAAAAGAGATCGATCCGAATACCGCTAAAAAACTGCTGGAAAAAGGAAGCGGAATACAACTGATGGACGACCTCGAAAATAAAAGATACCCTATGCCGTTAGATACGAGCGATCAAGATCTTGTCTATGTCGGGCGTTTAAGGAAAGATTTATCGCTTCATAAAAATGCCTTATCTCTATGGTGCTGCGGTGATCAGATACGTAAAGGTGCAGCGACAAACGCCGTTCAGATCATGGAACTGCTGATCCAAGCTGAAAGTGAAAATAAAAGCGAAGCATAATTGCTTCGCTTATTTTGTTTCTGCCTTGTCCGCGCTTTCTTTTACAGTCGGTTCAGCAGATGCTGTTTCTTTTTTCTTACTCTCTTTCGCTTTTGCTGCTTTACCCTTGTTTTCTTTTTTAGTATCTTTGGCAGTATCTTTCGTTTGTTTTTCTTTCTTTTCTGTCTGCTTTTTAGCCTCTGTTTTCTGTTCTTTTTTAACAGCAATTTTTGTTTCTTTTACAGCCGCAGCAGAAACTGTCGTTTCTTTTCCCGCATGATCGCTCTCTTTGCTTTCTTTGACTTTTGCGGCAACGTCTACCAGATACCCCATTCCATACAGCAATAAAGCATACACCAAATAAGGACCTGCCTGCTGTACATACAATGAAAGGATATCTTTAAAATCACTTCCATAAGAGATGGTTCCCTGCTCGATATATCCGCTTACATACTCATAAGCCGTAAAGATCATAAAAGCGGTATATGCCAGAAACAATACGGCAAATACATAAAAGATAATAGCTGTAACCGTTGGTTTTTGTTCTTTTTTCATAATCGTTCCTTTCTTCCTCAAACGCAGATATTATCCGATATAATTATGTGATGACAATGTTATCAAATCATATTCACATAATTTTCAGATAAAATGCAGTGATTTTTTACAATAACGATATTATTGTAACAGAAAATATAAAAATTTACACCACTTTTTTTATCGTATGCATCGTGTTGATGATCTATGATTTATCTATTATAATGACTACAAAAGAAAAGAGGGATCATATTATGAACATAGCATGGATCGGTACAGGGATCATGGGGACGGCAATGTTATCGCATCTACACGAAGCGGGGCATCAGCTTCATCTTTATAACCGAACAGAAGAAAAAGCCAGGCAGCTTGAACAAAATGGAGTAACGGCATTTTCAAGTATCGGTGAATGCGTTAAGGATTGCGATGCCATCTTTACGATGGTAGGCTATCCAAATGACGTAGAAGAAGTGTACACACAAAACGGAATTTTCGCTCATGCAAAAAAAGGAGCGCTTCTGATCGATATGACGACTTCCTCTCCACAACTGGCCGCAAGATTATATGAGGAAGCCAAAACATATGGCTTACATATGCTGGATGCCCCGGTTTCCGGAGGAGACAGCGGTGCGATCAACGGCACCTTGTCCATCATGGCAGGCGGAGATGAAGACGATTATCAAAAGGCCTATCCTTTGTTTTGCTGCATGGGAAAAGAGATTCATCATATGGGAAAAGCGGGATGCGGACAACACGCCAAGGCAGCGAACCAAATCGCCGTTGCCGGAGCCGTCGCAGCTATGAGCGAAGCCATTCATTACATGCGTATGAACCATCTTGCAGAAGAAGAGGCTCTAAAGGTTATCGCCAATGGTGCAGCGGGAAGCTGGCAATTGCTTCACACAGCTCCGAAAGTATTGAAAAACGATTTTCAACCGGGCTTCTACATCAAACATTTCATCAAAGATATGAAAATCATTCAAAACGTCATGGAAGAGCATCATGAGCATCTTTTGATGCTGGATACCGTTTGCGGCATGTATGAAGAACTGCAGAAAAACAGTCATGAAAATGACGGAACACAAGCTCTGATCAAGTATTATGAAAAATAATTTTCTTTCTTCTTGTGTTTTCTGCTACAATGTAAGCGATAGGAAGTGATACTATGCGACAGATACCCTTTTTAATCGGTACATATACAGATACGGAAAGTCTCGGTATTCACAGAGCCATGTTCTATCCTCACGATGGAAGTATCGGCATTCCCAATCTGTTTTACGAAATAGAGGAACCGAAATTTCTCGTTTATCAGAAAGGCCAGATCCTCTCTACGATACGCAAAGACGATACTGCGGGAATCACCTTGCTGGATATCAATATGACACAGCCGCTGATCGTCTGTCGTGATTGTGTTTATCACGATAAAAAGACCGCTTGTTATATAACGAGAAAAGACAATATCATCGTAAGCGCCGGTTATCACGAAGGAACCGTACATATCTATGAATTCACAAAAGGAGCATTGGAGTTAAGGCATACGTTTTCCTATGGCGAGCATGCGAAATGTCATCAGGTGTTCTTTCATAAGAACTATCTATTCGTTGTTTGTCTGGGACTCGATGAAATTAAGATCTTAGATGAAAACGCGGGTTTCCAAGAGATCGATACCATTCGATTCCCAAAAGGAACGGGACCCCGACAAGCAGTACACGACCGAACAGGTACCTTCTTATATGTTTTAAGCGAACTCAGCAATGAAGTCTTTACCTTTCGCAATGTTAAGAATACGAATTATCAAGGCGTCCAGATCAATACAGTACTTCCCTTCGATGCAAAAAAAGAAAATGCAAGCGCCGCCATCTGTATCCACAAGGATGGACGGCATCTGTATACAACGACGCGCGGCAGCAACATCATCACTGTTTTTGAAATAGAACGCGGTCTTTTAAAGCCGGTACAGTTTATCGAATGCGGAGGTGACCATCCCCGCGAGATGAAATTAGATCCTACCGCCGGTTTTCTCCTTGTAGCAAACCGATATTCCCATAATATCGTCAGCTTCCGGCTGGATACATCGGGATTGATCTGCGAACAATGCAGCGAAATAAATGTACCGCAGCCTTGTCATATCGAATTCATGTAAAAGGTTCACTGTAAATTACAGTGAACCTTTTAATATGTTCTGGCATGAGAAGGATGCTGCAATATCGCAGTCGCAATATCCTCTACAGCATAAACGAGCGGTTCTACCCAATACATGGATTGCGCGGAAGAACGAGGCGTTAAGAACCAAAACGGTTTTTCAATCATGAGCGCGGCAAATTTGCCGGACCAGATCTGTAAGACATCCAAAGCAACAGCGTAAGGTAGCATATTATAATAATAATTCGGCTCTCGATATACCAACTCATCAATCTGCGCTACACGCGACTGATGAACAAAATTATCCAAAGCTTGAATCTGTCTATAATAACGGCTTCCCTTTTTTGTACGACGGTCAAGAGCAAACAAATCAAGCATAAACAAGATCGTCATCAATACATGAATGATGATATACAGAAAATTCATGTGGTGATTCAATAAACTATAACTTATCACAAATAAAACAGATGATTGTATGACCGCGATCATCGTAAAGATCCCTTTTCGGCTCTTTTGCGATAATACCGGATATTTAATGACGAGATATACCCATGGAATACAAGTCAGAGAAACGCCGATACACGCTGCGCAAGCAGGAAGCAATGCTTGAAACAGTTGTAAAGATTCTGTATAATAAGCCGCCAATACCGCAAAAAACATGGGCAACCCAGCCAACAGACAGCAGCTGACCTGATGATAGATATGATTCATGCGATAGATACCCTGCTTGGAATGACGACATAACATATCATAGACCATTTCTTTTAACTCATCGAAAATAAGAGTAAAATCCTTATTTTCTAAGTCATACAAATCAACATCCGTCTTTTTACCGAAGATAGCATCAAAAAACAGCTTTTCATAAGCGGGGGAAGATGCGGGAAGCTCCTTGCGCAACAGGATATGAATATTCTGACTGCTCTCCTCTATCCATATATATCCCTTATTTGCCCATTCGACAAGCAATGGAAAAAAATCCTTATCGCTCATATAACCATCTGCGATATATCCATAAAGAACAGTCGGCACACCTTTCGGCGGATGAGAAAGATATCGTTTCTTTCTGCCTGTCCTTCCTTTCCCCATATAAACCAAGAAAGATCCGCAAACTAACAGTACAGACAACAAAGCGCTGAGAAGCTGATAATCCACGGTGAATCCGAAGGTAAAATACTCAGCCGGCAAAATCGCCTGTATGGCCAGGTGGGAACCGAAAGAAATACTCTTACGTGTAGTGATGAAAACCTTGTTTTCTTCTGACGTCATCTGATAATCACTGACGAGCTGGCCTTGTTCATTAATCAGCTGAATAGGAAAATTCACGATTTCAGGAAACGTGATCTCTGCCTCAAAAGACAAGATAGAACCTTGAAATCCGGTAAACAGCGTATAATACAGAAGCTGCTGATTTTCCAATTGAAAATCATCCAGCTGGAGATTATAAGAGAGATCGATCGTCTCCGTCTTTTTCGATAGAACGATATTGATCTTCGATGTGATATCTTCTTCGGTAATCGTATAATCATGATTCGGGACGGAAACATTCGTCAAAGAACAATCCTGTTCAAATATTACATCGTTTTGCGCTACTTTATAAACAGTAGGAATTACCCGAGCCAACATCAGATCTTCACAGTTGCTGATGTCAATTTGTTCATGTACCTGAATAAGACCGTTATCTTTGATATTCATACGGATCTTATAAGAACTTATCATATAAGGGACCGCTTCCTCTTGCGCATACAGCGGATGCAGACAGCATGAAAGAGAAAACAGGATCCCTATACCGGCTATTATTATTTTCTTCATAAATCGCATAGACACCTTCTCCTCTTAAGACTTCATTATTATAGCATATTCCCTAAAATGAAACATAAATTTGCTTGATAAAACTTTATTTAAAAATAGAAGTATGGTATGATATATGGGCAGTTTCATAGCAGCGCCCATAGCTCCAATTGGATAGAGCATCTGATTCCGATTCAGAAGGTTACAGGTTCAAATCCTGTTGGGCGCGCCATTTTTTATAAAGATCCCCTTAGTAAAATGGATATTACGGGTCCCTCCTAAGGACTAAGTGCAGGTTCGATTCCTGCAGGGGATGCCAATAATTTCGTCGAATCTCACATGACTCGACGTTTTTTTGTATCTTCGTTTATCCGAAAAAAAAAGATCTGCGCCGATAAAGCTAACAGATCTCAATCACAACTATACATATTATTTCTTTAAAAGCTCTTCTTTTACAGCTGAAACGATATGCTCCGCTGTCAATCCGTATTTTTCTAGCACATCCTTTGCCTTGCCGCTTTCGCCAAAGGTATCATTAACGCCAATAGGAAGCAGTCTGGTTCCGGTTGTCTTGATAAGCACTTCCGCAACAGCAGAGTAAAGCCCTCCTATAACACTGTGCTCTTCCAAAGCAAAGGCCAGCTTATGACCCTTGACAGAATCTATAATGCCCTGTTCGTCAATGGGTTTGATACAGGATACATTGACAACTTCAGCATCAATTTCTTCTTTCTTCAGAAGTTCCTTTGCCTGAAGAGCCTCCTGTACCATCAGCCCCATGGCAAACAAGCAAACATCTTTTCCTTCTGTCAGAACATTCACTCTGCCAATCTTGAAATCAGTATCTTCCCGATAAACGTCTTCTGCCTTTCCTCTTCCCAGTCTTACATAGCAGGGGCCTTTTTCCTTGGCTACATGACGTATGATCGCCTTGGTTTCATATTGATCGCAGGGAACATAAACCTGCATATTCGGAATGCTGCGCATAATAGCAACATCTTCTACGGATTGATGAGACGCTCCGTCTTCTCCTACACTAAGTCCTGCATGCGTAGCACACACCTTAACATTTAACTTAGGATAGCAGATGGAATTACGGATAATTTCAAAAGCCCTTCCTGCCGCAAAAATTGCAAAACTGCTGGCAAAAACCGTCTTGCCGCTGGCAGCCAAACCAGCTGCCATCCCCATCATATTGCATTCAGCAATACCGGCATTGAAATGGCGTTCCTCACATGCTTTCTTTGCTTCAATCGTTTTTGTCGATTTCGTCAAATCTGCATCTAATACAACAATATTAGAATCCTTTTGAATCAATCTAGCGAGTTCTTCACCATAAGCATTTCTCGTTTCCTGTGCCATGCTAGATTCCCTCCTTTAATTCTTCCATTGCCTGAAGATATTGCTCCTCATTCGGTGCACTTCCATGCCAAGCATAGTTATTTTCCATAAAAGAGACACCTTTACCCTTTATCGTATTAGCAATAATTGCCGTCGGCTTTCCTTTTGTTTTTCCGGCTTCATCGAACGCTCTTTGCAAATCATCAAAATCATGTCCGTCACAGCAGATGACATGAAATTGAAATGCTTCCGCTTTTTTATCCAGCGGCATAGGATTTAAGACATCCTCTATCTTTCCGTCAATCTGCAAATGATTAACATCGAATATCACACATAAATTATCCAATTGATAATGACCGGCCGCCATCATCGCTTCCCATACGAGACCCTCTTCGCTTTCTCCATCTCCTACAAGCACATAAACGCGATGGCTGCTCTGATCCAGACGGTTTGCCAGTGCCATTCCGACAGCCGTACTGATTCCCTGCCCTAAAGAACCTGTTGACATATCGACGCCAGCTACGTAATTCATATTCGGATGTCCCTGCAGTTTCGAATTTATCTGTCGAAATGTAGAAAGATCTTCCTGCAGCAAACCTGCTTCATATAGTACAGCATATAACGCAGGACTGGTATGTCCCTTTGATAAAACGAAACGGTCGCGTTCAAGAGAAGCTACATTGCTCTTATCCACATCCATTTCTTCAAAATACAAATATGTCAGAATGTCTACTGCTCCTAGAGAACCTCCCGGATGGCCGCTTTGAGCGTCATAAACCATCTGTATGATATTACGACGAATATTGCATGCGTGCTTTTGTAATACTTCCTTCTGCATGTTCCTCTCTCCTTTCTGCTATACAAATACTCTATCTAAATGACTGCGTAAAAATACATTTGCCTTTCTTATATCTTCCTGCCAGTCTTCCTGTCCGACATACCAAAACTCTCCGACAAACATAAAAACGCCAAGCTCAGCCAATTGTCTAATATTGCTGACAAATTGTGTATGTCCTGTTCCATAAGGAATTTCACGATATTTGCCCGGCAGAGTTTCCTTTAAATGGGCCGCAATTATATGACCTTTTCCTTTCCTGATATCTTCATTGACATCATGCCCGTACAGCTTTGCAGCATTGGTTAGATTTCCAATATCCGGATATACATGCAAATACGAACTATCGACCTGAGTTACATATGTCATAGCTTTTTCAACCGTATCCATAAAAGGTGTTTCCATCGTTTCAAAACCTAGCAGCAAGCCATATCTGCTTGCCATGCTTACCGCTTTCTTCAAATTTTGTTGAAAGAATTGTTTTGTTCTGTCATTACCCTGTTCATAATAAACATCATATCCTGCCAGCTGAATCATACGTATGCCGAGATCTTTTGCCAATAGGATTGCTTTTTCCATGATTTCCATAGAGCGTTTCACAACGGATTCCTGCAAGGAACCCATCGGATATTTTCTATGACCGCTTAAACAGATAGAATCAATGGATATTCCGTTCTCATGCATGGCATCTATTATTTTCTTTCTCTCTATCCATGGCATATCCAGACGCTTCAGCTTTTCATCGCTCTCATCAATGCTTAATTCCAAATAATCAAACCCAAATTTCTTCGCATATGTTAGCTTTTCAGCAATACTAAGAAAATTCGGCATTGCTTTCTCGTAAAGTCCTAAACGATAGTTACTGTCCATAATAGGCATGCTCCCCATGTTTCCGAAAAAAATGTTTATCTAAAAGATCTTTCTGCATCGGTGAAGTTTCCGGATTAATATTTTCTGTCATATGTGCCATATAGGCAAGCTCTTCCAATACCACGGCATTATGCACTGCATTTTTCGGATCTGTTCCCCATGCGAACGGGCCATGAGAAGCAACAAGCACAGCTGGAACAGCGAGAGGATCAATATCTCTGATTTTCAATGTCTCTACTATGACCTTCCCTGTTTCTAATTCATAGTCGCCTTCAATTTCTTCTTTTTTCATTAAACGAGTACATGGAATAACCCCATGAAAATAATCACCGTGCGTCGTTCCATACGGCTGAATATCTTTTAGGCTTTGAGCAAAAGATGTAGCATTACGTGAATGCGTATGAACGATACCTTTAATCCCATGAAAATTTTTATACATAACAAGATGTGTCATAAGATCGCTGGAGGGCTTTAATTTTCCTTCTATAACCGTTCCGTTTAAATCCGTCACAACCATATCTTCCGGTTTCATACGATCATATTCTACGCCGCTGGGCTTGATGACAACATATTGTCCGCTTTCATCTATACCTGAAACATTCCCCCAGGTAAATGTAACCAGTCCGTATTTAACCAGTTCCAAATTTGCTTCACATACGGTTTTCTTTAGAATTTCCAGCATAATCATTCTCCTATCTTATATAAAGCGCATTCGTTTTTTGTATGATTTGCGCATGATATATAATCTTCGTTTTCATAATGAATGACACAGAGATTTGCCGGTCCGCCTTCCGTATCCAGCACGGTAACTGCATACTGTCCGTATTCATATGTCACAGCAAAGCATTCGGCAGCCATCCTTCTTACACCGGCAACGAAACAAGGCTTTCCTAATAAGGTATCTCCGCTCAGCGTATGAGCAAAATCAATTTGATTTTCATATGTCCAGACCTTCTGATATACATTATTCTCATCCAAATGATAAATGCAGATCTGATTTCCATGGAACGGTTCAATTGTCATCATTTCCAGTTTTCCATCCATATCAATATCCTGCAACGCTACTTCACCGATTTTTCCATCGAGTACCTTTTCAAGATGCAATTGTCCGTTATCACAAAATATACGATGAATTCCGCTGTCACTTCCTATATAAATAACATCCCTACCATTTTCTTTATTTGAATAGAAGCCGTGATTTCGGTACAACCCTGTTTTCAATAAAGATAGCTTTACTTCACTATTATCTTCTGGCAGTTCTCCTACCCATACTTCACCCGGTCTTGACCAATCTTCTTTATCTTTTTTATCCTGTGCAATAGTACAGGCTACCAAATAAACTTTATCATCGTCCTTCAGAATACCAAAGCGATGCAGAAACGGAAGATGCAGCAAATCTTTGATTTCCCAGCTTCCGTCATCCTTTCTAAGACCGGTTACCAGTTTTGCTTTCGATGGCGTCTGCTTTAAATAAAACTCCTGCACAGCAATAAACATATTGTTATGATACGGATGCTGCAGGATAGACATGCATCCTCCGGCATTATCCCAAATGATTTCTTTTTGATCTAAATTATCCATAGGAACAGCATAGGCATATCCGGGTTCGTCAACACTTGCTTCCGAAGCATACAAAACATAAGGTTTGTCATTAAACACCAGCGTATTGGTAGCATACGCTCTTTTTAAATCAGCAACTTTTCTTTTCTCTGCTTTCATAAACATCTCCTATTATGTATTATCGTTAAAACCAGGCTCCCGTTTAGAAGCCTGGCTTTTCTTATTTTACAAATCCGCACTCCTGCAAATGCTGTTTAACTTCAGCATCAGATAATGGGTTCTTCAGCGGACAAACTTTTATACCTGCCGCTTTTGCGCTATCAAACATATTTAAGAAATTAGGCGAAGTAAATACAAGATCATATTGAGTAGCAGCTGATTTTCCCTCAGCAATCGGAGAATGTGTCACCTTTGCATCCAAGCCGCTTGCTTTACAAGCTTTCTCAACAGTCAATTTCATCAACATACTTGTCCCAGATCCACTGGCGCAGCAAATAAGAATTTTAATCATGGAATTATCTCCTTCTTTAAATTATTATTTATATTTATGCATTTGAAGCTTTTTCTTCACGAAGTTTCTTGTATGCTTCCCAATCATTTACACACAGGAAGTAACCTTCTGGATTCTTGCGATACTGCAGCTGAGGAATAGCAATTAATACGATTGCTACAATTGCAACACCGATATAGCTCAGATAGTGCATTACCGCACCGAATCCCGGCCAGATAACAGCCCAGTCGAACATAGCCATCCATCCCGGAGCATCTGTTGTTAATACGCCTACACCGTTGTATACGAAGAACTGTGCAGCCAATACTGAGCAAACTACCTGTAAAATACCAGATAAGAATGAACATAACATAGCAGCCTTAGCACCTGCATGAGAGTTTACATATACGGAGATCGTTGCATTATCGAAGAATACAGGTACGAATCCTGCAATTGCAAGAACCGGAGATTTCATCATTACCAATGCAATGATAACAAGGAACTGTCCTGCTGCACCGAAGATGAAACCGAAGGTAACTGCATTCGCAGGCGCAAAACCGTAAGATGCAGCACAGTCGATACCAGGCATAGAACCGGGAAGCAATTTCTGCTGAATACCCTGGAATGAATTTGTCAATTCACCAACGAACGTACGAACTCCAAGCTGCAGGATAGACAGATAAACCGCAAAGTTCAGTGAAGTCGTTAAGATATAGAATAAGAAGCTACTTCCTTCTTTCAGCATTCCAGATGCTATCAGATAATCTTTTCCTAATACCAATAAAATAACAGAGAAGAACAGCGTCATCAAAACGGATGTAGCAACAATGTTTTCATTGAAGATAGAAAGCCATCCAGGAAGCTCGTAATCTTCCAGACGTTTTGCCTTTCCACCCTTGCTGCTGAATAATTTTTTACCAATCGCAGACCAGATAGCGATACCGAACATTTGCTGATGAGCCACGCAGAAGCCTGCACCATCGGTCAATTCCTGTGCCAAATCCACTGTCAGGTTGGAACCTGTCGCCCAGTAAAGTCCCAGCAATAAAGACATGATAACAAGCAATGGTAAATTACCCAGCTGCGGGAAGCAAGTAAAGATGATCCAGAATGCAATCGTTGCTTGCTGTGTCTGAATGTGACCAGTTGTAAATACCGCTCTCATCTTTGTATATTTTTGGAAACGTACAAGCAATATATTAAAGATGAATGCAAACAGCAGCAATAGCATCGCCTGAGAGAACGATTTACCGCATGCCTCCATCGCTGACTGTGCTGCCGTCTGACCCTGATAAGTGTCCAGCACCATTGCCGTCAAATCAAAACGATTCTGCAAAGCTGCGATGATCGGTTTAAAGGAAGAAGACAATCCTCCGGATCCTACAGCAAGGATCATGTAACCGACAGTTGCTTTAATAAATCCAGAAAAACATTCGTAGAATGGTTTTCTTAAAAGAACATAACCTACAAATACTATCAAACCGATAAAATAAGCAGGCTGTGTTAAGAAATTATTAACAAAATAACTCCAAATAGAGACTAAAAAATCCATAACCTTTCCCTCCTTTATTGGGTACTAAATTTTGAAGTACTTCTCATGTAGCTTTAACAAATCTTCCGGATTTTGCACTTCAAGCAAATCATCAATCAGCCCCTCAGTAGACAGCATATTTGCCAGTGCCATCATGTTTGTCAAGTGCTCATCTGGATTTACTGCCGCAAGGGTGAAAAACAGCCTGGCATCTTTGCTGTGGTCTTCTGGATCAAAAACAACAGGCTCTTCCACCTTCATAAAGCAGATTGCCGTATTATGAACACCTTTTCCTCCTAGTGTCGAATGCGGCATTGCGACGCGCCCTGGATCAATAATGATATAAGGACCATATGTTTCAACATTTTGTATGATCTGTTCAATGTACTCTTCATCAATCGTTCCATCCTTTAACAGCGGCTCTGCGCCATAATAAATAGCGTCATGCCAATTATTAAAGGATTGATGAAATGAGTAATGATTTTTTTCTACAAATGTTTTCAGCATATGAAATCCTCCTTCCATTTGCAAACTACTTCAAAACTAGCTCAATTTCATTGTAAAGGCTTTCGTTCCTTTAAACAATAGAACCATACGATCAATTCATTAATTATATGAATGATTGATATTAACTATTGTCCGTAATTTACCCAGCCGCTTCTTTCTTTAGCTATTTCTTCCGGCGGAAGTTCTTCAACCTCTCCCATGATTCTTGCCAATACATAAGTCTTTGCGGCCTCTTCCAAATATACAACCCCAAACAGTGCTTCCTCCAGATCTGCACCGAACGCAATAACACCATGATTCTTCATGATTACTGCATTGGCATCCGTTGCATATTCTACGCAAAGTTTGCCCATACCGACATCCTGAGAAGGCGTCCACGGCGCAACTGGTACATCTGCATGGTTAGCGTCGATAATTGTTACCAGACAGGCAGGCAATTTGTCGTTATTTAAGCCTATTGCCGTAGCATACGGCTGATGTGTGTGAACAATGGCGCCGACTTCCTTTTTATGCTCAAAAATATAAACTAGAGCACTGGCGTCAGAAGACGGCTTTCTCTTTCCTTCCAAAACTTCACACCGGCCGTTAATCAATACGATATCCTCCGGCTTCATGGTTTCATAATACATGCCTGAGGGAGTTACCAGGTATTTATCTTCTGCAACACGCATGCTGACATTCCCTCCAGTTAAGGAAATTAAATGATATTCCTTCATTTTCAAAGCTGCTTCAATCATCTGTTTTTTCTCTTTTTCAAACATAGAATACCTCCTGATTGTATCTATTTATTTAAATTATAGAAGCCATAAAATTATACTGTCAATAAGCTTTTATGAACCATTATACCATTATACGAATTGTTTTTATCATCAAAAGCTGCAATATCCATCATTTTCCTTTTTTATATATATAACTTTTATGTATACTTCTCATAATCAAGTCCATTTTTACGAACAATTAGTTGTTTTTATGGGCATTTCAGTGTGTTTGATTGCTGAAATAAAAAAGTATGCTATCATATGAGCGAAAGAGAGGGATAACATTTATGAATACTTGGTTAGAAGAACTATTTGGTGTAAAAAAACCGATTATTGCGATGTGTCATCTACAGCCGTTACCTGGTGATCCTTATTTTGATAAGGCAGGCGGTATGAAGAAGGTGCTCGATTGTGCAAGAAAAGATCTGCATGCATTACAGGATGGCGGCGTTGATGCCGTAATGTTTTCAAATGAATTCAGTCTTCCTTATCTTACAAAGGTAGAACCCGTAACAATCGCAGCTATGGCAAATGTCATTGGTGAACTGAAAAATGAGATAACGGTTCCTTATGGCGTCAACTGCTTATGGGATCCGATTGCTTCCTTGGATCTCGCTGTTGCCGTAGATGCAAAATTCATACGTGAAATCATTTCCGGTGTATATGCTAGTGACTTTGGATTATGGAATACCAATGTTGGAAAAACGGTACGTCACAAAATGGCTATCGGAGCTGACAATGTAAAAATGCTATATAATATCGTGCCGGAAGCTGCAAAATATCTGGCAGATAGAAATATCGCAGAAATTGCACGCTCTACAGAATTCAATAATAAACCAGATGCACTTTGTGTTTCCGGTCTAACTGCCGGTGCCGAAACTGATACGCAGGTATTAAACGTCGTTAAAACTGCAGTAAAAAGAACCCCGGTTCTTTGCAATACCGGTACTAATAAAGACAACATTGCTCGCCAATTGTCTGTTGCAGACGGCGCTGTTTGTGCAACGACGTTTAAAATTGATGGCATTTTTGAAAATGCTGTAGATCAGAAACGCGTTGAAGAATTCATGAATGTAGTAAAAGAATTCAGAAAGACTTTATAATATATAACATTTCTCCTCATATATGACCCGTCGTATTCGTATATTTTAGCATTGAAATATGCGCTGCTTGTTCAAAAAAGGAGGCTCTCCCCGACGCTAAAGCCTCCTTTTTATAATGACGTTGCAAAGTACATGCACACAGTATATAAAAAGACTATCCGCTCCCATATGCCGATAGTCTTATCTTTTTCATATATTATTTTTATACTGGAGCCTACATCAGCTTTTCTCCCTGAATCTGTTCTTGATTCAAATTGATCACAGGCTCTACCCGAATGATCTGCGTCATATATTTCTGTTCAATTGCTTCAACGATAGCACTTTGGGCCTGGACATCCGTGATAAGAACATGAATACTATCAAAAGAAGAATAACGGAATGAATAATTAAGCCCGAATTTATGATGATCACATAAGACAAAGCGCGTATTTTTCGTTCTTTTAAGCATTGTCTGATTAATCAGCATCTCTTTCATCAATTCGGTAGAGATCCCTTCTTCATCCAATCCGCTGCAACCGATAAAGCACTTGTCAGCAGTAATATTATTCAGCATGCTCAATGCGAAATCACCAGTCATCGAATTCTTGGGAAAACGCACTTCTCCTCCGGTAAATACAACCGTTACTAGAGAGTCCGGCGTATAATTTATCGCTTTCGCATTATTGGTAATTACCGTTACTCTCTTATTTTTGATAAACTCCAATACCATCAACGCTGTTTGTGAAGAATTAATAAAAATAACGTCATCGTTCTCCACAAAAGAAGCCGCCCTTTTTGCAATCGCATGCATATACCGCTGTTTATCATAATCATCATTTTCTACAAAATCCTGAATCAGACTGGCACCGCCGTAATTACGAACGATAGCCCCCAGGCTCTCCCAATACTGCAGATCCCTACGGATCGTAAGAGGTGAAACATGAAACTGTTCAGCAAGCTTTAAAACATCCACCTTATTTTCCGTCTGGATGATCTTCATGATGTCGTTTCTTCTTTTATCTACTATTTTTTTATTTACTTTCATATATTTCTCCCACCAGTTCATCATACTCTTTTTTATATTTCTGGTTTTTTCCATCTTTTGAAAGCAGACATAGCTGCTTCAAAATAAAGCAACACTCTTTGGGATTCATATATTTCATATCTACCTTTTGAAAAGAGCGATATGCCTTTCGGTAATCCTTCATTCCAAGGTAATATATGCCGTCTATTTCATCAAAACTGAAAATTCTCGGCGGCTTTTTTAAACGACGCAGCCGATTGATATTTTCATATGTTGCTTTTAGCTTATTGTGGCGGTTTAACATACAATACGCACGGAGCTGATAATAATATTGAATCATTTTGAGTTCAACGGATGAGTTAAAATAATCATACTGCTTTTCTATAATATCCAATGCATCCTCTGCTCTATTCTGCTCAATACTGACTTGCACATCAAAAACATATCGCGTTTTACGGTATCCTTTAAAGATATCATGTGCGTCTATCTTGTCAAAAAAAACGATTGCTTTTTCTGGATTCAGTTCAAAATTCAATGCATAAAGCGCCTGATTATAAAGATACTTCAAATATTCGGAAAGTCCTGTAACAACAAGGGCAATCACTCCGAAAACGATTAAAAACCATTTTTGCCAGCTGCTTTCCGTACGTACCGCAATGTTTACCAAGAGAATAATGAACAGAATATAGAATAAGAAGCGCACAAAGATTTTACCAAGTTCTTTTTTATTATAGTATTTCATAATTAAATTATAGGGTATTTATGGACTTATTTCAATTCATATTTCTTTTTTTATGAATTTTTTATCTTAATCTACGCATTTATTTTATTTTATGAACCATTAAAACTTAGCTGATGGCTTGTTTTTTTGTTTATGCCTGTACGATCGCCTATATAGAATTCATAAAAAAAGAAAAGAAATCATAAATCCATTTGCTTTACATTTACCATAGGATTTATAATGGAAGCATGAAAAATGAAATTAAACTGCTTATATTTGATATCGACGGCACATTGATTCCCCGCGGTTCCCGCGTAATAGAACCATCTGCTTTACAGGCAATTAAAGAACAGGAGGCACGCGGTATAAAGACATTGATTGCGACAGGCAGAACGATTTACTTTATGCATGAAGATATTAAAAAGTCTTTACAAAGCGATTTTTATGTGACGGTAAACGGACAATGTATCTTAGATAAAAACTGCCGAATCTTAAACGAGCATCATATAGAGGAAGATACAGCTAAAGCTATCATACAAGATTGCATTGATAACAAAATAGCCTTTTCTTTAAAATATGATGAAGCGATTATGTGTTATAACAGATTCGATGATTACTGTCGCATCTATTTGAAGGATGAACCGAACAAGGCCGTTGTCGTAGATAAGTCAGCAGAAAGAAATTATCATATCCATCATGGCGCACCCATGGCAATCTTTATGATTGGTGAAGAATCCGTTATATGGTCGATCATAAAAAAATATGATACGATTTCTTCTGCCAGAGCCTATCCGGGAGCAGTAGAGAGCTATCACCGCGATTATAATAAATCTACCGGTATAGAGGAAGTCCTAAAACTTATGAACCTTTCCTGGGATAACTGTATGGCTTTTGGAGACGCAGATAACGATATTGAAATGCTGCAGAAGGCTGCCATCGGTGTCGCAATGGGAAATGCATCAGAGGCTTTGAAAAAAGAAGCTGATTATATTACAACTGAGGTAACCGACGATGGCATTGCCAATGCTATCCATCATTTTCTTGACTGAGTTATATTATCATGAAGATGACTATTAAAAACAGGGATATCATAAAGATAATCCCTGTTTTATTATAATAAACGATGTTTTGAATAAATCAATATATGTCATCTAAAATATCGATAGCTTTTGAAAGATCTTTTACTACTGCGAGTGCTCTTTTTTGAAGCTCTTCTTCTACTATTGCCAGATCAGGCACAAGAATGCACGGAATATCTGCATTACAAGCGGATAACAGACCATTACGTGAATCTTCAAAAACGACTGCTTCCCGGCAGCTGATTCCCATATTTTTCAATACCTTTTGATAAATATCGGGTGCAGGTTTGCTGTTTGCGATTTCATTCCCGCAAACAATGCAGTCAAAACGATCATAAATGTTTGCGTTTTTTAGCATTGCCTCTGCTCTTATCCTTTTTGTAGATGTGGCAACTGCTTTCAAAATATGATGCTCATCCAGATACTGTAGCAATTCCATAAGACCTTTCTTCTTTGCTACCTCGCGATGCATCAGACGATATTCAAATCCCTTGCGTAAGTGCTCCAAATATTCATCTATAGGGAAGTCCTTCCCCATATAGTCTATGATCTTTTGATGCGACGCTGCTGAATTTAAACCCATTGTCGCCAAAATAGCCTCTTTCGGAATATGATAATGATAAGTATCTGATACTTTTTTTGCTTCTTCCAGATAAATGCGTTCAGAGTCCAGTATCAAACCGTCCATATCGAAAATTGCAAGCTTCAGCATACCACTTCTCCCGAGTACTTTTTTATTGCCTTTTTCGGATTTTCATTTTTAAATACCGCTCTTCCCATTACTACACAGTCTGCGCCTGCTTCTACAACTTTAGGAAGCTCTTTTTCTGATATACCGCCATCTACCCAAATAGATATTTCAGAAGGCAATAACCTTCTTGCCTCTTTGATCTTATCAAGTATGGACGAAGTAAAAGCATTCCCCTCATCATCCGGCTCCGAAGTCATAATAATAATATAATCAATAGCATCCAAAAAAGGAATAGCTTCCTGAATCGGTGTTTTAAAATTAAATGCCAAACCGGCTTTTTTTCCGTATTTATGTATTCTGTTCAATTCCTGCAGCGGATACATGGATGACTCGATATGAAAAGCTATTTCCTTTATACTGTCATCCTTTAATTCTTCTATATATTTCATAGGTTCGTTGCACAACAAATGAACATCGTATGAAAATGCATTCTGCTTAACGATAGCTTGAACCGTTTTCATTCCAAATGTAATATTGGGCAGAAAATTCCCATCCTCCACATCAATATGAAGATAAGGAGTACCCTCAATTCTTTTCATTTCTTCTAATATTGCCAGCTGATCCGCTGAAGCAATCGAAGGTAAAATTCGTACCATCATTCCTCTCCTCTCTGTTTCCATAACCATTATACTACTCTTTTCTTTACAATCTAATACAAAATAAGATGTTTATCCAGAAAGGTTATTAAAATCTTCATAAAATCATAAAAGCAATCATAAAAACGTATAGCATAAATAAAAGTGATAGTATAAAATGAAAATGGTCATTAGAAATACAAAAAGGAGGAATTAAAGACATGGCTAATGTAAAAGATGTAACAAGAGAACAATGGGTTCTTAATACCTTTCCTGAATGGGGTACATGGTTAAATGAAGAAATTGCTGAAACAAAAGTAGAAAAAGGTACTTTTGCAATGTGGTGGCTCGGCTGTACCGGTCTATGGATCAAAACAGAAAACGATACAAATATTGCAATTGATTACTGGTGCGGTTCCGGTAAACGCAGCCACTATGATGAAAATGGAAACCGTAAAATGATGAGCCCTGATCATCAGATGGCAAGAATGAGCGGAGCACGTAATTTACAGCCTAACCTACGTGCCGTACCGGCAGTTTTGGATCCATTTGCAGTAAACAAAATCGATGCTGTATTAGCTTCTCATACACACACTGATCATATCGATATCAATTTAGCTGCCGCCGTTTTAAACAATGTGAAAGAACCTGTACCATTTATCGGTTCAAAATTCGCAACTGACTTATGGCGCAGCTGGGGCGTACCTGAAGAACGTCTTATCACAGTTCGTCCTGGCGATATAGTAAAAGTAAAGGATATTGAAATTCATGCAGTAGAATCTGTAGATCGTACTATTTTGATTACTAATCCACCGGAAGGTGATGTTACCGGACGTTTAACAGATGATATGGATGATCGTGCTGTAAGCTACGTTATTAAAACACCGGCAGGAACAATTTATCACAGTGGTGATTCTCATTACGGAAATATGTATGCTAAACATGGAAATGAATACGATATTGATGTAGCATTCGGTTCTTATGGTGAAAACCCTCGCGGTATCACCGATAAGATGACTGCTTGTGACATTTTAAGAATGGGTGAAGCTTTGAACTGTAAGGTAATGATTCCTTACCATCATGATTTATGGACAAACTTCAAAGCTGATACAAATGAAATTCTGGTACTCTGGCACATGCGTAAAAACCGCCTGCAGTACAAGTTTAAACCTTTCATTTGGGAAGTAGGCGGAAAATTCGTATATCCAAATGATAAGGATAATCTTCAGTATCAATATCCTAGAGGATTTGACGACATCTTTACACATCCTATCAACTTGCCATATAAGAGCTTCCTATAATAAGAAGTAAGTAAAAATGATCCTTCCCAGAGGGAGGGATCATCTCTTTACATAAAAAAGGATATCATATGAAAAAAGAAAACAGCATTCAACTGGGGATTTATGAAAAAGGAATTCCGCTTTCTTTAAGTTGGCATGATAAATTCAAAGTAGCTAAAGAAGCAGGTTTTGATTTTATAGAATTCAGTATTGATGGACTAAAGCCAAGGATTCTGCGCTTAGACATGCCAAAAAAAGAACTTTTACAAATCAGGCAGACTGCTGAAGAATTTAAGATGCCGTTTCACACCATGGCATTAACAGCCAATCGTTACTATCCGTTAGGTGATTGCGATGAGCATCTAAGAAAACAGGGACGGGAAATCGTAAAAAAAGCAATACGTGTCGCAGAAATTCTGGGTATCAGTATCATTCAAATAGCCGCTTACGATGTGAATGGAAAAGAAAGCACACAAGAAACGATTCATAATTTTTTAACTTCAATGAACCTTTTAACAGATATCGCAAAAGAAAAAGGAATAACCTTGGCGGTGGAGGTTCTGGAGGATGTTCCGTTCTTTTCCACCATACAAAAAGCAACTGAGGTATTACAGAATTGGGGAAATAATGATATTGCCTTGTATGCGGATACAGGTAATGTTGCCTCTATCGATGTAAACCCACAGCTGGATTTGACTTACGATAAAGATAGGATCGTCGCCTGTCACATAAAAGATGCTCTTATTGGAAATTGCCGCAATGTTCCATATGGAAAAGGCATCGTTGACTTTAATGCCTGCATGAATGTATTTGCAAAAAAGAATTACAGCGGATATTTTGTAGCAGAGGTATGGAGTGATGAAGATATGCATTTCCTTCCTTATCTGAAAGATGTTGCAATTTTTATCCGCAGCAAAATGAAAGAGGAGTGTTTATGAAAAAACCAACATTACAATTAGCACTGGACTGTTCCAGTATGGAAGAAGCTATACGCGACTGCTCTACTGGCGTTGTCGATGCCGTCGATATCTTAGAGTGCGGTTATTCACTGATTGCCGCTGAAGGAGCAAGAGTCGTTAAGGTATTCCGGGAGATTTATCCGGACAAACCGCTGTTAGCGGATCTTAAAATCGTTGATGCCGGCAATAAAATAGGCGGCATGCTGCTTGATGGCAGACCGGATTTCACTACTGTATTATGCGCATGTGAACCTGGTACTATTAAAGCAGTTCAGGAAGAAGCAAAAAAGCGTAATCTTGATACAAAGATTCAAATCGAATTATATGGTCATTGGTCATTCGATGATGTAAAAATGTGGAAGGAATTAGGAGTAAGCCAGTTGACTCTTCAGCATTCCGGAGATAAACCCGGAGGATGGACACCTGAAGAAATCGAAACATTAAAGAAGCTTTGTGAATATGGAATGGATGTTGCCGCTACCGGAAGTATCGGATATGATGATCTGGAATTGTTCCGCGGTATACCGGTTTCCTGCTTTATCTTTGGCAGGGCAATCCGATGCGCTAAGGATCCAAAGGCTGAAGCATTAAAGATTAAAGCTAAAATCGACGAGATCTGGGGTTAATTAATTACTAATCTCGCAGCGGTTTAATCCTATGCGAATATTTGATATAACTCATATAACAGATACTTATAAAACAATATAAAAAGAGAAAAGTGAGTTTTCTCTTTTTATTCGTTATTATTCTTGGCTTTGTACAGCATTTTCCCAGTCTGGCATCCAGTATCGGATTCGGCAGTTTGATCGGTTCTGTTATGCTGTCGATGAGCATGCTCGGCAATGTTATTTCCAAGCTCTTCTCCGGCCTCATTGCGGACATCTGGGGAGCTATAAAGGCAACCTTGATAATGGTAGTCATCAATCTCATATCCCTCTTAACAATCTTCTCTGTCAAAAGTTATATCCTATTGGAAATTTCTTCTCTTATGTATGGAATGATGTATTCTGTCATTACGGTATGTCTCACCCTGCTGTCAAAAGAATTCTATTCTGATCATGAATATAATCATTATTTCCCCATCATATCATTGGTCGGCGGGATTTCAAATGCATTATCTACCTCTGTATTAGGGTATGTATATGACTTCAGTTCCTCTTATTATACAGTTTTCTTTTTACTGCTCGCTCTGCATATCGCAGGACTTCTCATGATCTTACATATGCATTATCAAAAAAAGAAAATACATTAGATCATGAAAAAGCTTTGCCAAATACATATTTTTATAGTATTATAATAAGGCAATGCAAGAGTGGTGGAATGGCAGACACGCTACTTTGAGGGGGTAGTGGGAGCAATCTCGTGAGGGTTCAAGTCCCTTCTCTTGCACCATATGCTAAAAACTCCTTTAAACAGGGAGCTTTTTTAATCTATAGAAGCAATTTGGTGTAAAAATCAAATAAAATAAATATATAAACAATATTAACGCAAAAAAAAATCTATATCACATAATCATAAATAAAGAAATTCATCTCAGCAGACTGTCCGTTCATATTAAATGTATAGTTTTTTTCGCCTTTTCGTATCATGCCTTGATGTTCATAAAATCCATAGTTACAGCTTGTATCTGTAAATAAATAAAAAGTATTTAACTTCTGTTCTTTCATATATTCAAAGACTGATTGAAATAACTGTTTGCCTATTCCTTTGCCACGGCAAGATGAATCTACCGCAAACAAAGCAAGTTCAGCCGGATATTCTATCTCACATTCTTTTAGAAGTTCTTTATCAATACCACTTACATTTTCAAATATTTTAGATACCTCTCGTCCCTCTTTAGATAAATATAGCGATATAATCGATCTTACTTGTTGAATCCTTAAACCGAATGGACATTTATGTCTCGCCTTATTGTTTAAAAGTATGATTCCTACGGGTTTTCCATTATCAAGAGCTACACGGGAATAGGTATAATTTGTTAGGCAGCTGCTTAAAAAAACTCTTGCCAATTTTTGAGCAGTCTTAGGACTACTAAAATCATCATAATGCCATGTCTTTCTGATAATATCCTGCAATGCACTAAAATCTCCTTTTCTATACTCTCGCAATATAATGTTCATATCAATTTCTCCTTGTTATTTGTTTGTACATTTCATATAATAAACTATACAGTAAGTGTAAAGTCAATAGGAGAAAAACATGAAAAAAAGCAACATTAAATTAACAATTGCGCAATTCGCAAAACTCCATAACATCAATAAAAGAACACTTCACTACTATGATAACATCGGACTTTTTTCTCCAAATACAAAAGGTAAAAACGGATATAGATATTATGATTTATCACAGAGCATCGAATTTGAATATATTCTTATGCTAAGAGAATTGAATATGGGTATTGATGAAATTGAAGAATATGTTAAAAGACCGACAGAAGAAAAATTCAGCAATCTTGCAACGGCAAAGGAACTTGAAATAAATAATCAGATAAAACGACTTAAACTCATAAAAAAAACAATTCATGAAAAGAAAAATCAAATAGAACTGTGCCGGTCATTAGAAAAATCGAAAATTGAAGTAATTGAATGTAAAGAAGAAAAATTGCTTATCTTGCCCTACGATTTCGATGATGATATTTCAAACTCCTTTTCCTATATGGCAGAATCATGGAGTATAGAACAAATTCGCATGGGAGTAGGCGGAATGATTTCTATTGAAAAAGTATTACAAAACGATTTTTCAAAATATGACGGTATTTACACACCTGCATTGCACCATACCTCAGAAAAAAATATTTTTCATAAGCCCAAAGGTACATATATCATTTATTACCATAGAGGAGCATGGGATACACTTCCTCATGCTTATCAACAAATAATCGAATTTACGAAGAAGAATAATTTAAAAATGACTGGTTACGCTTATGAGATAGGAATGAATGAATTTGCTTTATCAAGAGAGGAAAATTATGTTACTAAAATTTCCATACGGATTGAAAGTTCACGTTGATAATCATTTCTCAGACAGTTTACTAAAGTAAAAATAGACCATATATGTTTATATTTCAAAAAATGGGAGATTTACAAATACTTCTTGTTATCTCCCATTTAATTTTCAGTATCATTATCAAGTTTTTGTTAAGCTTTATATACTCATACACATAAATGAAAAAACTTCGATCATCTGCGGATGTTAAAGATAAAAAAAGAAGCCAGAGTTACCACACCAGTATATCCTGACATCTTCCTATTCCTTCATATCGTTATAAAAAAAGGCCAATATCATTGACCTTGCGAAAGCATCTATGAAATAGTATATTCTTTCATATACCGTATTCATAAATTCTCAATGCATAAACTAAGATACATATTGAGAAATCCACTCAAAGTATTTTTTACGTTTCAAAATAGATAATTTGTACTTATCTCCGTTTTTCATCGTAATCAAAATACCGAATGGAAAGAAAGGCGGTGTTGTACATGTTTTTACTGTATCAATATCTTTCATTTCAATTTCCCAACTTACGCTTTCTGTACCGATCAGTCCGGATGCTAAAAAAACTATGCGTTTATCGGTAAAATAATATTTCCCCGGCACTTGCTTCCGAATAGTCGTTTTCGGCATTTTCCAACAGTCGCCAGAAACTTTAGCCGCAAACAACTGCTCGCCATCTTTTACTTCAAATATTGTCTTTTTCATATTAGCTCCTCCAATCCCTTATATTTTTAATATATCACAAAATGGCAAAACGTCTTTGACAATGGTATAATGCGAAGTAAAAATTTTTAGATTTTCCAGTGTATCACGCGCTCGATGCTGGTGGCCTCGATTTTAGAAATCAGCGTATCCACAACGCGCTGTTTGTCGTCAAAACTAACCTCATCCCAATTTTGGAGATAGCCCGTTATACTATCAATCTGAGAACTTGAAACAGAATTAGCGGTGAGGTCGGCCACCAGCTTTAATTGCTTTTGCCGCTCCGTGTCCAATTCTTCAATCCGGCTGTTGGCGTACTGCAACAAGAGAGGGTTTGCCCCGGTCAGCGTATCAATCAGCTTTTCAATCTCGCTTTCGATTTTGACAAGTTTGGCGCGGGCGGCGGTCAGCTTTGGATTATACCCCTCCGCCTTGCTGCCCCTCAGCGTCTGAAATTCCCGCATCTTTTTTACCATTTCATCATACACCGATTTTTCCAGTTCATGCCGTGTCAGCGTTCCGGGCCCCGGACAGCTTTTGTTTTCTACGCGCTGTCTGCATCTCATGTACGTCACCCCGTTTGCGGCGTTCAGCCCCACTAACGCATATCCGCAGCACCCACACTTGATTTTCCCGGCCAGCCACGTATTGTGGCATTTCCGGCCATTCTGGAACGTGGTGTTTTGGGATAGCTTGTGCTGGACGTTCAGCCAGAGCGCCGAGGGGATACGGCCCTTGTGGGGCGCAATCACCAGAATGTTTTCCTCCCCCTCTCGGCCCTGGTATAAGTAACAGCTATAATCGCCCGTGAACAATTCCGGGGGGCTTTCGATTTTCGCGCCCTGTACCTTGAAGTGTTCGTAAATGTCCATGTCGGCCTGGACGTAAACCGGGTTCCGCAGGAGCTGCGCCACAAATCCCCGTTTCAGCGTTTTCCCGTACACTTGAATTTCATTCTCGGTGAAATACCGGGTAATATCGCCGTAGGAGGTTTCGGGCTCCGCGTACATTTCATACATCAATTCGGCATATTCCATCTCAGCGGTTTCAATCAGCCGTTTTGTTTTGATACCGTCCATCACGATGGGCTCCGTATCAATACCGTATGGAGCGCGGCCCCGCATATAGTAGCCCTTGGCACACCGGGAGTAAAAGGCGTCCGTTACGCGCATCTGGATGCTTTCCCGTTCCAGTTGGGCGAACACGATGCAGATATTGAGCATCGCCCGGCCCATCGGGGTTGACGTATCAAATTTTTCGGTGCAGGAAACAAATTCCACCTTGAACTGCTTAAACAGCTCCATCAGCTTTGCGAAATCCACAATGGAGCGGCTGATCCTGTCCAGACGGTAGACAATCACTCGCCGGATAAGCCCGGTTCTGATGTCTTTCAAAAGCCGCTGGAAATCGGGCCGTTCAATGTTTTTGCCGGAGTACCCTTTGTCCTTGTATTCTTTCGCCTCACCGCCTTTTAGCTCGTAACGGCAAAATTCAAATTGACTTTCAATGCTGATGCTGTCCTTTTTGTCAATCGACTGCCGCCCATAAATTGCATCTATTCTACTATCCATAATTAGCTCCCTTCCGTTAAACGGGAGCCAACCTACAATTATATTATACCTCGGGCGGCCCCATATCACAAGGATGTCGATGGGTTACACGCGCTGTCCGGCGTACTTACTGAACACGTCAAACAGCTTTTGCTCTACCTCGCGTTTGCGTTTTTCCCGTTCTGTTGGGGGGAGAATAGGGGTGAGATTTTTGATGGTGATTGTCCGCTCTCCCATAACAACGGTTGTGACTTCGCTTTGATACTTTGGCTGTGTTTGCATGAACTCCCTCCCATTTCAAAAATTTTTGACAGCAGAAAAGGGCGGCACCTTTTACAGTGTCGCCCTTTGGCCTGCCCCTACTTTGGGACAAAATGTCCCAAAGAGGTTGGCTGCGTCACCGCCGCTATCGCGTCTGTTCCTTATGAATAAGATAGCAACACTTTAGGCTGTTGCCCCTTGATTACCGAACAGCAAAGACAAACGGGGCTGTCAACGGTGGGAGAAGTGAAACCCATTTACTTGTCGTTGACTGGATCGGTCGGGTTTGCTATTCATACTTTTTTAGCACCTGCTTAAATATTATGATACCTATTACAATTTGAAATATTAAATAGCCGCCCAGATATAGCACTATTAAGCGTGAATTATCAATGATTTCAAGTTTTCCCAATATGGAGAAAATGATTATTGAAATACTAACTGTCATAAGCCCGATGGCATATGCATAGCGACCGGATTTATCTCTTAATTTTGATTTTAATTCATCGTGAAGTTCAATTTTTTCATTTTCTATTTTTTCTTGATAACGCTCTTTGTTTTTAGATGTACTCCAATAGAAGTATTTACAAGTCATAAAAATACCAGAAGAGATAGTTGCGGCAGCAAAACCAATAAGCAAACTGTCCAGCACACTATCAGTCAGAAGTGCTACAACCAAAAGAATAATGCCTGTCAAAGCAAACAAAATACCCTCTAATAAATTACCTTTTTTCATCTTTGCAACTCCTTTCATGGATAAAAATATCTTCAATTTGCTTACCGAAAAAATCTGATATTGTAAAAGCTAATTCTAAAGAGGGATTATATTTCCCCGTTTCTATTGAACTGACAGTTTGTCTTGAAACTTTAAGTGCTTTTGCAAAATCTTCTTGATTCATGCCTAACCTTTTTCGTAATTCTTCAACCCTGTTTTCCAAATAATGTCACCTCCCATTTTGACAAGGTTCCTTTACACTTGCATTATAGCAGCATAGGGCGGTTTTGTCAAGGTTCCTTTACAAAGATTTTTCTTATTAAGGGAGACGATTGGCCTTGTACCTTTGGGACAAAATGTCCCGAAGTGCACCTCGCCACATGTTAGCATTTGTGGAACGAATAGGGCGCAGGACATATCGCGCAGAAACCGCCGCTTTGAGTTTTCCCCAATAGCGGCGGTCAGGTGTAGGTTGGCTCCATTCTTTAGGTATCGTGTTATTATGCCCTTGTCAAACACACTAATTCTTTTAATATCACCATTAAAAAATCAACTCCTTTCTCGGAGCTGATCCTCATCTGACGTATTTACAGAAGCTGCCTTGCATTCTTATATAAAGCAGGACGATAAATTTGTCATTCCTCTTCTTTTTTCTTTTTACTCCACCAAGTACCGGCCAGTGAACAGCTTCCGCCCATGCATATAAATACGATCATAATTATCCAAAACTCCATAATTTTCCTCCCATGATTTCTCCGTTTTTCTAAATGCTATTAATAATCCATATGATGATCAAATTCGTAATAAGCGTTATGATCCCCGCTAAGATCGCAAATAGGATCTTCTGATACATTCTTTTTCCTATCTCCCGTTGCGTTTCTTCATATGTTAATCGTTTTCCATCAATGAATGAAATGATTTCTTTATAAGTTTGAATATCATTATTTTTTTTGAATTTTTCAATGATAGCCGCAGTTCCGAAGGCTATTGCATAAAATAACAGCCAAACAAAAATCCCAGTATAACCATAAAGTTCACATAACGGATAAGCGCTGATGATTACAATTAACATTTCTGCCAGAAAAATATAACTCATTACGTTAAACTGTTTAACTTTTCCTTTATCGATTACGCTTCGCATCTCCTCCACATCTTCTTTTATAAAATCATCTAAGGATACATGAAAGATATTGCTTAACATCATTAAACTTTTTATATCGGGGTAGCTTTTATTAGTTTCCCAATTTGAAATAGTCTGTCTCGATACGAAGACTTTTAATGCTAATTCATTTTGCGAAATATTTTGATATTCCCTATATTTTTTAATACGTGTTCCAATATCCATTTTGCACCTCTATTATTATTTTATATAAAATGATATTTTTGTCTGTCAAAAGTATTTGACATCCGAGATTTTTCATAAAAATCGAACTGTTTTTTGCTTACTTCATCCTGATCTACCGATTGTTTGATTATAATAAATAACTAATAAGTGGGATAATAAAATAAAAACCGCTCCACATGAGCGGCTGTTTGCAATATGGTGCAGAAGAAGAGATTTGAACTCTCACGCGATTGCTCGCACTGCCGCCTGAAGACAGCGTGTCTGCCGTTCCACCACTTCTGCATATAAATGCCATATATAGGCACTTATATATAATACATTATTTTTTAAAAATTTCAAGACCTATTCTACAGATTTTAAAGATTCGACCATCGGAACTTCTTTCAATTTACGATACATAACAAGATTGACAATGATCGAAAACAGCATTGTGATAAGGAAAGATAAAACAAAGGATAAAAGTGCGATATTTCTTCCGAACATCACCGACTCCAATTCCGCTAGATTCATGATCAGCTGATGCAGTCCGATACCGAGGAATAAACCGCAGAAGGCGCCGATCATCGTAAGAAATATATTTTCTCGATAAACATAAGCAGAGACTTCCTTATCATAAAAACCGAGGACCTTGATCGTCGCTATTTCCCGAACGCGCTCTGAGATATTGACATTCGTCAAATTATACAATACTACGAATGCCAGCATTCCTGCCGCAATGATCAATACGACAACAACAAAGCTCAGGGAAGCGATCGTATCTTGGAAACTCTCCGCTATACCTGAATAAAACGTAACGGAAGTGATTTGCTCATCCTTCATCAATTCATTTCCCAAGGTTACTTCTACCTCCGGTGCAGCATCATTCAGCTTTGCAAGCAATGCCGTATCGACCTGCCTGACATGGAAAATATCCTTATAATAGCCAGGAGCCATATATACATAGTGACCGATATAGTTTTCTACGATACCGCCGACCTTGACTTCCCGCTGAATACCGTCACCATCGTCGATTATCATGGTATCTCCCTTGGAAACATTCAAATTCATAGACAACTTCTCTGAAATCAAAACACTGTCACCGGACAATTCCTGCTCTTTCTGTCCTATTCTGGTATGCAGGGAAACAAACTGCTTAAACGCTTCTATATCACTCGGTACAACGATCGTTATCGCTTCCGTCTCACTTCCATCATATGCATTTCCATTATACTGTCCTACTCCCATAAGAGCCTCAAAACGCCCATCTTTCGCCAATGCGTCCATGATCTCTTCTTTTTGTGACAGGCTTGCGTCTTTGTCAAACATTACGGAGAGATCATACTGCATGATATCGCCATACTGTCTGGAAACGACCTCACCGATGCTGTCCTGAATACCAAAACCGGCCACAAGCAGCGCCGTACATCCGGAAATACCGATCACTGTCATAAGGAAGCGCTTTTTATAACGGAAGATATTTCGTGCCGTTACCTTTTGGATAAAAGAGAAGCGACTCCATAAAACGGTGATCCTCTCCAAGAGGATCTTCTTTCCCACCTTCGGCGCTTTCGGCCGCATAAGCTGAGACGGTACTTCCATAAGTTCTTTATAAACCGCGGCATATGCAGCGGCCATCGTTATACCGATAACGATAAAACTAGCCGTAAACGCAAGGACAGGCTGCATGACAAATTTTATATGCGGGATCGTATACATCAATGCCCATGCATTAAAGATCACCGTAGGAAACAGCGTCATACCGATAGCACAGCCGACGATGCTGCCTAATACGCTGGCGACAAATGCATAGAAAACATATTTGAAAGCGATCGCCGCTTTACCATAGCCCAACGCTTTCATCGTTCCGATCATACTTCGCTGTTCTTCTACCATGCGCGTCATCGTCGTCAGACAAACAAGCGCAGCTACTAAAAAGAAAAATAAAGGAAACACCTTGGAAATCCCATCCATGCGATCCGCTACGCTGCCGTAATCCATATACGAATAATGCGAATGACGATCCAACACATACCACTGCGGCTGCGGCAGTTCTTCGATGTCACGTTTTGCCTTTTCCAGTTTTTCTTCCGCAAGTTCCAGTTCTTCAAGCCCCTTCTTTTCCTGTTTCGCCAATTCCATTTGACCGCTGATAAGGGAAGCTCGTCCGTCGATCAGTTCCTGCTCGGCCAAGGCGAACTGAAGTTCTGCGGTTTTCTTTCCCTCTTCTAATTCTCTTTCCCCTTCATCGATCTGCTGCTGCAAAATACGCAGATACTCCTCCATCATCTGCAGCTGTGACTGCGTATTCTCCAATTGTGAGCGAATAGCGCTTATGGTAGGCTCTATCATAGGAAGCGCTGCTTCCGCAACATCTTTCTGCTGCTGTAGCGATGTGAGGCGCTGATTCAATAACTCTTTTTCCAGGTCGGTAAGCCCCGGCTGTTCCAGCTGCTGTTTTGTCTGAGCGATCTGTTCGTCAATGCGCTGGACTTGTTCCTTGATCGTATCCAGCTGTCCTTCCAGCTTTGTCAGTTGTTCTTCCAACTGTGGTTTTCGCTCGTCAAATTCCTTTTTTATATTCTGATATATCTGCTGACCGGAAGCTAACTGCGCTTTGGCTGTTTCCAACTGTTGCTTCCCTTCCGCCATCTTTACCTCATAGTTTTTCTTTTCTATCTGTAATGTGTTCTCTCCGACAGCAAGCTTGATCTTAGCATCTTCCAAGGCATCTTTCGCCTTGGTTATCTCTTCCTCGTATAGCTTTTTGCCGTCTTCATATTCCGCTAATCCTTCTTCATACTTCTCATTTGCCAGCTTTTTGATCTCTTCAAAGCGGAATTCACTGCGATCCGCTCCGACGTCTTCCAATGCCGTCTTCACTTTATCCGTGATCTCGAAATACGCTTCTTCATAAGAATTGTAATCCTTGGCTCCTTTTACCGTAACATTGACTTCCGTATAATACTCGCTTTTAAAGTCATCCTTCAATATCATGATATAGTTATCGATCTTCCCGCTGCCGATGGAAGAGGAACCTTTCTCATAAGAGAGGTAGTTAGGATTAAACGTCGTACCCACGATCGTATATTCTTTTGTTTTCAAACTTTCGGATATATCCGTATTTGTTCCGGAACTCAAAACGATCGTATCGCCGATCTTTAAACCGCTGTCTCCGATATCGTTTTTTTCAATAAGGCATTCGCCGGATGTCCTCGGCATACGTCCTTCCTGAAGATTAGCCTGATTGATATAGTCGGGATCATCCGCTCGCGGATCCGCCTCAGGAAGCGCATGGACCTTTAATGTGAGCTGCTGAGGTCCTACCATAGTCAACGCTTCCATGGTATACGTCGCATCCACGCCTTCCACGCCTTTCACTTCACGAATTGCCTGTACATCTTCTTTTGTAAAGCCAACGGTAGATACAATGCGAAAATCCAGCAGATTATATTCATCAAAATAAGCATCTGCCGTATACTTCATATCCGGAACACTGGCCTTTACACCGGCAAAAAAAGCAACTCCGATTGCGACAATCGCAAAAATGGAGAAGAACCTTCCCAATGTTTTCTTTATTTCACGTAAGGTATCTTTCCAAAGAGAAGATGGCATCCTAATATTCAATCCTTTCTACCGGTAATGGATCTTCATTGACAGTCACACTTTCTATTTTTCCATTTCTGACTTTAATGACTTTATCTCCCATAGCCGTCAATGCAAGGTTATGCGTAATCACAATGACGCTGACCCCTTGATTTCGGCAAGTATCCTGTAACAGTTTCAATACCGCTTTCCCCGTATGATAATCTAATGCCCCCGTCGGCTCATCACATAACAGGATCTTCGGGTTTTTCGCAATTGCACGGGCGATCGCCACACGCTGCTGTTCTCCTCCGGACAGCTGTGCGGGAAAATTATGCATTCTGTCTTCCAATCCGACTGCGCGAATCGTTTCCACGATATCAAGAGGATCCTTGCATATTTGCGTCGCAAGCTCTACATTTTCCTGAACAGTCAAATTTTGCACAAGATTATAAAACTGAAATACGAAACCGATATCATAACGGCGATATGTCGTAAGCTGACGAGCATTATAACTGCTGATCTCATTGCCGTCCACATAAATCTTGCCGCTGCTGACAGAGTCCATACCTCCTAATATATTCAAAATCGTACTCTTTCCCGCACCGCTGGCGCCGGCAATAACGACAAACTCTCCTTTATCTATAGAAAAATCAACACCGGATAAAGCTTCAATATCCACTTCTCCCATGTGATATATCTTTTTTACATTCTGAAATTCAATATAAGAAGGCATACCATCACATCCTTACTATTATTATACTATATTTCTCATAAATAAAATAAAAAACATAAAAAGCTCTGTATAAGAGCTCATGTACGGTTCATCACTTTGATTTTCATATCCACTTTATTCCATATTTCCTCGGAATCGCTGATCAGCCATTTCAATGCATGATGCCGATATACCGTAATCGTCGGATCCAAATGTGCCGGCATAGAAAACTGCTTTCTTATCGCATGATGACATGCCCATTCATAACGCTGGATCAGATCCAAGGCATCCAGCATATCGCTTGCTTCCTGCAAACGGCCGTGCTTTGCGATTTCATCCACCGTACTGTAATTAAAAATCGTCTGAACGATCAATGAAGAATTACATGCCGCATCCGGAAAAGAGAGCTCCTTGAAATAACCTAAAGACCATAACAGGACATTGCTGTATTCATAATACATCTGATAACGGTCACAAAGTTCCTTAGAAGGCTGCGCCTCATTCAAAAAGTCGATTTCATCCATCGTAAAATAACCGGTAGCACTGTACATATCGATCATCTGTTCCACATAGGAAAACGCCTGATCACTTGACCATTCCATATCTTGAATCAACCCGGCATAAATAGCCAGGATCATACAGGCAACGGCTCTTTTGGCAATATCCGTTTTATCAAGACACGTATAGTAGCGAACCTCATCCGGAATCTCCAGATCAGATGGCGCAAAGATCCCTTTATAGCGCAAGATCTGCGTAGATCTCTGCAAACGGGTCCTCTGCTTATCATCAATATGATAGCGATCGATCATCAAAGATGCCTCGTCGATCGGATTAAAAATAGCTACCTCGCTTTCTCCCTGCGAAGAAAGAATGATGTCCCCATAACTATTGGATATGTCCCCGGTCTCCCAAAGGATCAGCGCCGTCAGATTATCCGCCACTTCCATCAAAGAAACGATCCTTTCATTGCGTGATTCCTCATCGTATTCAAACTCAACCTTATAAATGCCATGTACCAATTCGATCTGGATCAACAGATTTTCCTTTACCTGCAACGCGATCGGAACAGCATCCCGAACAACGACCGCCTGATACAGCTCTTCCAGCTGACTGTTTAACAGATCCTGCATATCCGTAGTAGAATACGTTACCATGATGCGGTCATTATTCATCAAATAAATTTCCAATTCATTATTTTTATGAAACAGATTTTTAATCTCTAGATGAAAAACTTTCTTCAATGCGCCGATCATTTTATTCAGATCGCTATAAGGGGTATAAAAAGTCAATGTTTCTGTACATATTGCCATATTATAACCTCCTTATCTACTATAATTCTATACCATATTATACATGATATTCATACCTTTGTAAGTAGAAATTGAAAAACTTTACACAGGATGACGCATTTTTCATTATAATATATCCGTTTTTAAAGCCATAGTCCCGTCATATGCCGTTACCACACAGAGAATATTTGTTAATATGGATACCTGCAAAGCAAGAGATGTGTTTCTATCATAGATGCTGGCATACACATAAGCCGTAGATGATACCGACATAGCCATCATCAAAATAAGAAAATTACTGATGAACCCCGGTATTGGAAGCAGAGAAAGGATCATCCAATAAACAATCGGCAATACCAAATCAAACAGCATAGCTGGCCTGTTTTCGACTTTCCTACACGCATATCCGCAAAGGATAAGCAACAGCAAAATAGATCATTTGGGTTGTTAACACTTCAATATCCATACCCATATTCTCCTCTTACATCTTTTTTCCAAATAGGAAAAGGCGTAAAAAATTTATTCTTTTTTATTATAACACCTCTTTTATTCTTTCATTCATACATTTTATCAATTCTTATGCTTCCATAGGATCTCCTATTCTCATATATATCTATTAAACGATATATTGATCATAAGCCACAAAAATACAATATACAATTTCCCAAGCATCGGTTACAAAAATCCGATTTGCATGTCAATTTTAAAATCTGTCACATATGATAGATTAGGATGTGATAACATGATACAAGTCAGCCTATGCATGATCGTTAAAGACGAAGAAAAACATTTAAACCGATGTCTTTCAAGCATTCATGATCTGATGGCAGAGATCATTATCGTAGATACCGGCAGCCGGGATCACACAAAAGATATCGCTCTTCAATACACGGATCACGTATATGATTTTCCATGGTGCGGCAATTATTCCAAAGCGCGAAATTTTGCTTTTTCAAAAGCGACATGTCCGTACTGCATGTGGATGAATGCCGACGATATCCTCAGTAAAGAAGATTATCAGAAGCTGAAACGGCTTTTGGAAGAAGAAAAAAAGTTTGATATGCTGATAATGAAATATCATACGAAATGCGATGCAGCAGAAAAACCGATAAACGAATATTACAGAGAGCGCATCATCCGCCGGGATGAACATTGTCAATTTGAAGGGATCGTAAACGAATCCATCCCCTTACACGGACTTGTACTATATGAGGATGCGGCTATCACGCACTGTCCGCAGAAAGCACGAAAAAATATGCAGAAACTGAAGATCTTAAAACTTCAGAAGATCCGCTATGGACTTTCTTTCAAAGAACAGTATCACTATGCCAAAGAACTGTATATCCAAAAAAGATACCATGAAGCAATCGAAGAGTTTTCCTGTCTTTTAAAAGCAGCAGATGGACAGAAAGAATACAAAATCGACGCATGTCATATGCTGGGCCACTGCTATCTTGCCATCCAGAAAGAAAAAGAAGCCTTTACTTCCTTTATAGAGAGTTTCTATTACGGTATTCCAAAAAGCGAGATCCTCTGTGACATCGCCCATCACTTTTTTATGGAAAAACAAACAAAAGAAGCGATCTTCTGGTATGAACTAGCCGCTCGGCAAACACCTAAAAAAATTACCGGCATTCCCATAGAGACCGATTGCTACGATTTTATTCCCTATCTTCAGCTCAGTGTATGCTACGATCAATTGCAAGACCTGCAAAAAGCGATTTACTATAATGAGCTGGCGGGATATCTGAAACCCGGAGATGAACAATATTTACAAAATCGCAAATATTTAAAGAAAAAAGAGGCCGCTCTCTAGCTTCCTCTTATGATCGGCAATAGGTCATGCAGATCATGGATCTCATAGGTAATCGGCATATCTGCCGGCTTTTGTGTGATGTCTTGATGATACCAACAAGTATCAATGCCCGCACAGATGCCTCCTTTTATATCCGAACTCAGCGAATCCCCGATCATCAGTGTCCTTTTCTTTTCCAATGAAGGTATCTTGGAAAAAACATGATCAAAATATTCTCTCTGCGGCTTTTGATATCCGATATCTTCCGATACAAATACATCGCGCACCAAATCATATAGACCCGTTTTTTTCAAACGGCTGTACTGGGTAGCCGAAACACCGTTTGTGACGATATAAAGATCGCAGCACCTGTGTAACTCCTCCATTACTTCATAAGCGCCTTCTATCAGATAAGCACCTTCTCCTAATGCCTTTTGATATGCATCTTCAAACTGCACTCCGTCTTCTTTTATGTGCAGTTCTTCAAAGAGCATGACAAAACGGGAATACAGTACTGTTTTCTTATTGATTTTTCCCACTTCAAAACGTCTCCACAAATCATGATTGATATGTTCATAACGCTCCAACACTTCATCATTTAAAGGGATATGATAATGTGCAAAAGTATCTCGCAACGCCATCTGTTCACTTTTGTGAAAATCAAGCAAGGTGCCGTCAGCATCCAGCAGCAATGTTTTATAGTTCATAATAAACTCCCTGTTTTTCTATTTTTCAGAAAAAAGCTCCTCAGGCTTATCCACGAGGAGCTTTAATGGCATTCATTACATATTTTCTTCAGCCAGTTTTACTAATCTCTTATGACGGCGCATCGCATCTGCTTTTGTTTTCTCAAACATTTCATAAGCCGTTTCTCCTTTCAGCTTCGGCAGCTGAGAGAAACGAGTTTCCGTCATCATGAAATCTACCATCTTATCGAAATCCGGTTCTTTGGAATCGATCGTCAAAGGTTTATTTTCATTTCTCGGATCATAACGGTACAAATCAAGATAACCGCATTCTACTGCTTTTTTCTGCGTGATCTGATGATTTGCCAATCCGCCCTTGATACCATGCTCTGCACAAGGAGAATAAGCGATGATCAAAGATGGTCCATCATAGCTTTCCGCTTCACGGATCGCTTTCAATGTCTGATTCTTGTCAGCACCCATGGAGATCTGCGCAACATATACATGACCGTATGCCATAGCGATCTGTCCCAGGTCTTTCTTCGCCGTCGTCTTACCGCCGGCCGCAAACTTCGCAATGGAAGCTGCCTGACTTGATTTTGATGACTGTCCTCCGGTATTAGAATATACTTCCGTATCCAATACGAGAACGTTGACATTCAGGTTATTCGCAAGAACGTGATCCAATCCGCCGTAACCGATATCATATGCCCATCCGTCACCGCCGATGATCCATACAGATTTACTGATAAGATCTTCAGAGGCCAGTTCTTTTACAGCTGCATTCGCTGATTTTTCCGCCAACTCTTTGATCGTAGGAGCGATCGCACGTTCTGCTTCGCGATCACCGTGAATTTCCAGATATTTCGCAAATGCATCTTTCAATTCCGGCTCTACCTGATCCATGTTATCTTCCATGATCTTCAAAATGCGTGCTTCTTTGTAGTTCTGAGACAATGCCATACCGTAACCGAATTCCGCATTATCTTCAAACAGAGAGTTTGCCCAAGCGACACCTTCACCGTTCTTATCATTTACAAATGGTGTTGACGGTGTAGAACTACAGTAGATCATAGAGCAGCCTGTCGCATTGGCAACGAGCATATCTCTACCGAACAGCTGAGAGATCAGCTTATAGTAAGGAGTTTCTCCGCATCCCGGACAAGAACCGGAAACCTCGAAGTAAGGCATCAGGAACTGAGAACCCTTTACGGTCGTCGTCGGGAAGTATTCCGTCTTGTATTCCACTTGTTTGAACAGGTAATCTGCCAATGGCTCCTGATCCAATTTTTCGTTGATATCGACCATTTCCAGAGCCTTCTGTCCGCCCTTACCCGGACACTCAACCGCGCACAGACCGCAGCCTACGCAGTTTGCAGGTGTGACCTGAATACGATATTTCAAATTCTCAACGCCCTTGCCCATAGCCTGGATCGTTTTAAATTCCATCGGCGCATTCTTGATTTCCTCATCCGTTAACAGGAACGGACGGATCGTAGCATGCGGACATACAAAGCTACAGAATCCGCACTGGATACAGTTTTCCGGCTTCCATGTAGGAACCTGTACGGCGATTGTACGTTTTTCATTAAAGGATACATTGTTGCGGATAGAACCATCCAACAGGAAGTCTCCGGCAAATGCGGATACCGGCATATCATATCCTTCCAACCCATTGATGACAGCCACGTGATTATCAAAGTATTCGTCACCGATCAATGTACGGTCTGCATTATATGGCAGATCTGCCCAAGAAGGATCTACTGAAATTTCAACGATTCCGTCTTTTCCGGCATCGATTGCTTTATAGTTCAGCTGTACGACAGCATCGCCTTTCTTGCTGTAAGATTTTTTCGCTGCCGCCTTCATGAGATCAACTGCTGTATCATACGGCATGATCTGTTCGTTCAATGCGAAGAATGCAGACTGCAGGATCGTATTCGTTCTGCGTCCCATACCGATCTCCGCAGCGATCTTCGTAGCGTTGATGATATAGAATTTCGCATGTTTTTTCGCCAGCTGCGCTTTCATACGATTCGGCATATGTTCCACGATCTCATCCTTAGAGAATGTCGTATTCAACAAGAATGTACCGCCTTCTTTGATATTTCTTACCATATCATACTTAAACATATAAGCATCCAATGAGCAGGAAATGAAATCCGCATTGTTGATATAGTACGTAGAACGGATCGGAGAATTTCCGAAACGCAGGTGAGAACGCGTTACACCGCCGGCTTTCTTAGAATCATATGCGAAATATGCCTGTGCATATTGATCCGTGTTATCACCGATGATCTTAACGGTTGACTTATTCGCAGAAACCGTACCATCAGATCCCAGACCCCAGAACAGACATGATGTATAATCGTTTTCCGTCGTGAAGCTTTCATCACATGGCAAGCTCAGATGCGTAACATCATCATGAATGCCGATCGTAAAGCTATGCATCAGCTTATCGCCCTTCAAATGATCGAATACGGCTTTTACATGATATGGCTGCGTATCTTTAGATCCCAGACCATAGCGTCCTCCGATAATCTCAATATCTTTATCTTTCAACGCCGCAAGCACATCCAGATACAGAGGCTCGCCCATAGCGCCGGTTTCTTTCGTACGATCCAGAACCGCGATCTTCTTAACCGTAGAAGGAAGAACCGCAGTCAAATATTTAACAGAGAACGGACGGTACAGATGTACTTTGATCATACCTACCTTTTCTCCGGTTGCAGTCAATGCATCGATCGTCTCTTTCGCTGCTTCCGTGATAGAACCCATTGCAACGATGATACGTTCCGCATCAGCAGCTCCATAATATGTAAACGGTGCGTATTCACGCCCTGTGATCTTGGAAATTTCCTTCATATAATCGGCTACGATATCCGGAACTTTCGCAAAATGTTCATTGCGTGCTTCCACTCCCTGGAAGAAGATATCGTCATTTTCCGCACCACCACGGGTAACCGGATTCGTATGCGGATTCAATGCTTTTTTACGCCATGCGTTCAAAGCATCCATATCAATCAGATCTTTGAATTTTTCCGTATCAAATACTTCTACTTTCTGAATTTCATGAGATGTACGAAATCCATCAAAGAAATGCATAAACGGAACACTCGCTTTAATAGCAGACAGATGCGCCACTCCGGCAAGATCCATCGCTTCCTGTACGGAATGAGATGCCAGCATGCAGATCCCTGTCTGACGGCAAGCGTAAATATCTTCATGATCACCGAAGATATTCAATGCTCTGGTTGCCAAAGCACGAGCGGATACATGCAGAACGCCTGGAAGCAGTTCGCCGACCATCTTATAAATATTCGGAATCATCAGCAGCAGACCCTGAGATGCCGTAAACGTAGTCGCCAGCGTTCCTGCCTGCAAAGCACCGTGAACAGCACCGGCTGCTCCACCTTCAGACTGAAGCTCAGCTACTTTAACTACGCTATCAAAAATATTCTTGCGTCCCTGATTTGCCCACACATCGACAACCTCGGCCATAGGTGAGGAAGGCGTGATAGGATAAATCGCAGACAATTCGGTAAACGCATAGGCACAATGTGCAGTAGCGGTATTACCATCCATTGACATAAACGTCTTTGTCATGTATGTATTCCTCCTTGTATAACATTACTTATCTATTATAGAACGAAAGCACTTTTTTTAAAAGGATTTTTCACGTATTTTTCTTAAATCAAAGTAAA
Organism: Erysipelotrichales bacterium; assembly: GCA_910575705.1. Lineage (GTDB taxonomy): Bacteria > Bacillota_I > Bacilli_A > Erysipelotrichales > Erysipelotrichaceae > CAJTFG01. Next base: position 87,119 of record CAJTFG010000004.1, on the reverse strand, counting down.
TTTCACGCTTTCTTCGCCTTCTGTATAAATACCCGTACGCAAATTCACAAAAATCGGCTGCTCTCTTTCTTTTTATCGAAGACGCAGCATCATTTTCACCTCATTAAAAATAAGGAAAGCGAGTGCTTTCCTTATTCGATCACGATCTTGAGATTGTTGTCGCTGCTCATGTTATAAAACATTTCCGTACGCGTGTTGATGATCGTCAGCGTCTGTACATCCGGTCCATCTAATACGATGCGCGAATCGCTCGTTTCCGTACCGCCGTTTACCATATATGTCACATCGTAAACGGTATTGCCCATCTCTTCTACATGATAGACACCTCTTGTCAAGGAAGCCACACGCATCGTAAAACGATTTCTGGATTCCAGCGTAAACGTATCGCTATATCCCATATTGTTATACAGACGTATTTCAAATGATTGGTTGCTAGAAGGCATAACAAGTTCTCCGTCTTGGCTTCGCACGCGTTTTGTCATCTCCAGCAGACCATCTTGCTCGATCTGTCGGGTATTCATAATTTCGATAAAGTTCGCAACACCCGGAGAAACCGTAAACTGTGCCTGATCACTGGAAGCACCGCCGTTTACCTGATACTGCACGCGATATCCGGATTGCGAAATCTCTTCCAACTGATACGTACCTTGCGGCAGATCCTGTGTCTGCAAATGCCAGCGATTCGTTTCATCCAATGTATACGTTTCATCAACATCGTTATTGAAGATACGAATACGGAAAACCTCATCTCGGTTCGGTTTCACAACGTTTCCGTTTTGATACACAATATATTTGTACACATCCAAATTGCTGGCTGCGCTGATTTCCTCATTGAGGATATCTACAGAAATCGTACTTCCTTCTATGATCTCAATGATGGCATTTTCCGTTTCCTGCGCACCGTTGATCCGATAAGTCGTCCGATAGCCTCCTGCGTTCAGTTCCTCTACCGCATAAGAACCCGGCGCAAGTCCTTCCAATATCGTCTGAAACTCATTCTGTGCATTCAATACGACCGTTTCATCATAATCATAGGACGTTATATGAACACGGAACTCGTCTCCTTCATCCGGCGGAAGCATATTGCCGTTTCCGTCTTTCTTGTATTTTTGTAAATACAGGCGGGAGGATGCGGTTTCCTGATTGATCATCTGTACCTGATTAGCATTATCCTGTACGCGGACGATGCCGTTTTGCACTTCGCTGCCACCGTTGATGATATACGTGACATCTCCCGATGCATCCGCTTCATCCAATACATACTGCCCGTTTTCCAATCCCGTAATATTTACAGTCCAGTCATTGGTGCTCGTCAGATCATAAAACTGATTGAACCCCGGTCTTGACACATGCAGACGCGCGGTAAAGTTCGCTTGCGGACGAATGAGCTGTCCGTCCTGAGCACGGATATACTTCACGACGCGGATACTGCCTCCAACCGTCGTCGTACTGTTGATCATCTGTACCTGATTGGCATTATCCTGTACACGAACGATACCGTTTTGCACCTCACTGCCGCCGTTGATGATATACGTGACATCTCCCGGTGCATCCACTTCATCCAATACATACTGTCCGTTTTCCAATCCCGTGATATTCACGGTCCAGTCATTGGCGCTCGTCAGATCATAGAACTGATTAAATCCCGGTCTCGATACGTGTATCTGTGCGCGGAAATCCCCTGTCGGACGTTCCAGCTGTCCGTTTTCCGCACGAATGTATTTCATGATGCGAATACTTCCTGATACGTTCTGTGTCGTATTGATCATAAATACGGTATTATCGTTCCCCCGAACATCGACGATACCGAAGTTCGTCTCCGATCCACCGTTAATGACATAGCTGACCTCATAAGGACTGTCAACTTCCTGCAAAACATAACTGCCATCTTCCAAATAATCTACTACCTGAGTCCAATTATTCTCCTTGTTCAGCGTATATACCTCATTAAATCCGGGCCGTGACATATGAAAGCGGAACACATCGGTATCTGCCGGTTTATGATAATGCTGGTCGGTACGCATATACTTCGTTACGGTAATCGAACCGGTTGCGGATGGCTGCGGATTGATGATCCATACATCCTGTTCATCACCTCTTATACGAACTGCACCTGTATCCACCTCGCTGCCGCCGTTGATGCGGTAAGTCACGTCCTCATGATCCAGCTCATCGACAACATACCAGCCGTCATCCAAATCGCGCAGGTGCTCTTTGAAATCATTTTCTTTCGACAGCGTTATGATCTCATTAAAATTTGCCTTAGATACGTGTACCCGATAAGACTGCGTTTCATCCGGCGTATGAAGTTTACCGTCTTCGCCTTTCACAAATTTGGATATGAGAAGGCTTCCCCTGCTCTGCATCTTATTCAATACTTGCACACAATTATGGTTCTGCATGACATGGACGATCCCCCGATTCGTCTCACATCCGTTATTTACGATATAGCTTACCTTATCCTCATTCCCGTCTTCCACTACTTCATACGTTCCTTCTGGCAACGATGATGCCGTTACGCAAAAATCATTGTCTTCATTCAGATCATACGTTTTTGTCCCATTCGGTCCTTTCAAAAGAACAGTGTAAGAAGCATCCGGCTGCGGGCGTTCCAGCATGCCCTCACCCTTGATAAACTTGCAGATCTCAATACTTCCCCTTCCCTGCGTTCGTTTCGCATTCAGTACCTTCACATAAGACGTATTCCCATGCACTTCCACGATCGCGGTTTCGCTTTCTTTTCCCCCGTTAACGATATAGGAAACCTCATCCTCACTATGCAGTTCTTCCACATGGTAGGTGCCATCCGGAAGCTGTGTCAGACGCTTGCGCCATGCATTATCACGGTTTAGTACGATCACTTCATCATAATGATCCGACCATACATGAATATCATAGCTTTCATTCTGGCAAGGGCGCACAAAGCATCCGCAGCTGCCGTCTTTTCGATATTTCAAAATTTCAATGCTTCCCCGATGACAGGACATTTTATAAACGGCATCCAGATCGATATCATCGCCATCGACACATATTGTAGGATGAGCGCATCTCTGTTTTTCAAAAGAAACGCTCTCATATCCCGATAATGAACTGGAAAGCTCATAACGTCCAGCAGGTACGTCATCAAAACATGCACACCAGCTGTTCCTTCGGTTTAAGGTAATAGTATCACAATAAGATTCGCCTTTTAACGTGATCTGAAAACAATCGTCTCGTCTTGGAGAAACCATCTCTTTTTCACAGTTTTCCACGGTTCCCTGTATACAGATGGAAGAACGGCATGACAAGCGGTTGAAAACCGTCAGCCGGCTGTCCATGCAAAGCCGGAAGCGGGCAGTTTTATGCAGCGGACCGCCATTAAACTGATACAAAGCATCCTCATATCCGCATTCGGATACTGTCACTTCTCCTTGTGAAAGCTCCGTTTCCACACAATAATCATTATTCTCCTGCAAGCAGAATGTCTGTGTACCTTCCTCGCCGCATACTTCTATCTGATACATCCCCTCTTCCGGTTTGCATACATTCCCGTTTGCGTCCCGCATCTTTTTATCGATCACAAGGGTATGCCGGCATGTCTGCGGCACGATAAGCAGCGATGCCGCCTTTGTCTCGCATTCCAGATGGAAGCTGACTTTTTTTCCGGAGTCGCCGTCAATTTCCACGCGTACATGATCATCACATGCCGCCAAAGTATAATCTCCGGATGGCAGTTCATCAAAGCATAAGCTCCAATCATTTTCTCGGCTCAGCGTATACGTCTGTTGCCAATCACAGGTGGATAATACAAAACTGTATTTACCGCATGTTGGCATACACCGCTCATCGCAATCCACATCATATGCCGCAATCTGCAGTGTTCCGCTGCAGCATACATGATTGATAATCGTAACTTCTGTATCACCACTTCCTACAAAGAAACTTCCGTTTTTACTGCACTCTCCGTTTACCATAAAGGAATTGTCATAATCGCCTAATTCACGAACCTGATAATTTCCCGGCGCCAGATGATCGATATCGATACACCAGCCATTATCACAATCCAGCGTAAAGCGATTCTTATAGTTTCTTCCCTCAATCTGAATATCGAAGCTTTCCCAACGGTATGGCTTAAATTGCTGATCGTTCTCCTCGATCACCTTGCATATACGCACGCGATCATCGCAGCCCTCTTCATTGATGATCGTTATATTCATATCCCGGTCATCAAATAAGAAGTAACCGTCAGCCTGCAAACTGTCGTCGATGAGATAAGACACACAGCCATCTACATGAAGTTCACGAATCTCATAATGCTGGCGGCAAAGATCGCATAAGCATACGGTAAAGTCATTGGATACATCCAGTGTATATACTTCGTGAACATCTTTTCCGGTAAGGACGAATTCATAGCTTTCACACGGTTCCGGCATACATAAGCGTCCCTGTTTGCGAATGCGTTTTTCTACGCATAAAACCGGCTGCGGCTTCTCTGTATTGCGCACCTCGATATGAATATCCTCTCTTCCCAAAACAAACTGTCCGCGGTCTGCTTCTATACCATTGACGATATAGGATACCTCATAGCCTTCCGTCTCTTCTTCCAAATGATACATGCCTTCTCTTAAATCATCAAAGTACACGCAGAAATCATTAGAATCATCTAACGTAAAGCGTTTTTTCAGTCCGGATGCACGCAATAAGAAGGTAAATTCACTGTTTGGACACGGTTTCGTTCGATTTCCGCACGCATCGACGATCGTTTTCTCGATCGTTACCATTCCCTGGCAGTTGCTGAGGGAATTGACGATCTTCACGGTCTGGTCATTACCGTCTAATTCCACCGCGCCATGCGCCATCTCTTCATGCTGGATCTCATAGCTTACCTCATATCCATAGCTGTCTTTCTGAATGATGCGATATTTACCCGGTTCCAGATCATCCAGCATAATCCGCCAGCGATTGCGGGCATCCAGCGTATAGCTTCGTGTTTCATTTCGATGCTCTACATAGATTTCAAAACATGCATTGCCGCAAGGTTTCCACATCACATCTTCACAATCCCGTATCCATGCCTCGATCGTAAGATTGCCGCCGCGCGGTCTCGTATTGATGATCGATACCTCTTGATTTTCACTGTTCATACATACTTCTGCGGTTTCCGCCGGACAGCCGTTTACCAAATATCGAACATCATAACCACCGGCACATTGTTCCGTTATCGTATAATCCCCGCGTTTCAATCCTTCCAGTATCACGCACCAGTGATTGCGGGCATGAAGCGTAAAGCATTCATCCGTACATGGTCCCTGTAGCGAAAATTCAAAGCTTTCATCGGCATTCGGCTTTACGAGTTCTCCGTTTTGCAGTTCCATATATTTGCATACCTTTAAAGTTCCGCAGTCATCACGGCAAGGCGTATTAACGATACGTACCTCATTGCCGCAATCTCCGTCTACGATAAAACGGGCACGTTTTCTTTCCTTGCATCCATTGACGATATACGTCGTATCATAGCCGTCGATACTGCGCTCCCGTACCTCATAGCTGCCTTCCCGCAGATGATCGAAATGCATGCACCAATCATTGTGCTCATCCAATACAAAGGTTTCACGGAAGAAGAAGCTTCTCAGTGTCACGACGAAGCGATCACCTTTCATCGGTTTCACAAGATCCCCGCGTTCGTTGCGGATAAATTTACAGATGCTGACACAGCCCTTGTTGCGTTCTTCATTGATAATGCTGATAACATTGCATTCATTTTCATGCAAACAGACATAGGCGCTTGTACGCTCACAGCCGTCATTTATGATATAGCTTGTCTTATAGCATTCATTATCGATTTCACGAATCTCATATTCTCCGCAGCAGATATTGTCAATATCCACACAGAAATTATTGCAGGCATTCAAGTTAAACGTCTGATAAAATCCACAGCCGCACAGCATGACTTTGAAGCAGGCATCATCGTCCGGACGTACCAGCAAACCGTCACAGCGGCGGATAAACTTACAAATACGCAGCGGGCTCTCACAGCCGCTGCAACCGATCGGCGTATTGATGATCAAAACGCTGCTTGCTTCACAGCGGCGCACCTCTACATGCGCATATCCGCTTTCCATCTGATGATTCACTAAATAACTCGTTTCATATTGACCGGAAGTTTCACTGACATCATAAAATCCCGGTTCCAGATCCCTCAGTTCTATGAAAAAGTCATTTTCACATGTCAGCGTATAAACGGCATCGAATTGATCCCCGATGATACGCACTTCAAAGCATTCCCCGTCCTGCGGTTTGATCAGCTCTCCGCCTTCATCGCGAATATACTTATCGATCGTCAAAACGCTGCCGGCCAGTTGCTGATTGATGACTTGTACATCATGCGTTCCGCTTATCAATTCAAACTGTGCTGTTTCTGTCTCCTCGCCATCATCAAAACGGTAAACCGTGCCGTATCCGCACACTTCTTCCTCTTCCAGCGTATAAACGCCCGGGTAAAGATGCTCTACGCATACCGAAAAATCATTCTGCGCATCCAGCACGATTGTCTCTGAAATCCCCATACCGCACAAATGCAAAGTAAAACGCATATCCTCTGCAGGATCCTGCAGTTCCATACACGCATCGCGCAGCTGCTTTGTCACATGCAGACGCAGCATCGGTTTATGCCGGATCACGATGCGAACCTCATGGTGCTCCTGCTCCTCACAAGACATAACAACAGCGGCATGATCCTCCTGCTGTTCTTCTCCGTTCACGTAATAGGAAATCTCGTATGCATCCTGATCCATGATCTGCTGGCCGTTTTCATCCACTAAGACAAGGACATTTTTTACCGATTGTATCTCCTCCAGATGAAGCGAACCGATCCCCGTTTCCCCGTCTGTCTTCAACGGGTACACACGGCAGTCCTCCACAGAACCGCAAACCTTCACATATCTGGTGTTCTCATGCTGATCAGGAGTCCCATCCTCCTGCTGTTCTTCAATGATAATATCCATGGAGCCTTGAAGAAAAGGTTCACATGGGCAATCCATATCCATCCTCACATCTTCATGAAAGTCATCTTGGTTGCATTTGCTCATTTTCATCCTCCTCATATATAAGCCTATGATTTCTCTAAGACATTCTATTATATGAGCCCGTACCCTTTTGGTTAATGAAAATCATGAAAAACAAAAAATGATGGCAAATGTCATCATTTTTGTGATACATATCCTTATTTTGTTTTTATACGGCTGAAATACAGCGGCCGGTCCTCTTCATACACGACTGCCGTCGTCATAAATATACACAGTTCAAAATATGCGAAGACGATCCAAAACACGAACGTTAATCCGATAATAGACAACAAGGTACCGCTCATCGGATCAGAAATGAGATATTCGACTGTCTTCATGATATCCAGCATATTATTTGTCATCTGCAGCGAATCTTTAATAACGAGCGTCAAACAGAGCGCATAGGCAAAATTACTTAATAGATAAGGAAATCCGCTGCGCAGCAAAACCCTCCAGCGAGCTTGTATAAACAGTAAAACACCGCGTAGGATCTCCATAACGTTGACACCGTTATCATATATGCAAAAAGCGATCGTACACTCTGCCGAAAAATAAAGGATCGTCAAGCAAAGCGTAAGCGGCAGATAAATAAACAGCAAGATCATTCCGAAAATCCTGAGTAGCGTATCGAGAGCAAGCCGAAACAGCATATAGAGCGTCGCCATAAAGATCTGCATCGGCAGATGACGCAACCAAAAACGAATCTCATTCATACCAAATCGCTCTTTACGCGTATGCTTCAATACACAGAAAAAGACGATATTGCTGATAAGTACATTGAGCAGACTAAAAGCAAACGACATGGCGAAATCGATCGAAGAATTCCCGGTTGCCAATAAAGGGTTCAATATCTGAACACCATATACCCACAAAAGCGAAAGAGCGACCAAAAGAGTAAGAACCGCCTTTTTCTTCATCAACAGTTCATTTACTTTTCTCTTTACATCTACATATTCCATCAGATACCTCCTATGTTATTACCAGATAATACACGATTGGTACAATAAGCGCCGGCAGCAGATTAGCCGTCTTTATATTTTTTACTCCGAGAAAATTCAGACCGATCATAAACACGATCCCATATCCCACCATACTGATAAGCGACATCAGCTCTGCCGTCAAAAATGTCTGCAACAAAGGCGCAGCCAGCGCAATGCCTCCTTGTATGATCAAAACGGAAACGGCGCTTGCCATCACACTGATCCCCAAAGAAGCACCAAGGATCATAGAAGCGATGAAATCCATCCCGCTTTTCATCAGCAACATGCTGGAATCGCCATATAAACCGTCATTCATCGAACCGACGATCGTCATCGCCCCAACACAGAAAATAGCCGTAGACGCTACAAATCCTTCCGTAAAATGTTCCATAGCCAATTTCTTTTCCAGTCCGGATGCAAGATGATCGATGCGCTCTTCTATACGCAAGCGGTCTCCGACAAACAACCCCATGCAAAGACTTCCTAAAAGAAGCAGTTCATAACGTGAATGAATAGCCCCAGAAGCATCCGTATAAAGCATGACCGTCAACAATCCATTCAATCCTATAATCAAGGTAACAGCACCTAAGGCACGCATGATTGCCGTTTCCGTATCTTTGCCGATCCATCTTTTCAAAAACCATCCTAAAAGACTTCCGGCCGCGACCGCGACCGCATTTATCAATGTTCCTGTCATACACATTCCTCTTCTTTGATACAAGAGGCATTATATCATAAACAAAATAAAAAGCGAAATACATTATAAGATACGTACCTTCGCCTTCGTTTTTTCTTTATTCGGTGCAAACATCTGAAAATACTGCATGGTCTTGTGTTTGGAAAGACATTTAAAACAAATCCGGGCATGATCCTTCAATTCAATCTCGATCAGATCAAGATCATTCATCTTCGGATAATATATCCATGATGCGATATCTTCCCAAAATAATATGAAACATTCATCCTTTTCCTGCTCATAATAATATACGGCATACTCTTCATAAAATTCTGTAACGACTTTATTCGGTATACAAAACAAATTAAACAGAAAAACGGCAAGAATGATCGCCCCTACCACATAATAGCCTTTCCATATAGCATAAGCGCCAAAAGACAAAAACATCACAATAAAAAGATATGGTTTTGAATTGATACAAGCCAGTCTTTTCTTGCCCTGTGGCAGATTCCGTATTTTTAATGTCTTGCTTTTTACGTTCACCCGGTTGCACCCTCTTATTGATTTTATTATAATATCTTTTGTATAAATATCAAGTTAATCACACAATTCCACTTAATTATAAAATGGTTTATGTAATGAAATGACGATAGAAAAGGATGATGATACATGGACACATTATGGCAGAGCATAGCAGCATCAAATGATTGGGTGATCATATGCATCGATATCGTGATCATACTGATCCTTTCCTGGATCTTATCGCATATCGCAAAAAATATCATCCTGCGCCGCTGCAAGGAAAATACGGCGTTTGCTTTACGCATCAAAAATACCGTCATCTATACCATTGCCGGTATCGGAATCCTGTCACAGTTTCATGCATTTAACAGCATCATGAGCACATTGCTGGCAAGCGGAGGTATCGTCGCTATCGTTTTAGGTCTCGCTGCCCAGGAAACGATGGGCAACTTCATAAGCGGTATGATGATCACAGCATTCAAGCCTTTCAAGATCGGTGATACGATCCGTTTGAATAACGGAGAATACATGGGAACGGTAGCCGATATCTCCATACGCCATACGGTCATCCTTACCTTTGAAAATACGAGGATCGTCATCCCCAACAGCGTCATCAATTCCGCTACCTTAGAAAACCTTTCTGTAGATACGTTCAAAACAAACTTTTTAAATACCTATATCAGCTATGAAAGTGACTTAAAAAAAGCGATGAGCATCATTGAAGAAGAGGTGCGAAAACACAAAGATTATATGACACCTACGAAAGAGCCGCAGCCGGTAATTACCCGCCTTCTCGATTTTGAAGACAGCGGCCTACATTTGAAAACGACGGTGTATTCCAAAGACTTTCCAACCGGTGTCGCTATGCTGTCCGATCTGCGCATCCGTATCAAAAAACGCTTTGATGCCGAAGGCATCGACATCCCTTATCCGCACTGCGTCATCATACAGAAAAAAACAGAGGATACACATTCATGAAAAACGTACACTTCACGATGAAGTGTACGTTTTCTATGTCTCTTTATTCTTGGGATAAGACGATGCTTGTATATCATCGTTCCTTTTTTCTTTTACGGCTCTTCTCTTTAAACCGATCGGAATGACGATCCTCTTTTTTTCTGCCGGATTTTTGTGCATACCGATCTTCTTTTCTTTTTGAAGAGCGTCCGGACGGTTTACGGGAAGAAGAACGCTTCGGTTTTTCATCGATCGTAACAATGGCTTCTTTTCCCTTGATACGGCAATGATTCAACCCTTCTAAAACGGCGGTAACATGCTGGCGTTCTATATCTACCAATGTAAAGCTAGAACGCAAATCGATATGACCGATCATTTTCGCAGATAAACCCGTTTCCTCTGTGATCGCACATACGATATGCTTCGGTTTCATCCCGTCAGCACGTCCAAGATTAATTTTTAACGTATGCACATCATCACTGCGCAGACGTTTATGCTTATCTTTGTCCGGATCCTCGAGATCGATGATTTCATGTTTGTAAATCATGGAAACCAACGCGCTGATAATATTTTCACGGGCGATCCCTTCGCTCATCAATTCATTGGCGATCTCCATGCTTTCTTCCGTAATTCCTTCATTGCATGCTTCCTTTACATCGTTGATAAACGCTTCCTTGCTCGCCAGCATCAATTCCATCGGCGTCGGCAGCGCATGTTTGATGATATTCGTCTTCGTATACCGCATGATATCTTTGATAAAAGCACGCTGCTTGTTGCCGGATACGAGCGTGATCGCTTTTCCGCTGCGCCCCGCACGGCCTGTTCTGCCGACACGGTGAATATAGTATTCATTATCTTGCGGAATATCAAAATTGACGACCAATGCTATATTATCTACATCGATGCCTCTCGCCGCCACATCCGTTGCAATCAAGATCGGATAATTCCCGGTGCGAAACTGCTCCATCACTCTGCTTCTGAATTCCTGCTTCATATCCCCATGCAAGGAGATCGCTTTGATATCGTGGCGATTCAGTTCATCGCACAGCTCATCAACCATCTTTTTCGTATTGCAGAAGATCATACATAGATCCGGATCGTAGTGATTCAGCAATACCCGCAAAGCGTTGACCTTTTTACCGCGCGGAACATCATAATAGATCTGTTCCACCGTATCGATCGTTCTCTGGGCACTTTTAATCTCCACGGATACCGGATCTTTCTGAAACTCTTTTGTGATCTTCAGGATTGCCGGCGGCATCGTAGCGGAAAACAATACCGTCTGATGCTCATTATCTTGCGGCATCTTATTCAGGATCTCTTCGATATCTTCTTTAAATCCCATGTTCAGCATTTCATCCGCTTCATCCAAGATCACCATCTTCACATCATTCAGCTTCAATGTATGACGATTCAGATGATCCATGATCCTTCCCGGCGTTCCTACGATGATACTGCAGCCTCTCTTCATCAGCTGAATCTGACGATCAATCGGCTGACCGCCGTAAACTGGAACGATCTTGATCCCCATCTTATATTTCGCGAATTTTCGCATTTCTGTCGCAACCTGCGTTACCAGCTCTCGTGTAGGACAAATAATCAAAATCTGCGGCAGTTTTCCATTAATATCCACACTCTCAATAGCCGGTATCCCAAATGCAGCCGTCTTACCCGTGCCTGTATTGGAACGACCTAAAACATCTTTTCCCTCCATGATAAGGGGGATCGACTGCGCCTGTATATCCGTTGCATTCTCATATCCCATCTCTTCAACAGCTCTCATGATCTCGCTGCTGATATTCAATTCTTTAAATTGTGTCATAGTTCCTTCTTTCTGTCGTTACATAACTTGTTAAGTTTATCACGGGTACTATATTCCGTCAATAATTTTCATTATTACCGTTTTTACATCTTCTATACTTGCGGCCGATCGTTTGATAAGACATCAAAAAATATTTTTAAAAATTCATATGATTCGACAATTTTCTCATAGACGGCGTCATATACTGGTATTGGCAAGGAACCTTGCTGTAAACGTAAATTCCCTTTTATCCCAATTTACGTCTATGAGAATATCATTCTATCCCCTAATAGCAAAAAGCACATGATCATGTGCTTTTTGCTCGTACTCTCTCTTTCACGACTTTCAGAAACTTCGGATACTCCATGAACTGTATCCCGTTTTCATCTTCATATACCGCATAGAAACAATCATTCCAACGATAATTTATATGGGATGCATCCTTCAGCCGTTCCACGGTGTAAACAGAGATCTTATAGCTCGTTTTATTGCCGTTGACCAAAATATTCTCATAGGCATATTGGGTACTGACATAAAATTCCCCGTCTATGAAATCCGCCGTATAACAGCCATCCTCTACACCTTCCAAAAACAGATCCGCCGTATCTACGCGAATAAAAAAATCCGGCCATTTCTGCTTTGCGGCTTTCTCTATATCTTCTGTATGCAAGTCTTTCAGTTTCACGCTCATACCCCTTTTCGGTATGTTCATTCTAACATATATCCCCGAAACAGGCAATTTACGCATCATTTCCAAATCACATAATTTAACACTATTGAAACAAAATTAAATGACAAGCCTCTGATAGTATATAGTCAGCAGGAAGGAGTTCCTGCAAGTATGACTATTTCCCTCAAATAATTTCATACTTTCTCCCTTTTGAAACATAATAATCATTTGAAAAAGACGCTCTCCCCCTAAGCGTCTTTTTCATTATACATATTTATAAAGCCGCATCCAACAGCGCGGAAAGCTGCGGTTTCGGCTGAAAACCGACAACCTGTTTTACCGCCTCGCCGTTTTTAAACAATACCAATGTCGGAATAGACATCACGCCGAAGTCAGCCGCCAGCCTCTGTTCCTTATCCACATCCACTTTGACGATCACGGCTTTACCGGCGTATTCTTCTGCCAGTTCTTCAAGAACAGGAGCCAGCATCTTGCAAGGTCCGCACCAATTTGCAAAAAAATCAACAAGAACAACACCGCTTTTTACCGTTTCGTGAAATTCTTCATATGTTACCACGTTCATATTCATACCTCCGTTTTATTATAGTATAACATCCCCGCATGAAAACCATGCATGATATGCTCAAAAAACATACTTTTTCAGCACTTTGGCGATTCCCTGATGGTTATGATCGTCCGTTATATCATAAGCAACTTCCTTTACAGCGGCAAGCGCATTTCCCATGGCAATGCCGTAGGTTACGGACTGAATCATCTCGATATCATTTTCACCGTCACCGAAGGCAAGGATCTCATCTTTTTCGATATGCAGCTTATCGGCAAGAGCCATAAGCGCGTTTCCCTTGGTAATGCCTTTCGGCATGATCTCCAGCCAGCTTTCCGTCGTCTTACCGATCCAAAACAAATCCTGATACTTAAGGCGAATTTTTTCCGCAAATACATCCAATGCATCCTTATCCGCCGCAAAGCACACTTTATTTAATGGCCGTGTGATCTCATCGACGTGCCGGATATACATCTGATTCGGATACCCCTGACGGTTATCGGACAAAAATTTCATCGCTCCGCGCGTCAGCGGATGATCATCGGGAAGATGATGCTCTTTTCGATACGTGATCTTTCCGGGCAACAGAGATTCCGGAATATAAATATATATGCCGTCATCAAACATTGCCTGCATCTCCAGCTCATAAGGAAGGCCAAATTCATAAAGCTTACGAATATCTCCCGGCGATAACCGCGTCTTTACTTCCCTTTTTCCGCTTGCAAGGTCATAAAGCGCCAAGCCGTTGATTTCGATCAGATATCCTCCATAAGAAGACATCTGCAGTTCCTTTGCATACTGCATCAGCTTGCAATAACTACGCCCGCTGGCCAGCACAAGCCGGATTCCTTTTCTTTGTGCATCCAGCAATGCTTCCCTAGTTACCGTATCTATCGTATTATCCTCACGCAACAAGGTACCATCCATATCCATTACAATCATCTTTATCATAGGCAGCTCCTCCGGATGTATTATACATCAATTTCTTTCGAATTAACAGAAAGCATGCTATACTTGGAACACGAGGTACGTATATGAAAACAGAAAAAACAAATGCGATGCGAATACTGGATAAAGAAAAACTCTCCTATAAGGTGCATACATATGCTCATGGAAAAGAAGCGGTCGACGGTCTTCATGTAGCGCAGCTTCTGAAGGAAGATCCCGAAAAAGTTTTTAAAACGCTTCTATGCGTTTCTAATAAAAAGCAGTACTACGTTTTTGTCGTTCCCGTATGTCATGAACTGAGTATGAAAAAATGTGCGAAGGCTGTCCATGAAAAAAACATGGAAATGATCCATGTGAAAGATATAATCCGTATCAGCGGTTATATCCGAGGCGGCTGTTCTCCCATCGGAATGAAAAAACAATATCCGACGATCTTTCATGAAACGTGTATGCTTTTTGATACCATCTTATTCAGCGGCGGTAAAATCGGAATACAGATCGAAATGAAACCAAAAGATGCCGTCGATCTTTTACAAGCGCAATGTGCGGATATCATTTTGTAAAGATACAAGCATCCAACATCTTGGCAATCCCGCTTCGCTCATTGCTGTCACAAACTTTCCAGGCAGCCTCCTTTACGCTATCCATCGCATTTCCCATAGCGACGCCATGAGGGATCGCATACATCATGGAAAGATCGTTTTCCGCATCGCCAAACGCTAAGATTTCTTCTTTTTCAATACCGTTCATACGTGCGATATGCAACAGCGAACTTCCTTTGCTGACACCTTTCGGCATAACTTCAATCCAACCGCTGCCAATCCTTAAGATCTCATAATCGGAAAGCTCTTCACGAATATGCTTTAAATATTTTTTTATATGCGAAGCACTCTGTGTGAGAATGATCTTATTCACATCCTGCGTTATCTCATGATCCGACGTACGTATTCTTATGAAATTGCGTTTCCCCGCATTCATACCGTAATCCATCGGTTTCCCGATCAGCATACTGCGCAGCTTTTTTGTAAAGCGCAAAGAAGGCGAGATCAAATTATAATTATCATACCCGCAGCAGCATATGCATTCACAGCGATATTTCTGCGCGATCTTCATGACGTTTTTGGCATCCTGTCCATCCAAGACCTTATCCAGCGTCACCTCTTTATTCTTATAGCTGTAAATGATCTGTCCGTTTACTCCCGCCATATAATGATTTCCGCCGTCTTCCAGCTGGAGCGTTTCACTCACATATTCCACGCCCCCTTTATCTCTTCCGGTAGCAATCACCAAAATAATCCCCATTTCCTTTGCTCGCATAAGCCGATCTTTCGTCATCGTATCAATAGTCTTGTCATCTTTTAACAGCGTACCGTCAAGATCCATCGCAATCATCTTTACTCTCATTCCATCACCCTTTCATATCCTACAATCAAAAAGACAAACGAATGTTTGTCTTTTCTCTTATGCATTCAGCTTAGAAGCTGCCGCTTCATCCACGATCACAATAACATCATCGTGTTTCTGCAATACAGAAGCCGGCCAGTTTTCATCCGGTTTTCCATCGACCATGGCTTTTACGGCATCTGCTTTATTAGCACCCGCTGCCACAAGCAGGACCTTCTTAGCCTTCATGATCGTCGCAATTCCCATCGTAATGGCATGCGTCGGAACTTGCTGAATATCATTATCAAAGAAACGGGCATTATCCTGACGTGTCTTTTCTGTCAAAGTCACGATATGCGTCTCCTCTGTAAACGGCGTTCCGGGTTCATTAAAACCGATATGTCCGTTTGCGCCGATTCCCAATACCTGAATATCCACCGTTACATGTTCCATCGCTTTTTCATAAGCTTCACAGTCCTCTTTTGTATTTCCATAAGGAAGATGAATGTTTTCCTCTTTCATGTCAAGTCCTTTAAACAGATTTTCATGCATGAATGTATAATAGCTTTCCGCGTGATCGCGAGAAAGCCCGACATATTCATCCAAATTGAAAGACTGACATGCCGCATAGCTGGTGCCGTTCTCTTCATGATCCTTGATCATTCTCTGATACAATCCGATCGGAGATGATCCTGTAGCCAAGCCCAGCACAGCATCTTTTTTTGCGGAAATGACTTCCTTCATAACTTCAAAAGCTTTTTGAGAAACTTCATCATAATCCTTTAACACGATAACTTTCATTACTATTTCCTCCTGAACCTTCCGATATAATGATACCACTTTCATTACCTGCTTGCAATCTGCCGACATCTTTTTCATATGTTTTTTATCTCGTGTCCATAACATAGAAAACGTCCTGTATCATCCGATACAAGACGCTTGTTTACTTGTCTTTCTCAATCACATAACCGTCTTCATCGACACAGACATGACGCCTTTGCAGCGTATTGCGCACCCAGCCGGCAAATAAGGTATAAAAGAACGCGGTAAGCGGAACCGCAGTAACCATTCCCACGATACCAAACAGATCGCCTAAAATGAAAATTGACAGCATGACCCAAAGACCGGGAAGACCTACGGACTTTCCTACGATCCGCGGGTAGATCAGATTATCCTCCAGCTGTGACAGCAGTTGGAAATAAACCATGAACCACACGGCAGATAATACATTTTCCGATAATATGAGAAACGCTCCGATGACCATCGCACACATCGGGCCGAATACAGGTACCAGCGAAAATAATGCGATCATAACAGCGATCAGTTCCGGATAAGGAAAACGGAAAAGACGCATCGTAACATAGTAAAGGATACCGATGATGCAAGCCTCCATCAATTGACCGGTGATAAAACTCTTAAACACTGCATTGGCCTGCCTGCTGTAATCAAAGAGTACCGCTGCTTTTTTTTCTTTAAACAGCGCAATGATCGCTCTGCGCAGCTGCCGCAGCAACGTTTCCTTACCGCTTAACAGATACAGCGAAAACATAAACGCCATAAACCATAAAAAGAAGGTAGATGTAACGCTCATGGCGTTGGTCCAAATACCGTTTGCGCTGTCGCCTAAAACAGAAATGATATTTTTGAAAACTTCATTCCACGGCATATTGACAAACTCCTGTATCTGACGGATATCTTCCAGACGGTATTCCAAATGGAAAAAAGCAAATATCTCATCGATATTATCAAAGATGTTTTGTAAGAGCATGCCGATATTATTGAAAAGCTGAATAAAGCTCTCAACGATCCTCGGTACGACGATGCTGCCGATAAACACGATAAACACGATCGCCAGAAGGATCGTCAGCGTCAAAGAAATACCGCGTATATTACGGTCGATCACACCGCCCCGCTTCACCTTTTTCTGAATCCTTCGCTCTATAAACATCATGGGAATATTCAAGATATAAGCAAACGCGATCGCTAACAGCAGCGGCTGAAACAGATCCAGCAGAAAATCGAAAACAGCCAGCAGCTTCGTAAAATTGCTTACCCCCAGATAAAAGAGGATGACCAATACGCTGAGCAGCAGCCACGGTCTTATTTTCGGCAGATCTTCTTTCACAAACCATTTTTTCATAAGTAAAACTTCTTTCTAATTATAATTACCTATATAGTAATCATCACATCATACGATTGTCAACAAAAAAAGATGGCAGAGCCATCTAAAACACTTCGATCGTATAAGAAGTCGTAAAGCTGTTTCCCGAAGACAATATCATGGTCCCTTCTCGATGATAAAAGTCTTCCTTCACATCATGAAAATCCGCATGTCCCATCCAAGGCTCGATGCACAAAAACGGTGCTCCTGTTTTTGCGGTCCAGATCGCCAATAGCGGATAACCGATCAATGACACACGCACACCGTGTTCCTTCCCCATCAACGATACATAGGCACTTCGAATATCCTTGTAGATGATCGTTGCCTGAGACTGGATCCAATCATATGTCAAAGGAATATCCTGAACCGCTTCCGAAGACGTTTCTATATAAGGAGGCCGGATCTTATCTCTGTCCATGATCATCTGCCGCAAATACTCCGGATTGGAAAAATGAAGATGATAATCCGTAAACTTCTCATCCGCTGTCAACGGGCAGTTAAATCCCGGATGCAAGCCGAAAGAAAACGGCATGTCCGCATCTCCGTCATTGCGGATATCGTAGCGGACCGTCAATGTATTATTTTCCAGCGTATAAGAGATCGCATAATGGAAATCAAACGGATACTGCCGTTTCGTCTCCTCATCACTATGCAGTTCAAACACGACTTGCCGTTCGTCCTGTTTTGTGCAAGTCAATTTCGCATAGCGAATCAAGCCGTGATTCTTCATCGCATATCGCTTGCCGTCAATTTCATATGTACCGCTGTATGTATTACCGACGATAGGGAACAAACTCGGATTTTTACCGCCCCAGTGTTCCTCATCTCCCTGCCACATATACTGAATGCCCGTTTGCTTATCCGTAAAGCTGTAAATCTCTCCGCCTTCTTCCACAAATGTCACTTCATAACGCTCGTTTTCCAATTTCATAAAATGTTCCTTTCTAGAGCAGCCCCAGCTCTTTGACGATATTCGCGATCCCATCCCGGTCAATCGGATCGCAAACGTAATCCGCCAATCTCTTCAAATCATTCTCGCCATTGCCCATCGCAACACCGATCCCCGCCTGTTCGATCATTTCCAAATCATTGAAACCATCACCAAAGCACAGCACCTCATCCATGCCGATCCCCCACATAGCCGCAAGCCGTTCAACAGCACTTGCTTTATTGGTTCCCTTTGCCGTGATCTCCAGCAGTTCTTTATGATCGCTGATATTCACATCGGACAGCTGATCGATGATCTCTTTTTGCTGCTGTTCATTTGCACATATCAAAATATTATCGCATATATCCCCTTCATACGATTTCACAGTCGGTATCGTTAAATACAGTTTAAAAAACTCATCCTGTATCTGCGGTGTTTCTTCCCGCAAAAAATAATTACCGTCTGCCGTAGCATAGCGGACCGTCAAGCCATGCGCTTGTGCATATCCTATGAGTACCTGTTTATCTTCCTCCTTGATATCGTTTTGATAAAGGATACTTCCATCCCGATCAAGGATCAGCGCCCCTCCATCAAAGATCATTCCATCAAAAGGAAATTCTCTCAAAAAGGAAGGTACATGATCAAATTCCGCATGACAGCGGCTGGTTGCAACGCCGATCTTATATCCTTTTTTATGAAGCTTCTGAAGTGTTTCCTTTGTAGATGGAACAAGATCATGGATCGGATGCCAATACATCGTTCCATCGACATCAAAAAAAATCGCTTTTATCGTTTTATTCATACATGATCCCTTTCTGCCATGCATATCATACCGCATTCCCGTCAAAATTTCCACGATAAACAGATTTTCCGCAAACGATAACAGCGCATACCATCATCAAACAAGCTCAAAATAACGCAATATTCCCAAATAAATTCCTTGCGCAAATGCATATTGATCATCTCTGAGCTTTTCCGCATCCGCTGTATTCGTCAAATATCCCAGCTCTACGAGAATAGCCGGCATCGTCGTTCGACGAAGCACATATAAAGACGGATTTACACGAACTAGGTTGTCTCTTGTACCGACTACTTCTACAATGCTGTCTAAAACATCTTCCCCCAAATGCCATGCCCGGGAATATCGTTGATACACATAAACCTCACTGCCGTTGATCGCCGGATTTTCATTATAGTTGGCATGAATGCTGATAAAGTAATCAGCCGGCCAGCTATTTGCCTGATATACCCGCTCTTGCAAACTGGAAGGTGTATCGTAACCGAGTACTTCTTCCGGATATGTTCTGGATGTCCGCACTTCAAAACGGCTGTCAGACGCCAGCATATCTGCCAGATAAGCTCCCACATGATACGTCACATCCGC
This sequence comes from Erysipelotrichales bacterium, assembly GCA_910575705.1. GTDB lineage: Bacteria > Bacillota_I > Bacilli_A > Erysipelotrichales > Erysipelotrichaceae > CAJTFG01. The sequence continues at coordinate 67,101 of CAJTFG010000004.1, read as the reverse complement.
TTCACTCAATCCGTTTGCGGAAGCACCCGCATTGATATACCCCGGATTATGCCCCTGATCGATAAAGATACGTATTGCCATATTCTCATCTCCTGCTTTACGATATGAAAAAAAAGAGCCTTTGGTATAGGCTCCTTTTACTATCCTATATGGCTTCCTGCCCTTTGCAGTACGTCATTTCCACGGAGTAATCGTCATTCAACACAACGATATCGGCATCATATCCCGCTACCAGTTTTCCCTTCCGATCGTCTACGCCAAGCAGTCTTGCCGGATTCAGGGTGCAGGAATTGATCGCTGCATCAAACGGTACCATCGCCTTTTCCACAAGAATCTGCAATCCGCGATTGATATTCAGCGTAGAACCTGCCAAGGCTTTGGATCCTGTCAGATGCGCACTGCCATCCGGATACAGCTCTATCTCATTGCCGCCGAACAGCACCTTTGTGCCGACCGGCAAGCTCTTTACCATCAGAGCATCGGAAATCATGATCGTATAGTCTCTTCCTTTGGCAGTAAACAGATCGTTCAAAGCCGCCAAGTCCGAATGATTTCCATCCGCGATCACTTCTCCAAACGTATCACGGAAGCGCATAGCGGCACCGACCAATCCCGGTTTTCGATGATGGAACGGCGTCATCCCATTAAATATATGCGTCATGGATTTTGCGCCATTGGCGATCGCCATAGCGGCATCTTCAAAAGTAGCCGCAGAATGCCCGATGCTGACAGCTACGCCCGTTTCTGCACAATATTTCGTAAGCGCAAAATCATCGTCCTGCTCCGTTGCCATCGTGATGATCTTGATCAGTCCGTCCGCCGCCTTCTGGTAGCGTTTAAACTGCTCCACATTCGGCTTTACGATATGCTCCTCGGGCTGAGCCCCCTTATATACCATATCCAAGTACGGTCCTTCAAAGTGAATACCGAGAATCTCCGCCCCTTCATAGCCATCTCTTACGACCTTTGCGACATTTGCTACCGCCTTTGTCAAAACTTCTTCGCTTTGCGTAATCGTCGTCGGACATATCCCCGTTACCCCTTCCTCAGGAATATGCTTCATCCATTTACGCAGCCCTTCCTCTGTCGCATCATTGGTATCCCAGCCATAAGCGCCGTGCGTATGAATGTCGATAAACCCGGGCACAATCCGCCTGCTTCCATAATCTTTATCCGCCTGTTTGGCGCCATAAGGATAAATATGGACAATCTTTCCGTCTGCGATCTCGATCTGCGCTTTCAGAAATTGCCCCAGCACCCAGACTCTTTCACTTTGTATGATCATATGAATCCTCCTTTATCTATAGCTTTATTATACTCTAAAAAACCCTATATTTTTGAAGGAATTACGAAAAAACAGAGCTTCTTCTCTTTATAGGACAAAATTCACGAAATTCAGGCAAAATAGTAGATATTTCCTTTCAATATGGATAAAATAATAATTATATTACGTATGGAGGTAGTATTTATGAAGCAGGCAATTCAAATAAAAGAAAATATGTATTGGGTAGGGGTGCATGACTTTCAGCTGCGCCATTTCCATGGTGATCTGTTTCCTATCGAGGATGGAACAACGTACAATGCCTATCTGATCGTCGATGAAGAGATCACGTTGATCGATACGGTGGAAGAGGAATTCATGGATGTCATGATGGAACGCATTCGTTCTGTGATCCAAGACCGTCCTATCCATAACGTCATCGTTCAGCACGCGGAACCGGATCATTCCGGTGGCTTTGTGAAATTCATGGAACAATATCCGGATGCGCATGCATATGCTTCCAATGCCGGCGTCAACATCATGCTGAAACAATATTTCCATGACTACGCATACCGCAAAGTAAAAACCGGCGATACGCTGTGCACAGGGAAATATACGCTGACCTTTATGGAAATGCCGATGATCCATTGGCCGGATAATATGATGACCTATGTCAAAGAAGCCGACATCCTGTTTTCTAACGATGCCTTTGGACAGCATATCCCCAGCTATGATATCTATGATGAAGCACACGGTCTTTCAAAATGCCTGGATAAAGCAAAAGACTACTATGCCAACATCGTCATGCCATACGGAGACCGCGTCCTGGCAAAGCTTAAAGATATTCAGGCGATGAATATCCATATCGATATGATCGCCCCCGCACACGGCATCATATGGAAGAAATACACAGCGCAGATCCTTGAGGCTTATCAGGAATTTGCTTCCTTCGCCGCCAAGGACAAAGTCGTCATCGTTTATGAAAGCGTCTGGCATCATACACAGATGATGGCGGAAGCACTGGCCGAAGGATTCGGAAGAAACGGTACGTGCGTCAAGCTGTTTCAGTATTCGCATACAAGCAGTTCTCTGATTATGAAAGAACTGCTGGATGCCAAAGCGATACTCGTCGGAAGCGGCTGCTATAACAATGCGATGAATCCGGCAATCGCAGGATTTCTGGAAAAACTGAAAAGCTGCAAAGTGAAAGGAAAAAAAGGGCTGGGATTTGGCTCTTACGGATGGTTTAACGGCGTTACCAAAGACATCAACGCTCGTCTTACAGACTGCGGCATCCCTCTGTTATGCGAGGATATACTCGCCCAGAACTATACACCGAGCGAAGAGGATCTAAACCGCTATATGGAATTAGGCGCTCAGCTGAGTAAAGAGATCAAAAAAATATAAAGGTGCATCATGCACCTTTCTTTTTTATGATACTCCGGATACCTTTTCGTACAAGTCTTCTGCGTTTGCTTCCTTTATAAAAAAGAAGACCTGCCCCAATACACAGCACTCCGCCCATGATCGTCATATAATAAGGGAGCTCTTCTTTCGAAGATGCATCGCTCCACATGGAAAGCATTTGCGCTTTTGCCCGCTCCTGCGCCGCTTTCAAACGATCTGTATACGCATAATCCCCATAAATATACGCTACTTCAGCCAGCCCTTTCTCTACTAGGTCTTCCTGTAACAACACTCCATCGACAAAGACCCAAGCCAATGTCCTTCCGTATTTATCACTCTTTGTACTGCCCTCATCATATTCCAGCTCAATGCTTTCAGCGGATCGCAAAGCATTGCATACGTATTCACTGGCTTCCTTTCCATAAGGCTCTTTCTCTTTGGTATACTCCGGTGCGTTGATCGCCAAAAAGCGGACGGTAACATCCTCACCCTGTATATAGAAATGAGCTGTATCGCCATCCGTACAACGTGCCAACGACACATCTTCCCTCGTATTGGCATAAACCGGCATCAGTACCGATCCTAATATCACAAGTAAGATCATATAGCGTTTCATACTATCAACTCCATTGTTTATTATAACGGATACGTATACAAACAAAAAGTATTTTACGCACCTTTTCTTTACCGTATTTTTTATGTATACTTATGCTTATGTATAAAGGAGGACCTTATGAACAACCGACAAAAAGGCATCACATGCATCATCGCATCCGCATTCTTCTTTGCGCTCATGAATGCGTTCGTCCGCTTATCCGGCGATATCCCTTCCATGCAGAAAAGCTTTTTCCGCAATTTGGTCGCTTTGCTATTCGCAGGGATCATCTTATGGAAAAGCAAAGAAGGATTCCATTATGAAAAACGGTATATCACCCCTTTGCTGATCCGTTCGCTGTTTGGAACGATCGGACTGCTTTCAAATTTCTATGCCGTCGACCACCTGCTGTTAGCCGATGCATCCATGCTGCAAAAATTAGGACCGTTCTTCGTTGTTATCTTTTCCTTCTTCATATTAAAAGAAACCGTACGTCCCTTTCAAATAGGCGCCATTCTCATCGCATTTGCAGGAAGCCTTCTCGTCATCAAACCGAGCATGGAGGCAGCCTCCCTTTTTCCGAGCATCATCGCCGTCATCGGCGCTATGAGCACAGGTGTTGCCTATACTCTCGTCCGCTACCTGACCCATCATGGCTTGAAAGGACCTAAGGTCGTATTCTTCTTCTCTGTGTTCTCCTGCCTCAGCGTGCTTCCTTTTGTCATTTGCGATTTTCATCCGATGACGCCGTTACAGACAACATATCTATTGATGGCAGGACTGGCTGCCGCCGGTGGGCAGTTCGCTGTAACTTATGCCTATACGTTTGCTCCGGCAAAAGAAATTTCCGTATTTGACTATTCACAAGTCATTTTCGCAGCGGTGCTGGGATTCTTGCTCTTTCAACAAATACCGGATCTCTACAGCCTTATCGGATATGGCATCATCATTCTCATAGCTGTTTTTATGTATGTATATACACGTGAAAAAAAAGACGTTTGACCGTCTTTTTTTATGATTCGCAAATACCTAATATTTTTTCACAAATTTTGAGATCAACGCTCTGCACGTAGTCATCTGAATACATGCATAAAACTCTTCCGTTACGGCCTTTCCCTTTCCTACCGTCGTCGCATTCTGCGCATCTTCCTCGCTTTCCCAAAGAACAAAATCCGTCCATACATTACCTTGGACATAATGCTCCCAGGAAATAAATCCCTTCGCCTTTGCAATGATGTCATCATGCAGTTTTTGCGTTCGTTCGATGAACACTTCTTCACTTACGTTCTTCTTAAGTTTGTATGAAAAAATCCATGCTGTCTTTGCCATATACCGCTTCCCTTTCTATCGTTTTTTTCATTATACCATACGTTCACGTCGACTGTGTCCCTACAGCCCTTTTCTTGATTTTCTTTCTATGATCTTTTATAAAAAGTGAACCTTATAAGCTCATCTGCTTTTTCGGTTCACTTCGTTACATAATTTATTCTGCTTTAAACCACTTATCGATCAACTTCTGCATTTCACCGCTGTCCTTCATCTCCTGGATCGCTTTATCAAATGCAGCTTTGTATTCAGAGCCTTTTTTAAATCCGATCGCATTTCCTTCAGAGCCTTCACCGACACCGAGCAAGAAGCTGTCCAGCTGTTTATACGTTTCTTTCAGTCCTTCTGCCATCGCCTTTTCACATACCATGAAGTCAATATTTCCGTTTAATATTTCCTGTGCAATATCCGCATATTCTTTACGTGTTTCTACCGTTAATCCATATTCCTCGGCAATTCCTTCTACGGCTTCCTGCTGAATGGTTCCGTTTTGTACCCCTACCGTCTTTCCTTTCAGATCATCGATAGAAGTATATCCCTTATCCTTTAACGTGATGACCGTATTCGCCGTATCTGCCTCATCCTGATAGTAGATCTCAGAAAAATCCAATACTTTCAAACGCTCTTCTGTCGGTGATACACCGGCCATAACCATATCGGCCTGTCCGCTTTGAACCGCCAACAAAGCCGCATCAAACTCCAGATTCTGCCATTCGATCGTGAATCCCATCTTTTCTGCCAAAGCATTTCCCAGATCGATATCAAAACCGACCAGCTTACCGTCTTCTGTCATCGTTTCATAAGGTTCATAAGGAGCCGCTGTCGTTACGACCAACGTCTTTCCTTTCAGATCCACGGAATCCTTTGATCCGCTTTCTTTTGATCCACAGCCGGCAAGTCCTGCCAGCACCAATCCCGCTACTGCAACTGTTAATAATTTTTTCATGTTCATTTCCCTCTTTCCTTTATAACATATTTGCAACAAATTGCCTTGCGCGCTCTGTCTTCGCATGACTGAAAAACTCTTCGGGAGTGCTGCATTCCGCAATTTCTCCCTTATCCATATACAAAATATAATCCGCAACCTCTTTCGCAAAATTCATCTCATGGGTAACGACGATCATCGTCAATCCGGTATGCGACAAATTCTTCAATACCTTCAAAACTTCTGTCGTCATCTCCGGATCAAGAGCACTGGTCGGTTCATCGCATAAGAGAACTTCCGGTTCCATCGCCAATGCACGGGCAATGGCCACACGCTGTTTTTCACCTCCGGACAGTTGATGCGGATAGGAATCGACGCGATGTCCCAAACCGACATTTTCCAATCCTCGAATCGCTTTCTCATAGGCCTCTTTTTCACTCATCTTTTTTACTTTCATCAAGGCATATGCCACATTTTTTTTCGCATCCATATGATCAAAGAGATTAAAATTCTGAAATACCATTCCCATCTTTTCCCGTACCTTGGAAAGATTCACTTTCCCTTGATTGATGATTTCTCCATCTACTTCGATCACACCGCCGGTAGGTACTTCCAACATGTTCAAACATCGGATGAAAGTGGATTTTCCTCCGCCGCTGGAACCGATGATCGCATATGTCTTGCCATCTTCAAACGTGAAACTGACATCTTTCAAAACCTTGATGGATTCACTGTAGTCCTTATACAGATGCTCTACTTTAATCATATTTCAGTTTCCTTTCTATCATGCTTCCGATAAAACTCAAGATCTTATTTAATATATAGTACGTAACCATGATCATCAGCAACGGTTCAAACGGACTGTACGTCTTCGCCACAACAAAGCTATAGCGCTTCATCAAGTCATTGATCCCTAATACGCTGACAACGGAAGTTTCTTTCGTCAAAGCGATAAACTCATTGATGATCGCCGGGAGGATGGAACGTATCGCCTGCGGTAAGATGATATCTTTGATAATATCCTTCTGCATAACGCCCAGCGCTTTCGCCGCTTCGATCTGTCCCTTATCGATCCCTTCAATACCGGCACGCATGATCTCTGCCAGATAAGCACCGGAATTCAGACCGAATACGATGATGGAAACCCACCATTTATCAACAGCCAATCCCATCAATGCCGGTAATCCGAAATATACGAAATACAACTGAACGAAGACCGGTGTCCCTCTGAAGAAATCGATATAAAACGATAAGAAGGTACCGATGATCTTCTTTTTCTTTAAAAAGGCACAGACAAGTCCGATCGCCACACCGATAAAGGCACTGACCAAAGATAAGCCAAGAACTACCCATAGCCCTTCCAATATGAACGGTCCCCATGTTCCCAATATCTCAAAATGAAATGTCATATAGTTCCTCCTCCTGTAAAAAAACGTCCCTGTGAATAATCACAAGGACGTAAATATACGCGGTACCACCTTTTTTCTGAAAAGAAACGAATCTTATCAGCTCTCTTACCAACTAACGTATGGCATACGGAAACTGCCTCATACCATCATTTCGACAGTTCAACTCCCAGACACGTTCATCTCTACTTAATCCCATTGCCTTTCACCATGCGGCAACTCTCTGATAGAAACCTTGTTCAAGACTACTACTTCTGTTCTCAGTTTTTGTATATGTTTCATTATACGCAACTAATTTGAAATTGCAATACTTTTTTCATTTTTTTACAAACATTTTCATTACATTGCAAACAATCGGTCATTCCTACTTTAAGAAACCATCGATGATGACCTTTTCCGCCTCTTCTTCCGAAAGCCCCAACGTCTGCAGCTTTATCAGCTGATCCGAATTGATCTTTCCGATCGCCGCTTCATGAACGATCTGCGCATCCACATGATTCGCCGCAATCTCCGGAATAGAACTGATCTTAGAATGCCCCATAAGGATCGAATCACATTGAATATGCGCACGACAAGCTTTATTTCCTACCGCAATAGGATGGAAGACTTGCGTCGATGTATCCTTTCCCACCGAACGGGAAACGATCTGCACCACACTGTCTTCTCCATCTAAATTGACGATCACATCACTATGTGCCTTTTGATCACCGTGCGTCATCAGACGCTCACTCATTACCAGCTTTGCATTCGCCTGTAAAAAGGCCTCGGTCTTGCGGATCGTAGAATCCACACCGCCGATCTGCGCCGTATCCATTTTCATAAAAGATCCTTCTTCCATATGAATAACGGTCGTCGGATTCAAGATGCGCTCTCCCGTGCCGGTTCCCTCACCATAATGCTTTTCAACGTAAATTACCCGGGCATTTTTCCCTATATGAAACGTATGAATGCCGTTATGTTCGGAAGCATCACATCCGCTGTTATGAATACCGCAGCCGGCTACGATCTCCACATCGGCTCCTTCCTGAATGTAAAAATCATTGTATACCATATCGTGAACACCGCTTTTGGTGACAACGACCGGTATATGAACCTTTTCCTGTTTGGTAAACGATCTTACCACGATATCAATACCCGGCTTATCCTCTTTTGCCGTTATCGTCACTGCCTGTGTAGAATGCCTCTCTACACCGCTTCCGTTTCTTCTCAGACTAAAAGCGGTTCCCGGCTGAAATCCGCGGATATCCGCGATCTTTTCCAACAGCTGTTTTTCTAGTTCTTCCATACCTTACTCCTTACAGCAACGGCAGTCAAATTCCTGCATCAGCTCCGGCAATACCGATTCTTTCGCTCCCTGATGCTTCACTCTGCCGTTTTCAATGATCATGATCGTATCTGCCAGCTGCATGATGCGCTCCTGATGCGATATCAGGATCACAGACAGCTGTTTCTTTTTCTGCATATTCTGAAAAGTTTCCACAAGCTTCGCAAAGCTCCATAAGTCAATGCCCGCTTCCGGTTCATCGAAAATCGCCAGCTGCAGATCTCTGGCCAGCAGCGTCGCTATCTCAATGCGTTTTACCTCTCCGCCGGACAAAGACGCATCGACTTCACGATGCAGATAATCCTTGGAACATAAACCGACATCACTCAGATAAGAACAGCAGTGATCCTCACTCAGTTTCGTTCCATGCGCGATGGACAGCAGATCGGATACCGTCATTCCTTTAAACCTCGGCGGCTGCTGAAACGCATACCCGATCTTGTGACGGCTTCGTTCATGAATATCCATATCGGTAATATCGATCCCGTTAAATAAGATCTTTCCGGATGTGGGTTTCTCGATCCCCATGATCAGTTTTGCCAACGTAGATTTTCCTCCTCCGTTGGGTCCGGTGATGACCGTAAAACCGTTATCTTCAATCACCGCACTGATATCTTGGATAATGTCCTTGCCCTCGACGGAAAAAGACAGATGTTGTAATTCCAGCATAGTAACCTCCTCATTTACTGATGATCTTATTAATATTTTTCAAACGGATCGAGATCGTTCCATCCGCCGCATTGGAAAACTCCACATAATCCTTGGAATTCATATAATCTACCGGAATGATGATCTCGATACCACTGTCTGTTTTCAGCTTCTGTACGCTCTGTGCTTTCATCGGACGCATGTGTTCCGCACTGATATCCTGCGTAAATCCTCTTCTCTGCAATTCGTCGGAAAATTCACGATGGATCTGCGGGTTTTCATCAAACAACACATCCGCGATCTCATCCAGTTTGATATCTTCCTGCTGTTCAACGCGTTCCTTCACCATCTGTTTCATCTTAGGTACGATGGTCATCTCATCCAGATCGTATTTCTCAGCCAGTTCACTGCATGTAACGGCCAGCGCCTTTACCCCTTGTTCATACGATAACGTACTCGTACACTGTAAAATATCCGTTTCATATAAATCGGTATTCTCTTCTATCAAATATACCTCACCGTCGGATACTTCTATCGTAAAAGCAGTTTCTTTTTTAGATAAAGAAGCGTTGATCATCGCCTTTGCGGCAACAATCTGATTTTGAGAGCGCGCATCCTGCTGCTGTATAACATGCGTGATGCCCTCATGATATATATTTTCAAAACCGATGATATAGCGGCGTTCATCATACGTTCCTTCTGCCATGATAAAATCGAAGTTTTCATATCGTCCTGCCTGCATCTTCTTATCGAAAATGCGCCTTGCGATATAACTGCTGAGTTCCTCAAACGTACAAGTATTCTCTTTATATTTCTCCAACATAGAAAGAACCGGACTATCCGATAAAAAACTTGCCTTCCTGCGGCGTGTGCTTGTAAATATCTTATCCATTTTGGATTCCAGCGCCTTTTGAATCGCTTCTTCTACATCTTCCATGCAGCGATCGCTCAATATCATCAAGTTTTCAGATGGATTCAAAATATGAGTGATCATACGCTGTATATGTACCATAACACACCTCTTCCCTTTTTATGACCGGTATCATTTTATCATAATTTATCAATTTTTTTAATCTTTATACACAGCTCACAAAACACCTCGCTATGATCTGCACAGCGAGGCATGTAAACTATCAGTTTTTCAAACTCTGCAGCGGTGCCGGGATACGCCCTCCGCGATCAACCATCACCTTGCATGAAGAAGTATTCACCCGCATGACAGGTCCGCTTCCTAACAGACCGCCGAAAGATAATTCATCGCCGACCTGTTTTCCGATCGCCGGGATCACACGGACCGCTGTCGTTTTGGAATTCACCATGCCGATAGCCGCTTCATCCGCAATCATACCGCTGATGATCTCGCTGCTGGTATCTCCCGGAATCACGATCATATCCAGACCGACGGAACATACCGCCGTCATCGCTTCTAATTTTTCCAGACACAGATGTCCGCCCTTAGCCGCAGCGATCATACCGGCATCCTCGGAAACCGGAATAAATGCTCCGGATAAGCCGCCGACCGAACTGCTGGCCATCACGCCGCCTTTTTTCACGGCATCATTCAGCATCGCCAAACATGCAGTCGTTCCATATCCGCCACAATTTTCAAGTCCCATCTCTTCTAAAATATGCGCGACGCTGTCACCTACTTCCGGAGTGGGCGCTAAAGACAGGTCTACGATACCAAAAGGTACGCCGAGGCGTTTTGATGCCAGACTTCCTACTAACTGTCCCATACGTGTTATCTTAAATGCCGTACGCTTGATCAGATCCGCGATCTCATTCATCGGAAGATCTTTATCCGCTTTGGCCAGCACCGCGCGAACGACGCCCGGCCCGCTGACACCTACATTGATTACGCAGTCCGCTTCTCCTACACCATGAAAAGCTCCCGCCATAAACGGATTATCTTCCGGGGCATTGCAGAATACAACAAGCTTAGCCGCACCGATACAGTCCCTGTCCTTCGTACGCTGTGCGCTTTCCTTTACGATCTCTCCCATCAATTTCACCGCATCCATATTGATACCGGCTTTCGTACTTCCCACATTGACGCTGGCACATACGTGATCCGTTTTTTCCAACGCCTCCGGTATGGAAAGCATGAGTTCTTTATCTCCGGCACTAAACCCTTTTTGTACGAGTGCGGAATAGCCGCCGATAAAATTCACACCGACTTCTCGTGCACATCGCTCCAGCGTTTGCGCATACAAAATCGGATCCCCGCCGGATACCGCCAGCAGCATCGCAATCGGCGTTACCGAAATCCGCTTATTGATGATAGGGATCCCGTATTCTTTTTCAATCTGTTCACCGCAGGAAACCAGATCCTTTGCAAGACGAGTGATCTTATCGTAGATCTTCTCGCATGACTTGCCGATATCCGCATCGGCGCAATCCAACAGGGATATCCCCATGGTGATGGTACGTACATCCAAACATTCTTCATCGATCATTTTGATCGTTTCCAATACCTCGTGAATACTCAGCATAGCATCACCTATATCTTATGCATGGCATGAAAGATATCTTCATGCATGACATGGATCACCAAACCGCTGTCCTTTCCCACGCGTTCCATGTGTGCCGCAAAATCACTCAGCGGCATATGCAGATGCTCGATATCGATCAGCATGATCATCGCAAACATATCTTGCAGCAATGTCTGAGATACCTCTAATACATTGGCATTCTGTTGTGCGCATTCTTGTGATACCCTTGCCAGAATACCGGTCATATCCTTACCGATAACGCTAACGACAGCTTTCATATGATTCCTCCTAACATAGTTGTAACAATTATACGAAAGTTTAAAAAAAATAGCAATGCGAAAACCCCATTGCAAGATATAAGTAAAGCATTCCGTTATTTTCATATATTAAAAACAGATGCATTTTATAAAATAAATTATACACCGTTTTTACATGAAATAAAAGGCTTCTATTTTTTTCAAATCTTTCTATAATAAAATTAGAGATAGTACTATTTCTTTTGATTTTTATACTATTTAAAGGCAGGAAATTAGGCATATCACATATGCTACTGAAGGTATATTAACATGCTGATTAAAAAAGGACATAAACTATATGAACAAAGAAACAAAAGACATGAATAAAGTATGGCTGGAAAAACAAAAGGAAATGAAAGCATCCTGGTCTGCTTATTATATAGGCGCTGCCATTTTTGCCGTTGCCGTCCTTATCTTTCTCATCTATCAGTTGCTATGATCGTAAAAAAAGTTCTGAAATTCAGAACTTTTTTATTATTTCACGTGTTCTTTTACCGCTTTTACGATATCAGCCGGTGTCAAGCCGTATTTCTCTAACAATGCCGCCGGTGTTCCGCTCTCTCCAAATACATCCTGGATACCGACCATCACCTGACGGCAAGGAGCATACTGAGCGAGCACCTCTGCCACCGCACTGCCAAGACCGCCGATGATACTGTGCTCTTCACATGTAACGATCAAATCATGAGTTTTGGTCAACTCGATCAAAAGCTCCTTATCGATAGGCTTGATCGTATGCATATCCACAACGGTTGCATCTATGCCATCCTTCAGCAGCTCTTCTCTGGCCTTCAAAGCACTTTCTACCATAATACCGCAGGCGATGAGCGCAACCTTGCTTCCTTTATGCAATACATTTCCTTTTCCTAATGTAAAAGGTACCGTTCCTTCCGTATATACATCCTCTACCGCACTTCTTCCCAAGCGCACATAGCATGGACCGTCATATGCATATACCGCGCGTATGGCCGCATCGGTCTCACTTGCATCCGCAGGGCATACGACAAGCATATTCGGTACCGCACGCATAAGAGCCAGATCCTCAACGGATTGATGGGAAGCTCCGTCTTCTCCTACGGTGATTCCGGCATGTGTAGCGCATACTTTCACATTCAAACGCGGATAAGCGATGGAATTGCGAATCTGTTCAAATGCTCTGCCTGCCGCAAACATCGCAAAGCTGGATGCAAATACCACATTTCCGCTGGCCGCCAGACCTGCTGCCACCGCCATCATATTCCCTTCCGCAATCCCCATATTAAAATGCTGTTCAGGACGTACATTTCTTGCTAAAGAAGTCTTCGTAGAACCGGATAGATCCGCATCTAACACAATGATATGATCATCTTGTTCCACCAAGGCAGCCAAGGTTTTTCCATAAGCTTCTCTGGTTGCTGTCTTTGCCATTATTTCGCACCTCCATCAAGTTCTTCCAATGCCTGCGCACACTGCTCTTCACTCGGCGCATTGCCATGCCAGCCGGCATTGTTTTCCATAAAGGAAACCCCTTTTCCCTTCACGGTCTTCGCAACGATCACCGTCGGTTTTCCTTCACATTTTTTCGCCTCTTCACAAGCGCGGATAACAGCTTCGATATCATTGCCGTCTTTCAGCATAATGACATTCCAGCCGAAGGCTTCAAATTTTTTATCGATCGGCGTCGGATTCATTACCTTCGTAACATCTCCGTCGATCTGCAAACCATTAAAATCAACAAAAGCCAGTAAGTTATCCAAATGATAATGTGCCGCTGCCATAGCTGCTTCCCAAACCTGACCTTCTTCGCATTCTCCATCACCGAGCAAGGTATAAATACGATATGGCTTTTTATGTATCTTATTCGATAAAGCCATTCCTACTGCCGTACTGATCCCCTGCCCCAAAGAACCGGTTGACATATCAAGACCTTCCAGCTTACGCATACTCGGATGTCCCTGCAAACGGGAATTGATCTGACGGAACGTCAAAAGCTCTTCTTCTTTCAGAAATCCTTTTTCCGCAAGTACGGAATACAAACACGGCGTACAATGCCCTTTGCTTAATACAAAACGGTCGCGCTCGCAAGAATGGATATTTTCTTCGCTGATGTTCATCTGCGTAAAATATATCGCCAGCAATATTTCCACAGAAGAAAGCGATCCGCCCGGATGTCCTGATTTCGCCGCAGTGACCATCTTAACGATATTTTTTCTCACATTTACTGCATGCTTCTGCAAATCCTGAACTTGATTCATAATAACCTCCTTTTTTATTATACCTATTGTACTTTTTTTTGCATATTTCTTCAATATGAAATCATATTATTTTACAGACTTTACCGGCAGCAAAGAAAGCTGAACTTTCTGCTTTTCCGAATCGATGCCATTTACCCATACCTTAACGATATCCCCGACAGCGACCACCATCGAAGGATGGGAAATGCGCTTCGTACTCATATGCGATATGTGAATGAGACCATCCTCTTTCAATCCGATATCCACAAAAGCACCAAAATCCACCACATTGCGGACAACACCTTCCAGTTCGTCTCCTTCATGCAGATCTTCCATCGTCAAAACATCGCTTCTTAAAAGCGGTCCGTCATAAGAATCTCGATAATCCCTCAACGGCTGCGCAATACTGTCTAAAATATCCTGCACGGTATAAACATCTGCGTGCAGCTTCTCACAGAGTTCATGAACATCGCATTCCTTTACTGCATCACATGCCGCAGAAGTTCCCATCTGTTCCTTTTTTATGTGCAAAAGCGTCAATACTTTTTCCGTCAGCGCATAGCTTTCCGGATGAATCGACGTTCGATCCAAAGGTTCATGGGAATTCTCGACGCGTAAAAAACCGGCCGCCTGTTCAAAAGATCTCGCTCCGATCTTCGGTACATCCATTAATTCCTCCCGGCTGTGAATCTTGCCATGTTCTTTTCGATACGTGACGATCGCTTTAGCAGAAGACGCATTCAATCCGGAAATATGCCGCAAGAGTTCCATACTTGCCGTATTGACATTGACGCCGACGCGATTCACCGCTTTCGTGACGACAAAATCCAATCTCTCTTTCAAACGGACAGCCGGCAGATCATGCTGATACTGCCCGACACCGATTGCCTGCGGTTCAATTTTTATAAGCTCTGACAGCGGATCCTGGATCCTGCGGGCAATGGAGATCGCACTTCGCTGTTCCACATGCAAATCGGGAAATTCATCGCGTGCCAGCTTGGATGCGGAATATACCGAAGCTCCCGCCTCCGATACCAGCGTATATGATAAAGAAAGATGATACCTTCGTATCATATCCGCGATAAACTGCTCGCTTTCCCTGCTAGCTGTCCCATTACCGATAGCAATGATATCGATCGGATATTTCCGCAACAAAGACAATAAGATCTCTTCGCTTTCCTTTTTCTTATTCACCGGAGGATGCGGATAGATCACACCGACTTCCAGATATTCTCCGGTCTTATCGATTACCGCCAGCTTGCATCCCGTACGAAAAGCAGGATCCAACCCGAGTATCATCTTATCTTTCATCGGCGGTTGCATCAGCAAGCGCTCCAGATTCATAGAAAAGACATCAATGGATTTCTCTTTTGCACGATCGCTCCATTCACTGCGTATTTCACGCTCCACGCCGGGAAAAGCAAGCCTCTTCAATCCATCATGCACAGCGTCTTCCAACACATTCAAAGCACTTGTCGAACGATGCCGAAGGATCCTATGAATGACCCATTTTTCTATAGGATCTTTATCATATGAAAAAGAAACCCGAAGGATCTTTTCCTTTTCACCACGATCGATCGCCATGATCCGATGCGGAGCAATCAAGCGCAGAGGTTCTTCATATGCATAATACATGCGATATACTTTTTTATCGTCATGATGACCTTTTCTCGCTTCGGTAACGATTTTTCCATAACGCTCTATACTGGAACGGATCTTTGCACGCACTTGCGGATCATCGCTCACGATCTCCGCAATGATATCTTTAGCGCCCTGCAATGCTTCTTCCGCATGAGCAACCTGATCATTTACGTACTTTTCCGCTTCTTTTAAAACATCCTTCTGTACCGGCAGCGCTAACAGCCAATCCGCAAGCGGACGAAGACCTTTTGCCTCTGCCTCACTTGCCCGCGTTTTTTTCTTCTGTTGATATGGCCGATAAATATCTTCTACCTCTGACAGCTTCGTACATGCTGCGATAGCTTTGCATATTTCTTCCGTCAGCTTTCCCTGCACTTCGATCAGCCGCTGCACATCTTCTTTTCTTTTCGCAAGATTTATCTGATAGTCATAATTTTCCGCAACGATACGGATCTGTTCCTCATCCAATCCCTTTGTCATCTCTTTTCGATAACGGGCGATAAACGGAACGGTATTCCCCTCTTCCAGCAATGTCAATGTATCTTGTACCTGCTTTTCACCGATCTGCAGCTGCTGTGAGATCTGTCTGATGATTTCTTTCATAACATCCTCTTTTCTCATTTTACCAATGGCATCATTATATAAAGTTCCGTATTAAAAAACAACATGCGAAGTTTTTCCGATATGAAAAATCCGTTCCTCTTTTTATGCTATAATAAATGAAAATCAAAGGGGTGTCCGCATGAAGATCGCAAAGCCGAAAATAGATAAAGAACTGACGATACAAAAAGAATTTTATCAAGCTCTGGAAGAAAACTATATGTATCATACACAGTTTGAAAACGAACTGTTTTCTTTCATCGAAGAAGAACATATTCATTTTGATAGCTGCCGCTTCAAGAATGTCATCTTCGAAGAATGCAAGTTTTCCCATATCGATATGATGGATTGTATCTTTGAAGGATGTGACTTGTCCAACATCATCATGAGTGAAGGCTGTATGCATCGCTGTGAGTTTCATAACTGTCGGATAGTCGGTGCGGATTTCAGCAGTATGGTAATCAAGAATATCACTTTCGACACCAACAATAACCGCTATGGCAACTTCTCGTGTTCAAAGATGCAAAACTGCCTATTTCAAAACATGGATATGACTTCTTCCAACCTCAATGATATGAAACTGAAAGATATCGTCTTTGCCACATGCAACCTCAGTTCATGTGAATTTATTCATACCCCATTGATGAATATCGACGTATCTTCCTGTACCATTGACGGTATCACCATCACGGAAGATTCCATGAAAGGCATGTGTGTATCACCGGCACAGGCATTGGAATTATCCAAGCTTCTCGGACTGCGGATAAAAGAATAGCCTTTGCTTTTTCTATTATGCATATGAACCGTTCATATGCAATGAAAGCAAAACAAAGCCGAACGCTGATAAGAATGTACAAGTGTGGCCAAATGATCCATACAAGCATAACCAGGTCCTGTAGGTCCAAAGAAGCGAAGATTGATAATAGGCGTGGAACCAACAGGAAGCAGATCCCAAGCATTTGTAGAATCTACCCCTACAAAGTGCAAGGTATTGATATGACTGCCCGGTGTAATTCCTCCAGGACAAGTACCATATGCGACAACGACAGTTTGATAGCCTACAGAAATCGTGCAGAATCAAACGGAGAGTTATATTCTATCTTATCCTTTGTAAGTTATACGACATTGCAATGCTTATTACAATGTATGGAGATAATACAAAGCCGGACGCTGTGAGGTAATCGTATCACCCTGATCTACAAAATTTGTGTTCGTCCATTTATTAACTACTCCGGGACGTCGAAAATCATAATAGATCTGTGAGGTTGCAATCGTTGACGATGCCGCAGAAATATGCTGGGTCCAACCAAAAACTTGTCCAAATTGTAAACCGTATACTTGTGTACCATTGCATATCGTGGGTTTGGAACATGCCGTTGCAACCGTTACAATAATTCCATTGCTTTCAGAAATCGTGCCCTCATTATGATGGAACTCCTAACCTCTTTTTCCTTTTTTAACCTACCTTTATAGAAAGAATACCAGATAACGTATAAAAAAATCAGTAAACAATGAAAAGATATATCCTCTGTATATCATACGAAATCATGATACTTATCATGATTCTTCATTTATACCAGAGCCGGACGCTGAAAATACTGTTGATGATGTGCAGGAGGCCAACCGATGACAGCACTATACGTTACATACCATAAACCATCAGAATAAGGGGCTCTTCCTAATGAACTGCTGCTTAGCCACGCTCCTCCACCTTTACAGATCATACTAGAAACAGGGTTTTTTCCATACACCGGCACTAAGAAGAATGAATGAGAAATCGTGCTCTCATTATGATGGAACTCCTAACCTCATCACGTTGAATGAATCCCTTAATCTCCGTTTGGACAGATCCGAAACCAATTGTTTTAAACAAGGTTCCTCTTATGCATGGAATTTCATTTTCTTTTTAGCCTGCCTTTATAGAAAGAATACCAGATAATGTATAAAAAAATCAGTAAATAATGAAAATACCTATCCTCACCTTTGTGACCGGATACCAATCCTCTGTATGTTATTTGAGCTATGATACCCATCATAGTTGTCTAATCTCTACAGAGCCGGACGCTGAAGTCGTGTTAAATCTGATCGGTTTCCACTGTTAGCAGGATAAGAAAGAACATAACCTGAACTGCCCATGTTCCATGCTCCACTTCGATTGTACACGTTTGATGATGCAATTGGTGTAGACATCCATATTTCTTCAAAACGCACATTGTGTGTGATTTTCCACTCTGTAGCCGATACTACACTTCCTGTACAAGAGTATGGGCCGACATTACACCAGGATTGAAGAGGAATAATGCTACTATAGACAGAAATCGTGCTGATTGAAAAAAACCTCACTAGACTACCTTAAGAAAAACAGTTGCTTCAGCAACATATCCGAAAAAATCGACTCGATGGATATATCATGAAAACAACTGTTTTTTTACTAATCTTTTTTCTTTATCATTTTCAACGCTTTAAAAAACTTGATTGGATTTCCATACATCAATGTACCGCGTCTGTATATCTTCGCGCCGAGTACCCCCATCAAGACCGTAGATATGACCAGTACGGCCAAAGAGAGCAGAACTTCCAAAGTGGATACCGTACTCATAGAAACACGTACGAACATCGCCATGAAAGAACTGAACGGTACATAGGATGCGATCTTAATAACGATTCCCTCGATATCGAACATACCATAGAACGTCACGAAAAACGCAGCCATAAAAATCATGGTAATAGGCATAGAACTCGTATTAATATCCTCGACCTTAGAAACGAGCGCTCCTAAAGCGCCGAAGATAAAGCTATAAAATATATAGCCTAAGGAACCAAATACCAGGAAAGTAAGCAGTGTCTGCAACGGTATATTAAATGCGATATCCAACATGTGGTTCCATGCATCTGCATTGACCTGATAAAAACCGTAAGCACAGCCGATCATCAATCCTGCCTGCAAGACACTGGCAACTGCTCCTGCCATTACCTTACCGAATATCAGGGCATTAGGAGAAACACTGGTAACGAGAATCTCAATGGAACGATTGCTTTTCTCGGATGCCACATTCGTACATATCATCTGCCCATATATCAGAACCATAAGGTAAAGTATAAACAGTAAAACATACGTAGATGCATAGCCACCGACGCCGTCTCTTCCTAAGACGATGCTTTCGCTTACAGCCGCCGCTGATAAGATCTCGTTTACCGTCTGCATATCGATATTCTCATTCTGCATCTGCTGGTTACGATATTGAGAAGAAAGCATCATACTAAATGTCTGTTCATTCATATCCATCAATGTACTGTTTAACACATAGTATTCAAATTCCAGCGGACCTTTCAAAGCAAATCCGGCATCTACTTCTTTTTTCTCAACCATGGAACGGATCTCCTCTACAGAAGACACCAGTTTAAACTCTGTATTCGGATACGTCGCCTGCAATGTCGGTGTATCATATACATAATGCTGCGGATCATATAAAGCAAATACGTATTCTTCTTCGCTTACCGCAACACCGTTAACTACTTCTTGCTGATCTTCGCCGAACAAGTCAACAAAATTCGGCAGGCTCAAACCGATTGCGGCAACAAGACAAATAATAAGTGTAGAGATCAAATATACTTTATTCTTGATAAACCCTAATAATTCAAATCGAAATACCGTTAAAAACTGTTTCATGCATGATCACCTGCTTTCAATACGAATATATCGGTCAAAGTAGGTTCATACTCCATGAATTTTTCAATATTCAGCTGAAGTCCTACCAGTGTATTCAGCAGCTCCAACTTCGTATGACCGCTTTTCAATTCCAAAATAAAGCAGTCTTTCCGCTCTTCATATATATCTACGATATCTTTCAGTTCTGCTGTACACAATGCGCGCATTTGCATAGGAGTATACTTGCTGATATTCAGCACAAGACGATTGTATCCGTACTCTTTTTTAATATCATGCAAGTTTCCTTGCAGCGCTACTTCTCCTTTATTGATAATCAAAATATCTTCACAAAATTCTTCTACATAACTCATCTGATGAGAAGAAAAGATAACGAGTTTTCCTTCTTGAATCAGATCTTTTACGACATCTTTCAAAAGCTGAGAATTAACAGGATCCAATCCACTGAACGGCTCATCTAAAATAACGATATCAGGATTACAGATCAACGTCTGTATCAGCTGAATCTTCTGCTGATTTCCCTTAGACAGCGTTTCTAACTTACGATGCTCATATTCTTTTATATGCAAACGATCCAGCCATCGCTGCGCCTCTTTTTTTGCTTCTGCTTTTTTAATACCTCGAAGCTGTGCGAAATAGATCAGCTGCTCGTCAACCCTTTTTTTCGGATACATACCGCGTTCTTCCGGCATATATCCTATCTTGTATTCACTTGGATGAAACGGTTTTCCATCTATGAAAATCGTTCCTTCATTTGCCTTAAATACATCCATCAAAATTCGTATCGTCGTAGTTTTTCCAGCGCCATTTCTTCCTAATAAGCCTAACGCTTTTCCGCTCTGTATGGAAAAAGAAATGCCATGCAAAACTTCTTGACCATCAAAGCTCTTATGAAGATTTTCTACTTTTAATTCCATTTTTAGCCTCCTTTATCAATACGTATAATATTACATGATTTTATTACAAATAGCAATAAAGACAGTTTCGTCACACACGGCATGAGAAATGCATCATTTAAAAAGACCATACGTACATATGGCCTTGTCCGATCGACAGATTCTTTTGCGATCCTTATGAAAACGACTTAAAATTAACGACCGGTATCGTCTCATAATCCCCATTGAGATACTTCCGAAGATAATTATTTTCCCTATTTGCATAACCGAGCAGGCTCTTGAGATATGTCGTATCATGATCCTTTGTCATAAAGGTAATCTCATCACGACGGATAAATTGTTTTTCCAAATATACCGGATTATGGGTATTGAAGATCACCTGCGAGCGCGTATTGCTTTTTTCATGCAAATTGGTCAATAACGGCATTACCAAAGTAGGATTCAATCCGTCACTCATACCATCTATAAACATGGACGCATTTTGTTTGATCGCCTGAAATACGAGATCAGATAAATTGATAAAGCGGATCATGCCGGAAGACAGCGGCCGCTTCTGACTGAGCACGTCTTGCATATGCAGCTGTGTGAACAACTCATGGATCTCTCTTTTATTTTCCAAGTGCAGATTTTGTGACAGCAGTTCATATGTGGAAATGGATATGAATACTTTTTTATATAAATACTCTTGGATCTCATTTACCAACGTCGGTGCGATAAAGGCTCCCAGTCCCGTAGATAAAAACAGTGAATTTGCGGGGTAAGGATTGCATTGCTTCTCATTTACTTCCAAACTGCTAGCTCGGGATTCATCCATGTATTCCATGGCTTTATTGGTTTTCGATAATTTTACACTTTGAAAATGACGTTCAAATATGGCACAGCAATTTACATGCAGCAACTCATAGACTATTTCCTTTTGCGTAAATGACACATCATAGGAAATCAATTTATTTCCGCACAAAAAGGTAGCGCCTAAAGAAATCGGCTTATTCGGCAGATCTTGAAAAACCAGTTCATGATACGATTTGTGAAATGCCATAGACAGCGACCCGGATAAAATCAAATCCTTCAATGTCTGCAAACCCAAGAAAAGATTTGTTTTCCCGCATTCATGCTGACCATAAACGATCTTCAGCGGCAATACATGATACTCATCTGTTTTGTTTCTGTTCCATTTCAAAACACTGTCTCGAAATTCACAAATGCTTTCCGCCCGAAGATCAAAAACAGTTTTATTTTTCATGGAACGATAATTTTCATATCGAATTTCTATGATCATTTCTCATTCCCCTTTTGATTCTTTACATAAAAGAAACATTTAGTTGATGAAAAGTTCACATTTATAAGAAAATCAATAGAAAATGACCATTAAAAAAACGAAAATCAAAATTTTCGTTTTACAAATTTTGAAATGCTTTAGATAATGCGGGAATGATCTGTTTCTTGCGTGAGATAACACTATCCACAAAATACATATCATCCATGATATCATCTTTAAATACCTCGTCTACCATCCAGCTAAGATGACCGATAAAAACAAGATTGCTGCCCGTTCCCTCCACGTTCGTAAAGCACATCATCAAAAGATCAAACTTATTGATTTCATTGATCTTATGCATATAATCAATAAAATCCTCTTTAATCTCACGTACTTCCTCTTCTTCAGCAATGTTGATCTGCCCGATCGCAATCCGCTTTCCTTCTATATTATATTCCTTGAAGTCATTGTATAAGATCTCTGACAGCGATCTTCCTTTCAGCGTCGCTACAGCGGAAAACATCTCTTTGGCGATCTCCGGCAGATGAATACCGGCAATATCCGCAAGCTCAGCGGCAATAGCACGATCAACTGCCGTTGTCGTAGGAGAATTGAAATTCATCGTATCCGATATGATGGCACAGCATAAAATCGCAGCGATCTCCGGCTGCGGTACAATGCCGTTCTCCTTATATATCTTGGAAATGATCGTACATGTACTTCCGATGATCTCATTGCGGAAACGGATCGGCGAAGACGTTTCTATATCGCCAATACGATGATGATCGATGATCTCCATCACTTCTCCTTCATTCAGATCATCGATGCTCTGACTGCCTTCATTATGATCCAGCAATATAAACTTTTTCTTTTTATAATTCAACAAGTGATAGCGGGAGATCGCTCCCAATACCTTCCCTTGATTATTCAGCACCGGGTAAGAACGATAGCGGGTCTTCGACATCTTCGTATATACATCGCCGATATACGCATGGTTATGAAACGCAATGATCTTTCGTTCCATGATCAGCTCCACATTTGGTGCTTTATAAATATTTCGAGCGATCCAAAGCATATCCTGCACTGTCTTAATGATCGTACAGCCATACTCTTTCGCAAGACGAAGAATATTGCCGGAAACGATATCGACATTTACGAGGATCAGACAAGCGGCATGAGAACAGATCACTTTTTTCTGCAATTCCAGATCATCGCTCATAACAACGATGCTATCCTTATATTCATCTGCGTCTTCAAAGCTCTTTTTCGATGCCAGGATATGAACGTTGCCATTGGTACGATAAGATGGTGCTTCGTATAGGAATTCTCCTTTCAGCACTTTGCGTATATTATCCACCGGTGTTTTTTTCATCAAAACCTTATTGGTCGAACGCTCATTCATCAAAATGCTCGTAATATCGGAAATAGAAACAACACCCAGAAGCTTTTCTTCCTTATCCACGACATACAGCGCTCTGTTTTTGGTACGGTTGATACGATCCCATGCTTCTTTGATCGTACAATCCTTGGAAACGGTAACCGCTTCATCAAACGGTATGTCATACAGCTTGCATTTTGCTGTTTGTATATAAACCGGCTCTGCCACTTTAAATTTCTTTAATACAAAATCCGTTTCCGTATTCAAGTCTCCGATGCGGCATGCGATCGCATTGATACCCAAGGTTCTTTTCAATTCCGCATAAGCAATAGAAGACACGATAGAATCGGTATCGGGATTTTTATGTCCGATGATATGAATAACATCTTTCATGTAGGAAACATCCTTTCTCTCTATCATCATTCTACCTTAAAAAACTGTTTTTATCCAGCAAAACGATGAATCGCATGCCAAGATCCATCAAACGGTATGAATATCCGTCTTTGCATTCGGACGCTGCATCAGTTTTTTGAATTCTATGGCAAACAATGTCACCGTAGTAATAACAGCTAGGATATCCGCGATCGGTTCCGCTAAAAATACTGCCAATACCTTATTTTCAAAAAAGAACGGAAGTATGTAAATAAGCGGGATCAAGACGATCAGCTTACGAAACATCGCTAAAAAAGCACTAGTTTTCGCATTTCCCAAGGCGATGAACGTCTGTTGGCATGCCAGTTGCGCTCCCATGAGAAGACTGCCGAACATATATACGCGCAATCCCCATATCGTCATCTCCATCAACTCTGGATCACTCGTAAATACAGCCGCAAACAACTGCGGGAACAGCATGACCAAAAACCAAAGCAGCGTTGCATAGGTCAGGCAGGATATCAAAAGCAAACGAAATCCCTGACGGATGCGTTGTATATTACCGGCTCCGTAATTATACGATATGATCGGCTGAGACCCTTGTGTAAATCCGATAAGCGGCATCATCGCAAACTGCATGACACTCGATAAGATCGTCATCGTACCGACTGCGACATCGCCACCGTATTGTAAAAGCGAAGAATTGAAACATAGGATCAAAAGACTTTCCGTAGACTGCATGATAAACGGAGCGATACCGAGAGCCATCGCCGGCAGTAAAACAGCTTTTTCTATCTTAAAGCATTTTCTGCGCAAACGAACGATCGTCTGTTTCCCTATAAGAAAGCGAATGACCCAAACAGCAGATACCGCCTGAGAAAGCACAGTAGCCAAAGCAGCTCCCTGAACGCCCAAATCAAATAAAAAAATCAAGATTGGATCTAACACGATATTGGTAACGGCTCCGATGACAACGGTAAGCATACTGATGCGGGAAAATCCTTGCGCTGAAATGAACGCGTTCATCCCCAAGGTCAGCTGTACAAAAACAGTCCCGATAGCATAGATAAGCATATAGCTTTCTGCATAAGGCAGCGTATTATCACTGGCTCCAAAAAGCATCAGCAGCGGTGTTTTACATGTGAGTATGACAACGGTCAATATCAGCGATGTGATGATCAGCGCCTGAAAACAGTTGCCTAAGATCTTTTCTGCCTCTTCATGCTTTCCTTTTCCCATCATGATGGATGCTCCGGGAGCGCCGCCCATACTGACAAGCGCGGCAAAAGCCGAAACGATCATGATAATAGGAAAACATACCCCGACACCCGTCAAAGCGATCGATCCTACCTCAGAGATATGTCCGATATACATGCGATCCACAATATTATATAAAGCATTCACGACCTGAGAAGCGATCGCCGGTACTGCCAGCATAAAAAACAATTTCCCTATAGGTTCCTTTCCCAGATCCATATCCTTTGTCTTATTCATATTCTTCCTCCTTCAGCAACTGTATATTATTGCGTATTTTATCAAATACCCCTTCTACGATCTGCAGTTCCTCTTCACAGATCCCTTGCAGCAATTTCTCTCCTATTACACTTCTGGCCTGTTTTATGCGTTCTATAACAGGCTGTGAACATTTTTTCAACCTAAGCCGCTGCTTGCGGTGATCCGCAGGATCCTCTTCCACGCAGATCATATCCAGAGCAGCCAAATGATCCAGACTGCGACAGATCAATCCCTTAGACACTCCCAGATACATAGATAATTCCTTAGCCGTGTCCATAGAAGGATTATTCGAAAGCAAGATTAAAACATTCAGTTCATTCGGTGTAAAAGCATAATCCGTCAAATAAACAGACGACAGTTTTGCCTGCATATTTCTCAAGCAGGACAGATTTTTTAACAGATCTTCCAAATTCATCATACTTTTTTTCATATGATCTCTCCCTCATATCGGTTTACTTGTAAACAAAACAGAGTTTACATCAACACATACGATACGTCAACAAAAAATCTATAAAACGGCAATAAAAAAAGAGTCTCTGCTCTTTCTTTGGGTCATATAGTGATCCCTGTCTTCCAAAGATGACGCCGCATATCCACCTTTCCGTTTTTCAGAAACCGAACGCCTTCCTCTTCTAACAACGCCCTCTGTTCCATCCATCCCTCTACCAGTTTACCGTCGCTATGCACGACACGATGACATGGAAAACTTCCATACAGTCCGGCATACCGCAAGGCTCTTCCCACCAAGCGACTGTTTTTTTCATGTCCGCAAAGACGCGCGATCAGCTGGTATGTCGCAACGCTCCCCACAGGGATTTCCTCTACGACCGCATATACATTAAAGTAAAATTCCTCATTCATACATACACCCTCTTGCATCTATAGATTAATAAAGATCGTACAAAAAATCAATTCCTATATAGATGCATCATAAAAACTCTTTGAGGACATACAGCATGATCTCTTCTTCGGAAGGTCTTCTTTTTTTCGATCGGACATACCGCCAACCCCAGCGTTTCTTTCTCTTTATCACATTTTCTAAATGTCTTTTCCTCTTATCACATCGCTCTTTTGTCTTTCTTTCCTTCTCTGACATTTCCCTCATCATAAATACCTCCTATATTCTTTATAAGAACTGCTCTCATTAACTTCGCATAGTTAACCTTAATTTATTCTATTATATCATGTTAAAAACTTTATTTCTATTTAATTAACATCTTTAAAAATGCTAAGTGGTAATCGGGATACACTATTATTAACATATGAGGTGATAGTATGAATGAGCAATTTGTAAGAGAACGGATAACACAGCTAAGATTGCGCAAAGGTGTGTCAGAATATCAGATGAGTTATGCACTGGGACATTCCAGAGGCTATATCAACAATATAACTTCTGGAAAATCACTGCCTTCTATGAATGAATTCTTTGCCATATGTGAGTATTTCGGTATAACACCCGCTGAATTTTTCGATGAGCATAATGCATATCCTGAGCTTCAAAATAAAATGATAAAAGGGCTTCATCATATCAGTGAGGATGACTTCAAACTGATTCTTCAATTCATCAAGCGCCTGCAAGATTAAAAAGACTGGCAACCATGACGACGGCACAGTCTCTTTTTAATTATAAATGAAAAGGTAAAAACAGTATCATCGCATAAGTTATCGCACGATTTCTTATCAGCAAAGCATCCTAGTAAAAATATCTTATAGCTGCAAGGATCTATATGATTGTGAAGGAAACCTCAACCCCGCTTTTCATTTTCCTCCTTTGACGAATGCCAAATACGAAATTTATTGGACATCTTCCATAGGAAATCACTCGCTGTCTCTTCATAACCCGCTCTATTTAGGACGCTCCGGTTATAATTGTAATAATAACGGATCTCATTTTATTCAACTCCCCATCTATCAGCGTCCGGCTCTGTACAAAGCATGCTAAAAACCATAGCAAGCGCCATGGTTACGTAAACTTTACAGAGGCTTCCGCCTGCTCTCGGCTCTCAAACACAGTGATGCCGATCTGATCGGAATGAATGCGATAATTTCCTTCACATCCGCCATAACTGTCGATACTAAAAGAAAATCCCCATTCTTTCTTTTCTACATCTATGACATACCCGGAATGCACATTTCCATCTTCTACAAAATAGACTTTCATTCCTTCCGCAAACATAGCACACCTCCTGTCACATATATCGTTCTTTATCAGTATGAACATCGCTTCACAAGCTATACCATATAAAAAGCAGCAGCGCTGCTTTTTTATCTATCGTTAATTCTCTTCCAATTTCGCTTCAATATCCGCCAGCTCCTCTTCCAGCTGAAGGATAAATTCCTTGCGGTCTTCAATCTGTTCCTGCATATCATCGATCGCTTTCTGCCCCAGCAATCCGACGATCTCATCCTGCATATATTTAATCTGCCGCTTCTGTTGCTGGATCATCTCTTGTTTTCTTCTTCTGGCTTCCTGCATGCGCTGACGCCATTCCAGATGTCTCTGTTCGTTCCATTGTTTTAAACCGTTAAAATACGCATCCATCAAAGAACGAAATTCTGCCCATATTTCATCTTCTCTCTCTCTTCCGCAAGAGCCGATTTTCTTCCACTCTACTCCCAATTCCTTCATCTTGCTTGTATGCTCTCTCGTATAAGACTGGCTTTCCGCAATTTCTTTTGCTTGATTTACCAGATTTCTTTTCGCCTCATATTTCTGATCATACTCTTCATGCAGTTCATCATAATACGCGTTCCTCCGATCATAGAATGCCTGACGATGCTCTTGGAATGCATTCCATAACTGATCTTCATACGCCTTTCCCGCACTTCCGGCTTCTTTCCATTCATCCATCAGCTTACGATACTGCTCACTCGTTTTTTTCCAATCCTCACAATCACGCAAAGACGCAGCTTTTTCAATCAATTCCTGTTTTATTTGACGAGCATGTTCAAATTTCGTCTGCATCTCTTCCCAATGCTGTTTCTTTCGGTCAAAAAATACTTGTCTCGCCTTTTGAAATGCTTCCCATAAAGCGTCATCCTCTTCTTTTCCTATGACCCCTGCACTCTTCCACTGCTGCATCAGCTGATTCATCTCATCGCTTGCTTTATTCCATTCCTCGGAAAGAGAAAGCTTTTCTGCTTGTGCGATGAGGTCTTCTTTATAAGACTTGATATTTTCAAAGCCTTCTTTGCGCTTTTTATAAAAAACATCAAGACAGTCGTCAAAGGATTCTGCTAACTGATCCTCATATGCGGATTCCCAATAAGAAATTCGCTTCCATTTTTTCTTCAATTCTTGAATGATCGGAAACGCTTCCTTCCAGTCTGCTGAAGCAGGAATTTGTTTTGCCTCCTCTAACAGCAGTTCCTTTTGATGGATGTCTTCATCATAATCATTTACATCGTACAGATCTTCATGATACATAACTATACCTCCCAGCTTGAATACTCTTCATCCGTCTCAATACTATATATTCACTAAATATCTACTATAGATTATATAAAACAAACGAGATAATGTACAGTTAATTTTGTTGCGAAACCGTTTTCATGCACATTTATATTGTTTTAACAGCAAAAAGCTTCAACTCCTGAAAGTTGAGAGCTTCTTTTGCATATACGTAGAGCCCAAGTCTTATAAACCGCTCATTATTTCAGATTTGTCATAAAAAAGTCTTCTAATTTATCAAACGGGATCCGATCTTTACGATCATACAGATCAATGTATCCCGTATCTTCCACAACATAGTATTCCTTTTCTTTTCCCGCTCTTTCATACGCCGTTTCACTGAAAAATTTAGAATGTGCCCGATCTCCGACGATAAATAAAATCGGTCTCGGTGAGATCTCATCCAAATATTCTAAGAATTTAAAATTCATCATCGCCGACATGGACGTCGTGGTAAAACCGCCTCGCGCATTTGGATGGTGTCCTCTTTTCGTCGCATAAAACCGCATCCATTCCCAAACGACCGGCGGCATTCATATCGTACATACTCGCTGTCGCAACAGCTTTTATTCGCGTATCCATTTGCGCCGCAGACAGCGCGAATCCCCCAGAACCGCATATCCCGATAACACCGATCCTATTGCGATCCACAAATGTCTGTAATCCGAGATAATCCACACCCGCACTGAAATTTTCCATAAATATATCCGGTGAAGAAACATGTCTTGGTTCCCCGCCAGATTCTCCCATGTAAACCGGATCAAACGTCAATACGACAAACCCTCTTCGGGCAAGTTCATCCGCATACACACATGGTCCCTGTTCTTTCACACCGCCATATGGAGCACCGACGATGATGGCCGGATGTACTTTGTTTTTATCTATATCTTTTAACGTGTATAATTCTCCGGCAATCGTCAATCCATATCGATTTGGATAAGACACGGAAATCCTGTCTACTTCATTGCTTAATTTTGCTATATAATGCTTCACTGTGATTCTCCTCATTTCTTTATAAAACGTACTTCCGTACTGCCGTTTTTTAAAAATGTCGCTAAATCTTCCGCATGTTCAAGACGACCGATCGGCGTATAGCGATACGTCGGTGTAAAATCCTCATAAAACAATACCAAACAATCAGAACCATACAACATCAGATCTCCCGTTTGAATAGAAGAAGGATACGATTCATTCATAGGGAATCCCTTATCAAAAAAATAATACACTTCATTATCATGCAAAGATTCCATCGATAACGTCAAGGGCAAACGCGCTGCCAACTCATGTGCCGTTTCATTATCATATAAAACAGCCGTGTATGTCTGGTCGTCTATCATCACTTCTATATGCAATCCATCATCGGTTTCCTCTTCCGCCGCATTCTTTGAAACTTCCATGATCTCTTTCGTCTGATTTGTACATGCGCTCATAGCTATGATCAATAAAACAGTTTCAAGATATACACATATCTTTTTCATCGCAAATTTTTCCTTCCTTCTCATTCTATACAGCTTTCTGCCCAAAGCCGCAGTTCTTCTTCCCGCACATCGGAAGAAAATCGTCTTCCTTTCCTCATTTCAGCTCCCGGACATGAACCCATGAGCACTTGATCGGTATTCCCCATATTACTGCCGCCAGAAGTTGCCAACGGAATGATCCGCTTTCCGCTTACATCGTATTGTTCAAGGAAGGTATTGATAATCGTCGGTGCCACATACCACCAGATAGGAAACGCTACAAAGATCACGTCGTAGGATTCCATATGTTCTACTGTATTTGCGATGGCCGGACGAAATGACGGATCTCTCATCTCTACGCTGCTTCTGCTTTTCTCATTTGTCCAATCCAGATCCGCTTTCGTATACGGTATCTCAGGCTGAATCTCATGCAAATCCGCTCCGATCGCAAAGGCCAAGCGCTTTGCTACTTTGGCGGTTACACCGCTGGCACTGAAATAAGCTACTAATACGTTCAACATGTTGAAATTCCTCCTTACTGTATTTCTTTTCCCATATCATATGCTGCTTTTAAAGCCGGATGGCCGTTTATCTCTCCCGGTCCGTTTACTCCACCGGCAAAGATCTTTCCCTTCAACTGCGCTCTTTCATAACAAGCAATCCATCCATTCAACCCGTGAACGGCACCGCCATCCACGCCCTCTTCCTCTTCGGCAGCTGTTGAAAGCAAATAAATATCACGAAATTTATAATCCGAAGCATACAAAGAATTAGCGCGATCCATCAATGTTTTCATCTGTCCGCTCATCTCATAATAGTAAATAGGAGTTGCCCATACGATAACATCCGCCTCTTTCATCCGTTCGCTAATCGCAAGCGCATCGTCCTGAATAACGCATCTTCCGATTTTCTGGCAAGCTAAGCAGCCTTTGCAGAAAGCGATACTTTTTTCTTTCAGCGTTATCATTTCTACGGCATTTCCCGCAGCACCGGCTCCTTGTGCAAATGCTTTTGCCAATATTTCAGAATTGCTGTTATCCCTCATGCTCGTGCTTAAAATCAAAACGTTTTTTGACATCTTTTTCCTCCAATCCATACATTGACTTTCCAGTCTTCTTATGATATTTTACATTGTAGAACCTAAACCTAACTTCAGGTCAAGGCATTTTAAAAATTTTTTTAATTTTTCGGGAGGTCACTGCTATGTATACAATCGGACAAGTGTCAAGAATGTTTCGTCTACCTATTTCTACCTTGCGCTATTATGATAAAGAGGGCCTTTTTCCGGGGTTGCAGCGTATCTCCGGAGTACGAAAATTCAACGATACGGAACTGGAAAGGCTCCGCGTCATCGAATGTCTGAAAAGATCAGGCTTGGAAATAAAAGATATCAAACAATTCATGCAGTGGTGTGAACAAGGAAGTTCCACATATGCTCTGCGATATGAATTTTTTCAAAAGCAGCAAAAGATCATGGAAGCAGAACTTGAACAGATGCAAAGAACGATATCGATGATCCGTTATAAATGCTGGTATTATGAGCAAGCTATGAAAGACAGCAGCGAAGATCATATTCAAGATATGCTGCCGGATAAGCTGCCGAAGCAGGTACAGGCGCTTTATGATCACGCACAGGGAAAGTAAAAACGGATGTATCTGCAAGAATGCAGACCATCCGTTTTTTCATATTCCAAGATACAGACAAAAGTCAGCGATCAACCTATACGCAGCCTCCTATCGATCACATAGCTACTTGATCCTGCTTATCCGCACAATTCTTCTTGTGCGCTTTTAATTTCTTCATAGCCCAATCGTAATGACTGGCTGTAACACTTACAAAATAAGAACCAAGCGTGCTTCCTCCTACCCATTTATAAACGCCTTTAGAAAACAGCTCTTCATTAGAAAACGTCTGAGCCAGTTTTATAATCTCCATATGTGACTGACGAAACATCTCTTTTGCTTCTTCTAAAGAAGTATCCTGATGCTTTTTCCAAAAGGCAATATTCATATCTCCATAAGTTTTCCAATTATATGGTTCGGGAATAAATGGCCTTTTCTCCTCATTTTGATTGGATCTCACCCAACGAAGCAGCAGCTGCTGCCATTCGTAAAGATGAATATAAATATCTCTGAGATTTTTATCTCTCTGCCAATGTGCCTCTTTCTTTTTCACATCCTTTGAAAAATCAAAGGCAATCGCTAATTCCTGTTTAGTCAATCCTAAAATAAGATCGTTCAGCTTTTCATATTTTTCAGCGGCAGCAATCAATAAATCGTTTTTTGTTGTCGGTCTTCCCATATTCGTCTTTTCCTCCTTATTTGATAGAAGTTTTATGCGCATAGTTTATCTTCCTACATAACTTCTATCCGTATTATAACAGAGTAATATTGACAACCTTTTGTCAAGTTTATGATATATATTTGCTTTTCTGACAACAATGATACAATATAACAAATAATGACAGGATCTTCCTATTCTTTTCGTAGTATTTCTTATTCATCATCACAACTATCTCTCATTTTAAAACAACATGATGAATCCACCGGTTTCCCTTTGATTATGGCATTTCTCTTTATTTTAGAACTATATTTTTTATTCTTTCTGTGAAGCATCTCATTCCAATTTCCACATTACTGCGAGATGTTATCTCCAAGCGGACTGTTTCGGTATGAATTTTATACTTAAAAAATATCCATTTTTATCAAAAATCAATAAAAATATCATCTACTATCAGTTAGTAAGTTTTTTTTGTTATCTTAAAGCCTAACTATCAAAAGTTCAAATTTTCCTTTATTTATGGGCTTTTTTGTACTTTTGTTTCCTTACTATCAGACATACACTTTCAACATGATACGTATGCGGAAACATATCCACCGGCTGAACGACTTCCACACGATATCCTCGATCCTCCAATATCCGTAAATCCCTCGCCAATGTAGAAGGATTACAAGATACATACACGACCCTTTTTGGCTGCATCCGCACAATACTGTCCAACGTAACCTCATCGCAACCTTTACGAGGAGGATCCACAACGATCACATCTATTTTCTTCTGCTTTTCGCTTAACTCAGACGCATACGCTGCGGCATCGCTACATACGAACTGCACATTTGTCAAATTGTTCAACGCCGTATTTCTCTTTGCATCCTCAATCGCCTGCGGCACGATCTCAATGCCGACTACCGACTTTGCCTTTTGAGCCAAAAGCATAGAAATCGTTCCCACTCCGCAATACAGATCCAATACTGTCTCCTTACCGGTCAATTGTGCAAACTCCAACACTTTTCCATACAATACTTCTGTCTGCAGAGGATTTACCTGATAAAAAGACTTCGACGATATACAAAAAGATAAATCATGAATCTTATCTATAATCGTCCTCTCTCCATAAAGAATATGTTCCTCTTCTCCAAGGATCACATTATCCGCACGCTGATTAACATTCAGAATAACGCTTTGAATAGACCTTATCTCCTTTACCAGATCATCGATCATTTCCCCCAAACCGGATATATCCTTTTTCCAGGCGATAAATACGACCATGATCTGTTCGGTATGAAACGCATGCTTGATCAAAACATGACGCAAAAAAGATGCTACCTGCGGGTATATATGCAAAAGTCGGCGAATACAGGCGAAAACACGATTGATCTCATCACTTTGAATAGGGCAATTCTCCATATCGACAATATCGTTGCTATGTATACGATAAAACCCACACACGGTCTGATCCCCGACCTTACCCACCGGTATCTGCCCTTTGTTGCGATACGCAAACGGATGTTCCATAGAAATCACATCCGCAACCTGCACATTTAGCTTTGCTATACGGTCGATCACGTCTTGAACGAGCTGCCGTTTAAATTTTTTCTGTTCCGTTTCTGACATATGCTGCAGCTGACAGCCGCCGCACACGTTCGCTAAAGGACAAAAAGGTTCTCTTCTTTGGTCGCTGAACGCTTGAATTTTCTGAACTCTTCCATAACCGTAAGTCTTTTTTACCTTTGTCACTACCAGCCTGGCTTCTTCCCCTTCCAACAGCTGTTTCACAAACAGAGGAAACCCGTCTTTCTTTACGACTCCAAACCCCTCATGGGTATAACCGCTGCATACAGAAACGACGCAATCATTCTTCTTCATCATGCCACTCCTTTAAAAAAGAGCTGTATAGCCCTTTTTTTATCATTATTCCGCTTCAGGCGGAGCCGGATTTAACAGCTCGTTTGCCACCTCTTCATTTTTAGGAGAGGCAAAGTTATTCAAAATCGGTTCGCTCATATTCGCCGATTTCGATTTCACAAAATAAATCAAGCTGATATTATTAGGGTTATCCTGTTTCAAAACATTATAAACCTGTACCTCAATATCGTACATCTTCGTCTTCATCTTCCCTTCTTCATCTTTTACATTCGTAAAATACGTTTCCACAGGAAGAACTTCCATCACTTTATCATATGCTGAATTAGCCAATGCCAGAGCCCCGTCCGATGAAATATCGTCCTTTGCGTTTATCGTAATGCGAAGTGTCGCACTGATCAAATTCACTTCTACGTTTTCCGCATTCTCAAATACCAAAGCTTCCCGAATGCTGTTCAGCTGCTCATCGGTAATCCCGGGATCAAGCTCTCCTTCAAATCGATCGCCGACAACTGGCTGTCCGGCTTTCTCCTTTGTACCTAACAGGATGTACAGCAATATAAGGCACGGAACAAGTATAACGACCAATCCGATCCACAAAATAGTATTTGGCTTTTTATCTTTATTATTTGTCTTTGATGACTTTTTTATATTCTTACGGTTCATGATATCACTCCTGACAGTTACCATTGTACTAGAATTCAGAATAAATTACTATCTTTTTATTGCGGAATTCATAGAAATCAATCTTTGTATTCCATGCGGGATCATCGTTGTATCCCACCATAACAAAAGGTCCTCATAATCGCTTATAAGAACCTTCTGCACGCTTAACGCTTTTTCAATTCCTCCTGGATCAGCTTATTGGTCATCGCCGGGTTCGCCTGTCCCTTTGACGCCTTCATGACCTGACCTACCAAAAAGCCGACCGCTCTGTCTTTGCCGTTCTTGAAGTCGATGATAGACTGCGGATTTTTGTCAAGCACTTCCTGAACCATCGCCAACAAAGCCCCTTCATCGCTCATCTGTTTCATTCCCTTTTCCTCAACTACTTTTTTAGGATCTTTTCCTTCAAAAACATCCGCAAACACTTCTTTTGCCTGCTTACCGGAAATCTCCCCCGCTTTTATCATAGTAACGAGCTGCGCCAAATCTTCCGGCCGGCATCGATTTTCCGCCATCTTCCGATTCGCTTTATTCAAAGCTGCCGTAAGTTCGGTGATCGTCCAGTTCGCAAGCAGCTGATATTCTTTGCTGTATTGACATGCCGCATCGTAAAAATCTGATAATTCCCGATTTTGTACTAATACATCGGCATCATAAGAACGAAGCCCGTATTGCTCTTCATAACGCTGTTTCCTCTCTCTTGGAAGCTCCGGCAAAGACTGCTGTATGGATCGGATCCAAGCCTCATCTAACTGAATCGGCGTAATATTCGGCTCCGGAAAATACTTGTAATCTACACTTCCTTCTTTCATGCGCATGGAAACCGTTGTCTTTTGCGCTTCATCATAACGGCGTGTCTCCTGCAATATGACACCGCCTTCATCTAAGATGCGCGATTGACGTTCATATTCGCTTTCTACCGCTTTTTGCACATTGGATATGGAATTTAGATTTTTGATCTCCGTCTTTACTCCAAAAGGATCATCGCTTGTACGGCGCAGGGATATATTGACATCACAGCGCATAGAACCTTCTTCCATCTTAACATCACTGACCCCCAGATAATACAGCATCGTACGAAGATTTTCCACATAGGCAGCAGCCTCTGCACCGCTTCGCATATCCGCTTCCGAAACGATCTCCACAAGCGGTGTTCCCGCACGGTTAAAATCAATCAGCGTTCCCTGTTCATTGTGGAACTGTTTAGCCGTATCCTCTTCCATATGAATGCGGTTGATGCGAATTCGTTTCTTTCCTTGTTCCGTATCGATCTCCACATATCCGCCGGTGCCGATAGGATGAAACTGCTGCGTAATTTGAAACCCTTTGGGAAGATCTGAATAATAATAGTTTTTACGATCAAACTTTACCAGGCTGTCAATCTCGCAATGAAGTGCGGTAGCGGCCATGATCGCCAGCTCCACCGCTTTTTTATTAACGCATGGAAGCGTACCGGGATGTCCCAGATCAATTTCATTCACACAGCTGTTTGCTTGTTCGCCAAATGCTACAGGCGCGGAGGAGAACATCTTTGTCTTTGTTTTCAGCTCGCAGTGAATCTCGATGCCGATTACCGTTTCATACTTCATGCTTTCACCTCCGCAATTTTATCTTTGAGCCCTGTTTCCTCTTCTATCGCGGCTCCGATATCAAACAAGCTCTGTTCATCAAAAGGATGTGCCGTCATATTGATACCGATCGGCATATGCTCCAAGAAACCAGTTGGCACACTCATGCTCGGATAACCGCTGAAATTCCCTAATACCATATGATTTTCTGCTACCAGATAAGTTTTACTGAGCTTTTCTTCACACGCATCTTCATCATGAGGCGCAACCGTACTTGCTGCCGGAGCCAGTAAGACATCATATCCGTTCATCACACGTGCGAGTTCTTCTACGATCTTACGTCTTACTTTCTGCGCCTTGCGGAAGATCTTTTCCTGATTTTCTTCAAACAGCGAATAACTGCCGATCACAAAACGTTTTCTGACATAGCTGCTGAATCCTTTCGTACGCGTATGGATCATGATCTCTTCCATAGTATCGCCATCTTCCCGCATACCGAAGCGAATGCCGTCCAAATTGCTGTGGTTGGCCGTTGCCTCCGCATTGGAAATTATAAAATACACCGGCACCAAAGCATTCATCAAGCTATCATCCAAACGCACATGTTCTACTATAGCCCCGCGCTTTTTCAATGTTTCACAAAGTTGCTTAAAGTTATCCAAGATTCGCGAATCCTCAATAGCTTCCAAAACATTATCGAAAACAGCGATCCTTTTTCCGCCAATATCGCTGTTGATCGCTTTTTCATAGTCCGCAACCGCTTCATAAGAAGACGTCATATCCCGATCATCACGTCCTGCAAGCACCGTCAGCGCTTTGGCGGCATCATGTACCGCCGCTGCAAATAATCCGACATGATCCAAACTGGACGCATAAGGAATCACGCCGTATCGGGAGATCCTTCCGTATGTGGGCTTTAACCCGATAATTCCGTTATAAGCAGCCGGTTTGCGAATACTGTCACCGGTATCTGTACCGATCGCGATCGGCACGGCTCCGCTTGCCACAAGCACGGCGCTACCGCCGCTGGAACCGCCGGAGATACGAGTAACATCCCATGGATTATTTACCTTTCCCGTATACGCATTGCGGTTAGTACCGCCCATTCCCAGTTCATCCATAGAGGATTTCGCAATGATCACAGCACCTGCCGCTTTCAGTTTTTCTACGATATGCGCATCATACACCGGAATATAATTATCCAGAATCCGGCTGGATGCCGTCGTTCTGACGCCTTTGGTATTGATGTTATCCTTCAATACGACCGGTATACCATACAAAGGCGCATCCTCGCGTATCGCATTCAGTCCTTCCAGCTGCTCTTCAATATCATAAAAAGTCACTACCGCATTTAACACATGCTGATATTCTTTCGCTTTTTGAAGCGCCTCTTCACAGCGTTTACGAACATCCTGTTTCTTTAAGCTCTCGATCATGATTTCACCACCTTAGGCACATGAACATGTCCCATCTTCACAGCTGCCGCATTCCCCAGCGCTTCCTTTTGGGAAAGCACATGATGAGCCTCATCTTCACGGAGATAAGCCATTGCCTGTTCAAACGGATATACCATCTCTTCCACATCACTCGTATCAATTTCATCAAGCAGTTCGATCTGTTCCTGAAGAATATCGAATTCTTCTTTCAGTTCTGCCTGTTCTTGTGCATCCAGATCAAACATGATCTGATTCGCTAATTTTTTAAAATCTATATGTTCCACGCAGTTCCCTCCTTATATGAACATGATGACATTGACATCACTGTCTCCCCTTTCGCGTTCCATCAACGCGACATTCTCACCATTGCATTTGATTTCTACGCGTATTCGAAACTCAAAAGACGTAAAATTATTCAACAACGTCTTGATGTATTGGGTTAGCGCTGTCGCTTCACTTCCGGTCTTCGCCCGCATATTGATCGTAATGCGCAGCTCTGTCAATAATCCGTCATCGAATCTTCCTTTACCGATCATATCGACATCTTCCACAAGAAAATTATGAATGGCATCCGCAATGCTGTTAAATTGCTGCAACGTTACATTATCCAAGGCACTGGCAGTACTTCCGGGAAACATCACCCACTGCTGATCGATCATGGAAAACCGATCGCTGCTGTTATAATTGCGCTCCGCAAAGAAAGCGCCCGGCAGCGCATCATCACTGGCACTGCTTTTATATAATGTCACATATATCATCGTCCCCTCAGGGAACCCTTCTCTGCTTTGCAGCGTCTCAACGATCTCGTCGGCAGCAGTGCTCCCATATTCCAAAAGCTTATCATCACGGATCGTTACCGACCCCTGTTTGGGATTTAATACGACCGCCAGCGATACCGCTTTTACCTCTTGTGCTTTCAGAAAATCGATTTCATAAATATCATGCAGGATAAGCGGAGCGGTGATCATGCCGTTGCCGGAATCAAATTGTGTATTCAACGCCGGATTCAATCCGATCGGATTGTTGTCAGATCGTCTTCCCAATAACCCTGTCGTCAAATCGCTCGCATCCAAGATATCATAATCCAGAAACTGTCCTTCCTGAAAAACATGATCGCTTACCGAAACGTGCTTTTTTGATAAATCCAACAACCCCGTACTGATATACATCGAATCTTCCAGCGATCTTGCCATTACCAGATGCTTTTGACGGGCATCACTGCTGCGAAACGGCAAGGCAGCACCGTAATCGCCGCTGACGGTAGATTGTGTTTCTACCATCTGTGTGGGATCCGGTGCGCCGTTTTTACAGCCTCCAAGCAGCAAAAGCGTCCCCATCAACATGCATATCTTCTGTTTCACCGCTTCTGCACCTCCTTCAAAAAGCTCTCCTCATCCATCAATGCAACATGCAGCTGCTGCGCTTTTACTAACTTGCTGCCAGCTTCCGCCCCATAAATAACCAGATCTGTCTTTTTCGATACCGATCCGGAAACATTCGCACCAAATGATTCCAAAAGCGCTTTTGCCTCTGATCTTCCCATAGACTGCAGCGTCCCGGTCAAAACGACGGTCTTTCCCGTAAACACACTTTCACGGATCACTTCTTCATCGCTGTCCATGCGTACGCCATACGCTTTTAGATGCGCGATCAATTCGATGTTTTTCGCTTCATGAAAAAAAGCGATGATCGACTGAGCGGTGATATATCCAATATCCTTGATCGATGTAAGATCGGCTTCATCTGCCTGCATGAGAGCATCGATATGATGATATTTCTTCGCTAAGATCTTGCCGGCTTTAGAACCGACTTGCCGGATTCCCAAACCGAAGATCAGATTCTCCAGCGGTTTCTTTTTACTCTCTTCAATGCCTTTTATAAGACGCTCATAAGAACGCTCCTGAAATCCTTCCAGTTCCAAGATCACTTCTTTTTTATGTTTCAGACAATAAATATCTTCAATGGAATCCAGCAATCCGACACTATGAAGCTGCTCTACCGTCTTATCCCCCAAAGACATGATATCCATAGCATCCTTGCTGGCATAATGGATAATGCTTTCCACGACTCTTGCCGGACAATCCTGATTGATACAGTAATGCGCCGCTTCATCGCTAAAGCGTACCAGTTCACTCCCACACACCGGACACACTGTCGGAAAATGATAAATTCCCTGCGTTCCATCTCGGCGCTGCGGCAAAGAACGGACGATTTCCGGTATGATATCGCCGGCCTTACGAACAACGACCATATCGTGAATGCGAATATCTTTCTCCTTGATCATATCCTCGTTATGAAGAGTAGCGGCACTTACTGTAGTACCGGCAACCCGAACAGGTTCTAAAACGGCATTGGGTGTAATGCGTCCGGTTCTGCCGACAGTTACCGTAATATTCAACAGACGGGTAACGACTTCTTCGGCAGGAAACTTATAAGCGATGGCCCAGCGCGGAGTCTTCACGGTCGATCCCAGCTGCTGCTGCGCAGCCAGATGATCCAGCTTGATGACCATTCCGTCGATCTCGTAAGAAAGAGAAGAACGCTTTTCATTCATCTCGAGAATGAATTTCCATATCTCATCAACGCTGTAACAAATGCGGCGTAGAGGGTTTGTCTTCAGATGAAGACGATCCAAAACATCCAACGCCTCACTATGCTCATGGATGTCAAATTCCTGTGCATTCACAAAATAATACCAAAAGGCATCCAGTTTCCGCTTTGCGGCAATACTGCTGTCCAACTGACGGATGGAACCGGCAGCGGCATTGCGCGGATTCGCAAACAGTTCCTCATTATGCTCTGTACGTTGAGCATTTAATTCTTCAAAGCTCTTCTTCGGCATAAAGACCTCACCGCGCACTTCTACTTCACCAGGCAGTGCGATCTCCATCGGTATCGAACGGATCGTCTTCACATTGTTAGTGACATCCTCGCCGACTTCGCCATCCCCACGGGTAACCGCCTGCGCAAATCGTCCGCCGCGATAAAACAAAGACATAGCCAGTCCATCGATCTTCAGTTCCACCACATAACGAGGATGAGGAACCTCCTGACGGATACGGCGGTCAAAATTCATCAGATCTTCCTTATTGAATGCATTACCCAAAGAAAGCATCTGCCGTTTATGCGCAACCTTATCAAATCCTTCCAATACGGAACCCCCGACGCGCTGTGTCGGAGAATTAGCATCATAATACTGCGGAAATGCTTCTTCCAGCGCCAGCAGTTCCTGATACAGGCGATCATATTCCTGATCACTTATACTGGGCTTATCAAGAACGTAATATTCATAAGAAAGTCGATCCAGAATTCTTCTTAATTCCAATATCCTGCTTTCACTCATATGTGCCTCCTATTTTTTGCTCAAGGATGGATGAGATGCCATGATCTTTCGTATTCCGTAACGCTTATCAAATGCGATGCTGGCCAGATCATCCGTAATTGCGATGACGATCCCCTCGCCAAACACTGAATGAATGACAAGATCGCCCTTGCATAGCTTATCCTTTTTCTTTTTTACCTTTACCGTATCTTCTTTATACACACGATCCTGTTCGTTATCATTGATCGGTAACTGTGATAAAAAATCACGGCCGTTAAACGTATCAGTATCCGATGAAAAAGCATTACGTGGTTTTGCGCCTACTTCCTCTATGTATTCTTCCGGAAGTTCCCTCACAAAACGAGAAGTCGTCTTGATCTTATCAAGTACATAACTGTATCCCTGAGAATCCGAGATGAACAGCTGTTTTTTGGCTCTTGTAAAAGCAACATACGCCAAGCGCCGCTCCTCTTCCAAAGCCGGCTGTCCACCTTCCGCAATCGAACGTTCATTAGGAAAGATCCCTTCACATACGTTATAAACAAAAACATTATCAAACTCCAACCCCTTAGCGGCATGGATCGTCATCAGCTGTACAAACTCTCCGCGCTCCTGTTGGTTGGCATCACTATATAAGGAGATCATCTGCAAATATTCATCTAATCCGCCCTCATGGTTATTCTGTTCAAATTGATCGATATCATGTAACAATTCCTTGATGTTCTCCAGAC
The DNA here is from genome assembly GCA_910575705.1 of Erysipelotrichales bacterium. GTDB lineage: Bacteria > Bacillota_I > Bacilli_A > Erysipelotrichales > Erysipelotrichaceae > CAJTFG01. Next base: position 25,106 of record CAJTFG010000004.1, on the reverse strand, counting down.
GTTCTATCTCTTTGGATTCCTGCAGCATATCAAAATAACCGACTTCCTCCAAAAGTTTCTGTAAAAGCGTCATGATAGAATACTCTTTTACCAGTTCGCGATAGCGCTCTATGATATCCACGAACTCACACAGTGCCCTTTTTACTTTCGCCGTGCCGAACGTTTCCTGTTTTAACGCCTCATAAAGGTTGATCTGGTTCAGGGAAGCATATGCTTCTATCTGTTCCAACGTCTTAGCGCCGACACCGCGCTTCGGCGTATTGATCACACGCTGGATCACCAGATTCTTCCACATTTCCTTTTCATCTATTTCGTTTTTTGCTGCCAGCAAGCGCAGATAGCTCAAGGCATCCTTGATCTCCGCTCGATCATAGAAACGAATGCCGCCGTAAATGCGATATGGGATATTGGCTTCCAAGAATGCCTTTTCAAGCCCTCGTGACAAAAAATTAGAACGATATAAAACAGCCATATCGCGATATGCGATCCCCGACGTATGCATCGCTTTGATTCTGGCCGCTACCCATACAGGTTCATTCGCTTCATCCATAGCAGAAAAGTGAACGATTTTCGCATCGCTTTGATTTCTAGTAAACAAATCCTTGTCGATTCGATTGCGGTTATTTTTGATCAATGCATTGGCTCCTGCCAAGATCGCAGCCGCGGAACGATAATTTTCATTCAACACGACCGTTTTACAGCCGGGGAAATCCTTCTCGAAATTCATAATGATATCGACCTGCGCACCGCGCCACGTATAGATGGTCTGATCCGGATCCCCGACGACACATAAAAGACCTTTACCGGACAACAGCTTGACGATGTGATACTGCAAGGCATCGACATCCTGAAACTCGTCAACGTGCAGAAACGAGAAACGGCGCTGCCATTTTTCCCGGATCGCCTCATTGCCGCTCAGCAAATGATATGTAAAGATGAGCAGATCATCAAAATCTAACGCCATCATATCCTTCAATGCAGCTTCATAATACGCATACACATTCGCTCTGGTTTCTTCATAGCTCCATCCTGAAGCGCTCTTCTTCGCCATCTCTGCCGTTATCAGCGCGGTTTTATTATTGGAAATATATCCGATCATCGCACCGTAGCTATACGCTTTTACATCGATCTGCAATTCCTTATAGGCCTTTTTTAAAATGCTCTTTTGATCATCACTGTCTAATATTGTGAAATTTCTCGGATATCCTAATTCATGGATATCCTCTCGCAAAAGGCGCACACAGAAAGAATGGATGGTAGAGATCTGCACCGTGGTACTCATCGGCCCCAGCATTTGCTGGACGCGCTCTTTCATCTCATTCGCCGCTTTATTCGTAAATGTGATCGCTAAAACACGGTTAGGATATGCCAGCCCTTCCTGAATCAGATACGCGATCCTTGTGGTGATGACTCTGGTTTTGCCGCTGCCGGCGCCGGCGATAATACGCAAATGCCGATCCGTACACAAAACCGCTTCTTTTTGATTTTCATTCAGATTATCCAATAAAGACACAACATCACCTCTAATGTAGTATTATACTATAAATAAGTGACAATTTCCTCTGTTTTCTTAAGAAAATACAATACATCAAAAATAGAAGAAGATGTGAAATTATCTGTTTTATGGAAATTTAAAGGCAACTATATTATAATGAGAACATTGAGGTGAAACCATGACTGTAAAAACCAAAAAAAGAATCTTACAATACGGTCGTCTCTTTGACCTTTTATCGGAAGCGATATTTCTGCTGATTTCCATATACATATCCTATCGCATTGTCCTATCCGAACTGCTTCCTATGAAGTATCTTTTACTTTTGCTGGCGATCATCATCCTCTTGAATATGATCTTCTTCGTGTTAATCTTCAAGCGGCAGCCAAGATCACTCGCCTATATAAAACGTGCCGTTATCATCGTGCTGTGCGTTGGTATGCTGTTTGTCAGCAATATCCTTCAGACGGTCCACAGTACGCTAAATCTGGTCAGCACGAATACGGACACGACCATTCATATGTCCGTGATCGTACCAAAAAGCTCTTCCATCAGCAATCTCCAAGAGCTTCAAAACAGCCTTATCGGCATACAGACAGCAACGGACCAAAAAAATACCGACTATATGACAAACGAGATGAACAAAACATTAGGAAACAACTTTGACTATATGGAATATCAGGATTACAGCAGCATGGCTGTCGATATGATCCTATTGGGCAATCTGGACGCCATGGCGATCTCCAACTCTTATCTCTCCATGCTGGACACGAATATGGAAGGATTCAAAGACAGCTATAAGGTCATTCAAACATACACGCGCAAGCAGGAATCAAGTGAAACTGCTTCCGACAAAGATATTTCCAAAGAACCCTTTACCGTTTACATAACCGGCATTGACGAATTAGGTTCCCCAGATCAAAATCTTCGAAGCGATGTCAATATCCTGCTGATGGTCAATCCGACGACCAATCATATCCAAATGGTTTCGTTTCCAAGAGATGCCTACGTTCCTAATATGGCATTGGACGGCTTTAACGACAAGCTGACCCATACCGGCTTATATGGCAGCGATGCCACGGTACAGACGATAGAAAACCTGTTAGGCATCGATATCGATTTCTACGCGAAAGTAAGTTTTTCTTCCCTTATCGAAATCGTTGATCTCATCGGCGGGATCGACGTCGATGTCGAAATCGACTTCTGTGAACAAGATGAACGGCGTAATCTGGCAAATCAGATATGCTTGAGCCAAGGAATGCAGCACATCAACGGACAACAGGCGCTGGCCTATTCCCGGCACCGCTATAGCGAAGGATATGGCACAATCGGAAGAGAACGCGCTCAACAGCGCATCATCGCCGCTATCATCAAAAAGATGATATCACCGGAAGGTATCGCAAATATCAACGCGCTGATCGCAGCCGTCCCTAACTACGTACTTACGAATATGCCTTCCAAACAAATCACCGGCTTCATATCCGGCCAGATCAGCAATATCAAGCCTTGGTCCATCAGCTCTACCGCCATCGGACAAGATGGCATCAACGATACGCGGATTACCAGTTTCTCCCCTGACTGGCCGCAGGACGTCTACCTGTTTGACACATCGGAAATAAAACGGGTATTGTACAGCTATCAATATGGAATGCAGCCTTTCGACCTGTCCGGTATTCATTTCGATATGAATGATCTCTACGACAGCGATCATCCGCTCAATGATAATATCGTATGGCGGCATCAGGCAATATCTCCTCACTAAAAAAGGTTTTGGACTACCAAAACCTTTTTATATACTTCCATTCGCCGTCTTTAGCACGTAAATACATACTTCCTCGCGTTTATTTCCTGTCGGCTCCGCCGGTGCATAGTGCGCTTTTATCCGACGGATGACATCATCGCATTGATCGTTATCCACACCGACCAGCATCGTCGTTTCTCCATAATCCAAAAAACTTTCCGTACTGGAAATCAGCGTTGCCCGATAACCGTTTTGTTTCAGTTCCTCCAGCATGTTGCTGCCATCTCCGTTACGTACATGTATCCATAATACGTTCATCCCATCTACCTCTATCTTCCAAAATATGCATTTCCCAATCTGCGGTAAAACGACTCCGGCTTCTCGGTATCCAGAACATGTTTTCCATCCGCAAAGAATTCCTTTGAAGGCACATTCAGATACGTGTCAAAACGCCGACCTTCCGCATCGTCCCACGTAACATCCACATACAGCCAGCTTGTCCCATCATAAATCATATTCCACGCATGATCCATAGTATCGGAACTCACATATAAACACGGAATATCCGCCAATCGGGCATACATCATAAACGCCCGTGCATAACCGCTGCATACCGCTTTCCTTTCCAGCAAAGCACCGTATGGCCGAAAAGCATTAGACGCTGTATCCCTATATACTAACTGACTCTGGTCATATGTGACATGCGCGATCAAAAAATCATGAATGGCCTTTGCCTTCTCGTGAACGCTCATATCATCCGTCACGATTTCATGCACCGTCTTTTGGGCGTATGCTCTTGCTTCTTCATAATACGGATCTAAATGTTCCATCGTTATCTCATAAACATCCATCGCCGCATCCTGTTTTTGATAAGAGACCGTCTGCAGTTTCAGCCTTACATCATAAGGAGAAACATAAGCGATCATATCACACAGCTTTGAGAGATCCGTAATCTGTATACCGTAAAAGTACGTCGTATCATACCCTCGCTCATAACGCTTCAGCATCTGTTTTATCAAATCTATCTCGCTGTTGAAACAAAATAGTTCCTCGTCTTTTAAAACATCCCGAATATCCTGTTCCAATGACTGCAGATATGTATTTTCCGCTGACACTTCCCGTCTTTCATCTCGTATGCCGCAACCGCTCAATATCAAAAGCACAAACAGCAAAACCATCCGGTACATAAGATCACCCTCTATCAGCATATGACCGCTGATAACAGGCAATGATATCTCGCGCGTGTATATCATATCACATTTCCGGGCGCAAAACATGACTTATAAAAAAACTCTGTATTTCTACAGTGCGGTATCTTATATGACCTCTATAAGGTATACGAAATGGAGAATACCGATGATCCAAGCACTCTAGCAGCATAATATAAAAAAACCGGCAAATGCCGGCTTTGCTAACAATTGGCTGGAGTACTTGGATTCGAACCAAGGAAATGCCAGATTCAGAGTCTGGTGCCTTACCGCTTGGCTATACTCCAATTTATCAGCATGTATAATTCTAAATAGTTTCTGCTGTTTTGTCAAGAAGATTTCCGAAAAAGTTGATTATCCCAAGCAATTATTATATGATAATACTACGCAAAATGTAGCACGAGAAAGGATACTATGCCCATGAAAAAAGTTAGAACTAGATTTGCACCCAGCCCTACCGGGTATATGCATATCGGCAATCTGAGAACCGCATTATTTGAATATCTGATCGCCAAACACGAAGGCGGCGATTTTCTGTTAAGAATAGAAGACACCGATCAGGGACGCAAGGTAGAAGGCGCCACGGACATCATCTACAATACGTTGAAGATGGTAGGTCTGCAGCACGATGAAGGACCCGATATCGGCGGTGACTACGGTCCGTATATCCAATCGGAAAGGATCGGCATGTATAAAGAATATGCTGACCGCCTTGTAGAATTAGGGGGCGCTCATTACTGTTTCTGCAGTGAGGAAGAAGTAGAAACGCAGCGCAAAGAAGCGGAAAGCTTCAACAAAGCGTTCAAATACGATGATCCATGCAAACACATTCCTTTAGAGGAAGCAAAAAAGCGCATTGCTGCCGGCGAACCTTATGTCGTGAGACAGACGATCCGTCATGGCGGAGCTACGCATTTTGATGATGAGGTATACGGACGCATCGAAGTAGACAACGATGTACTCGATGAATCCATCCTGCTAAAATCAGACGGCTTTCCTACTTATAACTTTGCCAATATCATCGACGATCATCAGATGAAGATCACACATGTCGTACGCGGGAATGAATATTTGAGCTCCACACCTAAATACAATCTGATCTACGAGAGCTTCGGATGGGAAATCCCTACGTATATTCATGTTCCTCACGTTATGAAAGACGAGCATCATAAGCTGTCAAAACGCAACGGAGATGCTTCTTTCCAAGACCTTGTCACAAAAGGCTACTTGCCGCAAGCGATCTTAAACTATATTGCCTTATTAGGATGGTCCCCGGAAACGGAACAGGAAATCTATACCTTAGAAGAAATGGTAAAAGCATTTTCCATCAAGCGCATCTCAAAATCACCGGCGATTTTTGATATCGATAAACTGACATGGATGAACGGCATGTATTTACGTGCTATGAGCCTAGAAGAATTCCATGCGTTATGTGAACCATATCTGTGTCAGGCGATCCATCGCGATGTCGATCGAAAAGCAGTAAGCAGGATCTTGCAACCGCGAACGGATACTCTCGCGCAGATCGCAGAAAGTGTAGATTTCATCGACACATTGCCGGACTACAGCATAGAGATGTTCATTCATAAAAAGATGAAAACGACTTATGAGATCTCTTTGACATCGTTAAAAGCCGCAAGAAAGGCGTTGGAAGAATTAAACGACTGGTCAACAGAAGAGCGCATTCATGATTTGCTGCTGACGCTTCCCGCACAGCTGGGCATGAAAAACGGTCAGGTCTTATGGCCGGTTCGTACTGCTATCACAGGAAAACAGTTCACCCCCGGCGGAGCTATTGAGATCACCCATATCCTCGGAAAAGAAGAAACGCTCCGACGTATTGATAAGGGTATCGAAAAGTTGGAGACAGAAGCATAAGAAAAGTAGACGAAATTCTTCGTCTACTTTTCTTTTACCCGTTTTCTCTATCTTATATATGTTTCAAAAACGCCTTATATCCGCAGTAAGTTTCATAGACATCCACCTTGCTCGTAATTTCCCAAGGTGCATGCATGCTCAACACCGGAACTCCGCTGTCAATGACATTCATATTCAGGTTGGCAAGTATATAAGCGATCGTTCCGCCGCCTCCCTGATCAACCTTTCCCAATTCCGCCGTCTGAAACGAAACATGTTCCTGATCCATCACTCTTCTAAGTTCCGCCATATATTCCGCATTGGCATCATTGCATCCGCTTTTTCCTCTGGCACCGGTGTATTTATTAAATACCATACCCTTGCCGAAAAAAGCAGCGTTGCGCTTTTCCATAACACCTGCATACAGCGGATCATACGCTGCCGATACATCAGAAGAAAGCATATGCGAATTCTGCAACGTCCGACGTACTTTCAGATCACTTTCCGTATCGCATAAAGCGATGATTTCGGCAATCGCATTCTCAAAGAAACGAGACTGCATACCGCTGGCACCGACACTTCCGATCTCTTCTTTATCCACTAAGATGCAGCAGCAAGTACGGCTAGGATGCTCTACTTCTAAAAGCGCCATCAACGAAGTATACGCACAAACGCGATCATCCTGTCCATATCCCATGATCATACTGCGATCCAAGCCATAATCTCTCGCCGTCCCGGCAGGAACAACTTCGATTTCGGCAGATAAGAAATCATCCTCTTCTATGTCATAATGCTCTTTGATCAATTTCATCACATGCGCCTTAACCGACTCTTTCTTTGTATCCTTCAAAGGCATAGAACCGATAAGTACATCCAGATCCTCGCCTTCGATGATCTTCCCGCCGTCTTTTTTCATCTGATCCGCTGCCAAATGCGGCAGTAAATCGGTAATGCCGACGACCGGATCCTGTTCGTTCTCGCCGATGACAACGGATACCTTAGTTCCGTCTTTCTTCGCCACGATACCATGCAGCGCCAACGGCAGCGTTACCCATTGATACTTCTTGATACCGCCGTAATAATGCGTATCCAGCAGCGCAAAATCCGTATCCTCATAAACCGGATTCTGCTTGATATCAAGCCTCGGAGAATCTATATGTGCACCTAAGATGCGCATTCCTTTTTCCATGGGTTCTTCTCCGATCACAAACAACGCCAGAGCTTTTCCCATATTATTTACATATACTTTATCTCCTGCATGCAGCCGCACACCTTGCTGAATGCACTCCTCTATATTGCGATAGCCTTTCTCCTCTGCCAGAGCAATGGATGCACAAACGCATTCCCTCTCGGTTTTATTCACAGAAAGAAAGTTACGGTACCCTTCCGCAAAATCAAAGACTTCTTTCTTTCCAGCTTCATCATACTTTTTCCATGCATTTTCCTTCATAAGACAACTCCTTTCATTCACCTAATGTATAGTATAGTACCTCTCTTCCTTTTTAACAATCGCAATATCCCTATTTCGCAAAAAAAAGATCTTTATATGCGTGAGCATATAAATTGTATTCCTATAAAAACAGACTATAATGATATTAGTAATAAAGGAGACCTGTGAAATGAAATACATGATTGACGGAATTGAAATTACATCCAACGAAGAACTGAAAAAAGAAGAGCTGAATGCTTATGTTCAGCATGTGCGTAAACAAAACCCGGGAAAGCTGATCGAGGATATCCAGCTTGAATTTGCAGGAGAAGATGTCAATATCGGATATCATCTGCTTCCCGAAAAATTCGAAAAGATTCGAAGGATCACCGGTTATCTGGTAGGTACCGTTGATCGCTTCAACAACGGAAAAGCAGCCGAAGAACGCGATCGTGTAAAACACGCATAAAAAAATCATGACAGCTGTCAAAGCGCATGATTTTTTTCTTTTAAAAATGACGGCGGTATTTCTTTGACGTCTCCGTACTGATGACCTGATATGTAAACGTCTTATAATTATAGATCGTACGTGTAAACTCAATGGATGTATCATCTGTATCATAAGCCGTATTGTGCACGATGAGCGCCGGCCCCGATTTCGCCTGCAACAGAATCTTCGCATCCTCCCCGCGTATGTTATCCGCAGATATTTCATCTTTTGCCCATGCGATATGCATCTTATAATGTTCATAAAAGATATCATACAAGGAAAACTCTTCTAAATTGAACATTTCCAGCCCCGGGCAGTACTTTGCATTGATATAGGAATATTCAATGGCGATCGCCTCATCATCGGCATAGCGGATGCGATGCAGATAATAGATCTCATCATCCTCTTTGATATTCATCATCTCCTGGATCTGCCGATCCGGGCTGATGCGGTCCAAATGCACTACCTTGCTGTGACTCTTCAGTCCTTTTCGTTCCAACAATTCCGTAAGACCGAGTATCTCCTTGCTACGCTGTATTTGCAGATCGATGACAAATGCTCCGCGGCTTCTCTCTATCCGAATCACTCCCTGCTGCTGCAACAGCTGAAGTGCATGACGAATCGTCATCTTGCTGACCTGAAAATGATCTTGCAGTTCCCGTTCCACCGGCAAACGGTCACCCGGTTTATAAACACCATCTTCCACGTCTTTTCTTATGATAGAAGCTATTTTTACATATTTTGTCTCAGTTGCCATATTCCACCTCATACCTAATAGAAATATTATATCAAAGAATACTATAATTGTAAGTATTCTTTGTAATTGTTTTCACAAATACGCATACAAAAAAGGAATCCTTCATCGGATTCCTTTTTTACATTAAATAATTCCCAGCAAAGACCCAAGGAATGCCAGAACGACATATGCCAAGATCAGCGTAGTCGCTTTCACATGCTTCTTTGTCATCAATACCCATGTGACAAACAGCAGCATCAGCGGCAGGAAGGATGGGAAGATGCCATCCAGGAATCCCTGTACCGTCACTTCTTCTACAACGGTGATATTTAATGATAAAGATACAAAGCTGGCACCGATCGCACCAGTAACGATAAGTCCTAGAACCGCAAACGCTTCCTGAATGCGTTTTGCATTTTTTCCTAAGAACATATCTACCGAATTAACACCCAAGCGATACCCTCTGAAATAAACGAAATAAGAGAAGAATACGATAAACGGGAACATCGTGAAGATATAGAACAGCGGTCCTAAGACACTGCCTCCCTCAGAAAAACTAATACCGATACTCAAGAAGATCGGCGCTAACAGCCCCTGAAAGAAGCTGTCACCAATACCGGAAAGAGGTCCCATCAACCCTACTTTTACGCCATTGATCATCTCATCATCAATAGCAGCACCATTCGCGCGGTTTTCTTCTAACGCAGCAACGATCCCCGGCACGACCGTTCCTAAGATAGGTTCCACATTATAGAATACGCTGTGACGTTTAAGCGCTTTGATTTCCTCTTCCTTATCATCGCCATACAGCTCTTTGATGATCGGCATCATGCTATGCAGGAAGCCAAAAGCTTCCATACGTTCAAAACCGAGTGATGTCAGATGAAAGAAGGACCAGTTGATATAGCTTTTAAAAAGCGTTTTCTTTGATAATTTCTTTTCCATCAGAATTCTACCTCCATATCATCTTCATCTCCATCTGCAGCAACCGTTCTGCCGAGATTCTTATACGTTATAACAGCGATAATAGAAGCAATAACAGCAACGGCAACCATGCTCAATTCAAAATACGTTACACAAACAAAGCCGATCAGCAGATATACCCAATACGTCGCATCTTTTATCAGCAGCGTCGTGATCATCGTAATACCAACAGCCGGCAGTACGCCGCCGATCACTTCCAATGCGTGCATGATCCATTCCGGTGCCTGAGACGTGAGTGCTACTACATAATCCGCGCCGAAATACAAAACTAAGAAACACGGAACAAAACGCAATAAGAACGTCGTCAGCTGTGTGCCGAAAACATGATAGCGGATAACACCTTTATAATCACCGTTCTCCGCAGCTTTTGCCGCCAGGTTTCCCCAGAAGACATTCACGAATTCCATCGTATTCCAAATCAAAACGCCGATGATACCGAGCGTCGTCGCTAAAGCGATCGCAATGCTGGCATCTCCGCCGGCAGCAACCCCTAAGGCAACCGCAGGATAAGCAACGACCGTGATATCCGTCTGAATAGCACCTCCCACAGACATAGATGCAAGATACACCGTCTGTACCGCAGCACCTACGGTAACACCTGTCTGTACATCCCCTAAAATAAGACCTACAATCAATCCAGATGCCAATGGTTTACTCAAAACCATGTAACCCCCAAAATCTCCCATGAATGCCGGTACGCATTCTGCGGCCAAATAGCTGAATAAGGCTATCAAGCCTGCCTGTAACATATCCATAACTATACCTCCTCTCCTTTTATCGTTTGATCAACCTTAGTTATGGTTCGATACGTATGCTCTTCCAATCAACAGCCGGCGTTGTAGGTATGTTTTGAAAGACGATCTCCAACCCCTGCTCAGACAAAAAATTGCAAGCGGCGATCTCGTCCTTGCTTAAAGACGTAAACTGCGCCAACAATTTCCTTCCCTCACTTTGCGATACCGGTCCCAGCGTCAATTTTTTCCCGATATCAACGCCTCCCTTATATAACTGCTCAAATACCAAAGGAGTGCGTGCGATCAGTAAATAACTCTTTTCACTGGCTGCGGCCTGCTTCGCTTTTTGAAGCGCTTCTTCGACAGTATAAATATACACATTGACTCCGACAGCAGCATTTTTGTAAATCCTGCGCATCATCGGATCATTGGAGATCTCATCATCTATCAACAAAATACCGGAGTTTTGATAGATCTTGCTCCATAAAGTAACCGTTTGTCCGTGGATGGCGCGATCATCCACTCTTGTAAATACGAATGCCATAAAGTTCACCTCCTGTCATGGCTTCATCTACTCCAAGTATTACATACCTTTTTAATTTTGTCTATACTAAATTTATTTTATATGTACAATAATCCTCTATCAAAACTCAGCATTTACATCATCGGTTTCGGCATATTCCTGTCCGCCAATGAGCTGTATACTATCTATGGCACTTTGCCGGCAATGCTGCGCCAAAGCATCCAGATCATACATTTCCCTAGATAAAACCGCATCCAACGCCATCATTAAATTCACACCGCTCAACAGACGGATATGAGGATTGTCCTGCATCAGCATCTGTGCGGTATTCGCCGGAGTACCTCCCGGAATATCCGTTAAAATAAGGATATCTTCAACATCTTCAAAGGCTTCGCACGCATGTTTAAGCGTTTGAAAAAACGCAGATGGATCATCTTCCTTTGCCAATACCTGCGTACGAATACAGCGGTGGTCATCATAAAAGAAGCGACTGGACTCCAATATTCCCTCAGCCAGCGGTCCATGTGATATAATAAGTATGCCTATCATAAAAGCACCTCCTTATTTACATCATAAAAGGCAGATGTAAGAATGTCAACAAATTATTTATACAATAATTTTTTCATAAATACTTTAAAATAATTGTATAGACAATATTGGAGTTAGATGCTATAATGCAGGGGAACAAGGTGTCATAAACAGACAAGAAAGGAAAGATGATATGAAATATTTAAACACTGCCTCCAACTTCGTAAAACATCCTTCTACTAAAGTAAAAGGATATGATAACGAAGCTTTTCAGAGCTACGAGCAGATTGGCAAAGAGCTCGCCAAAGCAAAAACAGGGAAAAAAACAGTCATTGTAGTAGACTGCTATGTCGCCGTTGATCAACACGAGATCATAGAAGGACTGACACCTTATCTTCAGCCGGATACCATCCTTCGCAGCGATGATATCTTCTATGACGAAGACAAGGTTTATGAGCTTTTAAAACACAACATTACCGACGACCGCGTATATGGTATTGCATACCATGGACAATGGCGCGATCTTGTCGATGAAGAAAGGCTGAAGAAAGCGCAGGAAGAAGTGAAAAACGCGCAAGGAACCGTTCTGATCATCGGAACTGCCGCAAGTTATATCGATCGCGGAGACGTGCTCGTTCTCGCAGATATGACGATATGGGAAACACAGATGCGCTACCGCAACGAACATTGCTGCAACTTTAAAGCGAACAATCCGAATGAGGATATGATCCGCAAGTTCAAACGCGGCTACTTCATCGACTGGCGTCTGGGAAACTTCCACAAGCAGACATTATACGATGTATTTGATTACTATCTGGATACCGTCATTCATAACGAACCGAAGATGATAACAAGAAACGCCTTTGAACAAGGTCTGCTTCAGCTTTTGCAACAGCCGTTCCGCACTGTGCCGTTTTTTGATGAAGGTTTATGGGGCGGTCAATGGATGAAAGAAGTATGTGATGTCGAAGATAAGGAAAAGCCGAATTATGCATGGAGCTATAATCTGCTGTTCCAGGAAAACGAAGTAAATCTGACATTCGGCGATGTGCGTATCAATGTACCGGGGTATACGTTGATGCAGCGGTTCCCGAAACAGCTGATCGGTGAAAAGGGCTTTGCCCGTTTCGGTGCGGAATACCCGATCCGTTACGACTTTTTGGACACGATGGAAGGCGGATATCTCTCCTTACAGGTGCATCCGAATCAGCAGTATATGCATCAGACATTCGCAATGCCATATACGCAGGATGAAAGCTATTACTTCTTAGACTGCGGTCCAAAGGATACGTACATGTATCTGGGATTAAAGGATAACATCAACAAGGAAGAAATGATACGCGATCTGAAAAAAGCGGAAAAAGGAGAGATCCCTTTCCCTGCCGATACGTATATCAATAAGTTTGCGGTTAAAAAACACGATCATCTGCATATCCCGGCAGGAACGATACACTGTGCTGGAGCCGATACGATGGTGCTGGAGATTTCTTCTTCTCCTTGTATCTTTACCTTTAAGCTCTGGGACTGGGGACGTGTAGGACTAGACGGCATCCCTCGTCCGGTTCATATCGACCATGGCATCAAAAACATTCAATGGGATAAACATACCGACTGGATCAAAGAAAAATGTGCCTTTTCTCCGGTAACGATCGAAGAAGATGATACGCACAAAGAAGAACGCACCGGTTTATGCGAACTGCAGTTCTTGGAAACCAGAAGAGTTTGGATGAAAGATAAAACATTGCATAAGACAAACAATGAAACACAGGCTCTGAACTTGATCTCCGGACGCGAAGCACTGATCGAAAGTCCGACCGGACAGTTTGATCCGTTTGTCATTCACTTCGCAGAAAGCGTATGCATTCCGGCAACGATCAAAGAATATACGATCCGTCCATACGGTGAAAGCGAACATGACGAAGTAGCCGTTATGAAGACATATGTACGTTTTTAAAAACAGATAACCATGAAAAAAGACCTGATCTCTGCTTTCGCATGAAACAGAATCAGATCTTTTTTTCGCTTACGAACACAAAACCACTTTGGTTTTCGCAATGTAATCGTGTAATCCACGATGACTTCTCGTATTTGCGATCATCATGACGGACATCAATGTTACCAGCGCTCCTGCATACATCCACACCGTATCGACATAAAATCTCATCATTAAGGTTACCGTCTGACGGATATATGTGGAAATGACATACGCGCTGCTTTCCAAAAGAAAGGCCGCAAATGCATAACGGATAAGAAGATCGCTAAGACGCGCCGCACTGCCATCCACCTTCTCGATCTTTATACCGGCATATCGTTTGCCTAATGTCTGTCCGGGATAGATCTTCCATGGAACATATACGTAATAAAATAATGCAAACAAAATACACAGCAAACCGGCGATGACTCCCCAATACCAATCATATCCCAATGCTTCGAAAATATAAAGGTTGGAAAACATATCATTTTTACCGGTGATCGCACCATACAGCAATACCGCCGGTATTCCGGAAAAGATACCTCCCGCTCCCCAATCAATCGCATAGGCAAGCAGGCGCTTTCCGAAAGGCATATTGTTTTCCCGTTGATCAAACATGCCTTCTATCTTTCTTATCAAACGCAAAATCCCTTGCATATATTACCTCATAGTACCTTTGGAATATAGAAAATCCATTGCTTTTTTCAAACGCTGCAATCCATCAATCAGCTTTTCTTTCGGGCAGCCACAGTTCATACGAAGATATTTCTCTCCGTTTTCTCCATAGGTTTCTCCTTTCATGATCGCAACTTTTCCGACATGAACAAGCGCATCCTGCATCTGCTCGCTCGTAAACGGTACCCGGCGGGCATCGATCCAAGCCAGATACGTAGCATCCGGTGCTTGAAAGGAAAGATCAGGCAGTTCTTTGGCAATAAACGCTTCCACGATACGCATATTCTCCCGCAGGTATTCCACCATCTGATCAATATAATCATCACACTTCGTATAACCGACCATCGTCGCATACATTCCGAAAATACTGACAGAATTCAAGAAATCTTTTTTCCTTGTCTGAAACAAGAAACGATCCCGTATCGTTTTATCAGGCAGAATGACGTAAGAGCCGATCAGTCCGGGTACATTCAGCGTCTTAGAACAGGAAGACGCCAAATACAGCTGATCATATTCATCCAGATATTTTAAAATGGGGGTATGACGCCGCTTCCCGATCTGAATATCCATATGAATCTCATCAGATATGATCTTTACACCATGTTTTCGGCATAAAGAAATCAGCATTCTCAATTCTTCATCACTCCATATCCTGCCGCATGGATTATGCGGAGAACACAGCAAGAACAAAGAAGCATCTTCCAGTTGTTCCTCCAGCTCTTCAAAATCGATTGCAAAGCTGCCGTTTTCATGTTTCAGATCGTGGGATACCAATATACGATCATTATCTTCAATAACCGTAAAAAACGAATCGTACATCGGATTAAAGGTAACGACCTTATCCTTTGGTTCAGACAGCAAACGGATCAGCAATGATACGGAATACATAACGCTTGGGCTGTAAAGGACCCAATCCTCTTCCATATCCGTATCGAAACGGCGTTTGAAAAAACCGGTGATGGAACTCTTAAAATCATGGTGATTCCATCGAGTATATCCATAAATTTCATGTTTGGCAACTTCCTGTATCTTGTCACTGATCGGTTTCGGTATCTTAAAATCCGTATCACTGATCGAAAAAGGCAACAGATCTTTTTCACCGAAACGGTCTTCGATATAATCCCATTGCGTACAATACGTTCCTAAACGATCGTTCATTTCATCAAAATTATAGTTCATAATCATTCCTCTTTCAGGATGGTCAACTCTTTGGTCGTCGTATTCATCGGTACGCCGATACCATCCATGATGACAACATCATCTTCTATGCGAATACCTCCGATATCCGGCAGATAAATGCCCGGTTCACAAGACATCATCATATGCTCTTGCAGGATCACATTGCCCTTCTGATTCAGGATCGGATATTCGCTTCCATCACCGATCCCTAAACCATGCCCTAACCCGTGCTGGAAATAATTATCGTATCCGGCTTTTGTGATAATATCGCGCGCCGCCTTATCCACATCACTAGCAAGCGCTCCCGTCCGGATCGCCGCAATACCCGCAAGCTGTGCTTCCAATACGATATGATATATCTCAGCGATCTTAGGCTGCGGTTTCCCGATAAAAGCGACCCGTGTCATATCGGACTGATAGTTTTGATACTGAATACCGAAATCCATCAAGATCGGTTCATGAGCCTTGATCGTTCTCGCTGTCGGCCGTCCATGCGGCAAAGCACTGCGCTCTCCCGTCCCTACGATCGTATCAAATGACATCTGCTGTGCTCCTGCCTTGATCGCAAAATACTGCAGCAGTGCGCTTATCTCGTATTCACTCATGCCTACATGCAGTTCTTTCAGCACACGGGCATAGATCTCATCGGTAAGTGCGACCGCCTTACGCATAATCGCAATTTCCTCTTCATCCTTTTGTATGCGCAGCATGGAGATCTCCTCATCCAGAAGGCGTATCTCCATACCGAACGCTTCTATCTGACGATATTCCTTTATCCGCATCTCCTCATTTTCCACGCCGAGGGAAGAACAGTGATGCTTCTTTAAGAGCTCTTCTACCGTACCCAGATAATTCCGTCCGCTTTCATGAGGCGAATGCAAGATGATCTCCAGGTCATGCTCCCGCTCATGCGCTTCCGTAAGATAGCGTCCGTCTACGATCAGATACCCATGATCCTCCATGATCAGCAGCTGACACCCGCCTCCGGTCAACGTATCCATGTATTTCTTCATGGTCTTGCTTTTTATCAGTAGCGCGTCCAGTTTTTGTTCTGTCAGAAACCGCTGTATTTTTTTTAATCTCTTTGCCATCGCTTTTCCTCTTTCTGCTTTATGCACGATAAGGCAAGCATAGCCGCCTGCCTTTTATCGTAAAGTTTACGTATGATTAGAAATCCAAATCCAGATCATTCAATAATGCTTCATCTTCCGCAGAAATCGCAGATTGCTTTTCTGCTTCATATTCGCTTTCTTTTTCCAGTTCGCGCTTTTCATATAATTTAAAGAACGGATACCAGATCAAGATCGACAATACCAACTGAATGCCGTTTGCCACTAAAGACATATAATCGAAGTTTGTTAAATACCCTTCCAAGAAGACACCTACATACGGCGGTGTAAAGGTAGAGCATTTTACCCAGCCTAAATACATCATCCAATGCGGGATCGTACCGATAATACCTCCGCAGATCACATACGGAATGAAGAAGATCGGATTCAGTACGATCGGTGCACCGAACAAGATCGGCTCGTTGATACCGAACAGCGCCGGGATCAAGGCAACACGTCCAACCTGTTTCTGCGCCTTTGATTTTGACAATAAGCACCAGAATACCAAACCGAATGTAATACCTGTACCAGTGAAGTTTCCAAAAGCGGATTCCACACCCGGTGTAAGGAAATGCACAGCCTCCATGCCGACTTTGACATTAGCGATATTCTCTGCTAAGAACTGTGTGGTAACCGGACTTGTGATCGGACTCAATACAGATGGATGGATACCGAAGAAGAACAACAGACAACGCAAGATCTGTAAGAATGTTACCGCAAACGGATTATCCAAAGATCCGATCAACGGCGCAAACAGGTTCGTAAAGATCATCGGCGGCATCGTATTTAAAACATTGACACAAACGATACGCACGATCAAGAAGAAACCGATAACGATCACGGAAATCGGAATCATCTCAAAAGAACGAGATACAAAATCAGGTACGGATTCCGGCATCTTGATCGTAAAGTTCTTTTTCTTGCACCAACGGTATAATTCTACTGCGATAATAGACGCAAACATAGCCGCAAATAAACCTTTCGGTCCCAAATACGTCGTCATGATTCCGCCGTCTTCCGTATAGTCTACCGCCATCATCAAGAAGGCAATTACCGCCATGCTGAAAGTTCCCGGAACATCCAGCTTATAAGAATTTGCTAAATGATAAGCGATGACTCCCGCTACATACAAAGACATCAATGCCATACCTACATTATAAGGAATGTAGATAATATCCAGATTTGCAAGGATCCACTGAGAAACAACATTATTTTCCCCAATCATATTCGGGATCGCTTCTGGGATCAAACAGAAACTACCGATAATCAGCAGCGGTGTCATCGCAACCATCGCTTTTTTAACAGCACTCAGATGTACCTGCTTATCCATCTTATTGGCAATCGGCGTCAGGTACTTGTTCATAAACGCCTCAAAACTATTAAACATACGTTCACTCTCTCTTTCTTTTAAATATATACCCCTTATATCGTTATTTGTTCATATCCGCTTTTTTTCTTGCGATCAAAGCCATTTTCATAACGGTTGCCCCGTCCATCTTTCCGTATGTATCTTTATCCACGATAACATATGGAATATGATGCGGTTCAATGATCGGTTTGATATAGTCGATCTTATGAGCGATCTGCGGCCCTACTACCAATACATCCGTATCTTCTACTTCTGCCTGCAGCAGATCCACTGGAATCGCTTTGAATTCAAAATCAGCTTCTTGCAGCTTCGCGCTGTTTTTCACTGTTTTTTTCATACTATCCATCAGCATGGTCGTAGAAAAACCACCTGCACAGCACAATACGATCTTCATGTTACTTTCCCTCCTTTGCTTCAAATACATCTATCATTTCCCCAATCAGATCTCTCGCTAACTGGGAAGTCATATAATGATCCTGCGCATGGACCATCAACAACCCGATCTCAGGTCTGTTCTCGCCGCCGGACATCTCCGCAGTAATCAGCTGTGTTTGAATCTTATGCGCTTCCAGATCGATCTTTCTGGCTTCATCCAATAAGGCTCTTGCTTCATCATAGCGTCCTTCTTTTACGCTTCTAAGTGCTTCAAAAGCTTTTGCCTTACTGTCTCCGGCAGCGGAAATGATTCCTACTATCTGCTGTTCCAATTCATTCATGTTATTTCCTTCCTCCTATATAATTGTTAATATCTGCATATATTTCGTCATTCATCGCATCCAGTATATGAGCGATCAATGTGATCGTATGGTTTGCATCATCCATATGCATCATGGAATACGGTCCATGACACAAACGCAGCGGTATCCCGATCACACAGGCCGGACATCCGCTTCCCGCCAAATGCGCTTCCCCGGCATCCGTCCCTCCGCCGCTGAACATATCGCATTGGTAAGGAATATCATGTTCTTGTGCGATCTCTTTCAAAAACCGCAGCAGTTTCCGATTCGCTGCCATGCTCTTATCATAATGAACGAACATACAGCCTTCCTTGATCTTACGATGATTCGTATGGTCTCTTACCAGATCCGGCGCATTGGCAACATCTACCGCAAACACAAGATCCGGACAGATCTTGCATGCGGCTGTTTTCCCGCCGCGCATACCGACTTCTTCACTGCTCGTCATCGCTATATAAACATCATGGGGCCATGCAGCTTCCCTATCCTTCAAAACCTGCGCAAGGATATAACAGCCGATGCGGTCATCCAAGGCTTTCGCCGCAAAGACACCGTCTGCCTCCATCTCTCTTGCCAAAGATGCGAAAGTCACCATATCGCCGATCTGTATACCGAGCGCCTCTGCTTCCTCTTTGCTTTGACAGCCGATATCCACATACGTATCTTTTATTTGCGTATGATCCGCATTCCATATGCTGTTCATAATACCATGCACTTTCTGTCCGTCTTGCGCTGTAATGCGAACCATTTGATTTGACTTTGCTTCGTTTTTCACACCGCCAACGGCGATCACATGCACCATACCAATATTCGATATACTCCTTACTAGGAAACCGACTTCGTCCATATGGGCACACAGCATGATCTTCAAAGGATGCTCGGACGTTCCCTTTTTATGAAAGATCACACTTCCGATACCATCAAACAGTATCTCATCACAGCTATTCTTTAATTCTTCTATCAATAATGAGCGGACCTCATCTTCATTTCCGGCAACGCTATCCGCTTCACACAACCTTTTTAACAGCTCTTTATCCATATCGTCACCCCATCGTTTTCATCACAGCCATGAATTCTTCAAAAGAAGCCGACTTGCTCAATTCATTTACCAAGCGGTCATTATTCATCAATTCATACAGCTTTCTCGTGATATCCTTTAAAATCTCATATCCGTCTTTGGTAAGCGAAATCATAAAGATCATACGAGCCTGTTTATGTTCATACAGGATCGGACGCTTCAAGATCTTAACCGAAATCAAATTCTTTTCAGCACACATCTCAATCGGATGCGGTAAGCAAATACCGTTTACATAAATCGTATTCATATACGATTCACGCTCTAATACATATTGGCAATATCCTTTTCCGCCATATCCGCCCGCTTCGATCTGTTCGGCCATCTCTTTTAGAATATCCAAATATTCTTTGTCATCATCCACGATTTCAAAAAACTCCTTTTGAAATAAGGACGTGTAATATGGCTGCCCGTCATCCAGAGAAAAACTGTCATACATATCAAAATGAAGAACTTCCTTGATCCTCAGCAAGTCTGTATCATCCAACAGTTCTTTGATATAGATAACCGGTACTTGCACGGGAATATCCAATTCCTTGATCGTAAATATGATATCCGGCTGATATTCTGTCAGATCCTTCATATCCATCAAAGAAAAAGTTCTTACATCCGCTTCTTCAAACAATGACTCGATCTTCATCTTGATGAGATAAGCGCTTCCTCCTCCGGAAGAACAGACAACGCCGATCTTGTTAAACCGCTTCATCTTATAACGCGATTCCTTTTCCATGTGAACGACAAAATGCGTAGCTACAAAGCCGATCTCATCATGCGTTACCGTTACCTGATATTTTTCAGACAGCATGTCGCAAAAGCGAATAGCGATATTGAAACTCATCGGATAGCGAAAGCATATCTCATCGATCAACGTGTTTTTATATGAGATCTTCTGATGCAGACGATCCACCAAAAGGCTCACATGCGTCAACAGCAGTTTCTTAAAATCCTGATCTTCATTAAATGCTGTTTGATATTCCTGATCGATAGAAGCCAGAAATTCATCGATATCTACCTGAAGACGGGCAGAAAAACAAACCTCCGGTACTTTTTTGCGAATATTGGACTGAATCAGGTCATGGAAAGCTTCTGCCTCATATTCCTGAAACCCGATATCATATACCTTGTAAATCTCATTCAACACGGAACTGCATATGTCATAAAACGCATCCCCTGCTTTTTTTACCTTTACTACCGGTGTGGCATACCGCAAGTTCATATAGATCGTCACTCTCAGCCAGACCGTTATATTTTTCAGCTCACTGTAATTGATATTGAAATCATGGATCTTGAATTCACCGATCAGACGCTCTTCGATTTTTTGATACGTTCCATGCACCGCCTGATGATCGACTTCTTTTTTTATGAGAGGATTTTCATAAAAATACAGTTCCGCAACAGCATCCTTGATATCTGAATAGCTGCCTGTGATCCGTATCCCATGATGCGTTTTGCTTTCATATGCCAAATGAAACCGCTCAGCCATCTCTATGATGGCATCACGCTCTTTCTTCAATAAAGAAACGCTGATATCAAACGCATCGGCGATGACTTCCATCGTCACAAAATCAGACTGTAAAAGCAAATATGCAAATATATTTTCCAAGCGATTATGATGGTTGGAACTATTTCCAAAGGTAGCCACATATTCATGAAACGCTTTCTCATCACATACCCGCAGCAAATATCCTCTGCCCCTTACATGCTGAAGCTGAAATCCCTTCTGCGAAGAGATCCGAGATAAAAAGGAAAGATCGTTTTGAAGCGTTCTCTTTGAAACCTGATACTTTTTCATAAAATATTCCATGGATAAAAAATCATCAGCATGTACCATATCCAAGATCAAATCAAGAATTCTCATACGGTCTCCTCCTTTCCGAAAGCGATTTCACTCTTCTTATTTTTATTATAATTAGCACGTTCTATTCCGAAAAGAATATCTTTTGCATCATCAACATGCAATTTTTAACTTAATATAAAAAATACCGCAGATAAACAATAAAATCAATTTCAAACAAAAAAAATCACATCCATAAACAAATACATTTTACATTTTTCTTTCACTTTTTTTCAGAAAACTATTGACATTCATTTTCAATAAGCATATACTGGTACCAAGATAACACAAGCGATGATAAGAAATAGTACTTATGACGAGTCTTACAGAGAGTTTCTGGTCGGTGAAAAGAAACAGAGGAATCATAACGAACACATCTTTGAGCTGATTGGGCGAACCAGATAAGTAGTCCAATCCGGAATCCCTGCATCCGTTAACATGCTAGAGTATGTTAGTACTTGAAGAGGTCAGTATCGTGAGGTACTGGTAAAAAGAGGTGGAACCACGGTAGCACAAGCTCTCGTCCTCTATTTTATATAGAGGATGGGAGCTTTTTTATACCATCGCTGGAAAAGGAGAAATGAAATGAAAAAATTATGTACATGTGTAATCGCTATGCTTTGCCTTTGCGGCATCACAGGCTGCGGCAGATCGGAAACTACGGATAAGGATAAGGAAACGCTCATTATCGGTATTGACGACACCTTTGCACCGATGGGCTTTAAAAACGATGACGGAGAAATCATCGGCTTTGATGTAGAGATTGCGAAAGAAGTTGCCAAGAAATTAGACAAAGAAGTAGTTTTTCAAAATATTGACTGGGATCTGAAAGAATCAGAATTGGCAGATGGCAATATCGATCTCATCTGGAATGGTTACTCCGTGACGGAAGAAAGAAAAGAAAAAGTGCTTTTCTCTGATCCATATATGCAAAACCGCCAGCTGATCATTACTCGTAAAGACAGCACTATTGAAAAGAAGAGTGATTTAAAAGATAAGGTCGTATCCGTACAAAAGAGTTCCAGCGCTTATAAGGCGATCATGGAAGATTCCTTCTTTCAGTCTCTGACCGATTGGAAACCGGTACAGTTTGATACAAACAACGACTGCTTCATGGATCTGGAAGCCGGACGAAGCGATGCCATCGTTGTAGATGAAACCTTAGCCCGCTATTACATGAAGCAACAATCCAATGATATTTATAAGGTTTTAGAAGACAATTTGGGAACTGAAGACTATGCAGTCGGTATGAGAAAATCCGATACAGAACTATGTGACAACATCAACAAGGCATTGCAGGAACTGAAGGAAGACGGCACCTTCGATACCATCAAAAACAAATGGTTTGAGGAGTAACCCGTGGACTTCTTCCTGCAGCTGCTTCCCTCTTTTATAGAAGGGCTGAAAGTAACCCTCTTTTTCTGGGCAGTCACTCTCGTTATTTCCTTCCTGCTGTCATTGCCGGTCACATACCTTCGTCTTTCTAAATTTCGTATTGCGGCATATACCATACGATTTTACATTTATATTATGAGAGGCACACCGCTCTTGCTGCAGTTGATGTTCTTCTATTTCGGACTGCCTTACATCGGTATTACATTCAGCCGACTGCAAGCCGCCATCCTCGCTTTTCTATTTAACTATACCGCATATTTTGCGGAAATCCTAAGAGGCGGCATTCAATCTATCGACAGCGGTCAGAAAGAAGCGAGTACTGTTTTAGGATACAGCAATACCCATACGTTCCTTTATATCCTATTGCCGCAGGCATTAAAAAACAGTATTCCTTCTTTCATCAACGAGAGCCTTACCTTGCTGAAAGATACTTGCCTGATCGCAATTTTAGGCATGGATGAACTGCTGCGATATGCCAAAATCGCCGCCAACACCTATGCGACCGGATTGCCATTCATCTATGTAGGTATTTTATATCTGATCCTTAATGTTCCTATCGCAAAAGGGCTTTCTTTCATAGAAAAAAAGCTGAACTATTACAAGTAGGTGAACCATATGAGCGTAGTAATTCAAAATTTATGCAAGTCCTATGACGATCTGCAGGTCTTACAAAATGTCGACCTCACGGTAGAAGAAAAAGAAATCGTTGTTTTAATGGGGCCAAGCGGATGCGGAAAAACGACACTGCTT
This sequence comes from Erysipelotrichales bacterium, assembly GCA_910575705.1. Lineage (GTDB taxonomy): Bacteria > Bacillota_I > Bacilli_A > Erysipelotrichales > Erysipelotrichaceae > CAJTFG01. Next base: position 1,289 of record CAJTFG010000004.1, on the reverse strand, counting down.
CGCTGTTTATGCAACTTAGAAACAGCCGACAGCGGTTCTATTTGCATCAACGGTCAATATCTTTGTAAAGAAGAAAACAACGGCATCCTTTACGCAGATAAAAAGAAACGGCAGGAACTGCAGAAAAGCATCGGCTTGGTTTTTCAGAATTATCAGCTTTTCCCTCATCGAACGATCCTGCGTAACCTGATTGACGCTCCTCTTTATCACAAATATATGACAAAGCAGGAAGCTATACAAAAAGCGGAATCCTTATTAAAAAAACTGCAGATCTTCGATAAGAAAGAAGAATACCCTTATCGTCTAAGCGGCGGTCAAAAACAGCGGGCAGCTATTGCCCGTGCCTGCATGCTACAGCCATCCGTTCTCTGCTTTGATGAACCTACCAGTGCATTGGATGCACAATCCATCGAACAGGTAGGCAGCATCATAAAAGAATTAAGCAAAGATATGGCGATCCTCGTCATCACGCATGATGAAACATTTGCTAAAAATATCGGCACACGCATTGTAAAAATCAAAGATATCAATCAAACGAAAAACTGAGCACGACCAAAGATTGATATGTACCCAGAAACCTGGACACAAATTTATTAACTAGGCAACACAAATGGATGTTTTCCTGTATTTTACAGGAGGCATCCATTTTGTTTTTGCCTGAATTCTTTTATTGTTATAATAATCTATATATTCATCTACAGCTTTTGAAAAAGATCGAAAAGATTCAAAGTCTTTTTCAAAACCATAATACATCTCGTTTTTCATTCTACCAAAGAAAGTCTCCATAATACAATTGTCATAACAGTTTCCCTTTCTGGACATTGATTGAATAATCCCTTTTTCTTTTAATCTGTTTCTGTAATAAGAATGTTGATACTGCCACCCTTGATCAGAGTGAAATATTAAGCCTTCTACATTTGAGAACTTATCAAATGCATTGTCTAACATTTTTTTCACCTGTTCTAAGTTTGGATGTAATGCTAAGTCATATGATACAACTTCATTTGTATGCATATCTACTATAGGTGATAAGTAACATTTGCCCCATGAGAAGTTAAACTGGGATACATCTGTAGTCCATTTCTGCAAAGGTGCAGTTGTACTAAAGTCTCTGTCTATTACATTATCAGCAATCTTTCCAACTTCTCCTTTGTAAGAATGATACTTATCCTTTGGACGCTTTCCTAATAGACACGCTTTATGCATAAGACGTTGAACCCTTTTATGATTAACCCGATAACCTCTATTTAAAAGTTCCTGATGAATACGCCTTACCCCATATCTTCCTT
>CAJTFG010000003.1 GCA_910575705.1 Erysipelotrichales bacterium | reverse complement strand
TCTGGCAATATACCTTGCCGATACATTTCAACACACTTTCTTTTGAATTCATAACTATACCGCATAAAAATAACCCTCCTTACTGGATTTTCTTTGTCCAGCAAAGAGGGTACATATCAGAAATTCTATGCAGCTGCAGTTTTTATTATAGTTTTATTCATCTTCATCCTGCATTTTTATAGCGCAGTAGATCAGATACGGGATCTCGCAAAAGAAACCTGTAACTTCGAAAGCGATAAACAGAAGCGGAGAGAGCAGGATCTTGACACCCGTCTTCGTATGTTCGATCTTGTCTTTCAGCAAGGCGTATCCGCAATGCAATCCTGCAACCTGATAAGCGAACAGAGGCGCCAGCATCAGACACGTTTTGATCATATCATCAGTAAGACTCGGTTGTATGATGTAATTTTTCAGAAACTGCGTGTATAGGACACTGGTTATAATCAGGGAAACAGCTACCATATTGATAAGAGCGATCAGCAGGATCAGTAAGTTACTCTTTAGGAATTTCCCATACATGCTCGTATCAACAGGAGCCTTTACAGCTGTTTTCACCGCTTTCTTTTTATTGGACTTCTGTTTTGTTTTTTTCTTTTTCTGCTTTGTTTCATATTCTTCGGATAAGGTCATCGGACCTTTTCTTTCAGCTTCTTCCATCTCAGGGAAGCCGCTGTAAGAGGATGTCGATTCCTCCATTACCCGACGGCGCCGCAGAGAAGATGTCTGTTCAGCCGCAAACGGATCTTGCATAGATTCTCTGGAATGATAATTTTCCTCCTGCATCCTTGCTCTTCTGCTCGGGGTCTCTCGATAAGATTCTCTTTGATAGTTTCCGGTTTTTGAATAGTCATCGACCGGTTCTTTGAATTGTCCGGTCATATATTGTGAAGTTCGTTCATAAGCTCGTACAGGCTGTGTATATTCCGGTTCTTTATACGGTTCCTGATAACTGCCTGTATTACCTGTGTAGGAAGGACGTTCGTTGCTGTAACTGATTCTTGTGTAAGGGTCTTCTTCAATGCGCGGCATTCTTCCCGTAGCCTCTGCGCGGGAAGGGCGAACCGGTTCGTCATAACTTTTTTCAAAGGTGTCGTAATCTTGTTTTGGTTCGCTTCGATACGGTTTATTTCTGCTGGCATTTCTCATGATCTGTCCATAGAAATCGTCATCGTTGTTATTATAACGATCTTCTTGATAGTGTGGACGGCTGGATTCATATCCATAGGAGCTTTGTGGCTCGCTGTCATCATATCTTCTTTGATAATCATTCTCTCTTGATTTATACATGCATACCCCTGCTTTCTTCTATATACATTAAAAGATACTCTATCTTTATTTTAAACTTATTGTTTGAAGAATTCAAGGAAAAGCAGGATTTTAGGCAGAATATGTATTTGGCGGCATATGCTGATTATGAAATTATTTTGTGATTGTGGGCAGATTATATAGCAGGAGGGATCGTATGTTTGTTTATACCGATGAAGAACTGATTGCATTTTATAAAAATTATCCGCAAAGAAGCAGACTTTTGAAAGGGATCATGCGCTTTATTGTCATTTCGGCGCTCCCGTTGCTGACAGAGGCGGAAAAAAGAAAGCTGGATCGCATAAAGCAGGCATATGATGCTTTGTTAAAACAGCTTCCTGAAAAGAGTGAAAAAGAAAGGGAAGAAATAGCACATCGCTGTTTAAAGATCGTTTATCAGGCGGTTCATCTCTATGATCGCTCTTTTGATCGTCTGGCGGATCAGTATTTTTCTAAGATCTATAACTGATGGCGAGAGCTGTCAGTTTTTCCTTGGTGTTGATGGCAGGATCACAAATGACCTGATCGATCAGAAAGCTGAGAACGGTACCGATCTCCTGTTTTTCAAATCCCAGCGTTTTTAAATCGTTTCCATCGATCCGAAGATCCTTTCGGCAGAAGATATCGTGTTCTTCTTTCATTTTTAACAGGAGCTTTTCGGCTTGCAGGATACATTCATTTTGGCTTTTTACTTTTTGAAGTACTTTTGCGGCGTTGTCACATAGCTGTACCGTCAGCAGATCTTCGACTAATGAGAAATCATTATTCATAGCATACAGTAAGGCACGCAGCCCTTTTCGATCGTATGTACGAGTGTCGTGGAAGCGTATTAAAAGGCATATTTCATGGATCGTTTTTTTTGCATAGCGCAGGGAGGAAAGCATCGCTTCCGCAGTTTTTGCGCTGTATGATGCATGTCCTTTATAGTGAGCGATACCGTTTTCGAATGTTTGACAGTGCGGTTTTCCAATATCGTGCAGCACGATCGCCAGTCGGACTCGAAGGGAAGCGTTCTCGGCATGATTCAATGCGATGTCGGTATGTTTAAAAACATCATATAGATGCCATGGACTATGCTGTTCATGATCGTAAATGATCTCGATTTCAGGCAGAATATAAGGGAGAACGTGCATGTCTTTAAGGAATTGCAGAAGATCTTTCTTATCGGTAAGCAGGATCTTGTTGAATTCATCACGGATGCGCTCTTTGGATATGTAAACGAGTAGTCGGCTGTTTTTGATGATGGCGTCATGGGTTTGCGGATGCAATGAAAAGGATAGCTGACAGTGAAATCGGATGGCGCGCATGATGCGCAGAGCATCCTCCGTGAAGCGTTCTTCGCTGTTGCCGACACAGCGGATGAGGTTTTGTTTCAGATCCTCTTGAGAGTGGAAACAATCGATGATGCCGTGATCTGGATGATAAGCCATGGCATTGATGGTAAAGTCACGGCGTTTCAGATCTTCTTTTAAACTTCGGGTAAATTGCACATTTGCCGGACGGCGATGCTGAAGATAGGAGGATTCTGTGCGGTAAGTAGTGATCTCCACCGCCTGATGGCGGCGTATGATGGTAACCGTGCCATGTTTTAATCCGGTAGGCACAACGTTGCAGTCGAGCTGAGAAAACAGGGATATCATCGCTTCTGCCGGCATGCTGGTCGTCATATCATAATCGTGCACTGGGCGATTTAATAAAAGATCGCGGACGCAGCCGCCGACGAGGAATACCTCTTCTTTTTGGCTGGTTATTTGCTGCATGATCCATATAACATCAGACGGAATGTGAAATCTCATTTCTTATCACCTGTAAATATTATATAATGTAATCATTCGATAAGGAAGAACGGCAATGAAGAAAATGACAGCGATGGTTCATGACATCATCTTACAAAAAAAACATTATCACCACAGTGTGGATTTTACGATGGGGAATGGCAACGATACGTTGCTGCTTGCGCAGATCAGTGATCGCGTAGATGCTTTTGATATTCAAAAAGAAGCGATGCAGCGTACCCGTCAGCGGTTGCGGGCGTATGACAATGTGACTTATCATCTGCTTTCTCACGCATATGCAAGTGAGGTGATCCGGGAGAACATCGATCTGGCTGTTTTTAATTTCGGTTTTCTTCCGGGGGGAAAGGAAGAACTCACGACGCAGTTGTCTTCCAGTGCGGTTGCGGTGCATACGGCTTGTGCATGTTTGAATTACGGCGGCTGTTTGCTGTTAACGTTGTATCCGGGGCATGTTCAGGGGAAGGAAGAGGCGGATTATTTTGACGCTTGGGCAAGTGGGCTGCCTGCCGATCAATATCATGTCATGAAGCTTTGCATGGTAAATAAAGAGAACTCGCCTTATATTTTGTGGATTGAAAAACGAAAAAAAGCATCGTTTGCAGATGCTAATAAATAGAAGAATTATAGATGGTTAAAAATTGATCTTTATCGAGGTAGTGCTCTTCTACCATTTTTTCCAGCACCATTCGCTGTCTTTGCTTTGCCAGCTTTAAACCGTCGCTTAGCTGATATACCGCAGGTGCCTGCGGCAGTCCTGCAAGAATCGTTGCCTGCGCTAAGGTCAGCCGATCGGGCGTTGTATGGAAATAGCCTTCTGCGGCTTGTGCGATGCCGTAATAGCCGTCTCCGAAATAGATGATATTTAAATATAATTCGAGGATCTCATCCTTGCTGTAGGTGGATTCGATATCATGAACGAAAAAGAGCTCCGTTATTTTTCGGTGAAATGTTTTTTTCTGATCCAGGTATAGATTTTTTGAGAGCTGCTGGGTGATCGTGCTTCCGCCCATGGCATATTCCTTTTCTTTTATGTTGGTCATGAACGCTTGCAGGATATTGGATAGTACGATACCGTTATGATGATAGAAGGTAGGATCTTCGATTGCTAGTATCGCATGGACAAAGTCGTTGTTCATATCTTCCAGTTTTACATAGTCTTCTTTGGAACGGATCTGTTCTACGAGTGCTTCCAGCGGCTGTTGCTGAATGATGCTGCGGTAGCGGACGTATGCAGTAGACAGCAGGGTGAATGCTGCTATAACAAGAAGAATGGATGCGATTTTAAGGCATTTCCATATACGTTTTTTCACACCGCCACCTCCGTTTTTTTATTATAGCATTCTCTTATGGAAAATAAAGAAAAAATTCCGGTATTCACATAACATCACATCATTTTATGCATGACGGCGCATATACATGAAACGAGGTGATGCCTGTGGAGCGTTTCATGATGCTGATAAATTCGTTGAATCAGATTGTATGGGGAAAGACCATGCTGTTGCTACTGCTGGCGACCGGTGTTTATCTGCTCATACGTCTTCGCTTTCAGCCTTTCATTCATCCGGGCCTTCTTTTAAAAAAGACGATCGGTTCTTTGTTTAAAAAGAGGGATACATCTGGAGTCACTCCTTTTCAAGCAGTTTCGACAGCCTTGGCAGGTACGTTGGGGGTAGGCAGTGTCGTCGGGGTTACGACCGCATTGACTATGGGAGGTGCCGGTGCTTTATTTTGGATGTGGGTCAGTGCGTTCATCGGCATGGTCATCAAATATGCGGAAGTAGTTCTGGCTTTGCATTTTCGAGTGCGCAATGCGGACGGTTCTTTTACCGGCGGTCCGATGACGACCTTGGAATACGGATGTCATATGCCGTTTTTGGGCATTCTATTTGCCGTTTTATGCATCTTCGCTTCTTTTGGCATTGGGAATCTGACGCCTGCGAATACGATTGCGGAAACCATGCGGGAGTATCTTCCGCTTCCTTCCGTTTGGATCGGTATCGGTATTATGGCAGTCATCGCCTGGATCATTCTCGGGAAAAACGATCGCATCATGCGCATTAATGAGATAATAATCCCGATCGTTTCGATTTTATATTTAGCGGCTTGTATATATCTTCTTTTTTTGCATGGAGACCGCCTTTTACCGTCGATATCTTCTGTTTTTTCTTCTGCTTTTACCCCTTCTTCTTTTCTTTCCGGCACCGGCGGCTATATGATTAGCCGAGCACTGCATTATGGGATCACTCGTGGTATCTTTTCCAATGAAGCTGGTATGGGAAGTGCGCCGATCGCCCATGCCGGTGTCGTCGGCATCCATCCGGTAGAACAGGGATTTTGGGGAATCTTTGAAGTGTTTTTTGATACGATCGTCGTGTGTACCATTACGGGACTTGTCGTTTTAACAAGCGGTCTTTTGGATAGCGGACTTTCAGGTGCAGCACTGGATATCGCCTGTTTCAGTGATGGGTTTGGAGAGCTTGGCGGTATTGTGTTTGCCATTTCAATCGTATCGTTTGCGATACCGTCTATCATCGGATGGTACTATTATGCCAAAGAATGCATTCAATATTTATGGCAAGGGACATATATGCTTAAGATCTATCAGTTTGTTTTTCTTCTTTGCCTTGTACAGGGAGCTTATATGGAATTACCGGCAGTATGGGAAATTGCGGATGCGCTGAACGGCTGCATGGCCGTACCGAATCTGATTTCTCTTCTCTTTCTTGCGAAAGTTGTGGTAAAATTAACGAAAGAATATATGATTCGCGAAAGGAAGTGAATACATGAAGGTAGTAGTTGCCTGTGATTCTTATAAAGGATGTATGACGTCCGAAGAAGTAGCTGATCATATCGAGGAAGGGATCCATCAGGCGGATGCTTCCATCGAGGTGATCAAGCAGCTGATCGCTGATGGTGGGGAAGGTACCACTGCGGCTTTTTGTGCGGCAGCCGATGGGCAGTGGGTCCATGTGCGTACGACGGATGCTTACGGAAAACCTTTGGATACTTCCTATGTACTTGTGGACGGAGGCAATACTGCCGTCATTGAAGTAGCGAATATCATTGGTTTGCAGATGACGCCGAAGGAACTGCGTTCTCCTTTTTTTGCTAGTAGTTTTGGCGTAGGTACCGTATTGCTGGATGCCCAGAAACGAGGATGTCGTAAGATCATCGTAGGACTGGGGGGAAGTGCGACTAACGATGGAGGAATGGGACTGTTGCAGGCGTTGGGTGCCAGGTTTTACGATAAGGAGCATAAATATCTCAGTCCGCAGGCGGTAAATCTTATTCATGTGCGCTATATAGATCTGAAGCGTCTGAATCGGCTGGAAGGGATGGAGCTCATTGCGGCATGCGATGTGAAAAATCATCTGCTTGGTGAGCAGGGGGCAACGTATGTATTCGGCAAGCAGAAAGGGTTTTATCCGAATCAGATACGGCGGATCGATCAGGGCATGACGAATTACCGAGATCAGCTCTTGCGTTATACGCATATTGATCTGAATGATTTCGAAGGCGGCGGAGCTGCCGGAGGGATCGGCGCCGTTTTGATCGGTATCCTGCATGCGGAGATGATCCCGGGATTGCAGCTGTTATTGTCGTATAGCCATCTGGAGGAACATATAAAGGATTGTGATCTGGTCATTACCGGAGAGGGACAGACCGATTTGCAGACGAGATACGGAAAGGTTCCGGTCGGTGTGCTGCAAGTCGCAAAGAAATACGGAAAGCCGGTCATCTGTATAAGCGGAGCGTTAGGTCTGCAGTATGAAGAGTTATATGAACTCGGGTTTATCGGTATGTTCAGCATATCCGATCGGGCGATGAATTTTCAGCAGGCGCTGGATCAGGCACCGCAGAAGCTGACGGCGTGCGCGCATAGTCTGATGAAAATGATACGGTATTTTGTGAAGGCATGACAGGAGAGAAGTATGGATCATAAAGAACTGATGAAGCGGTTAAACGGCAATAGCCAGTTTCTGCAAAGCAATGATATGAAGGTAACGCAGATAAGCGAAGGATCGGCTCGTGTAGAAATGCTGGTAGATGCTCAGATTCTCAATGTTCACGGTTTTGTGCATGGCGGAGCTCTGTATTCTTTGGCGGATACAGCGGCCGGAGCTGCCAGTTTTGCGACCGGACGAGACAGCGTTACCCTGACTGGTACGATTAATTATATTAAGCCGGGACGTGGCGGGAAACTGATCGGGGTAGCTACGGAAATATCGCGGGGAAGAACGACTGGGGTGTATGAGGTATTTATCTATAATGATGAGCAAGTGCTGTTATCGAGAGCAACCTTTACCATGTTTTTTCTTGACGGAGATCGTTATCGAGATCATACATAAAAAAGAAAGCTATACTAGGAACGTGATCGCTTTCTTTTTATTTTCTATTTTCACATCATGTTGAATACCGCCTTCTTCTCCGTCCAATGTCCATTTCAGATCATCTTTGCTTTGGATGTGCAGAGCGTTAGTTTTAAAGAACAGCATCCAGCGCTCATGGATCTCCTGTTTTAATAAGGCTGTGATGATCGCTTGCAGATCCAACGGATTGTTAGGCAGACGTATGAGCAGCACTTCAAATAAGCCGTCCTGCAGATCTGCGGTCTTGGTGGAGATGGATTGCATGCCGCCGATACTTTTGGAATTGGTGATCGTTCCGAAAGCAAAATCATCCTCGATGATCTGATCATCATACGTGATTTTTAAATGGTAAGAAGTAATGGAAGGCAGGTGTTTGATACCTTCTAAAAAATAAGCGGCCCGCCCGAGAATGTTTTTAATGTTTTGCGGCGTTGTATAGGAAACATCCGTGAAAGCGCCGAAACCGGCTACGTAGGTAAAACAGCGCTCGTTGAATTGGCCGATGTCACACGAAAATTTATGAAAGGCGAGAATACGCTGAGTCATGTTTCTCGTATGGGAAGTGAGCTTCAGGGTCGACGCAAAGTCATTGGCGGTACCTTTCGGTATATAGCCGAGAAGCGGTCTTTTTTCTATCTGCATCAGTCCGTTGATCGTTTCATTTAACGTACCGTCACCGCCGCAACAGATGATGAGATCAAAGCGGTGAGCATGGATACGTATCAGCTCTTCCGCATGAGCTCTATGCTGGGTAGTGAATACGACGGGATAGAGCTTGCGCTTATTGAGTTCATCAATGATCTCGTATAAGGATCGCCGAGCTGCCCCTTTGCCGGCCGCAGGGTTTAACAGAATCATAACATGCTTCATATACGTGCTCCTTCCATTAACGATATTATACCGAAAGAAGGAAAAAAAAGCCATCTGTAAGGTTATATAAAAAAAGATTTTCTTTCCGGGAAAGTTCGATTATACTATAGATAGAATTGAGGGATGCTATGGATATGGATGCATTGCTGCATGCTGCCGTGCATGCAGGAAAACTGCTGTTGGAAAACGGCGCCGAGACATATCGGGTTGAGGAAACGATGGTGCGGATCGTCCGTTCTTTTCATGTGGATGATGCGCAGAGTTTTGTGACACCAACTGTCGTCATGCTGTCTATAACGATGGACGGAAAGACAGGTTCTTATATACAGCGCGTGCAGAACCGAGGTGTGGATCTGCATAAGATCGATCGCATCAATGCGCTTTCGAGACGTTTAAATGCGCAGCATATGAGCATCGAAGAACTGGAAGAGGAATTGCAGAAGATTCATGAGGAAAAGCGATATTCCTTTTTTGTTACTGTCTTGTTCAGTGCGGTCGGCGCCGGTGCTTTTGCGGTTTTCTTTGAGGGAACGTTCTTAGAGGCTGTGGCTGCTTTTTTGATCGGACTGGTAAGTAAGATCGTCAGCGTGTATTTGGAAAGCATCCATACGAATTCTTTTTTTACGAATTCCATATGTGCAGGCATTACTGCGTTTCTCGCTTTGGTATATCATTTTCTGATACCATCGAGCAATTTGGATATCATCATCATTTCCAGCATCATGTTGCTGGTGCCGGGATTGGCGATCACCAATGCTATCCGTGATACGGTTGCCGGAGACTTTTTGTCCGGATTATCACGGGCGGCAGAAGCTTTTTTGATCGCAGTTGCGATCGCGGTGGGAACCGGTGCCGTCATCAGTATCTGGTTGTCTGTAGGAGGTGTTCTTTTATGATTGCCGCAGCATCTTCTTTTTTGGCATCGCTTGGTTTCGGTATTATCTTTAATATTCGCGGCGGTAACCTATTATTTGCGGGCATCAGTGGTGCGATCGGCGGTTTCGTTCATGCATGTTGTCTGCATATGGGATGGGGAGAAGTGATGTCGTTGTTTGCGGCGTCGCTCGCCTTTTCTGTTTTTTCCGAGATCTGTGCCCGTATCCGAAAAACACCGGTTACGACGTTTATCATCTGCGCATTGATCCCTTTGGTTCCCGGAGGAGGGATGTATCGCATGATGTTTCATGCGATCAATCATGAAAGTATGATGGCGATTCAAGTGGGAATGGAAACGCTGGGAAATGCCGGAACACTTGCACTGGGTATCGTTGTCGTATCGACGATCATGCGGTTGCTGACGATACGTACGCATATGTGAAAAGGCATCAGAGGATGCCTTTTTGTTTGTAATGCGAATGGAAATCGCGTAAAATAAGATGGGAAAAGAGGGATTTCATGCAACATGTGGAACTGCTGGCACCGGCAGGAACGATGGATTCATTGAAGGCTGCCGTACATAACGGTTGTGATGCCGTGTATTTGGGTGGAACGATGTTCGGCGCCAGAGCGTTTGCCGGTAATTTTAATGAAGAGGAGATCGTTCAGGCGATTCGGTATGCGCACCTGTATGATGTTAAAGTATATGTTACGATGAATACACTGATTTATGAAGATGAGATAGATGCTGCATATGAGTATGCGAAATTTCTTTATGAACAAGGAGCAGATGCTTTTATCATTCAGGATATGGGATTGTTTGATCGTTTACGCGCACAGCTTCCGGATGCTGTTTTGCATGTTTCCACACAAATGCATATTCATAATAAGGAAGGGATCCGGTTGCTGAAAAAGCGAGGAGCACAGCGTATCGTCCTTCCTAGAGAAACATCCATAGAGGAGGTCAGCGCTTTTGTCAAGGAAGGCGTTGAAATAGAAGTTTTTGTACACGGGGCGTTATGCGTATCGTATTCCGGACAATGCCTGATGAGTCAGGCGCTTTTTGAGCGTAGCGGTAACCGCGGCGAATGCGCACAGGCATGTCGGATGAAATATCGTTTGGTAAAAGAGAAAAACGGAAATGAAAACTATATAGAAACAGATGGGGAGTATCTTTTGAGTCCGCGTGATATGAATGCGTTATCGCGTGTGCCTGAACTCATAGAAGCCGGTATTGCGTCATTTAAGATCGAAGGCAGGATGAAGCGTCCCGAATATGTCGCACAGACGGTAGCGGCTTATCGGGAAGCGATCGATGCTTATTATGGTCGCCGCGATCTAAGAGATATGGAAAAACTTCAGAGAGATTTAACCTTGATTTTTAATCGACGGTTTACCGAGGGGTATTTGTTTCATCGAGAAGGGAAACAATTGATGCATGCCATACGTCCTAATCATATGGGCATTTCCATAGGCAGGATCCTTCGGGCGGATAAAAACAAGATGACTATACGTCTTCAGGAAGACGTCCACCAGGGAGATGGCGTGCGCATTTTACAGAGCCGTCGTGATTTCGGATTCCAGCTGAATAAGATCTATAAGGACGGCTTGCTTGTGAAAGAAGCGAAAAAGGGAGAAACGATAGAGCTTGCGTATGACGGCTATGTCGAAAAACACGCGGAAGTTTTAAAGACGAGCGATGCTTTGCAGCTGACGAGATTACAGAAGCTTCCGAAAAGGACGATTCCTATTTCGATGCAGGCGGAATTTCGTATAGGACAGCCGATGCAGCTTTGTGTTCGTGATGGAAGATATACGGTAACACAGTTTTCGGACATGTGCATAGAAGAGGCAAAAACATCTTTTATGAGCGAGGAGAGAATCAAAGAGCAGCTTTCTAAGTGCAGTGATACGCCGTTTGCGATACAAGAGCTGTGCATTACGGCAGATCCGCATTGCTTTTTATCGATCCGAGAATTGAATAAACTTCGCCGTATGGCGTTGGATACGCTGTGTGCAAAGCGAATGGAAGCTAACAGGGAGATACGGGAACATGCATATCGTAAAACGTTTCCCTCCGATAAACGATCCTTTCCATCTTGCATAGTGATCGTTCATACGATGGAACAGTACAATGCCTGTGTAGAGGAAGGGATCTCTCCGTTATATGCGACATCGAAGATCGTCAGCGAGCGCTGCGGTATATATGTTACACAAGGAAGTGTTGTGCAAAAGCAAGATACATCACCGCTTGTATGGGAAGCAGGAGGGATCGGTAAAGAAGGCGGAGTGATTAGCGAACCTTCTTTATATGCGGCGAATTCTTATACATGTGCCTTTTTGGCAGAGCACGGTATCCGTCAGATACTGCTTCCTTATGAGATGAGCGAGCATCGCATGCAGCTGTTGACAAAAGCTTGCCGGCATATGGGAATAGCGGTTGAACTCGGTGTGGAGATATACGGATATCGGGATATGATGATCAGCCGTTATTGTCCTATTCAAACGTTTGAAAGCGGAAAAAAGAACTGCGGACATTGCCGCCGGGCACGTTATTATTTGGAAGATATCAAAGGAGAACGCTTTCCTCTCTTTGCGGATACGGATTGTCATATGCACATTCTCTCACCACATCCATATTCGCTTTTCGAAAAGATAAAAGAGTACCGGCAGATGGGGATAACGGTTCATCAATTGCGGTTTCTATATGAAACGGCAGAAGAGGTACACAATATCCTTAAAACGTACAAATATTTTACAGAATCTTAAGAGCATGCTATACTAACGCTAAGAGGTGGTTTCATGAAAAAGTACCTGTATGCATTTCTGGTATGTTTATTTCTGGTTGCCGGATGTGAACAGAAGCAAACGGCGACTATCGAGGATTTTCCTCATCTTTCCTTTGCGGAGCTGGATGAAAAGATTGCGAACAAGGAAACGATGCTCGTTTATTTCGGATGGACGGAAAATTGCGGAGACTCTCGGAATTTTCAGGATCATTATCTGTTGAAATATTTAGAAGAGGAACCGAAACTGAAGGGGATCTTCGTTGTGAATTTAGATGTTGAAAATCCGGAAGGATTGGATGATAAGGAAAAACGTGCGGATATGAATGAAAAATACGGTGTCCTTTATTCTCCGACACTCATATACTATAAGGAAGGCAAGGCGATAGAGCTTCTGTCTTGGACGCCGGCGACGACCGATAAGGATACCGGCATCATGCAGACAAGTCTGGATTCATTCCTTTTGAAGTATGGCTATCTTTCAAAGGAAACAAAAAAATAAAATACGTATTGCTTTTTTCAAGGTTTATTTATATAATGTTAGAGCAATATAAAAGCAGAGGCGATGCGATTTAACGATTGCTCGCCTGTCATGATGGTTCCGTAGCCAAGTGGTAAGGCAATAGACTGCAACTCTGTGATCACCAGTTCAAATCTGGTCGGAACCTCCAATGGGATCGTGGCGAAATAGGCAGACGCAACGGACTTAAAATCCGTTGGGAGTATATCCCGTGTGGGTTCAAGTCCCACCGTTCCCACCATACAGTGATGGAAACCCATGATTATGGGTTTTTTTCATAGTTCAAAGAAATGATGAATTTTTGTGAAAACGGTCATAGAAATTTAGAATTTTCTTGTGAGATTAAAAAGAAGATAAAATTTACGAACAAGTTATTGATGAATTGCTTGATAGAAATATATTAAATAAAGATGATATTGATGAAATTCAAAATGGTTATTATTCTAATGAAAACGGTAATGATGGTTTAGAACTATGAAAATACTATGGGCTATGGAATTTTCTATGGCCTGCTTTTTTTGTGCTTTATAACTATTAAAATCTTTAAAAAGATGTATAATTAAATTATCAAATTTTTGTACAAACAGTAATTTATTAAGGAGAAACAATATGAAAGTGTTAGTTGATTTTGTAGTTTTAATAATAATATATTTTTGGAAATTTTATAAGAAATGGAAAGAAAAAGGCAGAGATATACTGGTTGTAAATACTACAATGTATATATATTTATCTTTTGTATTGTATTTTACTTTAATGCCAATAATAACATCTTTGCCATTTATATTTAATCACCCATATACACCAATGAATTTAGTTCCTTTTATTGATGTTACTCTTGGCAGAGGTGATTTTGCCAGACAGGTAGGATTAAACATTATAATGACAATTCCTTTTGGATTTTTATTACCTTTAGTAAAAAAAGGAAATGTTAGACTATTAAAAGTTGTTTTTTATACCTTTTTATTAAGTCTGGGAATAGAATTACTACAGCCTTTAATAAATAATTTTAGATCAGCAGATATAACAGATTTAATAACTAATGTCATAGGTGGAAGTATTGGATATGTTATATATTTGATATTCAAACCATTGACAACTAAAATATTAAATTATATAGGTCATAGATAATTACAAATCTAAATTTGAAAGTGAAATGTTATTTTGGATAGTTAAAATATTTTATATAAACAAGCGATAGAAAATGAAAAAGAAATGAGATTAAATAAAGAATACCAAAAAGATTATGAATTGGCAGATAAATTAAGAAAAGAATTATTTGGCTGATTTCTATTATAGAACAATAATTGATGATAAATGTATTCCTATTTTAGTAAAATATATTCCTTTATTTAAGAGTGTAAGTATTGCTTTAAATCTTATAACACAACAATTTTGGAAAAAAGGGAATATTGATGAAGCAAAGAAAATTATAATAAGCAGATTAGAAAATGACAAAATTAAAACTTTGTCTATAAGGGCATTAGGGTATTATAAAGATAAAATACTGTTCCATTGATAGAAAAATATTTAAAATCAGATTATTTTGGAGTATGAGAAGAATCAAAAAAAATTATAGATAGATTAAATAAACTATAATACAAATTACAATTTATACAACAAATGATGTTGTTTTCTATAAAAACTACTTGGAACGAATCTGATTTTGATATAGTGATATTTTGGGATCATTCATCAAAATCTTGTTCAGTGTCATATTCGCAAAAAGAATGGACTTCAAAATTGCACTAATGTGGATTGTATTGTTATTCAACAAATAAAACTTGGATAGAAATATAGCATACAAATATTTGCTAAACTATATTTAGCAATTGATTCTTACATTAATCATTGTGGTAAAAGTTGTAGATAACTATGACAATGGCACCATAACAAACGATGCGGATCAGCAATGGTTCGATTATAAAACCCTACTTCTATGCGTGGAAGTAGGGTTTTATAATGTTCTACTTAGAATTTATATGGATCTTATCGTGTTTGTTTGCTAAAGGAATGGATAAGAACTATAAGCGCAGGATATAAGATCCCTGCCACTACCCAAATCACCCAGCTGTATCCCCAATGATTCGTAAGGAGGCTGTATCCCAGATATATGGCAGTAGCCAATAGCCAATATGCAAAAGAGATGGCTGTTGTGATGGAGCAGTTTTCTTTGTTTGCTTTTGAATATTCTCCTTCTTGTAAGAGCTTTTCATAACTTGCCCATACGATACCGCTACGGATAAAGAACCCTGCGCCGATCCCTGCGAGAACAAAAGAAATCGAAAGCATGCTCATCAGCAGCAATTCGTTTTTATCGTTAAGAGCTGCTCCTATGAAAAGAGGAGTAAGTGCCATGATGCAAAGACCGGCTCCTAAGATATTGCTTCTTGTATACGTTTTATCATAACGTGCTTTTTGTTCTTCCACCATCTCATAAACACCGTACCCTGTTTCAAAGATATCTTTTTCCAGATAATCAAATGCTGCTGTTTTCCTGCCGCTGGAAAGGAAGATGGCGAGCGCTATTGTAACGAGAATAAGCAATACGACCATACCGATCCCTCCGGCTGCTTCCTCTGTTACTCCATATGCGGGAACTTCACTGACAGCCCCTAGTATCAATAAACATATGGGGGATAGGATACATAAAAAGACAGCTACAGCTATGGATGTTGCTGTTTTGTTTTTTATAGAAAGAAATGCAGCTGCCTCTTCCATAGATACATGCTTTGTGGTATGTGTTTTACTATCGTATCCTATATCTTCGATTTCTTCTTTAAGCAGATAATCGGTGCTTACTTTGAATAGCTTTGAGAGGTGAATGATTTTTTCAAGGTCGGGAATCGATTGCGCGCTTTCCCATTTGGAAACGGATTGTCTTGTAACATCCATTTGCTCCGCCAATTCCTCTTGCGACCATCCTGCTTTTTTACGAAGCTGAATCAGTTTATCTGCAAATATCATCATGGTATCCTCCTTATGTGATCTTCACGCAAGCATTTTATCATGTTATTGGGCTATATACTACCAATCGGCACCATGCAATATGTCAACTGTCAGTTGCATCGTAGCATTATAAAAAAGCTTTGTTGGCAGGGAGCTGCTATTTCTGTTATTTTTCATATATTAAAGATATAATGAACATAATAGTTGTAAAATATATTGATTTTTAATGGACTGATGTGTTAATATACTCATACATGTTCATATATATTTTTATAAAAACAAAAATGAACAAAAGAGGTGCGTATGAAAAAAATTCTTTTACTTCTTTGTGTGTTGACGGCTATATTGACAGTACAAGTATCCATCAATACGCAGGACGCAATTATTATATATTCTTCCCTGGAGCTGTTCCGCGGGGAGGAATTGCAGAAACAGCTGAATGAAAAATTTCCCGAATATGATGTACGAGTCATGTACGTTCCTACTGCCAAGGCAGCTGCTAAGATCAGTGTTGAAAAAAGCGGCAGTGATGCCGATATCGTTGTCGGATTAGAAACATCGTATATGGATAAGATCAAGGATTCTCTGGAAAATATTGAAGGATATTCGCATCTGGCATTTATGGAAGGTCTGCGCCCGGAAGACAATGACAATCTATTTGTCACATGGGAGCGGCAAGCCGGCAGCTTTATCATCAATAAGAGCACATTAGATAAATACGGGGTGCCGATCCCGACATCCTATGAGGATCTGCTGTCAGAACAGTATCGAAATCTGATCGCGATGCCGGATCCGAAATCCAGCGGCACCGGCTATTTCTTTTATAAGAACTTGGTGAATACCCGCGGAGATGACGAGGCATTGGCATATATCGATGAATTGGCGAAAAATGTAAAACAGTTTACGGAATCGGGATCCGGTCCGGTAAAGCTTTTAAAGCAAGGAGAGATCGGTATCGGACTTGGATTGACCTTTCAGGCTGTTAATGAAGTAAACAGCGGATCGGATTTTATCATCTTGTATCCGGAAGAGGGATCCCCGTATTCTCTGACAGGTACGGCGATGATTCGGGGAAGAAAAGATAAACGCGGTGTATCGGAAATATACGAGTTTATCGTAAATGATTTTCTGCTGTATGATAAAGAATATTTTTCACCGGAGCAAATCTTGGTGGAACAGACAAACAGGATAGAGAATTATCCGCAGAATATACCTTATGCCGATATGGAAGGAATTTCGGATATGCAGGAAAAGGATCGGCTGCTGGATATGTGGAAGTACTAGACATAGTAAAGGAGACTGGTGACAGATGGAAAACGATATCAAATTGTCCGTACGCGGTTTATATAAGAATTTTGATGGGAAAGATGTTTTGAAGCATATTTCATTTGATGTGCGAAACGGAGAATTCCTCAGTGTTCTCGGGCCGAGCGGCTGTGGTAAGACGACGCTTTTGCGTATCTTGATCGGCTTGGATAAGCAGAATGAGGGAGAAATATATATGGATGGGGAAGATATATCGAAGCTGAAACCGAATGAACGCGGTATGGGTATCATCTTTCAAAATTATGCGCTATTTCCGAATATGACCGTATTAGAAAACGTAGAGTATGCTTTGAAGCTGAAGCCGGAGCATAAAGGAAGAAGCAGGGAGATCGCGGTTCATACGTTGGAACAGATCGGGATGAGCGATCAGCTGAATAAAAAACCGCGGCAGCTTTCCGGAGGACAGCAGCAGCGTGTGGCGATTGCCCGCACATTGGCATTGAATCCGAAAGTGATCTTATTGGATGAGCCGATTTCCGCATTGGATGTTTCCATGCGTGAAGTCATGAAGAAAGAATTAAAAGAAATTCAGAAGAAATTTCATTCTACGATGATATTTATTACACATGAGCAGGAAGAGGCCTTTTATCTTTCCGATCGAATCATGGTAATGAGCGAAGGCAGTATCGAACAGCTGGATACGCCGAAGAATATTTACGATCATCCGGCGAATCAGTATATTGAAGATTTTGTCAAAGCGCATTTGGATCAGAAATTTGCGTCGTTATTGAAATGCACGGGAAGAGATACCTATGAAAAATAGAGGTTATAAAGGGATCAAGGTACTGATCGCTGCGTTTCTTTGTGTGGCGGTCATTCTTCCGCTGTTAACGCTTATCTTGAATATCCATGCGGGGGATGTTGCGGAGATTGTGTCTTCTCCGCAGTTTTGGCCGATGATGAAGAACTCCCTGATCTGTACGACCGTCTCCACATTGATCGCTGTTTTGCTGGCGCTGGCGCTTGCATGGTGTGTCAATCGTTCCGGCATTCGTTATAAATCCATATTTTCGGTATTGTTTACCTTGCCGATGCTGATTCCGTCTATTTCCCATGGTATGGGATTGGTATTGCTGCTTGGGGATAATGGCTTGCTGACTAATGCCTTTCATATCAATATCGGGCTGTATGGCTATACGGGTATTATCATCGGTTCCGTACTGTATTCTTTTCCGGTAGCGTTTTTGATGCTGACGGATATTTTCCGCTATGAGGATTATACGGTTTATGAAGCGGCACAGGTTCTCGGATTGAGCAAGTGGCAGCAATTTATCACGATCACGCTGCCGAATATGAAGGGTTCTTTGATATCGGTCGTATTTGCGACGTTTACGATGATCTTTACCGACTATGGGGTACCGTTGGTAGTCGGCGGAAAGATGATGACGCTTCCGGTATATATGTATCGGGAGGTTATCGGTCTTTTGGACTTTTCCAAAGGAGCCATTATCGGTGTGATCTTGCTGATTCCCGCTTTCATTGCGTTCATCATCGATATGCGAAATGATGACGGTGGAAATGCCAGCACTGTAACAAAAGCGTATGTCATTGCGAAAAACAAAACGAGAGATATCATTTCCTATGTAGTGTGCATTACGACGGTCGTTCTTGTTTCTTTGCCGATCTTTACGTTTGCCTATTTGTCTGTTGTACAGCAGTATCCGATCGATATGAGCTTTTCTATGGCAAACATTGAAAAAGCATTTCAGCTGGGCGTAGGCATGTATCTGAAAAATTCTCTTGCGATCGCTTTGCTTACATCTTTGATCGGCTTGGCGGCAACGTATTTCACGGCATATATTACCGCTCGTTCGAAAAAGACGTTTACGACGATGACCTTGCATTTGATCTCCATGGTATCACTGGCGATTCCCGGCGTAGTATTGGGATTGTGCTATGTCCTTTTCTATAAAGGAAATCCGATTTACGGTACTTTGATCATCTTGGTTCTGGTAAATATTACCCATTTCTTTGCATCGCCGTATCTTTTGGCGTATAATTCATTAAGCAAGTTTAATGAAAATCTGGAAGATATCTCGGTAACGATGGGCATCAGCAAACTACGTATGCTGATGGATGTGTACGTACCTTGTACGAAGGAAACGATGCTGGAGATGTTTTCCTATCTATTTGTAAATGCGATGGTGACCATTTCCGCGGTATCCTTTTTGGCAAACTTTAAAAATATGCCGCTGTCGCTACTCATACCGCAGTTTGATTCTCAATCGCTGATCGAGGCGACCGCGTTTATTTCTATTATCATTCTGATCGTAAATGGAATCGTAAAGATCGTTATTTATTTGATGAAGCGTTATATGCAGTCGCACGAACTGCTGTAGGAGGCATAGTATGAATCTGACATTGTATCAATTTGAGATCATGGTGCGCATTGAACGACATCAGGACTGCAAGCATTCCCAAAGGGAACTGGCAAAGCAATTGAACGTATCTTTAGGGGTTATCAATAAAACACTGAATGAACTTTTGGATATGGAACTTATCCGTTTAAAGGATAAAAGCTATTATGATGTTACGTTGAAAGGATATGAATGGCTGGAGCCGTATCGCGTAAAAAAAGCGATATTTATGGCGGCAGGGTTCGGCAGCCGCATGGTTCCGATCACATTGAATACTCCGAAGCCGCTGATCTTGGTTCATGGAAAGCGCATCATCGAAACCTTGCTGGATGCTGTTCTTGCGGCAGGCATTAAGGATATCACGATTATCCGCGGTTATTTGGGAGAGCAGTTTGATGTGCTTCTTAAAAAGTATCCGATGATCAAATTTATAGACAATCCGATTTATAATGAAGCGAACAATATATCCAGTGCGTATGTTATGCGGAATATGATGGAGAATGCATATGTGCTGGAATCCGATCTTGTCATGTATCATCCGGACATCATCCGTAAGTATGAATATGCGACGAATTATATGGGTATTGATGTAGAGAGAACGGATGACTGGTGTTTTGAAACAAAAAAAGGGATCATTAACAAAGTGAAAGTCGGCGGTACGAAAGTGGCGCAGATGGTGGGGATCTCTTATTGGAGTGCAGAGGATGCGAGGAAGATGGCAACGGATATCGCAGATGTTTTCCATATGCCGGGAGGCAGGGAAAAGTATTGGGATGAGGTTGCTTTAAAAGAACATATCGATCATTATCAAGTGATGGTAAGGTATATTCAAAAAGACGATATCATCGAGATCGATACCTTTAAGGAATTAAAGCAGATCGATCCGGTATACAATCTTTAGAACATGAAAAAACCGATGAAACATCGGTTTTTTTTATGGTAAGAAAGATTTTTTAAACGATACCCTGGCTCATCATCGCCTGAGCGACTTTCAGGAAACCGGCGATATTGGCACCGGCCATGAAATTATCTTCCATATCGTATTCTTTTGCAGTATCCGCTACTGTGCGATAGATCTCGTTCATGATCTGCTGCAGCTTTTCATCGACCTCTTCAAAGCTCCATGCCATGCGCAGGGAATTCTGTGACATTTCCAATCCGCTGACCGCAACGCCTCCGGCATTGCTCGCTTTTCCGGGCGCATAGAGCACATGATTTGTCTGGAATCGTTCAATGGCTTTTGGCGTACATGGCATATTGGCTCCTTCGCATACTGCCTTGACACCGTTTTTGATAAGCATCTCCGCGTCTTGTTCATTTAATTCGTTTTGAGTTGCACACGGTAATGCGATATCACATGGAATGCTCCATATACCGGTACCTTCATGATATTGAGCGTCTGCATGATCTTGTACGTATTCTTTGATACGTCCGCGGCGCACTTCTTTTATATTTTTCACGGTGTCCAGATCGATTCCGTTTTTATCATAAATGTATCCGGCGGAATCACACATGGCAACGACGCGCGCTCCTAACTGCGTTGCTTTTTCAACAGCGTAAATAGCGACGTTTCCGGAACCGGAAACGATGACCGTCTTGCCTTTGAAAGAATCCTGCTTGTCGTTCAGCATGGCTTCCGTAAAATAGCACAGACCGTAGCCGGTCGCTTCCGTTCGTGCTAAAGATCCTCCCCAAGTCAATCCTTTGCCGGTAAGGACACCGGTAAATTCATTTTGAATGCGTTTATATTGACCGAACAGATAACCGATCTCTCGTCCGCCGACACCGATATCTCCCGCCGGAACATCTGTGAACTGTCCGATATGGCGATACAGCTCTGTCATAAAGCTTTGACAAAAGCGCATGACCTCTCCATCGCTTTTTCCTTTCGGATCAAAATCACTTCCGCCTTTACCGCCACCCATCGGCAGTGTTGTCAGTGCGTTTTTAAAGCATTGTTCAAAACCTAAAAATTTAATGATGCTCAAATTGACAGAAGGATGAAAACGCAAACCTCCCTTATAAGGTCCGATCGCGGAGTTAAATTCTACGCGGTATCCACGGTTTACCTGTACCTTTCCGTTGTCATCTACCCATGGAACACGGAATACGATCTGCCGTTCCGGTTCGATCAGACGTTCAAAAATTCCGTTTTCTATATATTCCGGATGCTTTTGCGCAACCTTTTCCAAAGAAAGCAGTACCTCATCGACCGCCTGGATGAATTCCGCGTCGTTTGGGTTTCGTCTTAAAACAGTCTCTTTTATATAATCCAGTTTTGCCATAAACAAATTCCTCCTTTGAGATATATTATACAGCGAGATCTGAAAGAAATAAACTGTTTTCAGAAAATTTATGAATATTTTTCATTTTGTTTCACAATCAAACATATGCCTCTTCTTAGAAAAATAGAACACCTTTCGTTCTTATTATGTCGACGACTTTTGAAGATGGCCTTCGTTATAATCTTCATGGTGATAGAAATGCGATTAACAGAGATTTCCGAAGATCAGACGGTACGGTTGGTGGATATCCATTTGCCGGGTGAACAAAAGCGAAGACTGATGCATGTAGGGTTTTACGAAGGCATTCGCATCCGCTTTATCCGGAGGGCGCCGATGGGCGATCCGTCGATCTATGAAGTATGCGGTAATGCGATCATATTGCGAAAGGCAGATGCACAGCACATTGAGGTGGAGGTGGACGTATGAAGGAATACCAGATTGCTTTTGTGGGAAATCCCAATGTAGGAAAAAGCGCTTGGATCAATGCTTTGAGCGGAGCAGATTTTAAGGTAGGAAACTGGCCGGGCGTGACGATCGAAAAAAAAGAAGCGCGCGTTATATGGAAAGAAGAGGCGTATCATCTGATCGATCTTCCTGGTACGTATGCTTTGGATGAGGTCACTAACGAGGAACGGATAACGACGCAGTATTTGCGTGAAGAACCTGTGGATCTGATCGTTAATGTGGTAGATGCGACGAATCTTTCGCGTAATTTATATTTGACGCTTTGTTTGCGTGAGTTGCAAATCCCGATGCTCTTGGTATTGAATTTTATGGATGAAGTGGACAAATATCACATTCGCATAGAAACGGAAAAGCTTTCGCGACGTCTTCAACTGCCCGTATTGCCATACAGCGCTTTGGACAAAGAGCATTATGACGATGTGCAAGAGGCGATCTGCATGGCGATACATAACGATGTATGCTTTGCGCCTTTATTGGATGGGGAAGATGCACAGCGATACTATGATCTTTGTACATATTTGGAGCGCTATATGCCTCAAGAGGCCCAGACGAGAGATATTCATAAATTAGCGATTCAGATCATTCATAAAGAAGAAATTGCTTGCCGGCAGCTTGTTTCATGGCACAGTTCATGGGAAGAGCTGCATGCGGCCTGTCATCCTTTTGAGGAGGAACAATGGCAGCGCATATATCAGCGGACATTGCCGTCTTTGATGCGCTATGTTCATGAAGAAGAGGCGGATCGTCTTCGCATAAGTCAAAAAATCGATTATTACGTATTGCATAAATACTGGGGATTTCCTATTTGTTTCCTGTTTTTCTCCGTTTTGCTGATGATCGTTTTTAACGGCAGCGCTCCTTTTAATGATTTTATTGATTTTTTTATCAATCAGATGCTGGCTAAGTATACGGCGGCAGCGATATCTTTTCTGCCTGCGGCTTTGCAGCAGCTGATACTAAAAGGGATATTGGCCGGTGTCGGCGGAGTGCTCACATTCGTACCTTTGATGGCCTTGTTGTATTTTATGCTGGCGCTATTGGAAGAAAGCGGCTATATGTCAAGGATTG
This sequence comes from Erysipelotrichales bacterium, assembly GCA_910575705.1. Taxonomy (GTDB): domain Bacteria; phylum Bacillota_I; class Bacilli_A; order Erysipelotrichales; family Erysipelotrichaceae; genus CAJTFG01. Next base: position 255,140 of record CAJTFG010000003.1, on the reverse strand, counting down.
CTTTTTTGTTTGATCGTTCCATGCGCGTCTTTCATTTAAGCGGCAAGAGCTTTGTTTCTCTGCTTTTGGGATTTGGCTGCAATGTGCCTGCTATATATGCGACCAGAACACTGGATAATGAGAAGCAGAAGAAGTTGACGGCCTTATTGGTTCCCTTTATGTCTTGCGGAGCACGTCTTCCCGTATATGTATTGTTTGCCTCTGCCTTTTTTCAAGGGAAAGCGGCGGTCATGATCTTAAGCATTTACGGAATAGGAATACTGCTAGCGCTTATCATGGCGCTTGTGTATTCGCGTATGAAGGGCTTTCGTACAAAAGAACTGTTCGTATTGGAATTGCCTCCTTACCGCCTGCCGTCCATGTCCGTCGTCTTTCAAAAGGTAAAGCAGGAAGTAAAGGCGTATGTGCACAAGGCAACGACGATCGTCCTTTGGGCGATGATCGCTTTATGGGCATTGTCTTATTTTCCGAATGGATCGACGCAAGACAGCTATATTGCCCGCTTTGGTAAGATGGTAGCTCCTATTTATGAACCGCTTGGGTTTGGAACACGGTGGGAGACTGTAGCCGCTTTGCCGGGAAGCATCATCGCCAAGGAGACCGTAGTAGGGTTTTTGGATCAGATGCTGCTAAACAGTGAGGAAGAACCGTATGAACCGATCTCTTTGAAAGAAGATATCGAAGAAACCGCTTTTGCGCTTGGCTCTGCCTGTCGGGAAAGCATTACTTCTCTTTTGCCAAGGCAAGTACTGGAAGAAGGAGAAGATGATTCTTTGGTGCAGGCCGTTCATGGATTGTGGACAGACCGTCTGGCGAATCTGCGTGCTTTCAGTTATATGGTGTACGTACTTTTAAGCATTCCATGCGTTATGACACTGCAGGCGGTATATCGAGAATACGGACGCCGTCTTCTGCTTTTGAGCATACTTACGATGCTTTTCGTCCCTTATTTGGTATCCTTGTTTATCTTCCAGTTCTTTTCCCTTATTTTATAAATGACAGATATAGTAAAAATAGAAAAAAGGGACTATAATAGAAACAACTGTTAAAAAAGGAGATTTCTATGGCAAGAGTATCAGGAGAATTTTTAAAGCAATATCCTTTGTATAAGGTGGAAGAGCTAAAGGATCCGGTTGTGTTTGTTGTCGATATGGTCAACGGTTTCGTGAAGGAAGGAGCTCTGCATGATACTGCGATTCATGAGATAACACCGTCGATCCTTTCATTTGTGGAAGAATGCGCCTGCCGAACGATTTTCGTTGCGGATGCACATCCTCTGCATGCAAGAGAGTTTGCGTCGTTTCCTGCGCATTGTGTAGAAGGAACGAGCGAGAGCGAGGTCATCGATGAATTGCGGCCTTATATTCATGAGCTGTTTCATAAGAATTCTACGAATACGTTTCACTGTCCCGGGTTTCAGGAATTTTTAAAGGATATCCGGCAATATAAAGACATCGTCATTACCGGTTGCTGCAGCGACATATGCATTATGCAGTTTGCTTTAACGTTGCAGTCCTGGCTGAATGAGCACGATTGTTCTTCTATGAAGATCATCGTACCGATCGATATGATAGAAACTTACCATATAGAGGGGATCCACGATGCGGCAGCGGAAAATGAATTCAGTATCCGCAATATGGCTGCCAGCGGTATTCAGATCGTTCAGACGGTGGAAGGAAGGCGTTAGTATGAATGCGTTAGATTACAAGTTTGACTTTCGCGATAAGCGCAATTTGAGTTTAGTGATGGATTTTTATGAGTTAACGATGTCTCAATGCTATTTTAATAACGGCAATAAAGATAAGATCGTAACCTTTGACTTGTTTTATAGAAGGAATCCCGATAATGGGGGATTCGCGTTATTCGCCGGCTTGGAAGAAGTGATCGGCTATATTCAGAACCTTCATTTCGATGATGAAGATATCGCTTATCTTCGCTCTTTGCATATGTTTAATGAGGAGTTTTTAGATTATCTTCGTCATTTTATCTTTACCGGGGATATCTATGCCGTAAAGGAAGGAACACCGGTATTCCCTTATGAACCGCTGATCCGTATAAAGGCAAAGATCATCGAGGCGCAGCTGCTGGAAACGGCTATGCTTTTGTGTATCAATCATCAGACGTTGATCGCGACAAAGGCATATCGCATCGTATCAGCAGCCGGAGGGAGAGCGATCATGGAATTCGGTGCTCGCCGCGCACATAATTTTGATGCGGCGACATTTGGTGCGAGAGCTGCTTATATCGGCGGTGTGGCAGGAACGGCTACCGTATATGCCGGGCAGAAATACGGAATTCCCGTTTTAGGCACGATGGCGCATTCCTTCATTCAGTCCTTTGATGAGGAATATGATGCGTTTTTGGCATATGCGAAGACATATCCCGATAACTGTACCGTGCTGTTAGATACGTATAATACATTGAAGAGCGGTCTTCCCAATGCGATCCGCGTTGCTAAGGAATATTTGGAACCGAATGGGTATCGGTTAAAAGGCGTGCGCATCGACAGCGGGGATATGGCGTATCTTTCGAAGAAGATACGGGAAACATTGGATGCTGCGGGGATGGAAGACTGCAATATCGTGATCAGCAATTCGCTCGATGAATACCTGATCACTTCTTTGATCTCTCAAGGTGCGAAGATCAACAGCATGGGAGTGGGAGAAAACCTTGTCTGTTCCAAAAGCTCGCCGGTTTTTGGCGGTGTGTATAAGATGACTGCCGTATTTGAAGACGATGTGCAAAAGCCGAAGATCAAAGTATCCGAAAACGTTGAAAAAGTTACGAATCCCGGTTATAAAAATCTGCATCGGATATATGACTGCAAGACGAATAAGGCGATCGCTGATATCATGACGTTGTATGATGAAGAGATTGATATTTCTCAAGATCTGACGATTTATGATCATATGAATAACTGGAAGCATAAGACCATACCCGGCGGCACTTATCAGATCCGTGATCTTTTGGAACCTGTTTTTCTTGACGGACAGCTTGTTTATGACGTGCCGGATTTGGAAGAGATACGCCGTTACAGTAAAGAGGAATTTGCGAAGATCTGGGATGAGGTGCTCCGCTTTGAGTTTCCGCAAGTGTACTATGTCGATGTAAGCGGCCGCTTGAAAGATTTGAAGCAGTCCATGCTGGAAGGTATTTTGCATGAGAAATGACAAGACACTGAAGATGATATGGTATGCATGCGGTCTTGTTTATGTGATTACCTTGCTGTTCAGCTTTTGGCATAATTGGCAAATACAGGACAAGGAAGCCTTGGGAATGGCGGTAGTCGCCTGCATAACACCGCTGATCGTGCCGATCATATTTCATATATTTCATTTTCAGCCGGTATATGAGATCTATATATTATCCACGTTGTTTATGTATTTTGCTTCTTTGATCGGAAGTACGTTTCATTGGTATTCTTATCCCGGATTTGACAAGGCCCTTCATTTTTCCAGCGGTATTTTTGCGACAATCGTTGCCGTTATCGTCTTTTACCTCATACGTAAAAGCAATCGGCTGAAAACCGAAGAAGACCGCCGTATGATGCTCGTGTTTATCAACGCGTTCAATCTCGCGATCGCGGTATGCTGGGAATTTTATGAATATGCATTGCTGATCTTTTTTAATAATGACGCGATCAATCATTATACGCAAGGCGTACATGATACGATAACCGATATGATGTGTGCATGTGTGGGAGGCATTCTCATGACGCTGTGTATATGGCGCGCACGGAAAACAGGAAAAGAAAACTTTTTTACGAATATCTATCAGAAGTTTTATGAAAAGAATATACGAAAAGAAGATGCGGATGATCGATAACCGTGATATGGAAAAAAGGTGTTGATCCCCGGCTGCAGATCATTCAGCCGGGGTTTTATCATGATTGGGACGATATGGCATGCGTTCTTGTAAATAAGATATAGGCAAGAGTGATGATAACGACGCTGTAAGCGATGATGAAAAGCGGATAGACCGGGAGGAGTTCAAAGATGTTGATGCTTCCGAAAAATAAGAAGATGAACGATGAGCATACTTTGATGCAGCTTTCGGAAATGTGAGAAAATAAGAACCTTCCTAAAAAGATACCGAATATATTTGCAGCGATCAATCCGGCTGATGCACCCAGAAAAACCTGAAGCTGCTGTTCCATATGATCAGCTGCCAATGCGACGGTAGCGAGCTGTGTCTTATCACCGAGTTCCGCCAGCAGAAACGTACATGCGATTGAGAGGACGGGAAAGCGTACGTGCGTTTTATGGGCATTTTCTTCTTCGTCTTTTTGAACCAGGTTGTAAAAGCCGAAAAACAGAAATAAAGCGGCACCGCATATTTTTACCATCCAGATAGGGATGATCTCCCCGATCAGATTACCGGCTAATACCGATAATCCGGATATGGCAACGACGCCGAGTATCAATCCGCATAAGACGCTCTTTATACGGAAGCGGTTCATCATCGCCATGATCATCAGCTGTGTCTTATCCGCCATCTCAGCGATAAAGACAAAAAGAAAGGTATGAAATAACAGAGAATGAAAGAACATAACGTATCACCTAATGAAGTGTATGTACGATGTATTTAAAAATGTACTGCCATTTTTATAATTTCCAGTAAATGTCATCATGCAGACGCTGTATTCCGGGCATTCTATTAGCAGGAGGTGCTGTATATGAAAGTGCTGAATTATCTTGCGCTATTGCTTGTCATCATAGGTGCGGTAAACTGGGGATTGATCGGATTATCCGATGTGAACTTGGTTACTCTGCTGTTTGGTGCTGAAAGCATGCTTACAAGAATTGTCTATTTGCTGGTGGGCATTGCCGGCATATATATGATTACGTTCTTTTCCAAGATATCCGAGGAACGTTAAAACGGATATATAAAAAGCTGTAAATGAGATCCCAATGGAGATATATGCTCGATTGGGATTTTATTCGTGATGAAAAAACTGATAGGGGATATGGAAAGCATGGTATAATAAAACCGATCGGAGGTATTGAATGGCCTTTACATCGTTGACTTATATCGTTTTTTTTACATTCGCCTGCTTTGTTTATTTTTTGTTGTCTTCAAAGCTGAAAATATATTGGCTGTTGCTATGCAGTTATTATTTTTATATGAGCTGGAATGTGAAGTATGCATTCTTAATGCTCTTTTCGACGATCATAACGTATCTGAGCGGCATCCTTATAGAAAGGGCGGCGACAAAGCGGCAGCGGCGTATATACGTATGTTTATCCTTTATGCTGAATCTGGGAATCTTATTTTTATTTAAGTACTATACGTTTTTGATAGATTCTCTTACTCCCATCTTGCAGCGCATATGTTCTTTATCGATACCATCCACACTGCATTTGCTTCTTCCGATCGGTATCAGCTTTTATACGTTTCAGGCATTGAGCTATACGGTCGATGTTTATCGCAATGATGTCAATGTGGAGCGGAATTTTTTTCGATATGCTTTGTTTGTGTCCTTTTTCCCACAGTTAGTGGCAGGACCGATCGAACGGTCCAAAACCTTACTTGGGCAATTCAGTAAAGAACATAAGTTTCAATGGAAACATGTGCATGAAGGGTTATTTCTCATCGTCATCGGCTTTTTTTATAAGCTTGTGATCGCGGATCGTGCGGCGATTGGCGTAAATCAGGTGTACAATCATCTGGATGATTATGCGGCAGGCGGAGGACTTTATTTGATTGCTGCGACGATGTTATTTGCCGTTCAGATCTATTTTGATTTTCGTGCCTATTCTGCTATCGCCTGCGGAAGTGCAAATGTGATGGGATATCAGCTCAGCAGAAACTTTAACATGCCTTACTTTGCGGATTCGATCAAGGATTTCTGGAGAAGATGGCATATTTCATTGAGCACTTGGTTCAAGGAGTATGTATACGTTCCCCTAGGCGGAAATCGAAAAGGTTTTTTTCGGACGCAGCTGCATATCATGATCGTGTTTTTAGCAAGCGGACTATGGCATGGGGCTGCTTGGAATTTTGTGATCTGGGGAGGATTGCACGGACTGTATCAAGTCGTAGAAAATGTCATCCGAAGGATTCGTCCCAAGCAGCGGGAAGTATCGACAGCGCGCCGATTGGCAAAGATCCTATGGACGTTTGTCTTGATCGATTTTGCGTGGATATTCTTTCGTGCCAATACGTTGAGCGATTCCTTTTTTATCATCCGTAATCTGTTTTGTTTCGGTATGACCGGCGATCTTTCTATGCTCGGTTTTCAAACGATAGAAGCATTGGTGCTTCTTATTTCGTTGACAGCGGTATTCCTATTGGATATCGCATCGTTAAACTGGAATTTGAAGCGTATTTTTTACGGACAGCATTTGATCATTCGCTGGTTCATATATTATTTCATATTGTTTTTTATCATCATCTTCGGAATGTACGGACCGGGTTTTGACGCTCAGGAATTTATATACTTTCAGTTTTGAGGTGGCTTATGAAACAGGCAGTGAGAGACTTAATATTTATCGGTATCTTTGCGGTACTGCTGCATGTGTGCGGCAATATATTTATTTTAAAAGGGAATGGGTATGGATCGGATGTCACTTCTTTTTATGAATTGCCCGATCATTCCCTAGATGTGGTGTTTTTCGGTTCTTCCCATAGCTATACCACGTTTTCTCCAAAGATCATAGAGGAACAGACGGGACTGAAATCTTATAATTTTGCTACGCGGCAGCAGCCGGTTTATATCACGTATTATTATATGGTGGAAACGCTGAAGACGCAGTCTCCTGCATATTTTGTATTGGAAACGAACATGTTTCATGCGGATGAGGAATACATGAGTGAGGGAGTGACCCGTGAGGCACTGGATCGGATGCATATGTCCGCAAATAAGATACAGGCTATTCAAGCGAGTGTGGAAGATGAAGAAGAGCGAAATTCCTATTATTTGAACATCATGAAATATCATGCGCGATACCGCAATTTAAAAAAAGAGGATCTGGAAAGCGCATTTCGTTTGAAAGGGGTCGATAACGGCGGTTTTATCGGATTGGAGAAACGTGATGATGTGGTAATAGACAATTCCGCCTATATGTATATTACGGAACAAAAGGAAATATCATCAAAAAACCGTGAATATGCAGATAAGATCATACAGCTCGCAAGGGAGCGCGATATCGAGCTTATCTTTGTGAAAAGTCCCTGTCAGTTAGATGAAGAGGTCACGATGTATTTTAATTGGGTAAAGGCGTATGCCGGTGAACGCGGTCTCGATTATATTGATCTCAATCAGAAGTTTGAGGAATTGGATCTGCGGAGCGGAGATTTTTATGATCGCGAGCATTTGTCAGAAAGCGGAGCTGTAAAGGCAAGTACGTATTTTTCGGAATATATGCGCAACAAAGCGGCGGGCGCCGTGGTCGCAGGGAAGGATTAGAAAAGAGGTACGGATTATCCCGTACCTCTTGTTCATCATGCCTTGTTGTCTGTTTCCGCTGTCTCATCCTTCGTTATATAGACCGCATCGACCTCATCGATCTCTCTTACCCGAACTTGGATTTGTTCCTGCAAGGAACTCGGGATGTTTTTACCGATGTAATCCGCGCGGATCGGCAGTTCCCGATGTCCTCGGTCAATCAAAGCCGCAAGCTGGATTTCTTTTGCACGTCCGTAATACATGATGGCATCCATAGCAGAACGAACAGTCCTTCCTTTGAATAAGACATCATCGATCAAGATGACTTTCTTATCAGCAACGTTTAGCGCTGTTTCGGGAAGCGGGTGCTGCTGCTGAAGGTCATCGCGCCAGTGCCGGATATCCAAAGAGGCATATTCTACGCGAGTCCCTTCTACGTTTTCGATGATCTCCACGAGTCGCTTTGCTAGAAATTCACCTCTTGTTTTAATACCGACAATGATGATATTATCGACTCCTTTATTATGTTCGATGATCTCATGGGCAATGCGTGTGAGGGAACGGCGCATTGCCTGTGCATCTAAAATTTCCTTTTGCTTCATAAGTTCCTCCCATCGGCACCTTAAGTATAGCGGTTTTATTTCAAGAAAACAATATGGGAGGAAAGGATATCATCCGTCTTTTATTTGCATACATAGCTGAATGAACTGTTTCAGATGTTTCTTTTTTCTGAGATGCGGCATGGATAATTCATGGATCGGTATATCATTGATCATCATGATGGTAAGAAACTGATGGATCAATTCCTGCATGGCATCTTCATAAGGAACGCGGTCTTTTAAAAACAGCTGTTGCGCTTCACTCAGCTGATGGATCATTCGATAGCTTTTTTCCATTTTGTGCCGTGAAAGATAGAAGCATGCATGTACTTTATGAAAACGGCATGTCTCTTTCCATGAGGTAAAAGGAAACAGAATGTGCGTAACCTCGTCGCGATGTTTTAACAGTGCGCAAAAGGGAAGCATCTGCAAGATTCGTTCTTTAGGGAGTCCAAAGATGGAAACGCATGCGCCGATCTGTATACCGGTAGCGCTGATGTCGTTATCCAGAAAATGCAAGATACCGCAGTTTTCAAAGATGCAGTCACAGGAAATGTGCATATGCTGACAGCACGTGCGCAGCGCAGCGCACAGTTCGCTTTTTCCGCTTTGTTCATCCGCGATGATAACGATGCCCTCATCACCGTCGTCGCGGTGTATACTCAGCATGCAGGCTTGTATAGGGAGATCTTTTTTTTCTATGCAGATGGCATTGTATAAGACGGTGATCATCTGCATGACGTATTGGAAGTGATGATACCGCTGTCCGGCGATCAGTCCGATGTAGATGCCGTTGGTGCTGTCGAAGTAATAGGCGTAGGTATCTTCTCGAGCGGACAGTCCGTATAAAAGGATGAAATCGGCATCGGTTGACGGAGGGACGCTTTCATATATCATGCATACGGCAATGGCGATCCCCATTTGTGTTTTGGGCACATAGACGATTCCGTGCATATCGCTGATCCGAATACTAACAGCGAGGAAGTCATCCGCGTCAATGCTGATATTCTTGTATAGAAAACTGTCGCTTTTTATAATCTCTGTTGGTATATACGGTTGATCCATCGATAAGATGGGAAGCGTATGCAGATGGATGCCCGACAGAAAGGGGATCTTATTCAGACATAGATGCGCGTATGGAGAAGTGATCTTGTAAGAGCGGATGTGTACATCCGCATCGAATTGGAAGGCGTGGAGATGAAGCGCGCTTTTGTTGCTTTGATACAGTCTGCTCATAGCGGCGCATAAAGGATCCAGCTGTTCATGGTGTTCATCGCCTATGCGGTATTTGGGGAAGGCGGCATAATAGTCGATGAAATTCAATAGTGCTGGATGCGGATAAGGATCTTTTTCCAAAAGAGAGAACACCATTTTTTCTTCGATATCGTAAGGATATTGATGATACAGATAAGAAAGGAATTTCTCTGCTGTACAAGCTTCCTCCAACAGGATCTCATGTTTCATGGAGAATGCCCCTCAGCGTATTTAAAAAGCATTGTAAATCATGTTTTGTTACGGCGTTCATGATGCCGATGCGCAATATTCGATCGTCTCGGTCACGCAGTCCCAGCTCAATACGGATACCATGTTTTTCTAAATGGCTTTGAATGCAGGAAGCACGATATGCGGCAGGTGTCTTGCAAACGATCAGCGAATGGCTGTCATGGCCTTGTGCCAAGATGGTAAATCCCATAGATAGCAATTCTTTTTTTGTGTATGCATGCAGAGTTTTATAATGATCCGCCAGCTTTTGGGTAGGGACGGCATTCAGTTTTCGCAAAGCCGTATGGAGAGCGGTAAACATATTGATATTCGGTGTCGTGTGGATGCGGGCGTCATCGTGTAATTTTTTCAGCATGGTGGGATAATCGAATATATAGCTGTTGTTGCGTTGTTTCTTCATCACTTGCAGCGCCGTTTTGCTGAACGCCGTCATACTTAATCCCGGCGGCATTAAAAATCCTTTTTGAGATGCCATGATCAAGCAGTCGATATGCCACTTTTCCATCTCTACCTCATTCATGATGACGCCGGAGATGCTGTCGACGATGAGAAGAGCATGATGCTGCCGGCAGAGCTCTCCGAGAAACTGTAGATTTTGCAAAGAACCGGTTTCCGTTTCACAATGTGTGACGAGAACAGCGTCAAAGGATACGTGCTCCATCATCCATCGGACGTCTTTTGGACGATAAGTATCGCCATCTGTGTATTGCAAAGAATATACATCACATGATTGGTGGCGCGCCATTTGAAAAAGACGGTCTCCGAAATAACCGCAGCGGATGGATAAAACACGATCGTTTTTATGAAGCAGATTTTTTACGGCGCCTTCCATACCATAGGAACCGCTTCCGTTCATGATAATGATCTCGCTGTTTGGCGCATGCAGAAGCTTTCTCATCTCTTTGATAATCTCACGGTAGGTTTGCTTAAAGGCATTGCTGCGATGATGGATACAAGGCTGCGCGAGTACTTGTAAAACATTCGGATCGCAGATGCCGGGTCCTGGGCTTAATACTAACAAACGGCATTCCTCCTTCTGTTTATCCTATGATAAAACTGCGTATCGGTTCTTTGAATGAGGGAAAGTTATGCATATGGGATACTATAATTATCATGCACAGGCAAAAAATTTAATCGCGCACGGACATTTGATCCGCTATGAGATCGTAGAACGATGGAATCATATATCGCCTGCACTCGTGCTTTATTTCGATAATCATCGTCCGATGCCGATCCGTGAAGAACGATGGCAGGAATATATGAAACTTGTTTAGCTCTATAAACTTGCGGTTGCATTTTACAAGAAACGAAAAGTTGCGCGATTGCAAACGAGAATAGGTGGCGGCAACGAATGTGTAAAACGTACAATGGGGATGCTTGAAAGGAGTATTCTTATGAAGAAATATACTGTTTTTACACGTGATTTTACATGGATGATCATCGGTCAGATCATCTCTTTGTTCGGTAATTCCATCGTTCGTTTTGCTTTATCTTTACAGGTCTTAGAAATGACGGGATCCGCGGCTTCCTTTGCGATGATCACAGGAGCTTCCATGGTGTTGACGATCCTGCTTTCACCGCTTGGCGGATTGATTGCCGATCGCATGAGCAAACGGGATATTATGGCAGGCTTGGATTTTCTGACATGCGGGATCTGTATCGCTTTTCATGTTATTTTGGATGTTCATCTGGACGTGATGGGGATTGCCGCGATGATGATGGTACTTGCCGTCATTCAGTCTTTTTATCAGCCTGCGGTGCAGGCCAGCATTCCGCTTTTGGCTGCGGATGAGCATCTGATGCAGGCAAACGGTATTGCCATGCAGGTAAATGCGCTGGCAAATCTGATCGGTCCCATGCTGGGTGGGCTTTTCTATGGCTTTTTCGGTTTGATACCGATATTGATGATCAGCGCAGCTGCTTTTTTCTGTTCTGCCGTGATGGAGATGTTTCTGCACATTCCGTTTGTTAAAAAGAAGGAAAATGATGACGGGGCTATAAGAGACCTGCAACGGGCCGTTCGCTTTGTTATTCGTGAACATCCGGCAGTTTTTCGCTTTTTGATGATCTTGGCTATGCTAAATTTGTTTCTTTCCGCTTTGCTGTTGATTGGATTGCCGTATATCATCCGTATCGATCTGGGACTTTCTGCGCAGCTCTATGGAGTGGCCGAAGGGATAATGGGGCTTGGATCCATAGCGGCAGGTCTTGTTGTCGGTATGGTTTCTCGCCGCATCCCGTTTCATAGATCATATCGGCTGTTGATGGGAGGCGTTGTGGTCTTGCTGCCGATCGCCGTCGTGCTGTTTTGGGATATTCACGCTTTGACAGCTTATGCCATCCTGCTGCTTTCGGTTTTTCTTGCCATGCTGTTCATCGGGGTATTTAATATTTTTATACAGACCTATCTGCAGCAGATAACACCTGCAGACATGCTAGGTAAGGTCTCGGCTTTTGTAGCGACGATCGTCATGTGCTCTTTACCGGTCGGCCAGGCACTTTACGGATATCTGTTTGATGCCGTCGATCATATTTATTGGATCTTGCTATTCGGGATAGCGGCAGGGATTGTTTTGACGGTGCTGACAAAGCGTACCTTGTATCAGCTGCATAAGGCATAAGTTTTTTACGAGCAAGCGGGATGTGCTATAATATGTCCGGTGATGATATGAAGACGGAAATTCATTCTTATGAGAGCTTCGGTACTGTCGATGGTCCCGGTATCCGTTTTATTGTCTTTTTTCAAGGCTGTCCTTTGCGCTGTGCGTATTGTCATAATCCGGATACATGGCATATCGGGCAGGGAAAGACGGTGAATACCGAAGATATCCTGACGGAAATTCTGAAATATAAATCATATTTTAAAAACGGAGGAGGCGTAACGCTGAGTGGCGGGGAACCTCTTTTGCAGTTGGATGCGGCGATAGCATTGCTACAACGCTGTAAGGAACATGGTCTTCATACGTGTGTGGATACGAGCGGAGCGGTATTTGATGAGGAGGACGCAGATAAAATAAAGCAGTTTGAAAAACTGTTAGCGGTTAGTGATCTGTTCTTGTTGGATATCAAACATATGGATGATGAACGCCATCGGGAATTAACAGCACACTCTAATCGAAATACCCTTGCTTTTGCGCGATATTTAGCTGCGTATCATAAGCCGGTATGGATCCGTCATGTGCTTGTTCCGGGATATACGGCTTCAGAACCGTCACTTAGGGAATTGCGAAGATTTCTGGATACGCTTGATAATATCGAAAAGATAGAGATTTTGCCTTATCATACAATGGGGGCAGTGAAATATGAAAAACTGGGAATCGCGTATCGTTTGAAGGATACGTTGCCGCCTGATAAAGAGCAGATAGAAATGGCGCAGCGCATTTTATGGGAAGGGAGAAACGATCATGGATAAGCTTGTTTTGATCAGCGGTTCCGGTTGTGCCGGCTGTACGTCGCTTCATATGGAAGTGAGGAAAGTCTTGCCGTCGTTTCCCGATCTGCGGTTTGAAGAATACAGTATTGATCAGGGAGAAGACGTAAAAAGAATGGTAGAAAGCTTTCGGATCGATAAGATCCCCGCGCTTTTATTTGTGCGTAATGATCGAAAGATTGCAGTCGCTTACGGATATCAGCCTGCTGAGGTTCTCTCTTATTGGCTACAGGATATCATAAGAAATAAAACTGTTTGATAGGATTCGATTTCGGAAGTTGAAAAAAGAAAGAATGCCGGATATAATATAGATGATCAAGAAGAAAGAAAAGGACGAGGGGTTGAGCCTCGTCCTTTTCACATGGAAGGTCGGATCAAGAAGTACTGGTACAGACAGACTATGTAAATGAAAAAAGTCTTACATAAGACGATACCGTCCTAATACGAGAAGTATTAAGAACAGCAGAACCAGTGCAGCCACTTGACCTCCTTTCTCCAATAACGTTCCTGCATCATGCGACACCTCCATATATGTATACACATGGATGAAAAAGATTCCTAAAATTAATTATTTTATTATGATTTCTTTCTGTATTTTCCATGTGTAAATTTATTGACATGTAAAAAAAGCTTCGGTATACTTTTGTTAGTCATATGACTGACGGAAGTGGATAACCACGTGAAGTATGACGTTATAACAGCCGACCGTCTGGGCAAATGTCTGGGGGAAGACTGTTTTTTTAATACCCCTGTAAGTTAGAAAGAGAGGCAACGCTATGAGAGAATGGAATGGATTTGCGTCTGGGCCATGGATGTCAGAAGTTCATGTCAGAGATTTTATCCAGCGCAATTATACTCCTTATGAAGGAGATGACAGTTTTTTAACAGGTCCTACCAAAGCGACAAAGACGCTATGGGATATGGTCATGGAATTGAATCAAAAAGAGAAAGAAGCGGGCGGCGTCTTGGATGCGGATACAAAGATCGTGTCTACACTGACTTCGCATGGCGCGGCTTATTTGGATAAGTCATTGGAAAAGATCGTCGGGTTTCAGACCGATCGGCCGTTTAAACGGGCATTGCAGCCGTTTGGCGGCGTAAAGATGAGCGAAGGTGCTCTTAAGGCATATGGCTATGAATTGGATCCTTCTGTAAAAGAAATCTTTACTAAATACCGTAAGACGCATAATCAAGGTGTTTTTGATGCTTATACCGATGAGATGCGGAAAGCGCGTCATTGTGCGATCATCACAGGTCTTCCCGATGCTTACGGGCGCGGACGGATCATTGGTGACTACCGCCGGATCGCGTTGTATGGTATCGATTTTCTGATCGAGTGCAAAAAGGAAGATAAAGCTTTATTAGACGGTTCGATGAATGCTGATAAGATCCGTGATCGAGAAGAACTGCAGATGCAGATCAAAGCGCTGCAGGATATGAAGGCGATGGCAGAGATCTATGGCTTGGATATTTCCCGTCCGGCTGCTACGGCGCAAGAGGCGATACAGGCAACGTATTTCGGATATTTGGCTGCGGTCAAAGACCAAAACGGAGCCGCTATGTCCATCGGGCGTATTTCCACGTTCTTGGATATTTATATAGAACGTGATTTGCAAAACGGCGTTCTTACAGAAGAAGAAGCGCAGGAACTGATGGATCATTTCATCATGAAGCTTCGTCTGATCAAGTTCATGCGGACGCCGGAATATAACGATTTGTTTTCAGGAGATCCGAATTGGGTAACGGAATCTATCGGCGGTATGGGTGTAGACGGCCGCTCGCTTGTAACGAAAAATTCTTTCCGTATCTTGCATACACTGTACAACTTGGGGCCGGCTCCAGAGCCGAATCTTACGGTATTATGGAGCCCTCGCCTGCCGGAGGAATTTAAGCGTTTCTGTGCCAAAGTCAGCATTGAGACAAGTTCCATCCAATATGAAAATGATGATTTGATGCGTCCGGAGATGGGCGATGATTATGGTATCGCCTGCTGTGTTAGCTGCATGAAGATCGGTAAGGATATGCAATTCTTCGGTGCTCGTGCAAACCTTGCGAAAGCGCTTTTGTATGCGATTAACGGCGGTATGGATGAAAAGAAAAAAGAACAGGTATCACCGCGCTTTGAACCGATCACTTCTGATTATCTGGATTTTGACGAGGTTATGGAAAAATATGATCAGATGCTAGAATGGCTGGCCGGCCTTTACGTGAATACGTTGAATATCATTCATTATATGCATGATAAGTACTGTTATGAAGCGGCGGAGATGGCATTGCATGATTCGCATGTGCGAAGATTCTTTGCGACGGGCATCGCCGGATTAAGCGTTGTCGCGGATTCTTTGAGCGCTATTAAATACGCTAAGGTAAAAGTGGTGCGCGATGAAGACGGTCTGGCACAGGATTATGAAATAGAGGGCGATTTTCCGAAATACGGCAACAATGATGACCGCGTGGATCTGTTAGCTGCTGATTTGGTAAAACGATTTATGAATAAGATCAGAAAGCACGAGACTTATCGTGAAGGCGTGCATTCTATGAGTATTTTGACTATTACCAGCAATGTGGTGTACGGAAAGAAAACGGGAAGTACGCCGGATGGAAGAAAGGCAGGCGCAGCATTTGCTCCCGGTGCTAATCCGATGCACGGTCGTGATGCTAACGGTGCATTGGCTTCTTTGGAATCCGTTGCCAAGCTGCCGTATGAGCATTCACGAGACGGTATCTCCAATACTTTCTCCATCATTCCCGATGCATTAGGAAAGGAGGACTAACGATGTCAAGAGTTGATAATTTGGTTTCCATGATCGATGGATATACGGCAAACGGAGGGCATCATTTGAATGTCAATGTATTCGATCGTTCGACGCTGCTGGATGCACAGGCACATCCGGAAAAATATCCTCAGCTTACGATACGTGTTTCCGGCTATGCGGTCAATTTCAATAAGCTGACCAAAGAACAGCAGGACGAAGTTATTTCACGTACGATGCATGAGCGTTTTTAAAGGACATGACATAATGTCCTTTTTTATGTGCGGCAGATGCAAAAGTAAGGTTTTCTTGCACATGTCTTTATAGTATAATAGGACTGCAATTGTCGGGTGATATTATGCAGGATAACATTTTTGATAGCTTTCAGAAGGGAGTGCGGGACGGTTTGCCGATCGCTTTGGGATACTTATCGGTATCGTTTGCTTTCGGCATGACCGCTGTCAGTCAGGGGATTCCCCTTGAAACAGCCGTTCTTATCTCATTGACGAACGTAACGAGTGCCGGTCAGTTTGCCGGATTGCAGCTGATCGTTATGAATGCTTCTTATATAGAGATGGCTATGACGCAGTTGATCATCAACCTGCGCTATGCGCTTATGTCTTTGGCGTTGTCACAGAAGTTGGATCATAAGATGTCGACATTTGATCGATGCATCATCGCGTTTGGCAATACCGATGAGATCTTTGCGGTTGCCAGCCGTCATACGCAAATAGGGAAGCATTATATGTGGGGATTGATGGGGCTGCCGATCTTCTGTTGGACGATCGGTACGTTTTTCGGCGGATTTGCTTCTTCCATCTTGCCACTGGGAGTGCGTGATGCGCTGGGTATTGCTATATACGGCATGTTTATCGCTATCATTTTGCCGCCGGCAAAGGTGATGAGATCCGTTCGTATCGTTCTTATGATCGCGATCGTATGCAGCTGTATTTTTGCAAGCATGGAGCATATATGGGCAATCGGATCGGGATTTTCCATCATCATATGCACGTTGTTGTCCGCTGCGCTCGGTGCCTGGCTGTTTCCGATAGAAGAGGTGAAAAAATGAGGATAGTTACCTATATGATCGTGATGGCGGGGGTTACGTATTTGATCCGGGTGCTGCCGCTCGCTTTATGTCAAAGGCAAATTCAAAATCGTTTTGTTCGTTCCTTCTTATTTTATGTTCCATACAGTGTGTTGGGAGCGATGACATTTCCGGCGGTTTTTACATCGGTCTCACAGCTGCCTTCGGCGATTGCCGGTACGCTTGCAGCGATCTTTATGGCATACAGAGAAAAAAGCTTGCTGTGCGTTGCGGCGGTAGCGTGCGCAGTGGCTTTCGCTGTCGATCTGTTGTATAATGCGGCATAAAAAAATATCCTGTTAACAAGGATATTTTTCATTTGTCTTCTGACATCAGTTTTACAATTTCTACAAGCAGATTTTTTTGACGTTCATCCAAAACACGGAAATTTTTGATCAGTACCGCTTCTCGCCGGTTGGCGATCATCTGTTCGTCTTCGTCCGGATGAAGCCCTAAAATAGCATTCATATCCAAGTCCAGATAGACGGCGATGCTCCTTAGAACCGCCATATCGGGATAACGATGGTTTTTAACATAGCTGTTAAATGTCTGCGGTGTAATGTTTAAGTCATCAGCTGCTTGTTTTTGTGTTAAATTGCGCATTTCCAACGCGGATTGTATGACATCACCAAGTTTCTTCATAATCTCACCTATATGAAATTATAGGTTAATTCCCCTCAAATTGTGTCGAAATTAGCAATATCGGTAGTAATCTGGGAAAATATGCATTTCGAGGATTTACGATGTTTTTTGTAAATTTGTAAAAAAAGTAATTGATACGAAAAAAAGATTACGATATTCTATAGAGTAGGAGGTGCTGCATGAAAGAAAAGTATCTGATAATGTGTCTGATCCTTTTGACATTTTGCAGCGGCAGTGCCGGAACGGGAATATTGCAGCCGCATTTTACATTATCGCAGACATATGTGGAACTGGGAATGGATGATGTGTTTGATCCATATGCCTATGTATTGAAAAACGGACGGGCATTGGAGGAAGAAGATAAGGATTATTTATATATTGAGGGTTCTTATCCCAAGGCAGTACCGGGTGATTACGAGATCACTTATAATCAATATATGAAACTGCGGATCCGCATAAAGGATACGGAAGCCCCGCTTATAGAAGTTCCTTCCTTTACATGGGGGCAGGGGATTCCCTTTATTTGGAATGAAGAGACCAAGAAACGGATCCGTGTTTCAGATAATTATACGGCAGCGGAAAAGCTTCGGGAGACTATTTCCTGCGGGGAATTTGATACGGCTTATCTCGGTGAGCGAAAGACGACATGCAGCGTGAGCGATGAAGCGGGCAACACCACAGAGGTCGCGTTTACGGTTTCCATCATCAAGAGTACGCATGCGGCCATACCGGAAGAATATGCCTATTTACAAGAGCTTCCTTATGATGAGATGCAGTTGTCAGAGATCGTGCAGGTATTGACATACGTAAATCAAATGCGTGCTTCTGCGGGTCTGGAGCCGGTAGAACTCGGTAACGCGGATTTGATGAAGGTCACGTATGAGAGAGCCAAGGAAGTTCAGCAGCTTTACAGTCATGACCGTCCTAACGGAAAGCTTTGTTTTACGATTCTCGATGACTATGATTATAAATATAAAGCAGCTGGGGAAAATGTAGCGAAAGGACAGCAGAGTGCATGGGAGGTCATTCAGGATTGGATGGCGTCTGATACGCATCAATCCATCATTCAAACGCCGGAATTTACGGAATTGGGCATTTCGGTAATCGGTGAAGGTGAAAATAAGGTGTGGACGCTGATCTTCGTGCATTAGCAAGCACATATTCTTTTTCATACCATATAGCAGAGGGTGATAGAATGAAGAAAGATCCGATGCTGTATAGCATGATCTTATGGCTGATCCTGCTTATGGACATTCTTTTAATTGCGGTGATTCACCGGCTTTTTTAAGGATTTGAAATAAAAAAAGACTCTTTCATGGCAAAAGCTATGAAGGAGTCTTTTTATTAGGATACTTTCCTCACCTTTGTGGCCGAACACCAATCCTCTGTATGTTATTTGAGCTATAATACCTATCATAGCTATCTTAATATCATCAGAGCCGGACGCTGCATGCGCATGGTCTCATAAGCTCCTCCTGCAAAGGAAGTACCACCGGCAAGAGTGATGGCATAAACGCTGCGGTTTCCATGGAGAGCGATATCGTTGTAAGCTGTCGATTGAAACACGAAGTCTGCACCGGGAGAAGACGGCAGCATGTTTATCCACTGTAGTGCAGAATCTATGGAGCCGCCATATCCCCCTGCCATCCTTGTAAGGATGCCATGATGAGTAGAAATCGTGCCTCCAAAGTGACCGAACCTACCTTAGAAACGAACTCCAATCCTCACCGCTTTAAACGAATCCCAGTCCGAGTTTTAAACAAAGTTCCCCTTATGCATAAAATTCTATCTTTTTTTCTACCATTCCCTCTGCATGCTATTTGAACTATGCTACTTACCATAGTTATCCAATATCATCAGAGCCGGACGCTGTGATCCCATGGTCTTTGCTACACTATTTGCTTCTCCTATCGCAAACATCCAATCGCACCCTCCGGAATTTGTAACCGCAATCGCCCATTTTGGGTTTTGTATCGTTGTAGAAGTCCAAAATCTCTTATCTTCGGTAAATTTTAAAGCAGGCAAAGAACCGTAATCTTCAAGAAATTGTGTCAGATACAAGATAAATCCATTATGAACAGAAATCGTGCTCTTTAAAAAGGAATGCCGGATCCTATATACGATCCTTTATCTATATCTTACCATAAAAAAGGGATCACTCCCTTTATGAAATAGAATATCCGCCGTCAATGGCGATGATGCAGCCAGTCATGTAGTTTGCGGCAGGGGAAGCCAGTAAAAGAAGCAGCCCGTCCACATCTTTATAGGATCCCCAGCGTCCGGCGGGAATATGCGAAAGCATTGCATGGTCATAATGTCCGTTGTCCGCTGTTTGCAAGGAAGTACCGGTCGTCATAAATCCGAATCGAATGGCATTGATCTGAATATCTTCATGAGCAAACTGCGCGGCCAGCGATTTTGTCATGGCATCGATGCCGCCTTTGCTTATACAATAAAGCGTATAGCTGTCATATTCCTTCGGAAGTATGCCTGAGGCATTGATGATCTTGCCGCCGTGGCCTTGTTTTTGGAATTGTTTTATCACGGCTTGTGATAAAAAGAAAGAGGCCTTTAGGTTTACATCCATCAAGGAATCCCAGCAGGCTTCATCACAGCACAGTGTCTGTTCTTTTTTCATGATACCGGCAAAGTTTAACAAGATGTCGACATGTCCATAGGCAGCGAGGACTTCCTTCATCAGGGTATCGATCGCTCCCGGCGTTGTCAAAGACAGTGCGATCCCGTGATATTGAACACCGTATGCTTCTACTTCTTTTTTCAGATTGCTGTCATCTCCGATGCTGACGCCGAAAATATCAGCACCGTGCCTTGCCAGTGTCAGCACGCAAGCATATCCCAGACCTTGAGAACATCCGCTTACTAAAGCGACCTTCCCATGTAAGTCAAAACGTTTCATATTATCATCCTTTCGTTCATTAGTATGGACAAGAAAAATAAAAATTATGAGTAGGAATCTTGACATCCGATCACAAAAAAAGTATATTGTATATAGTCAATATATACAATATTGATGAAGGAGATATAGTATGAATATCATTATCAGTAATTCCAGTGATAAACCGATTTATGAACAGATCACGATACAGATAAAAAATCTGATCATGAATGATTCATTAAAGGAAGGGGACGCCCTTCCCTCGATGCGTGTTTTGGCTAAGGAACTACGGATATCGCTCATTACGACAAAAAGAGCGTATGAAGAGCTGGAACGAGATGGATTTATTGAAACGGTTATGGGAAAGGGAAGCTTTGTAGCGGGAAGGAACAAAGAACTCATTCGCGAAGAAAGCTGTCGCCAGATGGAGGAATTATTGGGGAAAGCGGTGGATATCGCTGCCGCAAATGATATTTCAGAAGAAGAGATGATAGAAGTTCTGACACTTCTATATAAGGAGAGATACTGATGGATGATATATTGGAAATGAATCGGGTAACAAAGAGTTACGGAGATTTTCAGCTTCGGGATATTTGCATGCACGTGCCCAAAGGGATGATCGTGGGACTGATCGGTGAAAACGGAGCGGGTAAGACGACGATCATGAAGGCATTGCTGCATCTTATTACGATCGATAGCGGGGAGATACGCTTATTCGGAAAGAATATGCCGGATGATGAAAAGCAGTGCCGGGAGATGATCGGAACGGTCTTTGCGGATAGCATGTTTCCGGAAAATATGAGTATGGAAAAGATCGATAAGGTGATGGGACAGATTTATAAAAATTGGGATTCTTCTTTGTTTTTTCAGTTTCAGAATACCTTTTCTCTGCCTTTGAAAAAAAGGATCAAGGAATATTCCAAGGGTATGAAGATGAAATTGTCCATCGCCTGCGCACTATCCCATCATCCCAAACTGTTGCTGCTGGATGAGGCAACTTCCGGTTTGGATCCGGTCGTGCGTGATGAAATACTGGATATATTTTTAGATTTCGTTCAGGATGAGGAACATGCGATCTTGTTTTCCAGTCATATTACCAGCGATATAGAAAAAGTTGCCGACTATGTGGTCTTGCTTCATCAGGGAAAGATACTGCTTTCACAGGAAAAAGACGAGCTGCTTTATAACTGCGGGATTTTACGAGCAACATCCGAGCAGTTTGCGCAGCTGCGCGAGGAGGATATCATCGGATATCGGAAATCCAGCTATGCGATCAACGTTCTTGTAAAAGACCGAAAGGCGATATCACAGCGGTTTGCATCGGCGGTGTTCGATTCGGCTACACTGGAAGATATCATGCTGTATATGATGAAAGGAGGATGCTGACATGAAAGGCTTGTTGCTGAAGGATATTTACAATTTGAGTGGACAGTTGAAAGTCTATGCTTGTTTCCCGTTTCTGACGGCTTTTCTGGCATATCAGAATGAACAGCTGGATATGATCGTATTCGGCGGCGTGTTCCTTATTATATTTATCATCATTACGGCATACGCTTATGATGAAATGGCAGATTTTGATTCTTATGCATTGACATTGCCTTTGACGAAAAACGATCTGGTTATGAGTAAGTACGTTTTAGCGTTGCTGCTGTATGCCGTCGGTATACTTCTGTCTTTATGTTTGGGAGTGATCATGCTGAAGCTGTTTCCGCAGCGGTTTAGCGATGCGGATCTCTCCTCGTTTACATGGCTGGTAGTGATGTCTGTTTTTTCAGTGAATATATTAGTATGTCTCATGCTGCCGTTGATGTTTCGTTTCGGCAGCAATAAGGCACGCCTTGTAATCATGATGATCTTTCTTTTTGTCGGTTGTCTTGCCTATGGTTTGGAGCCTTACATGGATTCCTTGTTCAATCCGGTATTTATCGAGCGATACGGCTTGTATATTCTGCCGATCGCATCGGTGCTGATAGGTCTGTTATCGGTAAACGCTTCCTGCCGGATCATGATGAAAAAGGAATTTTAAAAGGACAGATCCTGTCCTTTTTTTCAGCATGTTTCCATATAGATCAAGGTGATGTATTCATCACAGTTGCATTGTGAGAAATCCGCGATCATATATTCTTCATAAGCATATTTGCCTAACGGAATGGCATGTGTTTGCGCATATTGCAGCATCCGTTCATATGCCTCGTGAATGTGTTCATAACTTCCTTTATAGTATGTCAGCAAGTATTGTCCTGCTTTCCTCTTGCGTATGTTTCCGCTTTTTTTATGTTTTGCGCGCGTGAATAAATATTGGAATCCCAAATATTGCTTTTGGCGCAGTCTATTGATATCGAACATCACTCCGACGCGATCGCCATGAGCAAGATAGTTATCTTGACAAAAGTTCGCGTATTCTTCCATATAGGACGCAAAGCTTTTGCTGCCTTCGGTATTTTCACTGCACAGCAGCAGTTCTTCCGGTAATGAGACGAGCTTGATCTCTCGGGTATCCGCCTGCAGAGCATACTGTGTCGTCTCTTTTATGCTCTGTATGAAATCTCTTGTATTTTTTAAACGGCGTATCTCTTTTTGGATTTCCTGATCTTTTTCTTCCAGCACTTTTAAAAGCAGCTGAGGTGAGCGCTGTTTCAGATAGATCTTAATATCGGAAAGCGACATCCCGAAATGCTTTAACAGGGATATGATGGAAAAGGTGTCATATTGATGATGAGAGTAATAGCGATAACCGTTTTCCTTGATAATGGCAGGCTTAAAAAGATCGATATCATCATAGTGATATAGCACGTGTTTAGGTATGCCGCATATTTTCGCAAATTCGCCGCTTGTAAAATATTTTTTATCTTTTACAGACATAAAAGCACCCCCTTGACTATCAGGTTACCTTATAGTTTATCATAAAGAAGTTACTCACAGTCGTCAAGAAAGGAAGTGAAAAATATGAAATTTATATTACGTTATCTGATGAGATATAAAAAACTGTTTTTCGTAAATGTCCTGTCGGTTTTTGGGTTTGCGTTAGTAGAACTGGGCATTCCTACGATCATCGCTCAGATGATCGATGTGGGGGTCGCGAATCAGGACAGCGCGTATATCCTGAAGATGGGCGGGGTCATCGCTCTCATCTCGTTTGTCGGTGTCGGCGGAACGATTTTGTTGGGATATTGCTGTTCTAAGATATCGACGGCGATCACCCGTGATATACGCAATGACATTTTTGAAAAGGCGCAGGAGTTTTCTCATAGCGAATTTAACGCTTTCGGGATATCTTCTATGATTACCCGCACGAATAATGATGCCTTTCAGATTCAGATGTTTGTCAATGTTATCTTAAGAACGGCATTATTGACGCCGGTTATGAATATCGTCAGTGTTATTTTGACGATCCGGACATCGTTAGAGCTTTCCTGGATTATCGTCGCAACGATGCCGATCATCGTTCTCGGCGTTGTCCTTGTCGCAAAAGCATCCCAACCGCTTTCGGAAAAACAACAGACATCCCTAGATTATCTGAATAGGATCTCCCGTGAGAATCTGACGGGAATACGCGTTATCCGTGCATTTACCAATGATGCACACGAACAGCAGCGCTTTGATGAAACGAATGTCCGCTATACGACGTTTTCAAAGAAGATCTTTAAACTGATGTCTACGACGGAACCGGTATTTTTTATGCTGATGAATATTGCGGTTTTGTGTATTTTCTGGGTAGCTGCCAACATGATCGATATGGGAACACTGCAGGTTGGACAGTTGGTCGCTTTTCAGGAGTATCTCTTTCATGCCATGTTTTCCATGATGCTGTTTTGTACGGTCTTTGTCATGTATCCTCGAGCGGCGGTTTCTGCTAAACGTATCCAGGAGGTCTTGGATACCAAGCCGCTAATCACAAATCCCGAAGCCGGTATTTGCGATATGCAAGGTGTGGATGAACTGGCCTTTCATAATGTTACCTTTGCTTATCCTGATGGGGAAGAACCAGTATTGAGGAATGTATCTTTTTCGGTAAAAAAAGGAGAAACGATCGCGTTTATCGGAAGTACGGGATCCGGGAAGAGTACGCTTATCAATCTGATCCCGCGTTTCTATGATATTTCCGATGGCTCTGTTACGATAAACGGAAACGATATCAAAATGTTTGATTTGAAGACACTGCGTGATGCGATCGGCTTTATTCCTCAAAAAGCCGTACTGTTTACGGGAAGTATTCGTGATAATATCCGTTTCGGTAAAGAGGATGCTTCCGAGGAGGAGATCATCCATGCCGCTAAAGTGGCGCAAAGCTACGATTTTATCATGGAAAAACCGGATGGCTTTGATGAGATGATTACGGAAAACGCAACCAATGTATCAGGGGGACAGCGGCAGCGTTTGAGCATTGCCAGAGCGTTGGTACGACGTCCAGATATTTACATCTTCGATGATTCCTTTTCTGCGCTTGATTTTAAAACGGATGCCGTTTTGCGTAAGGAATTAAAAAAAGAAACGAACGAGGCGATCGTCATGGTCGTTGCCCAGCGTATTTCTACGATTATGGAAGCGGATAAGATCATCGTATTGGATGAAGGCAGAGTCGTGGGAGAAGGGCGGCATAAAGAATTGCTGAAGACCTGTCCGATCTATTATGAGATCGCAGCTTCTCAGTTGAGTGAGGAGGAACTGGCTTATGAATAAGAAATGGAAAGCATGGAAACAGACAGCTGCTTCCTTAGTGCCGTTCATCGCTCCTTATAAAGGCTCTTTCTTCACTGCTTTGCTCATGGTAGCGCTGACCAATTTCTGTCTGGCATTTTCGCCGCAGATAGAAGGGATGATCACCACCCAGCTGGCTAATGATGTCATGGCTCATACCGCTGTCGATCTGCAGGCAGTTCTTCGGTTTATGGTGATCTTGCTTGGGATTTATCTTACGAAAACGATATCGCAGGTCGTTTGCATATTTCTATTGACGAATTCCATTCAAAATGCGATGCACGATCTGCGTAACACCTTGCAAAATAAAATACGCCGCTTGCCGGTACGCTATTTTGATACCAATCAATTCGGTGATGTTTTAAGCCGTTTGACGAACGATATCGATACGATATCCAATGCTTTGCAGCAGACGCTCACGCAAGTTCTCAGCGGTGTATTGTCGGTATCGCTGGCATTGGTAATGATGATGCGCATCAATGTGATGATGGCATTTGTAGCCGTGATGATCATTCCGCTCATGCTGCTGATTACCCGCTTTATCGTAAAGCGATCTCAAAAGAGATTTTCCGCTCAGCAAAAAGCGTTAGGAAAATTGAATGGGACGATCACGGAAATGTATACCGGCTTTAATGAGATTCTTTTATACAATAAACAAGAAGCTTCTATACAGCAGTTTCGCAAGATCAATGAAGAGTTGTGCGGCAATGCTTTTTTGGCACAGTTCATGTCTTCGATCATATCGCCGATCGTTT
Source organism: Erysipelotrichales bacterium (assembly GCA_910575705.1). GTDB lineage: Bacteria > Bacillota_I > Bacilli_A > Erysipelotrichales > Erysipelotrichaceae > CAJTFG01. Next base: position 229,390 of record CAJTFG010000003.1, on the reverse strand, counting down.
CCTTGGTAACCTATTTGACGCTCGGTACAATCGCGGTCATGGGAACGATGTTTGCTATTCAGGGAATCATTCAGGTCGGTGAATTGCAGGCCTTTGTACGCTATATATGGCAGGTCAATGACCCGCTTTCCCGAATCAGCAACCTTTCCGCACAGATACAATCCGCATTTGCGGCGATGGGGCGTGTTTTTGAGGTGCTGAATGAGGAAGAGGAGATAAAAGAGTCTTCCCGCGTAACGGATACTTCCGCAATCCGTGGAAGTGTAACTTTTGATCATGTGAATTTCGGTTATCATGAGGAAACGATCATTCATGATTTCAGCGTTCATGTAAAACCGGGGCAGATGGTCGCGATCGTCGGTCCGACCGGTGCTGGGAAAACGACGCTGATCAATTTATTAATGCGCTTCTATGACGTGAAAAGCGGATGTATCGCGATCGATGGTGTGGATATCCGCGATATGAAGCGCGATGACCTGCGTTCTATTTTCGGTATGGTATTGCAAGATACCTGGCTGTTTTCGGGAACGATCTATGACAATATCCGCTATGGGCGATTGGATGCGCGTAAGGATGAAGTCATCGAGGCGGCGAAGCAGGCCAATGTTCATCATTTTATACGGACGCTTCCGGACGGCTATAATTCCATGCTGAATGAGGAAGCCAATAATATCTCGCAAGGAGAAAAACAGCTGCTGACGATTGCCAGAGCGATGCTGAAAGATCCTCGTATCTTGATTTTAGATGAAGCGACTTCTTCGGTGGATACGCGCTTGGAGAAAATGCTTCAGGATGCTATGCATACCGTGATGCAGGGGCGTACGTCATTTGTGATCGCTCATCGTTTGTCGACGATTCGAAGTGCGGATCTTATTTTGGTAATAAGAGACGGCAATATCGTAGAACAGGGAACGCATGAGGAACTCATGAAAAAGAAGGGCTTTTATGAGCAGCTGTATCAAGCTCAATTTGCTGATATGCACTAAAAGAAAGCAAATGCTTTCTTTTTTTGTACTAGAAAACCCCCAGATAGTCTGGGGGGTAGAGTAGAGCTTTAGCGATGTAATCCAAAAAAAACCTCCTATGGTAAAATAAGAGTGCAGTCCGTCAAAATTGCACAAAGCCAAAGGAGGAATATCCAATGAAGGATACGAACAGTTTATCACATACAACATGGAGTTGCAAATATCATATAGTATTTGCCCCCAAATATCGAAGGAAGGTATTTTATGAAGAGAAGCGCCTAGAAATAGGCGCGATATTAAGAGAATTATGTCGATGGAAAGGAATCACATTGTTGGAAGCAGAGGCATGTCCAGACCATATACACATATTGATAGAGATACCACCAAAATACAGCGTATCATCAATCATGGGGTTTTTGAAAGGGAAAAGTTTAATGATTTATGAGCGATGGGGAAATATGAAATATAAGTATAGAAACAGGCAATTTTGGTGTCGAGGATACTATGTAGATACGACAGGGAAGAATACAAGTAAGATAAAAGAATACATTGCGAATCAGATCAAGGAAGATCAAATAGCAGAACAGTTGACATTGGAAAGCATAGACCCGTTTACGGGTAGCAGGAAGTAAAAGCGAGAGACGGACTGACAAGTGCTGTAAAGCGCAGCTAGTAGAAAAGCCTTACAGGCGCATATGAAAAACCACCAGCTAAGCTGGTGGATATTTATTAAAATTATTGCAAGAAGAAAAATATATGCGATACTATAGTTGATAAATAAAAATTTGAAAGTGAGACGTAGAAAATGGGAAAAGGGATCATATTGTATACCTCAAAGTACGGTGCAACTAAAAAATATGCGGATTGGCTGACGGAAGAAACCGGCTTTGATTGCATGAAAACGGCAGATACCAAGATAAAAGATATGGAATGCTATGATACGATCGTTTTATGCGGTGGGATCTATGCTTCCGGTATAGCGGGGCTGTCATTTTTTAGAAAAAGCCATAAGGCATTCAACAATAAGAAATTAGCGATTCTTTGCGTCGGTGCATCTCCGTTTGAAGAGAAAGCGTTTTGTGAAATGAAAGCACATAATCTGAAAGAAGATTTGAAAGATATCCCCGTTTTTTACGGCAGAGGGGCTTGGGATGAAGAGAAGATGTCATGGAAAGATCGAACATTATGCAATATGCTGAAGAAAGCGATCGCAAAGAAAGATCCCGATACGTATGAACCATGGATGAAAGCGTTGATGAGTGCAGTGGATAAAACGTGTGACTGGACGGATAAAGAATATTTGGAACCGCTGTTGGACTATATACGCTGATAAACGGTAATAGAAAGATCTTGATTCGAGGGGAAGGAGCAGAGCTCTTTCCTTTTTGGTATATGGAGAAAGCGATATTAATTGCGGGATAATAGATATGTTAATGTTTACTTTTTGCGCATGTGCTGTTTTTGGGAACTTTACGGAAATGTATTTATGAAGTATAATATCTTCAATTATAAGGAGAGATGATATGAGAGATAATATCGGGTTGATTGCGGAAGGTGGAGGAACGAAAGCGGCGTATACGTCCGGTGTTCTTCAATGCTTTCTGGATCAGAACTTATATTTCCCATATTGCGTGGGAATCAGCGCCGGTGCGGAAAATCTTCTTCCGTATGTTTCCCGTCAACCAGAAAGATTGCGTATTACCGGTATTGAAAGTGCTTCGCAGAAAGGCGCCGTGGGACTTTCTCCTCTGTTGCATGAACGGGGGATCTTCGGTATTGAGGCTACGTTTTCATTTATTGAAAAGCATGCGCCTTTGGATTATGAAACATTTCATAAAAGCAGTTCCCGCCTGGATATCGGTTTGTACAATCTGGAAACCAACCGGATCGAATACTTTGATAAATCGTATTATACGAAAGAAGACCAGACATTGGTAAAAGCGGCATGCGCCTTGTTTTTATTGACGAGACCGTATACGTTTCAAGGAAAAAAATACATGGATGCCGGATTGATTGATATGATACCTATCGAACAGTCGATCCGTCAGGGAAATGAAAAGCATGTCTTTATTTCCACAAAGGAAGAAAACTATGTACGGAAGCCTGCTCCCGCATGGCAGCTGTATCTGTCTTCCTTGTTTTATCCGGGGAATAAGACGATACGGGAAAATCTGAAAATACGGCATGAGAATTATAACCGCCAATGGAAGATCGTGCAGGAATTGGAGAAGGAAGGGAAGGCTCTCGTTCTTCGTCCAAGTGCCGATTACGGCATTACCCGTTATACGACAGATCGCGAAAAACTGAAACGATGGTATGAACTGGGATATCAGGATACACTGGATCGTATGGATACTATCTTACGGTTTGTAGAAAACTGATCTCGCGCAGCATAATAAAAAAGCAAACATGTGTTTGCTTTTTTTATGAAGGATGGTGTTGATCCATCCGTTTGACCCATCTGCCGTAAATACCGCAAGGAAGGATCGTGTTCGTATGCGTGATAGGAAGTCCGATCTCTCCTGCTTCGATGGCTCCATGGGGATGCTTTTTTAATATGGTCTCGTGCAGTAAATTGTGCAATACGGATGACGGGAATCCGGTCGTATAGGAATTGATCAAAAAGAACAGAGGATCGGGATCCAGGATCTCCATGCAGGAAGCTACAAGCGGGTACAGCTGTTCTTCGATTTTCCACAGCTCGCCATTGGGTCCTCTGCCATAACTCGGCGGATCCATAATGATCGCATGATACGTTCTGCCGCGGCGTTTTTCCCGGGCGACGAACTTTTGCACATCATCTACGATAAAGCGTATTGTTTTATGCTCTAAGTGTGATAAGCGCATATTTTCTTTTGCCCATTGCACCATACCTTTACTGGCATCGACATGCACGACTTCTTGCGCGCCGGCAGCGGCACATGCCAATGTGGCTCCTCCGGTATAAGCGAACAGATTTAATACGCGTATGGATTTCGGATATTGCTGTATGCAGTTTCTCATAAAGTCCCAGTTAGCTGCCTGTTCCGGAAACAGACCGGTATGTTTAAAGCCGGTCGGAGAAACCTTAAAGGTAAGATCACAGTACCGAATGGTCCAGCTGTCTTCTGTCTTTTTTAAAAACTCCCAGCTTCCTCCGCCTTTGCGGGAACGGTGATAATGAGCATGCGGATGTTTCCATACAGAGAGACGATCATCGCTCGGCCATATTGCCTGCGGTTCGGGACGGCGCAGGATCACATCGTTCCAGCGTTCCAATTTTTCTCCGTTCCCGGCATCGATGCACTCATAGTCCTTCCAGTTGTCTGCGATCTGATTCATCTTACCACTCCGTTTCTGAGTGTTATTATAACATGATTTCACATAGTATTTACAGAGTGCGGTCATGAAATTATAACGGATATGTGATAAAATATAAAAAATGAAAGTGAGTGATTGGATGATCAATAAGCTATTGGATAATTGTTTTCTCACAGAGTTGAACAGCGAAGTCATCGATGTCAAAGAGGAAGACGGATATTATTGGCATGCTTTTAAAGAGACGATCTTTTATCCTGAAGGAGGAGGGATGGCTGATGATATCGGGATGATCGATAATCATAAGGTGCTGAAACTGAAAGAAGAGGAAGGACGTCTTTATCATCTGTTGGATGTGCGCTTAGAAGGAAGCGTATTTATGAGTGTTAATTTGCATGAACGCTTTCGCAAATGTCAGATCCATACATCGCAGCATCTCATATCCGCTTTATTAGGGAACGTATATAAAGTGAAGACATTGTCGCATCACGTATCGGATGAAGAGAATGATATCGAATTTGATTTTGATCATTTTACAGATAAGATGGCTTTTGAACTGCAGGTATTATGCAATGGCTTGATTCGGGATGATCTGGAAATATCCATCATCTATCCAACGCGGGCCAGCGCGCAGCAGTTCGTCTCTGCGGATAAGCTGACGCATGAAGAGCTCCGCGTCGTTCGCATAGGAAATCTGGACTATAACTTATGCGGCTGTATGCATGTGCCGAGTTTGCGATATTTGCAGATGATCTATATATCCGGATATGAAAAGACAAAACACGGCTACAAGGTGAAATATATATGCGGGGATCAGCTGTTGGACAGCGTAGGAAAGCGATATCAGGTCCTCGATGAAGCAAGCAGGACGCTTGCGCTTTCTCATCTGTATTTGAATACCGGGATCCATAAGCTGTTAAACGAGCAGAAGGCATTGGAACATGATGTAGCGGTATGGAAACAGAAATACTTGGTCTTGGAATCAGAACGTCTGTTGCAGAAAGAAGAAGACGTCCTTCATGAATTCGTTGATGATATGGATGTTAAATCCGTTGTTATGCTTGCGCAGATGATCGTAGAAAAGAAAACGGCGGCTGTCATCCTGGCTAAGGTCTATGACAACTGTCATGTGGTGATCGCCGTATCAAAGACGAGCGGATTGAATGCCAAAGAGCTCTTTCAGCGGCTCTCGCAAGCGATTCATATTCGCGGCGGCGGTACGGAACTGTTGGCGCAGGGCGGAGGAATCTATCAAGAATCTTGGAAAGAAACGATTCTATCGTTTCCAATTACGGAATGATATGATATACTTATCCTAGTTTTATGGAGGAACTTATGAAAAAACTGTTAAAGAAACTGATGATTTCTTTCGGCGTTTTTTCCTTGTTGTTTATCAGCGGATGTAAGAGCGAGGAAGAAGAACCGCCGAAAGAACCGGTAGAAATAAGAGAAAACAGCATGTATTCACCGCCGAAAAATCCGACGGATGAGATGGCGGCGGTCTATAATGAATTAACGGATGCGATCAATAATCAGGCAGATGGGCAGACGATAGCTACATTGGCTGCGACGAACTTCGCTTATGATTTCTTTACATTGTACAATAAAGAAGGCGTGGCAGATATCGGCGGTATGGAATTCATTCCTAGCAGTATGCAGGAAGAATTCAGGGAATATGCCAGTGCGTGGTTTTATCAGAACTATGATATCATCGTCAATATGTATGATAAAGATACCTTGCCGTATGTGACGATGCATGAGGTAATAGAAACTGTGCCGGAACAGGTCACATTCAAGGATGTCACATATGATGCATATCGCGTTAAGCTGGTGTTGAAATATCGTGAATCGGATATCGATCCGACCATTTTAAAAACAGATGTGGAATTGATCATGATCAGCGCAGACGGCGTTTATGTAGTAAAAGAGTTATTGTAAAGGGCGATGAGATCGACCCTTTTTCAAAAGGAGTACGTATGGCAATCGAGATAATATTGGAAGGAACGCTGAAACCTTCCAGCAATCAGGAGAAGTTTACCGCTTTTTTGGAGCATTTCTGTCATCATCGTCATCTGAAATTTGAGGATTATGGAACGATATGTTTAATAGAGATATGTCCGGAGGGAATCATTGAGTGCAGTTATGAAAATGATTTTGTCAGCATTTTAGCACAGACCAACGTTGTCGGCCCCGGCTTTCATGCTTATGCTGCGGATCTGTTGGAAGCGCTGATGGAAGAGAGTGATGTAGAGCTGGAGGCGAGTGATCCCACCGGTTATATGGACGATCATGACTTTGAAAAACTGAAATACGATTATTTTTATACATGGCTGAGCAGTGTGGCTGCATATGTGCAGGATCATGAAGACCTGGAGCATCTTTGTATCGCATGGCCGCTACATTATTATCGCCCGCAGGAAAAACAGGGAGCTGTGATTACGCCGATGGGGTATATTCTTGTTCAGGATTTTGCGAAAATGGATATAGAAGAGCTGGCAGATCGGTTTTTCATATGGAATGAACAAGGGATGCATGCGGGGTTTTACCGCAGCTGTGCTTTGAATTTGATTTGGAAAGAATGTTATTTTGAATATTCTGCAATGAATGAATATACATATAAAACCGCTTCTGCTATTATGGATTATTTGGAGATCGCATATGAAAAAGATCCTATGCTTCCTTTGCCTCTCGGTGTTTACCGCTTGCTTGCGAAGGTGATTAAAAGGGAAGATCTTTTGTTGGGTGCATATGCGCTTCCCGATGAAGAGATGGGATATCGCCGTCATCCGCTGCAATATGAACTGAAGGATTGGCGGATCCCCGTTGATGGCTGTTGTGAGATCTATCAGGATCAGGAGCAGAAAAGTGCGCAGATCAATAACGGTTATCATCATGAAGAAGAAGTATGGCATTGGATGCTGCAGCTGGATATTCAGGAAAAAGGAACGTATGATGCTGTCTTTTTTGAGGAATCTCCTTTTATCATACAAAAAAAGAAGCTGCATGCAGCTTCTCTTGAAGGATATATGATCACGCTGAATTATGGTGAGCATTATGAGATCTTCGCTCAGTTGATCGCTGGTACGGAACAGCTGCTCGTCCGTTACCGCACGATGGAAGAAGATTATCTTGAAAAAGGACGGGAGATCATCGAAGGGATCTGTTTTATGCAGACCGATGATGATGGTACCATGCGGCACTGATCATGAAAGAAGCGTTTTTAAACAGGATGAAGCTCCTGCTGCAAGAGGAATATGAAGAATATGTGAAAACGTTGGATATGCCAATGTACCGCGGTGTGAGGGTCAATACGCTGAAGTGTGCGGTAGAAGACTTTACCAAAGAGTTTCCGCATTCTTTGAGCGTTTCTCCTTTTTGTAAGGAATCCTTTTATATATCCCCTCAGATCGCCTCTTTGGGAAATCACCCGTTTCATAGCTGCGGCTTGTTTTATATGCAAGAACCGTCTGCTTCCAGTGCGGTGGAGATATTGGATGTGCAGGAAGGAGAATGGGTGTTGGATCTATGTGCCGCGCCGGGAGGAAAGAGTACGCAGATCGCAGCCAAACTGAAACATACGGGATTTTTGCTCAGCAATGAGATCGACGTTGGGCGAGCATCTGTTCTTTTATCGAATATGGAGCGGCTTGGCGTCGGTGAAAATATGATTACATGTGCGAAGCCGGAAGAGCTTTGCAAGGCTTTGCAGGGACACTTTGATAAGGTCTTGGTAGATGCTCCATGTAGCGGAGAGGGCATGTTCAAGAAGCACGACAGCGCTATGGAAGGATGGAGCGAAGAACATGTGAATGCCTGCCGCTATCGGCAGCTGCATATTCTGGAAAGCGCATATAAGGCTTTGAAGCAGGACGGCATTCTTGTATACTCCACATGTACGTATGCCGTTGAGGAAAATGAACAAGTCGTATATGAGTTTTTAAAGACCCATCCGGATATGGAATTGGTAGATAGCCGTGCGTCATTTGGAAGAGGTGGATTTGCTTATGAAGATCTGCCGGTGTCTTATGTCCGCAGGATTTTTCCGATGGATCGAGGAGAAGGACATTTTATTGCGAAGATGAGAAGGATCTCGGCAAACGAACAGACAAAGCTGGTTTATGAAAAAGAAAAGAAATTGCCGAACTGCGTCATATCCTTTTTTCAGGAGCAGCTTTCCGTATTGCCGATGCATTGGATGATGGATGAGCAGAGAGTGTATGTGCGGCAGGCTCCGTTTTTGCGTTTGAAGAATATTCGCATCCTTCGTCAGGGGATCGCCTGCGGAGAAGTGCGGGGGCAGCGTTTGGAACCGCATCATCATTTTTATCTCAGCGCATTCCTGCGTCCGTATTTGAAAAGCACGACGGAATTGACAAAAGAGGAAGCAATCTTATTTTACAGCGGGAATGTGCTGCCGAAAGAACACCGGAAGGGTTATACGGCACTGACGTATCACGGATATGTGCTTGGGCTTGGCAAAGGAGACGGCGTGTGCATTAAAAATAAGCTCCCGAAAGGATTGCGATGTTCTGTTGATGGAAACCTGTTTTAACAGGTTTTTTTCATCGTTTTTCTGTTATAATGAATAGCAGAAACGTCAGGATGTGACAAAATGTTGATAGCAGCGGAGCATGTAACGAAATTTCATAATGATAAATGCATTGTAAAGGATGTATCTTTTGCGATCGAGGAACGGGAAAAAATTGCATTTGTAGGGATCAATGGAACGGGGAAGACGACATTGCTGCGGATACTGGCACAGCAAGAGCCTTATCAGGACGGGAAGATTATTTATAAAAAGGGGTTGCGTATTTCCTATCTCCCTCAGGATCCGCAGTTTCAAAAAGAGGAGACCGTCATGGAATACATGGTGCGAAGCATTCGAAAAGATCATCTGACAGAGGATTTTGAGCTGCGTTCTATTCTTAAAAGATTCAGTATTTATGATCATGAGACAAAGATATCCACGCTGTCCGGAGGACAGCAGAAGCGCACGGCATTGGCGGCTGCATTGTTGCAGCCTTGTGATCTGCTCATTTTGGATGAGCCGACCAACCATTTGGATAATGATATGATTGACTGGCTGGAGGCATACCTGATTCGTTTTTCGCATGCGGTGTTAATGGTGACGCATGACCGTTATTTTTTGGATCGGATCACCGGACGCATATTGGAAATTGATAATGGAAAGCTGTATAGCTATGAAGGAAACTACACTGCTTTTTTAATGCTGAAAACACAGCGTGAGCATATCGAACAAGCATTAGAACGAAAACGGCAGAGCTTGTTAAAGAAAGAGTTGGCTTGGGTACAGGCAGGGGTGCAGGCGAGAGGCACGAAAAGCAAAGGACGATTGGATCGGTTTATGCGCTTGCAGGAAATGACAGAACCCGCGAAGCAAAAAGAGATGAAGCTGGATACGCTGACCTCGCGCTTAGGAAGCAAGATCATGGAGATAAAGGGGATATCCAAAGGGTATCATGGAAATGTATTGTTTCGTGATGTCGAATATTATATAAAGAAAAGAGACCGCATCGGGATTCTCGGACCGAATGGCTGCGGGAAATCGACATTGCTGGACGTTCTCGCGAAGCGTCAGGAGCCTGATAGCGGAACGATCGTGTACGGAGAAACCGTCCGTCTCGCTTATTACCGGCAGGGATTTGATGATATGGATGGTCAGATGCGGGTGATTGATTATATTTTAGAGGACAGCAATGCGATTTCGACAGAGGAAGGAACGTTTAGCGCAGCTTCCATGCTGGAGCGTTTTCTTTTTGATGCACAGCTACAGCATACGAAGATCATGCGTTTATCTGGGGGAGAGCGGCGCCGTTTGTACTTATTGAAAGTATTGATGCAGAGACCGAATGTTTTACTCATGGATGAGCCGACAAATGATCTCGATCTTCAAACTTTGCAGATCTTAGAAGATTATCTTGATCGCTTTGAAGGAGCGGTGATCACCGTATCGCATGATCGCTATTTTCTGGATCGCATATGCGATCAGGTGTTTGTTTTTCAGCCGGATCATACGCTGCGTCAATATATCGGCGGGTACAGCATGTATTTGTCATATAAACAACCAGCCGCACCGAAAGAAGTCCGTGATAAAAAGAAACGGGATCAGCCACTGAAGATGACTTCGCGGGAAAAGCGGGATCTGGAAACGATCGATCGGGATATGGAAAAGCTGCAGGAGGAAATGGATATGATCGACAGCCGCATGGAAACGGTGCAAAGTGATTATGAAGAAGTGATGCGTCTTTCCCGGAAAAGGGAAGAAAAGCAGGCGGCTTTGGAAGCGATGATGGAGTACTGGATGTATCTTCATGAAAAACAGCAACGGATAGAAGAGTTAAAAAAATAATGCTATAATGGGTAAGAAGGGAAGGTGATGACATGGTATCGATAGGGAATGATTGGGATGAATTGCTGAAGGATGAGTTTAAAAAGCCGTATTATATCCAACTGCGCAATTTTTTATCCATTGAATATGCGACACAGGAGGTCTTTCCTAATATGTATGACATTTTTAACGCGTTGAAATATACGGCATACAAGGATGTGAAGGTCGTTATATTGGGACAAGATCCATATCATGGACGAAACCAGGCGCACGGTTTGTGCTTTTCTGTACAGAAGGGCGTTACTCCGCCGCCGTCCTTGCAGAATATTTTTACGGAACTGCATGATGATCTCGGTTGCAGCATTCCTTCCCACGGTGATCTTAGCACATGGGCAAAGCAAGGAGTATTGATGCTGAACACGGTTTTGACCGTACGGAAGGGTCAGGCGAATTCTCATGCACACCGCGGTTGGGAACAGCTGACGGATCAGATCATTCGGCTTTTGAATGAACGAGAGGATCCGATCGTATTCTTGCTGTGGGGGAGAAATGCGCAAAGCAAGATGAACTTGATCACGAATACGCGGCATTTGATATTGAAATGTGCACATCCGAGCCCGTTTTCTGCGGATTACGGTTTCTTCGGTTGCCGACATTTTTCAAAGACGAATACATTTTTAAAAAGCATACAAAAAGATGCGATTGATTGGCAGGTGGAATAGATGAAAGCTGTTGTATTTGATATGGATGGTGTGCTTGTAGATACTGAATATACCTTTATGCAAAGACTGACATGCATGCTACAGGAAAAGGGTTTTGATACTGATCTGCATGAGATATCCTCCGTAGCGGGGAATGCGGATTATCTGGTGTGGGAGATGTTGGGTGATATTCTACATACCACATTTGATTTTCACGAGATGAATGCACAGTTTGCATGTTACATACAGCAGCATCCGGTTGTCTATGCAGAACTTTTAAACGAAGGCGTGCGGGAGATTTTAACGAATTTGAAACGAGATGGTTTTCAGCTGGCGCTTGCATCCAGTTCTCCTATGGAACATATTCGTCAGATGATGGAATCTTGTCAGCTAACATCGTTTTTCGATCATGTATTGAGCGGGAAGATGTTTGAAAAGACAAAACCGGATCCGGCAATTTATCATAAGGCGGTAGAATTGCTTGGTGGAAATCGCGATGATATCGTAGTCATCGAAGACAGCCGTTATGGAATTGCGGCTGCCAAAGGTGCCGGTCTGTATACGCTTGCTAAAAAAGAGGATCGTTTCTTTGTCGATCAGCATCAGGCAGATGCCGCATTTTATACCTTTGAGGAAGCGTATGACTTCATTTTAAAAAGGCAGCGAAATAAGATGAAATAAACATTGTAAGACGTGTCATCGATGTGTATAATCTAAGTAAAGGAATCGGATCATACGGTTCCTTTCTGTTTGGAAGGAAGAGGTTTATGGAAATGAAGCTTTCAAAAGAAACGGTACAGCGATACGGATGGATCGGCGCAGGGGCGTTTTTATTTTCGCTTGGCATGAATGTTTTCGTCATTCCCTTAGGACTGTACAGCGGCGGCATCATCGGTATTGCGCAGATCTTGAGAACGATGCTGCAATCGTATGTGACATTGAATTTTGACGTTGCCGGCATTTTGAATTTTTTGATTAATATACCGCTTTTTATCATGGCATATCGCAGTATATCCCGCAAGTTTTTTATTCGTACGATATACTGTGTCATTTTGCAAACTATTTTCATGACGTGCATTCCGATTCCTCAAACACCGATCATCGAGGATATTCTGTCCGCCTGTCTAGTCGGAGGTATCTGCTGCGGTGTCGGTATCGGTTTGACGCTGCGTGCGCAGGGAAGCGGCGGCGGTCTCGATATTCTCGGTTTTTATTTTTCCATGAAAAAACCTGGTTTCAGTGTCGGTAAACTGAGTATTTTAGTAAATATTTTTGTATTCTCCCTATGTGCGTATCTGTTTGATATCCCCACGGCGATCTATTCGATTCTGAATATGGTATGTTCTTCTATGATTATGGATAAGATCCATTATCAGAATATCAATATGACGGTAATGATCTTTACAAAATCCGCGGATGTACAGCAGCAGATCATCCATATGATGCATCGTGGTGTAACGTATTGGAAGGGAGCCGGTGCTTATACGAATGATGAAACGTATATTTTGGTAACGGCGATTTCCAAATATGAAGTTCCGCAGATCAAAAAGATCGTGAAAGATATCGATCCGAAGGCGTTTATGATCTTTAATGAAGGCATGAGCATCAGTGGAAATTTCGAAAAGAGATTATAAAGAAAAAAGTCCTATTGGACTTTTTATATATCTTTTTTTTGATTGCTTTTACATAGATGATGGATGTATCCGAATATGGAATAAAATACCGGTATTGTCAATATAAGCAGCCAAGCGGGATACCAGGCATGCTGCACAAAGCCGTAATAACCGATGATCATAAAGATGAGAACGGGGTAGGAAAAGCGCAGCAAATCCCGATGGCGATAGGCAGAAAGCATACTGTGAAACAGCGGTATGATGCCAAAGAGCAACCATCCCGGATGCCATGCATCGTGGGCGATGCCGATGTAAAGATAGGCCATGACTACTAAAACACCGATAGGGAAGTCATAGTGATAATGATAGTCTTTCCATTCTTGTTTCCACTCGTTGATATCATATTTTTCATCGTCGATATAAACACCGTTTTTATCGAAATGAAATTTATGACGATCGTCTTTATCGTTGCTTTCTACATGAATGCCGTTCCAACCCACATGAACTTCATCACCGTTTTTTTCTTTTACATGGATTCCCTTTGTTAAACTGACATGCACATAATCCCTGTCTTCTTCCGCAGTATGCTCCTTTTTATCTTTAGCTCCGCTTTCGAAGGATTCCTGATCCGTCTTTAATAATTCATCCAGTGAAATATCATAGAGTTTTGCCAGCAAGATGAGGTTGTCGGTATCCGGTGAGGCTTCGGCACGCTCCCATTTACTGACAGCCTGACGGCTGATACCCAGCTCGTTTGCCAGGGCTTCTTGGGATAGATTCTTTTGCTTCCGCAGCTGAACCAATCTATTTGCGATTTCTATATTCATCGTATTCTCTCCTTTTTATGTGCTTATTATATAGGTTTTTGATCGATTGCTCCATATATTTTAGTTTTCAATGACGCAACTATCGGTTTCTATTGCCTCTTATCATATAAAAACGATAAAACGCTCATGTTTTACCGTTATTTTTCTTCTGCCGCTTTTTTGTTGCTTTGAAGTCGGTCGTATATGATCTTCAGCCCTTTAAAAGTAAGATCTTGATCATAGACATCGATAAGCTTGGTATTCTGATAGATCATGTTGCCAAGTCCACCGGTAGCGATGACCTTCATATCTTTATGAAGAACATCTTTGAATTTTCTTATGATATACTCCGTCTGTCCGATGTAACCGTAAAACAAGCCGGCCTGCATGCTTGTGATGGTACTTTTCGCCAGAATAGTCGCCGGTTTTTTAATCTCTATTTCCGGAAGTTTGGCAGCCTGTGTCCATAGCGCCTGTGCGCCGGTCTCAATGCCGATGCTGATGACTCCGTATTCAAAACAGCCGTTTGCATCGACATAATCAAATGTGGTAGCTGTGCCGAAATCGACAACGAGACAAGGACCGCCATATGTGTAATAAGCACCGGCGGCGTCAACGATGCGATCTGCTCCTACCGCTTTGGGATTTTCCGTTTTTATGGATATGCCGGTTTTGATTCCTGGGCCTACGATAATGGGTTCTTTATGTATATATTTTCGTATTCCGTTATTGAAAGAGTGCATGATCTTAGGTACGACGCTTGATACGATTACATCGTCAATATCTTCCAAAACGATTTTGCTGGCGTTTAAAAAACTCATCAGCATAAAGCCGTATTCGTCACTGGTACGCTTCATCTTGGTGGTAAGACGATAGCTTCCCAGCAGAGTATCCCTATCATAAATACCTAATGTGATGTTAGTATTGCCAATATCGATAACGATCAACATATCATTTTCCTCCGTTATTTTCTTTCAAAGAGCACAGTGTTTCCAAAATACGGAACGATAGTTCCCGCTTGCTCATGATATTTAACGATTCCATTTTATCTTGATAAAAGAAGGTAGCTACATTCGTATCATTCTGAAATCCGGCTCCTTCCACTTTCAAATTATTGGCAACGAGCATATCGCAATGCTTCTCCAACATTTTTTTTCTTGCGTTTTCTTCCAGATCCTCTGTTTCCATGGCAAACCCGCATAGCAACTGTCCCGGCCGCTTCCGTTCTCCTAGCATAGCGAGGATATCCGGATTCTTCACAAACGTGACGGTCAGTTCCGTTTCGCTTTTTTTAATCTTTTCCTCGGAAATATGCGCGGCACGGTAATCACCGACAGCGGCGGCCTTGATGATGATGTCCTGCTGTGCACCTTCTTTTTTTACCGCTTCCATCATCTCTTGTGCGCTTTTTACCTGAATGACGGTAATATCCTGAGGCAGTCTCAAGGAAACAGGACCGCTTATGAGCGTTACATGAGCTCCCATATCACGAGCAGCCCGGGCTAATTCATATCCCATTTTTCCGGAAGAATGGTTGGTCAGAAAACGGACCGGATCCAAAGCTTCCTGGGTCGGGCCTGCGGTGATCAGAACTTGCTGGCCATAAAGCGGTTTATCGGTATGCAGGAGTTCTTCCGCTTTATCGATGATATCCTCAATGTCGGGAAGTTTTCCTTTGCCGCTGTCACCGCAGGCAAGCCGTCCACTAGCCGGTTCCAAGATATGCATGCCATAAGAACGGCATAACTTCAGATTATTTTGCGTGATGGGATTTTCATACATGCCGGTGTTCATCGCCGGACAGATGAGCTTCGGACAAGAAGCAGCCAAAAAGGTCGTCGTAAGCATGTCATCTGCCAGCCCATGAGCGATCTTTGCGATTACGTTGGCAGTTGCCGGTACGATGATAAAAAGATCGGCACGTTTGGCGATACTGATATGCTTGACACTGCGGTCTGCCACTTTTTCAAAAGTAGAGACCATCACGTTGTGCTTGGTCAGCGATTCAAAAGTTAAGGGGGCGATGAATTCCGTCGCATGTTTTGTCATGATAACTTCCACATCATAATCTTTCTTTATGAGATCGCTTGTCAGTTGTGCAGCTTTAAATGCCGCAATCCCGCCGGTAACACCTAATACGATTGTTTTTTTCATATAAAAACTCCCTTGAGAAGCAATTTAGCTTTTCTTATTATACCGCTATTGGGTAGGCAAAACAACTTTTTTTCTCATGTTTGTGAAAAAATTACCAAGAAGGAATCTCCTGTCGATAAATAAAAAATCTAAGCTTTTGCTTAGATGATATAGCTTCACGAATATTCGCCGAAGCTGTCTTTGAAATGAATACCCTTCTTCTCTCTGATCGTTTTTCTCTTTTTAATCATACATGCGGCAATGATACACAAAATGCCGAAAATAGCAGTTTTAAAATTGCAAAGTAAAATAATTCCAAGTACAAGTAAATAATCCGATCCCATAGGGCTGTCATCACATCCTTTTTTCATTCCCATTATAATATATGGTGTAAAAAAGTCAAGAAAAGGGCTTTTTGTATGCTTGATGATTAAAGCATACACTGTTTCTTTTAAAATACGGAGATCATTTATCTGTGATTTTCATGTTATGATTTGGTATCCTTTAAGTAAAGGTAGGTAAAAAGGAAAAAGAGGATGAAATTTCATGCATAAGGGGGATCTTCTTTAAAATAATTGGTCTGGGATTCGTTCACTATGGAGAGGATTGGAGTTCGCTTAATATGGTGGTTCGGTCACTTTGGGAGCACGATTTCTAATTATCATGGGGTTGTTTTAGTTATAAATAAGGAACCCGATATTGCCCTCAATTGGAAAAAGCTGACCGCGCAGCAATGGGAAACTACCTTTTTGGCAACATACTATGACCGAGCAAGAACCGGAGGTCTACATTCCGATGGCTCTTGGGGTAGCCCATTTACTTCCCGTAAAGACGAAGCGATTCAGCGTCCGGCTCTATATAAAGAACGGTAATTATGGTAGGTATCATGATTCTATACGTAGAATAGAGGTTGTATAATAAAAAAAAGGTAGGCGGATCTCTTTTCTTTTTTTGCGCACGATTTCTGTTCATCATCAAATATTGCCGATATTCACAACTACCTGTAGCGGACCGGCAATATCGCAATGTGACGGCTCTTATGATGTATTCTTTTCTTATTATGTCAGTGACGGCAGTGATCTTGGTCATCGAATTTTATTATCCACGGCTCCTCTTACATTGCAGTCAGCAGCAGTATACAGCTGCGGCGGCCTCAATACGGGAGTAATTCGTGCACGTTTCGATCAGCGTCCGGCTCTGCCAGATGCATCCGATCATTGTAATACGTATTATGATGGTGTATGCGATGCAGAGGAAAAAGGGAATGAATTCCCTTATTTCGTACATGTTTATTTGTTATAATAAAAAAAGAGTATGTATGTTCGCTTAGAGAAAAGAGGGATACTATGCGGTTGGCAACGACAGAAGATATGCAAAGAATGGATCAGAGAACGATCGCGAGAATGTCTTCGATCGATTTGATGAATACGGCGGCATATGCGGTTTACGAAGAACTGGAAAAGCGATTTGCACACGGAGCGCGGATTTTGATCATCTGCGGTTCCGGTAATAACGGCGGTGATGGATATGCCCTTGCCCTTCATGCGCATAAAAGCTATTCCGTAAGTATTCTGAAATATCGAAAGCCGCAAAGCAAAGATGCCTGTCATTTTCATGAGCTGGCACTTCAGGCGGGTATTCGCATGATGGAATTTGCGGCATTTGATGAGTTTGACGTAATCGTCGATGCGATGTTTGGAACAGGACTTAAGCGAGCGATCACAGGTGATGGCGAAGAGATCATACGAGCGGTAAATGCTTCTTCTGCCTATGTCATCAGTGTCGATATACCGAGTGGTATTCAGGCAGATCTTGGGAAGATATTAGGATGTGCGGTATGTGCGGATCTGAGTGTTACCTTTCAGTTTGCGAAAAGGGGGATGTATTTGTATCCGGGCTGCACATGCAGCAAGGAAATTGTCGTAAAAGATATCGGGATTGCGGCAGAGGATGCGCAAATTAAGCAACCGATAGCTATACTGGATGAAAAGATTATACGGCAGTTTTTACCAAAGAGAACACCTCATTCTCATAAGGGAACATATGGAAATGTTCTGATGATCGGCGGCAGTGCTTCTATGCACGGAGCGATCACCATGGCAGCGGATGCTGCTTTGCATAGCGGCTTGGGAACCTTGACGCTGATGATTCCCGAAGATATTCGGGAAATCGTTTCTTCGCGTTTATTGGAAGCAATGCTTATCTGTGCGCCGAGTGCGCTTGGATATTTTGCAGAAGGTGCCGAACGGATAGCAGAGGAACGGATGGAAGTGTACGATTTGATCGTGATCGGCTGTGGCATGGGGCGAAACACGGTTGGAGAAAAGTTGGTTCAGCGGGTGCTGGCAACGGATAAACCATGTGTTATAGATGGGGATGCTTTATATTTATTAGGCAGAAACCTTTCTTGGCTGAAACGGTCCGCTCCGGTAATTTTAACGCCGCATCCCAAAGAATTCAGCTATTTGTGCCATCGTAGTGTGGAAGAGATCTTGCAAGATCCCATTGCAGCAGCTCGGGATTTTTTGCAAGAATATCCGCAAGTTACCTTAGTAGAAAAAGATGAGAGAACGCTTATCTTTCATCGTGATGCGATATACTTAAATATACGAGGAAACAACGCATTGGCAAAAGGCGGCAGTGGCGATGTGCTGTGCGGTTTGATCAGCGGGTTGTTTGCGCAATCAAAAGAACCGCTGACAGCAGCGTGCAGCGGTGTTTTTCTTCATGCGTTATGTGCGGAGATACTCGCTCGTGAACATAGCTTATATACGATTTTGCCACATCAGTTATGCGATGTGCTCGATCGGGCATTTCAGCTTATTACAATGTCCGAGGATGCTCAAGGATGAACGGCTGATATGCGGCGAGTTCTTTTTGGTGCAGAAAAGCATGACAGCAAATTCCGTCTTCTTCTTGCTGAATTTGCTGTACCTTATGTGTTTTTAAGAACTTAGCAAATTGTCCGGTATGCTCATAGGGGAAATGCAGGAGGTACAGCTGTGTGCTTGGGAATAGATGTTGAGCGATCATAAGGATCAATTCCTCTGTCCCCGCTTGCTGTAAAGTACTCATATATAGTTGATCATCGCAGGCGTTGGGATAGGAAAAAGAAGTCAGGTCGCATTTGTTATAAACGGTGATCATGGGAACATGAGAGGCTTTGATATGTGCTAAGACCTGTTTTGTCGTTTCCATCTGCATGTCATGATGTTTATTGCTGGCATCGACGACTTGTATCAGCACATCTGCATAGGTGACTTCCTCCAGCGTTGAGGAAAAGGCTTCTATCAGATGGTGAGGCAGATCTGAAACAAATCCGACAGTATCCGATAATAGGAAATCGGGACAATCTTTCAGGCGTATACGGCGGACAGAAGTGTCCAGTGTTGCAAATAGCATATCTTTTGCCATCACCGGTTTTTTGTTTTGCTGCTCGGACATATTCAGCAGCATGTTCATCAGTGTGGACTTTCCGGCATTCGTATATCCGACAAGTGCAGCGAGAGGAAGCTCTGTTTTTCTTCTTTGGCGGCGTTGTGTATTTCGTTCTTTTTTTATTTGCCGCAGTTCTTTTTTCAGCTCGGTGATTCTCGCTTTGATACGTCTTCGATCCAATTCCAGCTGTTTTTCTCCCGACCCTTTATTTCTGCCTCCGGATTGCCGGGAAAGCTGCGTATTGGCACCGATGAGACGCGGCAATAGTTTTTGTAGACGGGCAAGCTCGATTTGCAGCTTTGCCGTTTTGGAAGAAGCCCTTCGGTAAAAGATCTCCAAGATGAGATCTTCTCGGTCAATGACGGGTATTTGTAAGATGTCTTCCAAGTTGCGTATTTGCAAAGCCGTCAGATCGGTATCGAAGCAAATGCCGTCTGCTTTCTGTTGTTCCGCATAAGATGCGATCTCTTTTACTTTTCCGCTTCCGATATATGTGCGAAAGTCCACTTCTTTTACATATTGCTGGAAAGTTGCAGTGCATGTGAGATCGGCAGCCTTCAGCAATTCTTTGAATTCCTGGTATCGGTCGTCATCGCGGCCGGTGATGACTTCTATGATATTTTCTTTGTCCATGCTGTTCCTCCTTTCTTCATAGTATTTGTGATATTGTCAGCGTTATGTGTATTGTAGCATGTTTTCTGCAAATGACAAATATTATAATGTCTGTACATTTGTTTGCTTTTTTTCTGCCTTTGCTTTATAATGAACGCGTTGCAAGGAGAGAAAATTATGAATGTAAAAGCAGTATTTTTTGATATTGATGGAACATTTTTTGACCATACGACGAATCAGGTTTTGCCGCAAACGCTTGCCGCATGCCGAAAACTGAAAGATAAGGGAGTTAAAGTCGCTTTGTGCAGCGGTCGTCCCAAAGAGATGGCAGATCAGCTGCAAGTGTTTGATATGCTGGATTGGGATGGGTATGTTGGCTGTGCCGGAGGCATTGTAATGGATGAGCATTATGAGATCATCGATCAGATCGATTATACGCAGACACAGATGGAACAGATGTTCGGTATTGCCAAAGAGCATGGACTTTGCATGCATTCTTTCGGGAAATATGAATTTATGACAGAGCCGATGACACCACTTGTGGCAAAGCTGCTCGATGAATTTCATTTGCCTGTTCCAGAAATTCGCGATTGGCGCGGAGAAACGGTATGTGCTGTCAGCGTGATCAGTGAGCGAGAAGAGGATTTTCGTCTGTTTGAAGGGATCGATCATCTTATACAGACAGCTTCTGCGCCGTATTGCCGCGATTTTATTCGTGATGATGTCAATAAGGCGGTAGGGATCCGTTCGCTTATGCGGTATTGGCAGCTGCCGGAAACCGCTTATTTGGCGTTTGGCGATTCTTTGAACGATCTGGAGATGCTTCGAGAAGCACAGGTCGGTGTTGCTATGGGAAATGCCCATCCGACGGCAAAAGAGGCAGCGGATATCGTGTGCGCTCCCAGTTATGAGCCGGGTATTTGGCAGACATTGGAAGAGTTGCATTTATTATAGGAGAACGATATGAGAATACTATGCTATGGAGATTCCAATACATGGGGACACGATCCTAAAACCGGCAATCGTTTTGCGGAGCGCTGGCCAAAGCTTTTGCAGCAATTTTGCAAAGAGGATGAGGTCATAGAAAACGGTTTATGCGGAAGGACGGCAGCCTTTATAGATGCGGTAAAACCGTATCGTCACGGTATTTCTTCCCTTCGGGAAACGCTGGAGATTTATCAGCCGTTGGATCTGGTTATCCTCATGCTTGGAACTAATGATTTGAAGGCGTGCTTTTGTGCAGATGCGATATCGGTTTCAAAGGGGATCAAGGAAATGGTGCAGATCATTCAGAATAAAGCGATATATAATGTTCATATGAAGGTTCCTAAGATCCTGCTTGTGTCTCCGATCCACATACGGGAAGGCTATGATAAAGTTTTGCGTATGCAGGAGCAGTTTAATGAAAACAGTTTTCGCGTATCGCGCAGATTAGCTTGTGTTTATGAGGAGATCGCTGTACAGTCAGGCTGTGAATTTTTGGATGCATCGCAAGTTGCGGAGGCTTCCGAAATTGATTGTATCCATATGGATGCGAACAATCATCGACGTTTGGCAGAAGCGATATATATAAAGATCAAACAATAGAAGAGGCGATTGCCTCTTTTTTATCATCGGCGGGACAGATGATTTGATTTCTACTATAATAAGGTTATGAATAATAAAAACATGCGTAAAAAAGTAATACTCCCTATTATATTGATCGTATCGGTGGTATTGCTGTATGGTGTATATCGTACGTTTTTTATAAAATATCACATAAAAGATCTTTCGGCTCCGGTATTGGAAGGGCCGGATGAAATTAGTTGGGAATTAGGAAGAGAATTTGTATTTTCTCCTGCTGAACACGGTATCACTGCAAAGGATAATCCGGATGGAGACGTGAATGCGAAGATCACTTATGAGGGGACGGTAGATGTCCATACGGAAGGAAGCTATGACGTTTGATATCGCGTAAGCGATGAAGCGAGAAATCAAAGTGAGCATGTGCTGAAGCGTACATGTCAAGAAAACGTCTGTCGTGAGCAGCCAGCATGAATTGGGGCTGGCTATTGATGTCAGTTATGATGGATTTCTGCATGAGGATCTTTTAGACAGTGCCGTTGGTCGGTTCATGAAAGAAGAAGGATATAAATACGGATTTGTTTTGCGTTATCCATCGGGGAAAGAAGCTATTACAGGATATGTATTTGAAGCATGGCATTACCGCGCTATGTCGACCCGGCGCTGGCAAAAGAGCTTACGCAAAAAAATATCGTTTTGGAAGAGTATTAAAAAACTGCAGTTTTCTTATCTGTCTTTTTCCTGATCTTCAAAAAAGTTTTGTCTTCGTTCTTTTTTCATTTTTTCTAAAATATCTTCCGCCTGCTGCACAGTAGGGCAAGTGAGGATCGTATCATCCCAAAACAGCTTTATGATCTGATAGCACTCCCAGTTTACGGCTTTATCCATCAATAGACGATGATGACCTTTATGAAGGATGATCATCTTTTTTTTGTCATGGAAGACTTTATCATATGCCCATAAAGAGCTTTTCAAAGAAATGACCTCATCTTCATCACCATGTAGAAAAAGGACGGGACATTCGATACCGGCCGCATATTTTTTCAGATTTTTTACAAGCCCTGTAAATCCTCCATAAAACGATGACGGTATTTCGATATCGTCTTTTTTATCATTTTTTAACAAAGCGGAAGCTCCCTTGGATATGGCTCCGGATATGTTTTCAAAATTCATATAACTGAATGCCGGTGCTAATAATACCAGCTTTTGTATATCGCATACATTTGCCAAATAAGATGCGATCACACCGCCCATAGAGAAGCCGACTACATAGCGTTCACGTCCTTCATATGCATCCAGTTGTTTTTTTGCACGGCTGACCCACTTTGTCCAATCGCAGTCCTGTTCATCAAAGAGATCGTACATATCAAACTGTACGATCTCATAACCGTCTTTTTTTCCCCAGCTGACGAGATTGTCAAATTCATGCTGCCGTCTTCTTCCGTATCCGTGAATGGTTATGATAACGGGTTTTTCTGTATGGGAAGGCAAGTGTTCCTTTTTAAAAAGCTGTCTCCATTTTTCAAACATCACAAATCTCCTTTTTTTCTATTATAGCATCCTTGGGTATATTCAACTAGCGCTTTTGATCGCTTTCCTTTATAATGAACATATGAAACATGCGGCTACGTTATTAATCAAAGATATCGCATATGTATATACGATGGAAACGGATGCATCAGGGGAAGACGTCGTTTTGAAAGATGCGGCGATCGCTGTTTATCACGATCGGATCATCGCTATGGGAAGCGGTGATTTTTCTGCTTATATCGATTCGTCTACGAGGATCATAAACGCACGCGGATGCATCGCTCTTCCCGGGTTTATCGATTGCCGCATGCAGGCAAGGCCTTTGCTGTCTCCGTATCTTTTCGAACAGCATACGGATATGGACAGCTACTATGAGAAACACGGCAGGGAGCTTTTGCGGGATATGCATGCCTGGCTGTTTCAGCTTTTGCAAAAGGGGATTACCACATTTGCTTATGTGTCGAAAGCGGACATGTATGAACAGGCGCTGCATAGGCTTCACCGACATCCTTATGAATATATGCCCGCTGTAGGAAAACCGGGAGACGATATCATGACATGTGGCTATGATCCGATGAAGTATCCTTGTATCGATCCTTTTTACCGGGCTCGTTTGCTGTTTCGTGAGCAAGGATTATGCGAACGGGAAGTTTTGAAGCGCTTTACGCAGCGTCCGGCTGTCTTTTTGGGCTGCTCTCATATCGGCTCTTTACGTGTCGGCAAGCAGGCGGATATCCTGTTGGCGGAAGGATCCAGCCTTTCTTATGTGATGAGACAGCTTTCTCCGGTTGTGCTGCGTTCGATTATCAAGCGGGGGACACAGCAGTTTCCTCACATCCTCATATAGTTTTTTCGACATATTCCATGAGCCCTTTTTTATAAAATGTAATAGAGGGGTGATATCATGGAGATCGATGTCTATGAAAATGGCCGGCACCGTCTTTTGCTGACTAGTGATTACAGTCCTAATCATGCGATGATCAATGAATTTCAAACATCGTTTTTTACATGTAAGATGCGCTGTATCGAATTATGCGGAAAAGAATTGGAAGGATATGAGGTAAGCGAGGAAGGGATGTTCGTCAAGCTGCATTTTACGATCCGGAATATGACGAATGAGATCCTCGGTATGTTTCGTGAGGACTTTGAGATATCCTGTGATGATGGAGCGCCTTATGAGGCGGAGGAATGCTTTGATGCAGAAAAGCAATTTCCGGATGAATATGCGCTGAAGCCGCAGGAAGAGCGCACTGGTTGTCTTGTATTTATCATCGCTTCCGCAACAAAAAAGATATGCTTGTCTTATACGGAATATTTCGATGATGAAAGCGAAGGAAAGACATACCGTCTGAAATATAAGATCAAATGATCGGAGATATTCCGGTCTTTTTTCTTTTGCTAAGGAGTGGTATGATATGCATGATAGCATACATCCTATAAAGTATGAATGGAAAGGAGATACCATGAACGATACGATGAAACAAGAGCTTCTTAAAGAAATTGAAGTGTTTTACGAGCAGACGAAGCGTTTTCTTAATAAAGAACTGAGCGTAAAGGAATTCAAAGGCTATTCCGGCGGTTTCGGCAGCTATGCTCAGCGCGGTGCCCAGAGCTTTATGCTTCGGCTGCGCATGAATCAGGGCGTTATGACAAAAGATAAGCTGAAATTCATCATTGAACAATGTGAAAAACATCAGGTATCCCGTGCGCATCTTACGACGTGTCAGACGATTCAGCTGCATGATTTAAGCGGTATGGAGATCCCTCATATCATGGCGGAGGCTTTGGAACATGATATCGTCTGCCGCGGGGGAGGCGGTGATTTCCCGCGCAATGTGATGTGCTCGCCGTTAAGCGGTGTAGATCCTATGGAAGCATTTGATGTGTTGCCTTATGCCCGCGGAGTAGGCGAGTATGTATTGACGCTGATCAATAAATTCTCTTTGCCAAGAAAGCTGAAGATCGCTTTCAGCAACAGTGAGCGCAATGAAACTCACGCTACGTTTCGCGATCTCGGCTTCGTTGCGAACAGCGATCACACGTTTGATGTTTATTGTGCAGGGGGATTGGGGAACAACCCGCGTATGGGAGTAAAGGTAGGAGACCATGTCCAAGGGGAGGACATCCTCTATTATGTTTCCGCTATGGTATTGATCTTTATGGAATACGGCAATTATGAGAACCGGGCAAAAGCAAGGACCCGCTATCTTCAGGAAACGCTTGGGGAAGAGGGATTGGCCGAAGAATTTCAGCGCAAGGTGAAAGCGGCCTTTGCAGGGGAACATTTGAAACTGCATGTAGAAGAAAAAACAGTCGTAAAGACAGGCGCGGGTAGCATTGCTGACCGACGCATTTTTGCTCAGAAACAAAGCGGCTTATATGCTGTTTATTATCATCCGTTAGGGGGTAGCATCACGCCGAAGAAGCTTGCGGATATTTATGAAGTTATCAAAGATATAGAAGAGGCGGAAGTGCGCATTACGCCGCAGGAAGGCATATATATCATCAACTGTACCGCCGAAGAGGCACGCCGTGTTTTAGCTGTTACCGATGACGGAGCGCGTAATTTGTTTGAAGAAAGCGTAGCATGCATCGGCGCAGCGACATGTCAAGTGGGATTGCGCGATTCTCAAGGTGTTTTGAAAGAGCTCATCATGTACATGCGTGAAAAGGCTTATGCGGATCACGTGTTGCCGCGGATCTTTATTTCCGGATGTACGAGTTCATGTGGAACCAATCAGATCGGAGAATTGGGGTTTCAAGGAACTGTGAAGGTCATTGATAAAAAAGCGTATCCCGCATTTACGTTGAGCATTCACGGAAACGACGCTTATCGTAAAGAGCACTTCGGTGATAATAAGGGAGTGATATTGGAAGAAGATATGTGCTGTTTCCTGGAGGCGATCGGAAATGCCGTATCCTCTCATCAGATGACATATCCGCAATGGCTGCATGCATATAAAGAAGAATTTGATGATATATTACGTACATATGTAAAGTGAGATTGCTATATTGAAATAAATGAAAAAGAATTGAAAAAAATGTGAAAAGCGGTTGACAGAAAGAGATAGATGCGGTATCATAACAACCAGATAAGACATTGACGATGAAAAGAAGAGTAGACAGGTAAAGCTTTTCTAGAGAGTCCTTGTGCGGTGGAAGAGGACAGAGGTAATAACTGTTGAAAATGGTCTTGGAGTAGCGTAGTTGAACCTTTGGTTAGATTACGACGGGGGCGCCCGTTACAGCGATAGAGTATAACCTGCATGCAGGCGTACTTGATGAGGTGAGTATCGCGAGGTATTCATAAACATAGGTGGTAACACGAAGCAAGCTTTCGTCCTATATGGATGAAAGCTTTTATGTTATAGGAGGATGACGGATGATTGAATTGAAGCATGTATCGAAGACCTTTGGTTCAAAAGAGAAAAGCGTCCATGCGGTAAGGGATGTCAGTCTGACGATCCATGACGGAGAGATCTTCGGTATTATCGGTTTCAGCGGTGCCGGTAAATCGACACTGGTACGCTGTATTAATTTATTGGAGCGGCCAACCACAGGGGAAGTGATCGTGGATGGCAAGGACTTAACAACGATGAATGCGAAGGAGCTGCGTCAGGTACGAAAGAAGATCGGTATGATTTTTCAGCATTTCAATTTGATGCGATCCCGTACCGTTGCTCAGAATGTCGCATTTCCGCTGAAAAAAAGCGGTTTATCCAAGGAAGAGATAAAAAATAAGGTGGCTTCTTTGTTGGAATTGGTCGATCTGAAAGAAAAAGCCGATGTCTATCCGTCTCAGTTGAGCGGTGGACAAAAACAGCGTGTTGCCATTGCCCGTGCATTGGCGAATGATCCGCAGGTGCTTTTATGTGACGAGGCGACTTCCGCACTGGATCCGCAGACGACGCAATCGATCTTGAAACTTCTAAAGGAAGTGAATCAGCGTTTGAATTTAACCATCGTGCTTATCACGCATGAGATGGCGGTTGTCAAGGAAATATGCAATCGGGTTGCCGTTATGGAAGACGGCAGCATGGTGGAAGAAGGAAATATTCTGGATATTTTCTCGAATCCGAAGCAAGAGGTAACGAGAAATTTCATCAATACGACATCGGCGATGCATAAGATTTATGAGCTCCTGGATCAGCGGCATCCGATCGTAGAGATCAAAAAAGGAGAAACGCTCGTGAAGCTGAATTATGCACCGAACAATACAGGAGAGGCGCTGATTTCGAAGATTTCCCGTGACTTTGGTGTAAATACGAATATCATTTTTGGAAATATCGAAGTGATCCAAGGAACCCCGTTAGGCGGTTTGGTAATTATTCTCGGAGGCGAAAAGGAGAATATCGCAAAGGCGATCCGCTGCCTGCGCGATAATCATGTAAAGGTGGAGGTGATGAAGGAATGTTAGAGCTGTTGAATGAATGGATGCCGAATGTTATAAAATATCAGGATCGTTTATGGCTGTCTTGTGAGCAGACCTTTGTGATGCTGTTCTTTTCCGGATTTATTTCTCTGGTTTTTGGATTGATTTTCGGTGTGATCCTCGTTGTGACCCGACCCGGTGATATTCTGGAAAACAAGATCGTGTATAATATCATCGATAAGATCATCAATGTCTTTCGATCGATTCCTTTCATTATTTTGATTTTGATGGTAATACCGCTGACTCGTTTATTAGTAGGGACGGGGATCGGTGTGGTAGGCGCTATCCCTCCGCTGATTTTAGGAACCGTTCCGTTTTTTGCCCGTCAGATAGAGTCGGCTTTGTCGGAAGTGGATCCCGGCCTTCGGGAAGCGAGCATCTCGATGGGAGCTTCTCCGATGGAGATCATCTTCCGTGTATATTTGAAAGAAAGTATTCCCGGAATTGTGCGCGGCACAACGATCACATTCGTGTCACTGGTTGGCTTGATTGCCATGGCGGGGGCTATCGGCGGTGGCGGTCTGGGAGATTTTGCCATCAGTTATGGATATCAGAGAAATATGATGGATATCATATATGTTTCGGTATTCTTTGTGTTATTGTTTGTTTCCGTTATTCAGACGGTAGGCAATATAATTATACGTAAAACAACCCATTAAGGAAAAGGAGAACGATTATGAAAAAATTATGGAAAGTTTGTGCAGCGTTTACGTTGTGTCTCTCTTTAGCAGCTTGCGGCAGCAAAGAGAGTGATGGTGATGACAAGGTAATCACGGTTGGAGCCAGCGCTTCCCCTCATGCGGAGATATTGGAAGCATTGAAAGATCAGGTAGAAGCAAAAGGCTATACGTTGGAAGTGAAGATATTTGATGATTATATCCTCCCGAATACTTCCGTTGATGAAGGAGAACTCGATGCGAATTATTTCCAGCATCTTCCTTATCTGGAAAACTTCAATGTTGAGCATGGGACAGAGCTGGCATCGGTAGCAGCTATTCATTTTGAACCGCTTGGTGTATATGCCGATGATCCGCAGGGAAAAACGGCATTGTCTTTGGATGATATAGAAGAAGGCGATATCATCGCCGTGCCGAATGATCTTACGAATGAAGCACGCGCATTGCAGCTGTTGGATGAGTGTGGCATTATCAAGCTTGATACGTCAAAAGGGTTAGAGGCTACACCGGCTGATATCTTGGAAAATCCGAAAAATATTCAGCTTCAGGAAATGAAAGCAGAAGTGCTGCCAAGCGTACTGAAGGATGTAAAATATGCCGTGATTAACGGAAACTACGCTTTGACGAATAACATCAGTGATAAAGTCATCGTAAAAGAAGCGACCGAAAGTGAAGGCGCAAAGACGTTTGCGAATGTGCTGGCAGTGAAAAAAGGCAATGAAAGCTCAGAGAAGACAAAAGTTTTGATGGAAGCATTGCAGAGTGATGCGTGCCGTAAATTCATTGAAGAAACATATGATGGATTGGTTGTACCTGTATTTTAAAAAAGTTTACGTATAAGGTCGTAAATGACCGATCTTGTGGAAGATGCACGAGATCGGTTTTTTTTTATTTTGGCATCATGAAGCGATATCTGCATATGATATTCATGAAAGATGAGTTCTATGTATAAATCTGGGAAATCAAGACAGGCTGTTATTGATTGTGATAAAAAACTGGCTTTCCATATAAAAAAGGATTATAATGAGAACCGAGGAGTCGTATATGAAAAAAATGGTTAATTATATTCGCCGTAATAAAGTGTTTGTCTTTCTGCTCAGTGTGATCATGATGATCACTGCTGTGCTCGGCATCTATTATATTACGTATATAAAGAAGGCGGATCCGCAGCTGCCGGTTATAAATGCTCCCATGGAAAAAGAAGAGAAAGAGACTGCGATCGCTTCTTTTCAGGGATCTTATGATTCTGAGGCAAAACAGGTACGTCTGTCTTGGTCCCTTCAGCAGGGGGAGCAAAAAATAACGTCGCTGAAGCTGCTTCATGATGATAATACGGTAGCAGATGTGAATACATTGAACAGTTATGTGCTGAATCAGGATGTATACCAGTTTCCGGGGGGAGAGAATACATTTGTATTGACGGGAACGCTGGAAAACGGAGAAACGATTGAAAAAGAAGCGCGTATCACGATTGAGTATTTTTCATCGATCGACTGTACGGCGGCAGAATCGGAAAACGGAATGATGATATCGCTAACGTATAAATATCGTGAAGGTACGGATGTTCAGACGCCGCGTATCGTAGCGAATTCACTGCCGTATCCGTATAAATTTAATTTTAAGGAAACAAAAAAAGAAAAACCGGTCAATGGATATGTAACAGCAACTACGGTTTTTGAGGTGGATGCACGGGAAGCGGAAAGCGATGAAGAAGTGACGATTCGCTGGATTTTCGATTCCATCGGCGTGAGTTATGATTTTCCGATCACCATTATCGCCAAAGAAGTGTCTGTGGGAGGAGAAGATGAATAAGTGCAGTAAAGCTGCGCTTTTTTTTAATAAATAATCTCTTAAAATTATATAATTATCCGTTAGAATAATTGAATGAAGTATGGTATAATGTTTCCGCATTGAAAAAAGGGAGGAATTATGGGTAGGGATGAACTAGCAGAAGAATTGAAAAAGCGCAATCCCGATACAAGAGAAACGATTCGGGCTGCAATACGGGACAAGATGCATGAGCGAGTATACGATGTTGATGAAGTAAAGAGAAAGATCAAGGAGTACTATGGAAGAGATATTTTCGGTGAAATATACGAAAACGTTCTTAGAAAGTCTCATAGGGCTCGGTGAATACTTTCTTACGCAGGGATATGAGGAAACGACAGTTTTCGGTTTCTTTCTTTATGTTCTGGATAAAACCGAAAGGCTGTCCGCCAAACCTTTGTGTCAGCCGGTACAGAATGTGAGAACGGATAAATTTCAACGTTTGGATCTGGATAGTTATGTCATTATATATCAGCTGCATTACGATAAAAGAAGAATCGATATACTGCATATGTATCATAGAGACAAAGACATTTTTATTGATTATTATGATGGAAAGTCGTTCCTTCAGGAATGAAAAAACTGTAAGACAGTATTTTTTTAGGATAAAAGGCATGATGGAAAATTTGGGCTGTCATGCCTTTTATCATGTTTGGTCTGATTTTTGTAAAAATACAAATTTTGCAAATTTCTTTAATATTATGCTTAAAAAATGCGAAATATCAAAAAAATTAACTTTATTGCGAACTTTTTTGTGAAATAGGGACTCTTATAAATGTATATTGGATTTCGTGTTCAGTATACGTTTTAACTGATGCGGAAGGATCATACATCAATTCTCTACGTATTAGATTTCATTAAGAGAATAGACAGTTAATTCTGTATGCCGAAATTGTTATAGGTTGTATCCTGCTTCGAGAGCTAATGTAATTGCTGGCGGTGTCTCTCTGTAAGTCATCAAGGTCCAGCTGAGCGCGAAGATGAGTATGAACAGCATGAAATCAATGATGTGATGATATCCGCAAAGAC
Source organism: Erysipelotrichales bacterium (assembly GCA_910575705.1). Lineage (GTDB taxonomy): Bacteria > Bacillota_I > Bacilli_A > Erysipelotrichales > Erysipelotrichaceae > CAJTFG01. The sequence goes on along the minus strand of CAJTFG010000003.1, from coordinate 198,418 downwards.
AGAAACACGCCTCTTACATAGTATGATAGGGGGTGTGTTTCCGTGGGGGAACGTGGTGTTGTGCCTTTAAAAAGGCGGTTAACGATATGGAAAAATATGAAAAAGGTAATCTTCATATAGTTGACAAGCAGACAAAAAGGTATTAATCTTTATATGATAGGATGGAAAAGTTTACTATGAGGCAAAAGACTGACGAAGAGATTATTGAATTATGCCAAATGGGGGATGAAGAGGCATTTGAAGAATTGTATAAACGTTTCTATAAGTCGACCTATTATCTTGCAATGCAAATTGCTAATTGCGATGCAGATGCGATAGATGCCACGCAGGAAACTTTTATAGAGATTCACAAGTCGATAAAGAATTTAAGAGAGATAAAGGTTTTTCGGCTTTGGGTAAAACGGATCGTCGTATCAAAGCTGAATAAGATCTTTGCGAAAAATAAGGATTCTCTTTATGATGACGATGATATTATATGGAAGCGTCAGGCGGAAACGAGAAACTATATGATCCCGCAAAGCCAGAGCCGCTTTAAAAATGATCAGGAATTGATCCATCAATTTGTGGAAAACCTGAGCATGCGGTATCGTACCATCGTGGTTCTGACTTATTTTGAAGAGATGAATTATAAAGAAGTTGCGGCGGTATGCGGGATTCCTGAAGGAACGGTAAAATCCCGGTTAAATATGGCAAAAAAGGTTCTTCGAGAACAAATTATAGATTACGAGCGAACAGAAGGGGCGGCATTGGATTTCCATTCTGTGAGCGTTGATGCATTATTGATAAAGTACTTTATGGATAATGCAAATGGATTTCAGTTACCTGCAAGCACTGGCGTAAGCGCTTTACATTCGGCGGCGCCGGTGGTAAAGTCTACATTTTCTTTCTCGTCGATTGCCGCAAAAGCAGGAATGGCAATCGCGGCAGCGGCTATCGCTGTAGGCGGAATTTATTTAGTAGGCGAATATATAGATGATAACTTCCGAGGAAGATCGGTAGTTGCGGACAGTGCGTTTCAAACAGTGACGACTGATGATGGAACCATTTCCACAGCGGAAGAGGCGTACAATACGCTGAAGTTGTGGGCGCATTGCTACATCGAGATGGAAGGGAAGACCAGTGAGGAGATAGCGGGTGTCAGGCCGATCTACGAAGCGTTGAAAAATAGCGGAAGCACCTATTATCAACTTCTGGTTGAGGAAGAATGGAGCAGTCGATTTGAAGAGATTGCGTATTAGGATTCAGCATTAAATGCATTGCCTAACTTAAAAATTTAAGTTAGGGTATTTGTGCATTTGAGAAGAATAGTGAGAATTTGGACAAAGGGCTATAGTAAAAAAAGGGGTTGTTTTTATGAAAAAGTTTATGCCGAAGATTTTGTTTGCGATGGCCATGCTTGTCGGCGGAACATTTGTTCTGCAGACCGTGCAGCCATTTGCGGAAAAAACCGTCGAAGCGGCAGCAGACTCTAGTTCTGTTCATTTGACAGAAGGAGATGTCTTCACGTATGGTACGTACACACCGATCGCAGGTACCAATGCGGGTGTGTCGCAGCCGTTGAGATGGCGAATCGTCTATGCGAACGAAAAAACAGGTGAAGGTGTTGCCATGACGGAGCAGCCGATCGAACAGGCTTCTCAGGGATGGAACACGAACTGTTACTATGCGAACAGCGGTAGCGGTAACTGTACAAGTGCGCCATGGACATTTGGACAAGGAGCTTCTAACCAGAACTTGTCTATTATAACAACAGCACGCGGGGCAGCTGCGAATAACCAGGCGATCACTGGTACATGGCAGAATGCTTATTTTGGTGGTTCTGTTGCCGACTGGATGGATAGGTATTTTGTACCTAACTTTGTCGGTAGTATCCAAGGTAGTGCGTTTGGTACATATGTTGGGTACTATGATGGAGCGAACAAAGATCAGTATCACGCTGCTGACAAACAGGTAACTGTTTTGGTAGACTGGCAGAATTCCGATGGTACAAGAGCCTTGGCTACTAGTAACGGTACTGATTTAACTACAAAACCATATCCTAGAACTGGTTCGGGTAGTGATACTACTGGTATGTATAATCCTTATATATATACCATGCCTTTTGCGTATACGAGAAAAGCAGGGATGACTACACCAGACAAAAACGGTAATGGTAAGATTGATGCGGATGAACTTACGGAAAATGGATTTCCTATTGATGCACAGTTAGATGCGTCAACTGGATTACCCGTAGGAGAAACCTATGGATCTTATCAATACCCAAGTACTTGGATCAGCTATAGCACGATTTCTAATTCTCACCGTATCTTAACAGTCTTGTCAAAGGATTGCCTGGGGCAAACTTCATGTACAGGTTCCGAAGATTTTACCTTCACTACGACAAAGCACTATTTCCTATCTACTAATCATTCAGGTAATATTTTCGCATATATTGTATTAAAATATGCAAAAGTACAACCTAAATGGGCTCTTTTTCAAGCGGTCTGGGAAGACTATCAGCGTCCGGCTCTGTATTTGAAAAATCTGCCATCAAAATTCTCGGTTTCAGGTGGATTGACAACAGCCCAGACTGTGCAGGAAGATACCACGAATGCAACCCAGAAGGGAAAAACGTATTCTTTCTCTTTCACGACAACTGAAATTGGGGAGTATACGATTGCATTGGGAGCAGGCGCCGAAGGCGCGGACAATTTTGAAATTTGTCCTACTACCGATAAAGGCGCAACGGCATCTGGAACATGTGGAACTACATTTACATATACACCTTCTAATTTAGGTGAAAATGTAGAAGATAGATTCTTTGTAAGACCGAATAAGTCTTTGGTCGGTGCTGCTACAGATAGTAGCGACGGTAAGACAGGTAAAAAGTATGTAGCGAATGTAACGGTATCTACACCTGGAAATACAGCTTCTGCTAAAATAGGCGGAGAAGTGCGTGTTACGCCTCCTACGCTGACAGCAGCGTCCGGTGTTGATTCTGCGCACTTTGATGTTGCGACAAAAACTGCTACGATCAATTTGCGTGCCGGTACAACAGCGGCAGATGCAAATAAAGTGTTAGATATGATTACCTTAACAGGCGGGACGGATTCCGCTACTTTAGGTACGCGTTATACACTGGCATTTGACGGAACAGCTCCGGAAGAATTTTCATTAACGGCGGATGCTTCTGACACGTCAAAAGTGGGTGTAGCTTCAGGAGAAAAATACAGCCTGAAGACTACCAAAGCATTGACGTCTACCGATGCTTCTACTAAGAAAACGTTGACATTCAAAGTAATAGCGAGAAACAATATCAGCGGTAGTACGCAGACAGCGTTTATCAACTATGTAGTTAATATTTATCCGGAATATCCTAAATCTTTAGCGCTGACACCGGCGCAGTATAAGCCGGGTGATACGGCTTATCCAAGTTATCCGGCAGATGCGATTCAGGCAGGAGATACGCTGGCTACGATATCTCCAGCGCAGACTCCGGATGCTTCCGTCGATAAAATTGCGTATTCTAATGTTAAGATCATGTTAGATGATGTTGATGTGACGGATAAGTTTATTCTTGATTCTGATGCGACGAATAAATATCTTTTGGTGATCAAGGCGAAAGAAGCTGGAACGATCACAGAAGGTGTATATAAGGTCACGGCTACTGCGACATTGACGGATAAAGGCACAGGAGAGACGAATGTGACGACGTCCAAAGACATTAACTTTACGACGCCTGGAGAATTAAAAATAGGTAAGGATCGTCCGGACATAAAAGTGACGTCTTCTGCGACGAACTTTACGTATAAAGACACCGTATATAACGGCACGAGCATGCTGGGTGTTATTTCTGCGCAATCTATCGATGTTCCTGACGGATATCCGCCGGTAACGATTTCTAAAATCGAATTGCCTGCCGGAGCTGAAAAGAACGATTTCTTTACATTGAATGAAGATAAGCAGTTATATATAAATACGTCAAGAACGCGTCCTACGATTTCAGATGCTACAAAGATAGACGCAAATGGTGACGGTGTTTTCACATTGAAATTAAAGGTTACGACGTCTGATGGAAAAGTTCATGAAAAAACGCTGGATATCACTCTGAAGAGAAGAGCGATCACTCTTCAAATCAACAATATGGAAATTGTCAATGATAAATTCCTGCCGAGTGTTATAGATACAGCGAAGAAGAACATATCTTTAAAAACGGGTACTATTGCAAGCGATGAGTCCATCTCTTCTTTAGGTACACCTAATTTGGTTGTGAAAAAGCAAGACGGAACAAACGTTGTATTGGATGCTAATACACCGAAAAATTATGGTCCGGGTGTTTATAAGATTGTATTTGTAGATGGAAGTGAGTTTAATCCAACGGGCAGTGTGTATGAAAACTATAATATTTCATACGATGACTCTGGTACAACGGGAAAACTTACGGTTACTGCAGAAGCTATCACATCCGGTGACCTTACGTTTAATATCAAGAATGGTGATGTTATTACCGATCTTACGAAGTTCTACAATACGGCTGTCCAGTTGAAGCCGAGTGCAGAAGCAAATGCGAAAGGCTTCACGCATATTACCGATCAGGCAGATAGTACGGGGACGCCGGTAAATCCTAGAACTGAGATCGATATTCCTGATGAAACTTATACGAACCGTACGTTCTATTTGACGGATGCTACAGGAAGCAAGTATTCCAGAGCGATCGTTTTATATGACAAACCAGCGGACGGACAGGGACAGATGGTAAAACTTGACTTGCGCAAGCCGTCTGTAACGGTAGGTGTAACAAAGAACTCTACGACGATGTCTTTGGGATATCTGACAAAATCACCTGTTTCTTTCCAATATTTTAAAACAGCTGTTGACGTAACGGTTACGCCGGTAGATGATCCTCATTATGGAACAAATCATGTGTCCGGTATTAATAAAGTTACATTGAGTTATAAAGATTACGGTACTTCTAATATCAGAGATACGAGAACGTTGATGTTTACGAGTACGCAAACACAGGAGAAAGTAACGAAGTTTATTTCTTCTGACGGTACGTTTGATATTGAAGCTGTTGCATACGATCACGCCGGTAACAGCAGTGATAATACGCATAGCTATACGGTCATTGGTAAAAACGGACCGGCAGCGCCGAAGATTGATGGATATCAGTTAGAAAGCACTGTTGATTTCAATGATGTTGCGTCTTGGAAAGTAGATGCTAACAAATACGTACAGGGTAACTGGGCTTATTTGAAGAACGTCGTTATCGTACCTAGTTCTTCCGATACCAACGACACCGGAATCGAAGGATTTGCATGGCGAAAGAAGAGCACCGGTGGTGACTTTATCGACATTGGAACAGTAGGTGTGGGAACGGATACGGTTCATGCCATCAAGATGACAGAAGACGGCATTTATGATATTGAGATTGTCGCTTACTGGACTTCCAGCACAGGTGAGAAATTGTATGGTGTTCCTACGACGGTAACCGTTATGATGGAAAGCGATCCTCTGGAATTCTCTGTAGAGGGATTGGCATATTATCCTGGGGAAACGGACATTCCTTATGCGAGCGGTGATCCGACGAATTATAATGTTCGTTTGACTGCTGCAATGAACGAGAAGAATGATATTCCGGTAACAATGCAGTATAAAGTAGATGGTAAAGATCCTGCCATTACGTTGAATTCACCTTATGAATTGGAAATCACTTCTGTAGGTACTCATACGTATGAATTCTTTATCACATGTCCTAGCAATGTAACTGCGGATGCATGTACAAATGCCGGAACAGAAGATTTTGATGTAAATATCATCCGTGCTAATATTACAGCACCTACGGTAACTGTATTTACATTGGATGATGCAGGAAATAAATTAGGAGCTTATACAAGCAATACATGGACGAATAAGGATGTATTATTTGAAATCACAGATGGTATCGATAACGATTCTCTGTTAAGATGCTATGAGTATCAGGCAGTGCCGAAAGGCAGTTCGGTTGTCGACGGCAATTGGGTACCGATGCTAGAAGGTGCAACGAAGCTGAAGACGCTGCGTACGAACGTAGCCGTTGAACATGATATTGAGATGGATTACTATTTCCGAGTAAACCCTTCTTTTGGTGAACCGGGCGTAGTTAGCTCACCGATCACAGCGAAGATCGATAAGACAGATCCGGCTCTGGAAAAAGTTCTTTTGGAAAAACAGAATTCTACATTCTACAAAGACATCATGAGAGCGATCACGTTCGATAAATACGGGCAGATCGGTATGGATGTTACGATTACGGATAGGCCGGATTCCGGAAGTCCTCATATCATTACTTACACGTTGACGCGCGGTGATGTAAATGAAAATACGAATACGAAATATTCAAGTCCGTTATCTATTGTAAATGAAGGTGCATATACGATAACTGCGAACATTAAGGATGAAGCTGGCAACAGCGGTACGCCTATTACGAGAACGTTTGCAGTGGATCGTACAGCTCCGGATTACAGCGGATTGAAGGACGGCGGAAGTTACTATTTGAATAAGACTGTGAAATTCAGTGATGCTATCAGTGGTATCGATACGGTAAACAGTACGGCAACTAAGAATGGAACGCAGTATACGCCGACTTCTTATCAGAGCGTGAAGCTGGAATATGATGCTTCTGCCAGCATTACCGATGCAAGCACTGGAATTTCCAGCACGCCATATGTATTTAATGTACTTGACTTAAGTGGAAATGTTACAACTGTTCAGGTTGAAATTAAGAAGTTCCCAGTACCGGATGATATCATTTCTGATACCGATCCGGATAAGATCGACAAATGGGAAGGTATCATTTCAGAAATTGAGCAGGAGATGAAGAACTATCCTCCGATCGATCTGCCGATCGTGGAGCAGAAGGTTGAGGAGTTGAAAGATGCTCTGAAAAGTACGATTACACCGGTGCATAGCTTGGATGTGATCGATGATATATTCACGTATGTTAACAGTTCTGTAAATGTCACAGCTACCTTGCAGATCGATCCTCAGTTCCCGGATGCGGAATTTACATTCCAGCTTTATAAGGGATCTCAGAAGATCAGAGAGATCAACGCAACGAAGGAAGGCCTTGTAGCAACTGCTACCTTCAATCTTGCGACGTCTGCGGATGCATCTACTGCCGGTGATTACAAGATCGTTGCAGTCGATAGAATGCACCCGGATAAATCAAACTCTGAAATGACGAAAGAATTCAGTGTCATTATTGAAAAGAAAGCACAGGATGCATTCGTTGATTTGACATATGAAGTTGACTTTGATGCTACAGCTACGCTTAACCTTGCTTCTCAGATAAAAACAGGCAAGGGAGAGCTGTCATTTGGAGAAAGTGATGCAAAAGATGTTATCGTATGTAATACGGCTGGTACGACATGTTCTATGAAGAAGGCTGGTATTGCTAACTTTAAAGTAACGGCAAAAGGCGATAACAACTATAAAGAGAAGACGATTAATATGCAGGTAACGATTCGTCCTGCATCTGATGATTCTTTCGGATTTGCCAATATTCCTACAAACCCGGCTTCTTATACGTACGGTGATGCGGATATCGACTTGACGTTGGATCCTCTTCCATCCATCAAGGGACGTCCTGCGGCTATCTATCGTACGGATAATCCGGATGTAGTAGATATTGTGACTGTTACGAAGGACGATGGAACTACGGAATCTGTAGGCCGTATTACCGGTGCAGGAAAAGCAGTCATCGAGGTAATTATTCCTGCAGATGATAAGTATAGTGAGACAGTATTCAGCGTTACGATTAACGTTGCAAGAAAGAAAATAAAAGTACAGACGGATTCCAAGGAAAAGGAAATCGGTACGGAAAATCCTGAATTTACGATTTCTCCTGTTGATCCAGCTGATTTGGTAAATGGTGATACCATCAGCGATTTAGGTACTCCGATCTTTGAAGTTCTTGACAGCAATGGACTTCCTGTAGATGTAAAAACAGGCCCTGGTCTGTATAACATCAAACTGATCGACTTTGTTAAAGATACGGGAGCACGTCAAGATGATTATGAAGTAGAGTTTGAAGCTGTACCTGGTGTCTTGACAATTACTGGAAAAGAAATCAGTGAAAGTGACTTTACAACGGATCCGTTACGTGCAAAGAATGGTACGTGGGTAAATACGGATATCGTTATTATGCCGGTAGGATATGATCAGATCAGTGTCGGAATGAACCCTTATAAGGAGTCTGAGACGATTACTGCGGAAGGCGAACATGAATATGAGATTGCCATGAAGTCCGGAGATATCGTTTCTGATAAACTGACGCATACATTCAGAATCGATAAGACAAAACCGAATTTGACGATTTCCAGTGTACAAAAACCTTCCGGTGCTTCTGCGACTTCTTATATCATGAAGGCTGCCAGCAGCAATGTATACAACGAAAACGTGACGATCACGCTGCATGGTACGGATAATGCGAACGGAAGCGGCATTGATCATTACGAATACAGTGTTGACAGAATCTCTCTGGATGGATCTGAAGTGACGAATTTCATTCCAAATACGAGTGCAAGTCCTGCGGATCCGGACAACGGTGATAATACCGCATCCTTTGATTTGACTCCGGATACGGGAGCTCATCTGCTGGTGAAAGCAACGGTATATGACAAGGCAGGAAATTATGTATCTTCCAGCTATGATCTGGTGATTGATAAGAATGCACCTGCTGCACCGACGGTTTCTGCACCGGTAAGAAGCGATGTATGGACATCTAGTTCCATTAATAATATCTTAGTGGAAGATAATAAGAATATCCCTACGGTAAGTGGTGTAGATCGAATTGAAGTATGTACGGAAGAAGTATGTGATCCTTCTCAGTCTGCTCATTGGACGGCATTGACGACAAATCCGTTCACGGCATCTTCTACACAGACATATCATTTCCGTGTATGCAACAGTTTGGGTGTATGCGGGGCTATGACGAGATATCAGGCGAATATCGATGGTTTCGTACCTGAATTTGATGTCGCAAGAACACCAAATCAGACGAAGCCGGATGAAGTGGATAAGACAAATGTCAACTTTACATTAACTTTGACGAATCCTTCTGCTCAGGACAATCCAAATTCTGGCGTGAAGTATTATTATTCAAAAGATAATAAGGCTACATGGACGGAAATGGTTGGTACGAATGCGCTGGATATCATTAATAACGAAAACAGCGTATATTATTTCAAAGCTGTAACTGGTGCTGGAGTCACATATATTGATCCAAAACCATATACGGTTAATCTGGAACTTGTCAGTCTGAACAAGCCTTCTGTTGCAATGCGTACGGAAGATGCTGAATATGATGGTACAAGATGGGTTAACAAGGATGTAACATTGACGCTCAGCGATAGAACGATACTAGATACGTACGGCGATCTGGTAAGATTGCGTTATACGTCTTGTTCAGTAAACGATGCCGATTGCACGTCTGCGGAAGTAGCTAAGGATGCTTCTTTATGGAAGGATCTTCCATCAGATTCTGTTAGAGTTACTGAGACATTAGCTGCAAACGGCAAGGAAGAGGCAAAGAAATACTTCTTCCGTTATGAAACAAAAGCAGGTCAGGTTTCTGAAGTTTCCGATGAGTACATCGTGAAAATCGATAAGACGGCTCCTGCTGCAATTCAGTTGAGTGGCAAGATCTCTAAGATCGATGATGGCTATCATGCGGATATTGAACCGGTAGCTCCAGAGCACGGTGACGATACCATGAGTGCGAATTACCAGATTATTGATCTCGGTACTTTGAGCCTGAATGAGTGGCTAGAGAAAAACAGTCTTGGTACTTGGCTGCCTGCACCAGCTGGTGGTGTTGATATCACGACCGACGGTCGCTATGTCATTGCTGCACAGAGCGTAGATGAAGCAGGAAATACAACGGTATCTTATAGTGATGTACTGTTGATCGATAACGAAGATCCGATCATTACGGTAACGCCGAATATGGACGAAACATATTTAGGTAAACAGGTAACGATAACGGATAATGGCAGTGGTTTGGCAAATGTGACAGTTAATGGCAAGACAGCTTCCTTTGATGTTGAAAAGGGAACATATGCTACTTACTTCTCTAAAGCTGGCACATATGTGATCGAAGCTACGGACGTAAGCGGACGTATTGCGACGACAACGATTGTCATTAAAGGACTTCCGGCTATTAATGAAGTAGTAAATACTCCGGAATTTGAAGATAAGCTGGAAGAAATTGAAAAAGAATTAAGAGATCATTCGGATGTTCACGCTAGTCAAAGCGGTGATGTTGCGGCATTGCGTGCTGAATTTGAACGTTTGAAGAATAAACAGCACAAGATGTCCGATATCGGTACGATCGATGATAATGGATTGTATTGGATCCATGTGACGAGCGGTGATCCTAGTGGATTTGATATTTCTACGAATATAGAAGCGGCTGAAGGCTTTAAGACTTCATTTAGAGAATATAAGCTGTTGAAGAGAAATGAAGCTACCGGAGAATTTGATATTGTAGATTCTTCTGGTGCGATGGCTCCAAGCGCAACGAAGATCAGAATTCATAAAGAAGCAGTGGCTGCTTCTGCAGGCATCTATCGCTTAGAGGCTTATGAAGCAGATGGTTCTGTACTGGCTTCTAATGTCTTTGAAGTCATTGTTGGAAAGAAAGATCAGGTAAACTTTACAGATCAGACATTTAGCTATTCCTATGCTCCAAATAAGACGATCGATTTTGCGGATATCTTTGCGGATGCTTTTGGTACTGTTACTTTGGTAGATGGACCTGTAGGAACTGATCCGATCCTCCAAAATACAGATGGTTCTGGTACCTTTGTAAATGAATGGGAAATCCTGAAAGCTGGTACGACGACATTGACGTTCCATGCTTCCGGAGACGATATTTATGAAGAGAAGACAGTTATCTTTACGATTATCGTAGAGAAACAGAGCAGTCTGTTGAGCTTTGATGAACTGAATCCTCAGCTGAATTATACGTATGGTGATCTGCCGTTCGATGCGACTGCAAGCAGTACGCTAAGCAAAGGTACAGTCAGCTATTCTTCTTCCAATGAAGATGTTCTGCGTGTAGACGATAAAGGTAAGGTTACGATCGTAGGTACGGGTGTTGCTGATATTTCCGCAACGATCGCTGATGATGGAAATTATGATTCTGAAACGGTAACTAGAACGTTCACGATTGCTTCCAAAGATATTCATGTATCACCGAAGGCTACAACGATGGTAGCCGGTGATCCTCTGCCGGAATTCACATTAGATTCTGTAACAGGATTGCTGAATGGTGCAGTGATCGAAGATTTCGGTACACCTAAATTCTCTACGGATGCGACATCTTCCAGTCCGGCAGGAACCTATACGATCAATATTGTAGAGTTTGATACGGCTACTGCTAATCCGGCAGTGACGAAAAACTATACATTGATTTTCGATACGGCTGATTTAACGGTTACCGGACGTACCGGTGATGTATCAACGGATCTTGTTACTACTCCGGATTATGATGTTGTGACGGCGCCTTGGACGAATGTACCGATCGTATTTACGCCACAGGCACCGTTTACGAAACTGTCCGTGAATAACGGAAATGAGACGGCTTCCTTTACTGCTGATAGAATCGGTGAGCATGTATATAGCATCGTCTTCAAGACAGATGATAAGCTGGCAACGAAACCGACTACGGCAAAAGTAAAATATGATCCAACAGCACCTGTTGTAAACAATATTAAGATCGCAAATGGAACAAATGCTAGCGATCGGGTAATTACAGCTAACGCTTCTGATCAGGCTACATTGAGCGGTGTAAAAGAGATTCGTATCATCATCAATGAAGTAGATGAGAATGGAAATGTCATTGATCTCATCTCGGATACGACTGCAGCCGTAGACAGTAAGAATGAAGTAACGGTGAATGCTGATAGCTTGGCAGATGGACGTTATCGTGTTTCGGCGATTGCAACGGATGTTGCCGGAAACCTTTCTGCAGAGTTGGTAAACAGCTTCATCATTGACAATGCAGCAGCTCCGGCTCCGAAAGTGAGCGTAAATCCAACGGCATCTGTTTACCACGGTACGGTAACGATCACGGTAGAAGAAGATCCGAGCAACCGTGTATTATCCGGTATCGATCACTTTGTATACACCGTTGACGGTGGAACACCGGTTGATCTAGCAGTAGACGCGGATGGAAAAGCAACTCTCGATGTAACGTCTGGCGGCACATATGAATTTAAGATTGTGTCTAAGGCGGAAGCAGAAGCTGGCGGAAATGCCGGCGGTAACGGTGCAAGCGTCATTTTGAAATTTGATGATAAGAAACCATTGCTTGATGTTACGGAAACATCTACACCTTCATCACATACGTTTGTACTTGCGAATACAGAAGCAAATGAAGGAACAACGGTATTCTATTACAGCAAAGGGAACGGACCGTTTGTACAAATGTCCGGTGATACGATCACGTTCACAAGCGAGAGTGACAACGGACAATATCGATTCAAGGCAGTCAGCGAAGCTGGTGTGGAATCTGATATTGCAGATGGTTATACTGTTAATATAGAAACTGTTGAATTTGAAGATCTGAATGTAACGTCTACGACAGAAGATTGGACAAACCAGCCGGTTGACTTTGAGATCAGCGGCGGACTTGATGACATGAACAAGCTTTTGGAATACCAGTACTGTGTCGTAAATGCCGGACAGACGGTTACGGATTGTCCTGCTAGCTGGAATACAGTGACTATGCATTACGGTGCAGACGGTGTTGTAGAAAAGGGTACGTTGCATGTTACAGGAGATGGTGAATACCAGTACTTCTTCAAGGCTGTTACAAAGAACTACTATGAAGATGCGGATACGATTGCCGGACCATATGATGTTAAGATTGATACGGTAGATCCAAGTCCTGCAATCATCACTGGCCCTACGGAAATTGATCCGGGAAGCCACACATATCATGTTGACATTACGGCACCTGCCGGAGATCACGATGGTGAGACCATTACTGTTGAATATCAGTTGGTTGCTTCTAAGAACGCAGCATTGGGTGAATGGAAGCAAGTTCCTTCTAACGGTGTTGATCTGAAGCAGGATGGCACATATGTCGTAGTAGTCCGTACAACGGATGCTGCAGGCAATACGACGATCGTTAAGACAAATGAGGTCGTAGTTGATGCTCATGATCCGCTTGTGGTTGTAGAGCCGAACACGAATACTTCTTATCTCGGAAAGAAAGTAACGATTACGGATGAAGGAAGCGGACTGAAGTCTGTAACGATCAACAATGCCACTGTAAGTCTTACAGGAGGTATGTATAGCAGTTATATCTCTGAGGCTGGAACATATACGATCGTTGCGACGGATAATGTAGGACGTCAGACAACAGTAGAATTTACAATTACTGGTTTGCCTGCGTTAAGCGACGTTAAAAATACTCCGGAATTCGGTGATCTGTTAGATGAGATCGAAGCGGAATATGATAAGAATCCGACGATTCACGCAACACAGCAGCCGGATATTCAGGCGCTGCGTGATGAATATACACGTATTACGAATAAGTCACATACGATGACTGCGATTGGTACTCCTGATGATTTAGGAAGATACTATCTGCATACGGCAAGTGATGCGGTTAACTACTACATTGAGACGACGGTTACACCGGATCCGGATCTGAAAGATGCTCCGGTATTCACGTCCTACATTCTTTACAAGCAGGATGCAGGCGGTGTATTCCAGCCTGAGTTAACGTCTAATATGACGGGAAATGATGTTCGTATCCGCAGAACGGTCAGCCCTACAGAAAAAGGTATTTATCAATTAGCAGTCTTTGAAGCTGACGGAACGGTTACGAAATCAAATGTATTTGAAGTTGTGATCGATAAGAAGGATCAGTCAGCATTGAAGAATGAAACGATCGTTGTGACATTTGATCCGGCAAATCCAATCGATTTGAACAGTAAGTTGAATAAGGCGGTAGCCGGAACGATGTTGGATGTTGATAATTCTGTCTTAGACGGCGTATTGGGACAGGATACGACAGATCCGAATATCTTCCATATGAAGAAGAGCGGAACAGCAATTCTCGTCTTCAATGCCGCTGGCAACGATATTTATGCAGATAAGACAGTTACGTATAAAGTTACCGTGAAACCGCAGGCATCTGAACTGCACTTCGTCAATCCTGCTCCTACGTTGAAATACACATACGGCGATGCAAGCTTCTCTGCACAAGCAGAAAGTACGTTGCGTCCGAGTGAACCGATCATTTATGAATCCAGTGATCCAAACGTATTAAGCGTTGACAGCAATGGTGATGTAACGATCATCGGTGTCGGAACTGCTGAAATCACGGCAACATTGAACAGTGATGACTGCTATGACAGCATTACGATCTCCAATACGTATATTGTTGAGAAGAAGAAGATCACGATTCTTCCGGACAATGCTGAGATGGTAGCTGGAGAAGCTCTGCCTACTCCGGTAATCAAAGAAGCTCAGGGCTTATTGCCGACGGACAATATTGAAGACTTCGGCGATCCGGTATTCCGCATTGTGGATATTTATAACAATGAGGTAACGGCTGCAACTCCGGAAGGTACTGGTAAGATTTACTTCGATCACTTTGAAGACGGCGTGCATACTGCTGATCCGAATGTGACGAAGAACTATGAAGTTGTACTTGACAGCAAGGTATACGGTACTTTAGCGATCAAGAAACGCGAAGCGGATGCAGCTGTTGATCTGACTACAGATCCGGTATATGACCTGACCGTTTCTGATTGGACGAATGAGATTATTACATTAACTCCGAATGCTCCGTATACAATGATGCAAGTTAATAACTCCGGTGTTGATGTGAATTCTTATGCTGCTGATCTGATCGGCGATAAGACATATAACATCGTCTTGAAAACAGATACGGGACTTACTGCGAAGCCGCTGGCTGTTAATATCAAGTATGATCCTACTGCTCCAGTGATCGTATCTAAGGCAGTAAATGCCGGTACGACAAGTACGGATCGTAAGATCAAAGTAGTAGCTGATGATCAGACAGATTTAAGCGGTGTTGATCAGATCCGTATAATTCTGAACAAAGTAGATGCTAACAATGTTATTACAGATCACAATATCCAGATGGTAGAAGCGGATGTCATAGAGGATCCTGTAACACATGAGAAGTATATTGAAGGTGAATTTACAGCATTGGATGATGCGCGTTATATGGCGTCCATCAGTGCTACGGATCATGCAGGTAACCGCAGCAAGGAAGAAAATCTGTACTTCGTAGTGGAGAACACATATGATTCTCTGCCGCTTGTAGAAGTATCACCAGATAAGCCATACCAGACAGGTACGGTAACGATTACGCTGAGTGAAGATCCTAAGTATCCTGTATTATCTGGAGTACATCACTTCTTGTACAGTACGGATAATTGGGCAACTTCTACTAAGATTTCTGCTTCCGATAACAAAGGAACGCTTGATGTAACTACTTCTGGAACTTATGAATTTAAGATCGTATCCAATGAGGAATACAAGAATTCCGGAGAAAGCTCTGCCGGTGGCAATGCCGCAGTTAAGACGCTGATCTTTGATAACACGGTTCCGGTATTGAATATCACCGAAACGAAAACGATAGGAAGTCATACGTTCGTGTTAAGTAACATGGCAGCAAATGCTGGTGATGTGACATTCTATATGATGAAGGATAACGGTGAATATGTAGTTGTTAATGATACGATTACCTTTACGGATATGGCAGATAACGGTAAGTATAAATTTAAGGTGACAAGTGCTGCCGGTATTGATTCTGATGCTGCTGATGGTTTCACCGGCAAGGAATTTAAGGTAAGTATTGAGTCTGCTGTATTTGAAGATATTACCGTAACGCCTAAGGGCAAGAGCTGGACAAATGCAATTCCGGTGGAATTGACGTTGACCGGTGGCTTGGACGATATGTCAAAACTGCAGGAGTATCAGTATTGTGTAGTTGATATCACGGAAGGTCTGTCTGATTGTACAGATGATAAGTGGATGTCTATTACACCGAACAGAGATGATCAGGGCAACTTCTTAAATGCGAAGGTAGCTAAAGCATCTGAGGGAACATTCCGTTACTACTTTAAGGCTATTACTGTAAACGGCTTTGAAGATAGCAGCAAGATCGCAGGACCTTATGATGTATTGATTGATACGACTGCACCGGAAGGAATTACCGTAAAACCGAGCCCTACACCTTTACCGAACGGTTATGAGGTAGAAGTAAATCCATTGAACCCTGATATTAATGCATTGACTGCTGAGTATAAGGTTCTTCCATATGGTGTAAGCTATCGTGACGGCAGTGCGGCTAAAGATGTACCTGGTGATAATATCATCAAGGTAACCGGTGTTCGCGGCCAGAAATATCAGTTAGGCTTCCTTGTACGTGACGAGGCCGGCAATGAAACGATCACGTATTCCAGTGATTCCTATACGATTCCATTGTCAGATTCTACCGCACCGGTAATCGAGTTGGATCCGAGACCTACCAATACAGCAGGCACAAGTTATCTGCCTGTACACGTAGCAGTTACGGATTACGATGATGATGGAAATCTGACGTCCGGAGTTAAGATCACAGATGAATATAATGGCATAGTAAGTCCGATCACTTCTCCGTATGTAGCAAATACAAAAGGTGTTCATAAGATCACAGCTACAGATAGTGAAGGAAATGAAACGACTGTAGAAATAGAAGTTCTGGGAATTCCTAGTGTAAATGAAGTAAGGCCGACTCCTGAGTTTGAAGAGATCATCAATGAGATAAAGAAAGAACTCGGAGAAGCTAGCTCTGATGTACAGGATCTGTATAAAGATCAGGTACAGGATCTGGAAGATCGTTATAATGCATTGAAAAATAAGAAGAATGCATATACGGCACAGATCGTAAATGATCCGCTTTATGTCGGCGGAAGCATTCAGATGCAGGCTACGATTACCAACGATGTGAACTTCCCAAGCACATTGTATGCTTATGAATTGTATGAGCAGAAGGTTGATGGCACATGGAGTAAGATTGCAGATATCGACGGCTCTAATGCTACGATTGTGACGACTCCTGCCAATGGCGGTGAACCGACGAAGACGGTAATTGATTATACGATTACAGGAAATGCGGAAACAGACGGTACTTTTATCTATAAGATGACCTTTAAAGATAAAGATACTGATATTGTGGAAGAAGTTGAGTTCAGTGCTGTTGTTCTTCCGAAGCTGATTGGTCATAAACTGCAGGCAGTTAATGATATGCGTATGGATGTAGATCGTCCGATGAATATGAAAATTACCATTCAGTTAGATCCAAATGCGTTAGCAGATGCGGATGCGTTTAAGATCGACTTGTATCAGCAGCCGGAAGTTGCTGGTGGAACTCCGAAGCTGATTACGAACAATTTCACAAAACTGGGCGATGTAATAACGGATGCGAATGGTAACAGTTATGTTACGTATGTGACAAATCCTACAACGGATTTTGCGAAAGCGGAATATAATGACAAATCATTCTTCATCTCTGTTAAGAATACAGCTAATACGTATAAGGAAGTATCTCCTGACTTTAAGATCTTTATTAATCTTATGAAGCAGGATACTCTGGTACGTGGTTTTGAAGAAATTAAGGTCGGAGATAAGATCACTTTAGATGCATCTATGATCCAGGGAATTAAGGGCAACGATATCGAAGTTACCTTCACTCCTGTAACGGGATTAACGGATGCGGTGACAGGAGAGACCATCTTGACAGAAGATGCTTCTAACCCTGGAACATATACGGCAGTAACTGCGGGTGAGACGGTCTTTGAAGTACTTGTTCACGATAGAACCGTACCTGCTGTATACGAAGATGCTAAGACTACATTAACCGTGCGTGTCGTTAAAGAAGATGACTTCGCATTTGCAGTTAAAACTCTTGCACCAGCTACGTATGGTGATACGGGAACGATTACTCTGGAATTGAGTTCTGTACTCCCTGCCGGCGCTGGTAAGGTGGAATTTGCGGTAACAGATGATTCTCGCAAGGATGTTGTAACGATTACGAATGACCCATCAGCACCGACAGCTACGATGACGATCGGTAATGCTGGTACAGTACACATTGTTGCTCGTCACAGCGGTTCTGATACGTTATCAGACAGACAGTCTGAACCGATTGAATTTGTTGTAAATCCGGCTCCTTTGAAGGTAAAAGCAAAAGATATCACCGTTGCGAATATTTCCGATCTCAATAAGATTGAAATCGATCCGGATAATCCGAATACGGTAAATGGTCTGAAGAATGGCGATAGGATCGAAGATCTGGGTAAAGCAGTGTTCAGAACGGATGCCGCTGCGCATAACTATGCAACAGGTCAGTATCCGATCTACTTCGATCATTTTGAAGATCGTACACCGCTTGCTGATAATTATATTGTCAGCGATGACGATGTACTCGGTGTAGCTGATCTGGTTGGAACTCTTGCCAATGCTAATGATTATTTCACAACGCCTAAAGAAGCAAAAGAAGGCAAGTGGATGAATCAGGATATTACGGTTACGGCAACAAACGGATATGCTAGACTTTCCATTAAGACGCCAAATGACGGACAGACGGCATTCGGTAATGAAGTTCCTGTATATGCTTACAGCAACGAAGGCGTCATAGAAGCCAGCATCTGGCTGAAGGATGCTATGGGATTGACTAGTCAGGAAATCATTCAGGAATTTAAGTTCGATGTTACGGCACCGCATATTAATAGTTACACTTATAGCTATTTGGCAGACGGCAGTACCCCGATTGATAATATCTCCGGTAATGCAAATAACATTTATAACAAGATTATCTATGTAGTTATAGAGGCAGATGATATCAAGCAGGTTACAGTAGATGGAGTAACAGAGACGATTGAGTCTAGTGGTGTCAGCACAGCGGTATTGAATTGGATCAAGACAGATAAAGTCGGTTCTGATGAGATGCCTCCGTTGAAGCCATATTCTACAAGCACGAAAGACGGTGTTACGACATTTGTATTCCGCTTGGAAGATAGTGCGCATTATGAGATCTGGCCGACGGTGACCGATGCCGCTGGAAACAGCACGGTCGGAGAGAGAAAGCAGCTGACATTAGATGCTAAGATTCCGAATCCGCCGATTGTAACATTCGGTGTAAATACGAGAATGCGTTCACGTTCACTGGCCGATTATCGTGCAACAAACAGTGGCAATGAATGGTTCTCCGATACCGTGACGTTGAAATTAGCTGGTGACGGTGGTTCATTAGGTGTTGATCATTATGAATATTGCCGTGTAGGTGCAGATTCTGATGAATGTGTTGATGGCGCTGATCAGTGGATCGTAATTCCGTCAACGAATACGGTGGAATTACCGGCTGCTGGAGAAACGAATATCAATGGTGCATTGCGATATAAATTCCGCATTGTAAATACGGCTGGTACAGCTGGATATCCTGCATTTAAGACGCTTTATCGTGATGATGTGAAGCCGCAGTTGGAAGTAAAAGCGATTACGGCTGACGGAACTCCTTATACTGGCGGAGATACCGATCAAGATATTATCGTCCAGATCAAGAAGCCGGATAGTTTTGGCGGAAATGTTTCTGGTGTAACATATGAGTATTACACGGATAAGGATTCTACAAGAAGACCGATTATCGATACGAACAACGGATACCATACGTTGCGTATCACACAAGCTCATAATGAGACATATCACTTTATTGCAATCAGCGGTGCGAAAGTATCCTCTGATGAAGTTGATCTGACGAATGTCAACATTACAAAGAATTCTGAGCTTGATTTCAAAATTAACAAAGCATATTTCCGTGATGCGTCTTCTAGTATCTATCCGGAAGGAAGCTGGACAAATGCTAAATATGACCTCTATTTGGAATTGAAAGCAAGTATTCAGGAAACTTTGGATGATGGTGGATATTATGAAATCGCAAAAGGTAATGCAAGTGACCCTACGGCAGCCTTTATGAGATTTGAAAATAATGAGATTGCATCTTCTGCATTAGTAGAAGGAAGTAACTATTATTACATTCGCATGAGCGATAAGGACGGCAATAAGGGTGAATGGCAGAGATTCGTCATCAATGTGGATAGAACGAATCCGGTTGTCAGCTACAATGCTGTTGCGAAGGATGCGGACAATCTGGAATTTGATGTTACAATATCTGCGACTGACAACATTACTACTGCTTCTGAAGGTGTGCAAGTATACTATGCAGTTTACGATACGGTCGTAAATATCGAAGATGTTGCTTATAACACACCTGTTAAGAATAGCGTTGACTTTACGTTAAACGGTAAAGATCAGGTGAAATATATTTACTTTAAGGCATGTGATGCTGCAGGTAACTGCACAAAGGATGCATATCGGTTTATCCGTTTCGGCAATACGGTTGGCGTTCTGCCGGATCTGAATATCAATAGTAACGGAAACCTGATCAATGAAACGAAGAATCCTACGGATACGCTCCCTTATTTGAATATCGATACCGATGGTGATGGTGAGCCTGATGTAAATATCGATATTACACAGGATGGTATACCTGATATTAACTTGGCTGTTATCGATTCATGGAATCCTACAGCTGTTGGTACGACTCTTGATGGAACGCAGTATTTGTATGATCCTATGATTAAGCCTACGATCAATGTGGTAGAGAATAAACCGTATGGTTCTAATTTGGATAAGATGTATAACATCGATACCGATGGTGATATGCAGCCTAATATCAATGTGGCATGGTATGATGGAAACAATGAGCCAATCAAGACCAACCAGGTAAAACTGCATAATTGGAGTCCAAAGAAAGAATTCACTTATAACGGATTTACGTATTTGACGATGGATACATTGAAACCGGAGATCAATATTGATACGAATGGTGATCATTATCCGGATACGAATGTAGATCTGAATGGTGACTTTATCGCTGATATCAATAAGGATATGGATAAAGACGGTTATCCGGATCTGAATATTGATACGGATGGAGATGGTAAGCCGGATATCAATATCGATTTGAATGGTGATGGCAAACCGAATAAGAATATTACTACTGTAAATAAGGATAACTGGAAACCTAATCACGTATATCAGACAGGGGATGGCTTCCAATATTCAACGATGGATAACTTAAAGCCTACCCTGCCGGATGTACCGGTAGATCCAGATAAACCGGTCGATCCGGATAATCCGAATAAACCGACGGATCCAGATAATCCAGACAATCCAGACAATCCAAACAATCCGGATAATCCTGGAAATAACAATGGTAATAATAACGGAAATAACAATGGTAATAATAACGGTAATAATTCCGGAAGTAATAACGGCGGCAATACCGGTTATTATCCTAACCCTGGCGGAAGTTCTATTATCTACGTTCCAAGCGGTAATGGAAACAGCGGCGGAAATGGTACCATATCTGTCGTAGACCCATCAGGAAGCGGTTCAAATACAGATGGTAATGGAATAGGAAATGTTGGAAATGGCAGCAATAATAACATGATGAATGGTATTTGCGGCAGTCTGAACATTGACACGAATTCGGATGGAATTCCTGATCTGAATATTGACGTAGACGGAGATGGAGTAGCAGATTACAATATTGATACTGATTGCGATGGCAAGGCAGATAAGAACATCCTGAGCAAAGCAAGTGTTCTTGGACTTTACCAGTCTAACGGCTCTGCTTCTTATGGCGGTGATCTCTTCCGATTTGCATTGATCGCATTAGCAACCTTATTGTTGCTGCTGCTGTTGATCTTCCTGAAAAAGAAAAAGGAAGAAGATGAAGAATACGAAGAATTTATAGAGGAAAACGCAGATTAAAATCTGCGTTTTTTTCTTAAATACGATCGGCTATAAATACAATGTCATAGTGACTATATCGTATGTTGAATGTTTAAGGGGCTTGAGGCATATAAGCAATGCTATAAAACGCTGATCATGGATTAGAAAAACAACAGACTTCGATTTGTGAAAAAAATAATGCAATTGGAAGAAAATGAAATTCAGGAAACTCGCCAAAATTCGACAGACAATTACCGGCTTATTAATTAAAGTAAATCATAGTATGATGACAATGGAGGGGAAGCTTATGGAAACAGAAAACAATCGGGCACTCGTTCGCGAGATTACGAATTTTCTACGTGAATTGGGTATGCCGACACATTTGTTGGGATTTGAATATGTGCGTTTGGCTATATATCTTGTTTATGAAAATCAGATATATAAAAAACGGATCACAACACAGGTTTATCCAATCATAGCAGAAAAATATAATACGGACCCTCAAAATGTCGAAAGATCAATTCGCCATGCTATCGAAGTTGCTTTTACACGTGGCAATGTAGATGATATTTATCGACTGTTCAAAAATACGGTAAGTTCGACGAAATCGCGGCCTACGAATGCAGAATTTATTTCCATGTTGGCAGACCATATTCACATAGTAAGTAAGAATTTTTGACCATAAAATCTATCATCTTTTATTTTTAACAAAAAGTATAAAATCACGCTAAATATGTATATAATTCTACATTATTCGAGGACATTCGAGTGTATTTTCATAGCCTGTGAATTATACTTAGACTAGAGATATAAAGTATCCTCAAGGGGGAGATAGATTTAAAATGGAAAAGTTAACAGAGACAAAAAAGATTCTTTTTAAGATCGGAATGCCTCCGCATTTAGATGGATATCGGTACTTAAAAGTAGCGATCCCCATGGTGTGCGGTGATGAAACTTATTTGAAGAGAATGACGACAGGATTATATCCTGAGATAGCAGAGATGTTCGACACTGAGTGGTGGAATGTTGAACGTTCGATCCGTGCTGCTATTGAGATTGTATTCAATAAAGGAAACAGTGCAGAATTATATGAGATGTTTGGTAATACGATTGATGCTAAGAAATCAAAACCTACCAATTCACAGTTTATCGCAACGATTGTAGAATATCTGAAATAAGAATATGATATGCGGAGCGTAGACAATTCGGTATAATAGCATCTCTAAAGAGGTGCTATTTTATATCATATGGTAAAAAAAGAAATTTAGAAGTCAAAAGTGAAGTCAGGTATTGTCAAAACCATATATTTATGATATTATAAATAAGCTAAAGATGACTTCTTAGCTCAGCTGGCAGAGCAACTGACTCTTAATCAGTGGGTCCAGGGTTCGATTCCCTGAGAGGTCACCATGCAAATATGAGGGTTTCGGGAATCTCCCGAGACCTTTTTAAATTTCTATACGAGAAAGAAAATACATGTTACTATTACTTATGAGGTGTTACTTATGAAAATTGGTTTTATATCTTTGGGATGCAGCAAAAATCTTGTAGATAGTGAAACAATGATGGGAATGCTGACATCAGGTGGGCATGTGTTTGTAAACAATGCGGATGAAGCGGAGGCCATTATCATCAATACATGCGGATTTATTGAATCCGCAAAAGAGGAAGCCATTAAAACGATTTTCCAAATGGCAGAAAAGAAAAAGCATAACTGCCGTTATCTTGTTGTGACAGGATGTCTTGCGCAGAGATATAAGGAATCCCTTCAGCAGGAAATCCCCGAGATCGATGCTGTTATCTCTATTCGTGAATACCCGTATATGCATGAAATACTGAATTCTCTTTTTCATGAAACGTCATTAACCAGCTACTCCAAAAGTGAGCGCCTGATTTCTTCTAAACCGTGGACAGCATATTTGAAGATCGCGGAGGGATGTTCAAATCGATGTACATATTGTGCGATACCGCTGATCCGCGGAGATAATGTGTCGGTTCCTATGGAAAAGTTATTGGACGAAGCACGGCACTTGGCACATCAAGGTGTAAAAGAACTGGTTTTGATTGCTCAGGATACGACGAAATATGGGATTGATCTGTATGGTAAACTGTCCTTGTTAGATCTATTGCAGAAGATTCATGCGATAGAAGGTTTTCATTGGATCCGTATTTTATATATGTACCCGGATGAGATCACCGATGAATTGGTGGAAGGGATAGCAAAGCTTCCGAAAGTGTTGCCTTATTTTGATATACCGATGCAGCATGGGAGCGATGATATGCTGAAATTGATGAATCGAAGAGGGAGTATACGAGATGTGAAGGCTATGATAGCGAACATACGCAGATCGTTTTCCAGAGCGACTTTGCGTACGACCTTTATCGTAGGGTTTCCTAAGGAAACGGAAAAGGAATTTCAGGAATTGATGAGCTTTATTGAAGATGTACGATGGGACCGTGTCGGCGCTTTTGCTTATTCTCCGGAGGAAGACACGCCTGCTTATACGATGAAGGAACAAGTTGCGGAAGATATAAAAGAACAGCGCCTGCAGACGCTGATGAAACGTCAGGAAGAGATTTCTTTAGAAAACCAGAAACAGATGATAGGCAAGACGATTGAGGTGCTTGTAGAATCGCAAGATGGATTGATGGGGATATATCGAGGAAGAGACAGCTCCAGTGCTCCGGATGGAGTTGACGGCATCGTGATGTTTAAAAGCGATCGGGCAATACCGTTTGGATCGTTTGTCCAAGTGCGGATCACTGAGGCGCTTCCGCATGATCTGAGGGGTGAAGAAGTTGCTTAAGGGATTTCCTCCGATCATTGCAGAACATCCTATTGCAATGATTTTAGGATCAATGCCATCGGGCACCTCGCTGGAAAAGCAGGAATACTACGGTTTTAAACATAATCGTTTCTGGAAGTTTTTAAGCCGATACTTTCACGAGGAGCTATATGATTATGAGGATAAAAAGAAATTGATTCTTGCACATCGTCTTATTTTATGGGATGTCATCGGTTCCTGCGAAAGAGAAGGGAGCTTAGATTCCCATATACGCTGTGAAGAAGTGAACGATATCAGAGGACTTGTGAGAAAATATCCGGATTTACGCTATGTCATCTGTAATGGAAAAAAGGCGTATGATTTATATCAGCGGCATTTTTTCGATCTTCCTTTGATCTGTCTGTCACTGCCCAGTACAAGCAATGCGAATCGAACAATAAAGGAAGAAGATTTATATAAAAAGTGGGAAGCGGCATTGCGTCAAGCGCTTGTAAAGGAAGGAGAATAACGATGCTTTGGAAAAACGGAGATTCTTGCGGAGTTGAATTAGAAGATGGTATCATCATGGATTATGTAAAAGGCTCTTTTATCATAGCGGTGAAGGATGATGTGTGGCAGGCGTATGAGACATCTGCTTTGCAGCATCATAAACTTCATCTTTCCTTTTTGTATGAGCGCATATGTGCCATCTTTATGTTTGCGGTAGAAGATGCGATAGAAACGAGCGATGTGAGCTTTGATATTCATGTATGCGAAGATGCGGACCATATCCTTTCTTTAAAAGAAGGCGATTGCTATTCTGTTGAAATTTATTTGATCGACGGAGAAAATCACGTTTGTGCATGCCGCAGGATCACGCTCTCCTTATCGGCAAGTGCAATATTGAAAGAAGCGATGCAACGGCAGAAGGACATCCCTTATGATGAGGAAGGATACAACCGAGCTTTACAGAAGATTCAAGGGGTGCGGCAGCCGTTTGAACTGGAAGAACAAGCGGACTTTCACGAGGTGTTTTAGATGGCTGAATTAAGATGAAATACCTTTTACTCAGCCTGTATTTATAAAAAATGTAAGAAGAAAAAACAAATTCTCTTTTTTAGTATTCTATTTTGTTATATCTATTAAAAAAAACAGCAATTAATAGATAAAATAATGGATTTATATTGCTCGCTTATCGGCATTATTGCTATAATTAAGGCGATCGATGTATCAGAATATAAAGAAGAGTTTTTTTATGGAAAACAGGGGTAAAACAGCGTTATCTCTATGCTGTTGCAATATATATGCGATCACATATGTTGGAGGGAATAGTAGGTATGAGGAAAGGATCCGGACTGAGACGTCTTTGTTTTGTTTGCTGTGCACTTGTTTCGATGATGATCATGAATTTTTTTAATCATCCGGTATATAGTTATACGCCAATACAGAAAAATGTACTCCTTGATAAAGAGGATACAGAGGATCAGGTATTGTTTTTATCGGACATTGACTATAGTAAAGCGCAAGTAGGATGGGGAAATATTTCCTTTGATAAGACCCAGTCAAATACTCCTTTGATACTGATATTAAATGGTTCTTCTACGGTGTTTAAAAAGGGAATTTGGGCACATGCGACATCTACGGTAGAATATGACATAAGCGCATATAAAGATTATGCGTATTTTACGACGTATTATGGTTTGAATACAACGGCACAGAATACGGGAAATGGTGTAAAATTTTATGTATATACTTCGGAAGACGGAAAAAATTGGACATTGCGAACAGATCAAAATCCTCCTGCAATGAAAGGTGTAAGCAATGCAGGATATGTAAAGATCGATATCAGAGATGCGAATTACATTCGTTTGTATGCGCATGATAATGGTTCTAATGCTTCCGATCATGCCGTTTGGGCAGATTCTAAGTTAGTGAAGGAAGATTATGATGAGAACGTCACGGTTTCTGTAGAAGAGCTCGATACGATCATTAAGTCAAAATATACTTCAGGAGCGGTGCAGGATGATCTGAAACTCACGCTGTTACAAAGAAATTTTATCGCTCGCATAGGACAGTATCGCCTTCGCTCTTTTATGGAAGATGATCCGAAGAATAAAGAAATGCTGGAGTGGTTTATTAATGATGAAGAAGCACTGCGTTTATGGACGATCGGAGGAAATCCGAACGGCTCTTATCAAAATGCATTGCAGGTGCTCAGTAATCTGTATCATGCACATAAAGAAGATTTAAAAAATGAAAATGTCACTGCAAATGGAACGAAATATAAAGATCTGTATTTAAGGATGATGCTCTCTTTATCATTGACCCATTCTTCCAGTATCGGTTTATGGATTGGCGGGAATCAGCTGTCTGATGCAGTGACCCGCTATGAGATTTACAAAGATATGCATTTAAATAATCGCTTGTCTTCCAGCGCTATGTTTGAACGGCTTACGGTGGAAGAGATGCGTTGGTTGATGCATGTTAATATCGATGACGAGGAGATCGCGTGGCTGCGTGACTATTCAGAGAAGAGATTTTCCAGCACGGTAGACCGCTTTAATCCGTTTAAATATATTAATTATACATTGAACTATAGTTATTATCGTCCACAGTATTACAGTCAGGAAAATTACGCTAAGTGGGATCAGAAATACAATTTGTCGAAATATAATATTACATATCAATCAGGAAAGCCAAAGCTTTGGATCGTTTTTGAGGAAGGTGCCGTATGTGGTGGATTATCGAAGACAGCCGCCAATCTGTACGGTGTGTGGGGAATACCGGCTAGCGTTGTAGGACAGCCGGGGCATGCGGCGTACATCTACTATTATGAAGTGGGCGGGAAAGGAGCTTGGCAGTTATCTTACAATGTAGCGGCAACTGCCTGGGCGAATACACAAGGTTATTCCAGAATGCCGAATGATTGGGGGAATCTGAGCAGTGGTATCGTTACCAATACCGGTTCTATTAAATCGGCTTCTTATTTCTTCCTTGCACAGGAAGCACAGAATGAATACGATAAATATGAAGAATCTGAGTTAGTTTTAATGCTCGCCAATACATATAAAGATGATAGGGAAAAGTTAGAGCAAATTTACCGTGATGCGTTGGATGAAGAGATCATCAATTGGGATGCTTGGCTCGGTTTAGTAAACCTTTATATAAGCGACAGTTCAAAATCAGAAGCCGATCTGATCGCATTGGCGGAGGAAATCAGTGGTGTATTGACGTATCACCCTCTTCCTATGTACGATTTAACGCGCAGACTCGGAACGAAAATTACTTCTCCCGAATATCGAAGCCGACTGATGTTGCTGCAAAATGAGACGCTTCGTCAGGCGACAAAGGCAACGGGATCAAATACACTGCAATATAAGGAAGTTCCGATAGTAGCACAGGCTCTTCTTGGAGAAATAAATTCAGAACTTGCTACGTTCTCCTTTAACGGAGCAAATGCAGGTAAGATCATATTATCCAAGCAGCTGCAAAGTGCGCAGGTAACTTGGGATTACAGTTTGGACGGCGGTGTCACTTGGAAGGAATGCTATGAGCACTCCGTGCAGCTTACACCCGAAGAAATCGCAAGCATTAATGTGAATAACGATATTAAAATTCATATATCCGGTTTAGACTATTCTGCAGCTAATATTTATACGATCGATATTACGAAGAGACCTTTCCCCGGTGGTGTCGTTAGCATTAATGATGAAGAGGATCGAATGCTGGGTGTTACGAGTGATATGGAATGGACATTGGATCCGAAAGATGGATGGAATTCATTTGCCAATACGAATCCTGTATTCAATGGAAATAAGAGAGTTTATGTACGAGTGACAGCGGCTGGAACACAAACTGCCAGCGATCCTGTATATTTTACATTTACCGAAAATAACTCCGATGATACGAAATGGTATATTCAGTCTAAAAACTTAAGCGTAGTAGAAGTGAATGCGACACAGACAGGAAATAAGGATAATATTATTGATGGTAATCCTGATACGTATTGGCGTTCTAAAAACAATATGATGCCTGCTTACGCGACGATCAAGCTGAATGAACCTCGATATATATCCGGTTTAGATTATATGCCGGATAAAAATGCAAAATACATAGGATTTATTCCTTATGGTCGAGCAAGAAATGTTAAAATTTATGTCAGCATGGACAATAAGAATTGGGAACTTGCAGCAAGTAAGAATAACTTGGGGGACAATGATAACCTGAAGCATATAGATTTCCCAGTTGCTAAAAAAGCGTTATATGTTAAATTTGAATGTGACAGCGTATATGATGGAGAGTTTGTAACATTAACGATCTCCATAATAAAATTATATGAAAATGTACTGGTAAATGAAACTCCAAGAGCAGATGTCAACTACAATATAGCAAGAGCTACGAATCAGGATGTAGTTGCGGAATTGATCAACCCGACAAGACCTATCACAGTAACGAATAATGATGGAAAAACATCGCACACCTTTACACAAAATGGTGATTTTACATTTGAATTTGTTGACGAAAATGGAAATAAAGGGACAGCGACTGCACATGTTGATTGGATCGATAAAGAACCGCCGAAAGCGACGGTAACATTCAATACAACAGAGCCGACGAATGGAGAAGTAGTTGCGACGATTTCCTTTGATAAGAATTCGACGATCTTATCAAAAGATGTTCCGGTAACAGAGCATCCGGAGAATAAAAGTCGGACGATCACATTCTTAGATAACGCTGCGTATGAATTGGAATTTGAGGATGAATTAGGCAATATCGGCACAAAGACGATTGCAGTTGATTGGATTGATAAGGAAGCTCCAACGGCAGATTTTGAATACAGTACTCGCTATTTGACGGATAAGCCGGTTACGGTGACATTGTCTCCGAGTGAACCTGTAACGGTCTTAAATAATGGCGGTCAAAATACATATACGTTCCAGGATAATGGTTCATTTACCTTTGAATTGGTGGATAGAGCCGGTAATAGAGGAACGGCCGTTGCAACAGTATCTTGGATCGCACCTTTGCCGAAATACGATATCAAATATTCTGTTGAAAAGCTTACGAACAAAGATGTCGAAGTTGTTGTGGACATTGAGGCCGGATATAAAATAACGAATAACGGCGGCAGCAATGTTTATACATTCCATAAGAACGGCAGTTTTGATTTTGAATATGTGGACAGTAAAGGAATGGTAGGCGTTATTAGCACTCGTGTGGATTGGATCGATAAAACTTCACCGACGGCAGAGTTGAAATACGTAAAAGAAAACGGCAAAGTAACCGTGAGTGTTATAAATCCAAGTGAGCAGATCACATTTAAAGAAGGAAACGGAGTTTACGTATTTACGGAGATCGGAAGCTATGAAATAGTTTTCTATGATAAAGCAGGAAATGAAGGAAGATTAGTAGCGGTTATTGATTCTTTAAAAGCTGATAGCGGCGGCAATGGAAGCAACGGAGGAAATTCTGATGATCATCTGAGTAATTCCAATGGATATCATGGAGCGATAGTGAACGGATCCAATATTTTCGGTAGACCGAATGATCCTGCGAATTCTGATGATTCCAAAGATGCCGATGTGCCGGATAAAACGAGTGATGAGGATAAAACGGATGTGGATAAACCGATAAACTCAAACTATAAAAAGCTGGCAGCGAGCAGCGGTACTTCTATTTTAGAAAATCCGTACATCATTGGAATTGTTGCGGGTTGTGTAGTTATCATGTTAGGAATGGCTGCTTATATCTTCAGAAAAAACCGCATGGAATAACAAATTAGCTTTTTGATTGTTTCAGAGCTCTCCATAGTATTTATGGAGAGTTTTGCTTTGATGAAATCAGTCCCTACTTGACGAGTATGCTATAATAAGATACGTTTAAATACCCGATAGGAGGGCAAAATAATAGCTATGAGAGATATACTGATCGATGCTTTTCTGGATTCTTATCCGATCCTTCCGATTTTATTCTTTACATATTTAGTGTTTGAGTATGTAGAGAGGCATAATCATTTGGAAAAAGTAAACCGGCTTCTTTCCATGAAAGGAATCGGACCGTTTATCGGAGCTGCTGCCGGACTTTTACCGCAGTGTGGTTTTTCCATCGCCGCTGCGGGATTATATTTATCAAATACGATATCCATAGGAACTCTGATCTCTGTATTTATCGCGACGAGTGATGAAGCGATTCCGATCCTTATTTCCTATCCGGATCAATTCTCGGCACTGATGTTTATTGTTTTCGGGAAGTTTGTGATCGCATTTCTGGCAGGATGTCTGATCGATCTGGTTTGGCATAAGAAACAAAAGGCGCAGACGATCGCGTGTGAAAGCTGTGAAGATCACGAGCACATGATCATCGCCGCGGTATATCGGACATTGAAGATTTTTATATTTATTTTAATTACCAACTTTTTTATCGGCGGTATCATTCATCTACTGGGGACAGATCGGCTGTCTGCCGTTTTGATGACAGATACCTATTGGCAGCCTTTTCTTGCGGGGGTCTTTGGTTTTATTCCTAATTGTGCGGCCAGTGTTGTGCTTACGCAGCTCTTTGTAAATGGGAGTATCAGTTTTGGTTCTTTTGCGGCAGGATTGATCACGAACGCTGGTCTTGGATTGCTTGTAGTGGCCCGAAGCAGAGACGATCGAAAAGATTTGTTGTTGATTGCGTCTTATATGCTTTTGGTGGCGTTTACCTGCGGTGCGCTCCTGCAATGGCTGTTGTGAGGGAGAAGACTTATGTGCGGCAGATATTATTTTCGCTTAGATGGGGATGATCTGGCAGTACGGGAATTGAAAAAGAGGATTTCCCGATATCCACTCCCCGATTTTGCACAAGGGGAGATATTTCCTACGCAGCATGCGTTGGTACTTGTAAAAGGAAATGGTTCCTATGTGCCAAGTGTTAAGCCATGGGGGATGCATGGATATCAAAACAGATTGATCATCAATGCGCGATGTGAAGGGATAGAAACGAAGAAGATGTTTTTTCCGCATCTTCATAATCGGTGTATCATTCCATGTAATGGATTTTATGAATGGATAAACCGAAATGGGGAAAAGGATAAAATTTATATTACTAAAAAAGAGAAAACTCTGCAGTATTTGGCAGGATTTTATAATCAGAGGGATGAGTTTGTGATCATAACGGGAGCATCGCAAAACATGATGAAAAACATTCATGAACGAACGCCGATCATGTTATCATATAAAGTGGCAGAGGCTTATTTACAAGGCGGTTATCCGTTACTGGTAGATAATGACGATCTGATATTTCAGAAGATATAGAGAGGAGCGATATATATGAAATATGCAGTTTGTGCACATGAAGGACAGGTATTTCAGCATTTTGGAAAATGTCCGGGATTTCGTATGGTGGAAATCGAAAGTGGAAAGGTAGTATCTTCGCAGGATGTATCTGCAGATGGAAACGGGCATAGTGCCCTTGTGACGTTCTTAAAAAAGCATGAGGTAGATGTTTTGGTTTGCGGAGGTATCGGAGAGGGTGCCCGCAAAGCTTTAAAAGAACAGGATATTGAATTGATATCGGGAGCAAGAGGTCATCTGGATATCATCATTAATAAACTTACAAAAGGTGTGTTGAAAGATGATCCCAGCGGTATGTGTGATCATCATCATGAACATCATGATGGCTGCGGCGAGCATACGTGTCAGTAAAATAACATCAAAGGATGTTATTTTTTTTGTTTGTATCCGCATATACTGTAGCCTGATTTACAAGAGACAGAAAAAAATGACAAAAAAGTTAGCAGACTACTTGCCAAAGTGCTAAAATTGAGTATAATAGAGTGTGTTAGCAATTAAGGTTATTGAGTGCTAAAAGCAAAAGGAGGAATATTATGTTAAAGCCATTGCATGAAAATGTTATTTTGATAAAAGAGGAGGCCGAAAAAAAGACAGCGAGCGGCATCATCTTGACGGACAATTCAGAAAAGAAGTCTAATATCGCCGCAGTTGTTGCTGTAGGAGAAGATGTGAAATCTGAAATTAAAGTAAATGATCGGGTTGTATATAAGGAATATTCCGGTACTAATGTAGAGATGGATGACAAAAAGTATATCATCATTGAAGCAGAAGATATTTTAGCAATCGTAGAATAGGAGGAAACAACAATGAGTAAAGAAATACGTTTTTCAACAGATGCAAGAAATGCGATGTTAAAAGGTGTTAATACACTGGCGGATGCCGTTCGTGTTACCTTGGGACCGAAAGGCCGCAATGTCGTTTTGGAAAAGGAATATGGTTCTCCGTTGATTACCAATGATGGCGTCAGCATCGCCAAGGAAATCGAACTGGAAGATAAGTTTGAAAATATGGGTGCTAAACTTGTATATGAGGTCGCCAATAAAACAAATGATACGGCCGGTGACGGTACGACTACAGCGACGATCCTTGCGCAGAGCATGATCGAGGATGGATTGAAGGCAGTCGAAAAGGGTGCTAATCCGGTATTGATGAGAGAAGGAATTGAGAAAGCAGCCAAAGAAGCCGCAAAAATCATTTTGGAATCTTCCCGTAAGGTGGAAACAAGCAATGATATCGCGAGTGTCGCAACGATTTCTGCCGGCAACAGTGAGGTCGGCGACATTATTGCTCAGGCAATGGAAAAAGTAGGAAGAGACGGAGTCATCAGTGTTGATGAATCGAAAGGCTTTGATACGGAGCTGGAAATCAGCGAAGGTATGCAGTATGATAAGGGATATATTTCTCCATATATGGTATCTGACCGCGAAAAGATGCAGGTAGAAATGGAAAATGCATATGTATTGGTAACGGATCATAAGATCAATACGATTCAGGAGATCCTTCCGCTTTTGGAACAAGTCGTGCAGTCCAATAAACCGTTGCTCGTCATCGCAGATGATCTTGAAAACGAAGTTGTTTCTACATTGATCGTAAACAAGTTGAGAGGCACGTTCAACGTAGTAGCTACCAAGGCTCCTGGATTTGGTGATAATCAGAAAGATATGTTACAGGATATCGCTACGTTAACGAACGCTACTTTCTGTAGTAAGGATCTAAAGATGGAATTGAAGGATCTTACGCTGGATGATCTTGGACAGGTGAAAAAAGCGGTTATTACTAAGGACAGCACAACGATGATCGGCGGTGCCGGAAGTAAAGAAGAGCTGGATGCTCGTGTTGCGGAAATTAAAGCGCAGATGGAAAATTGCACGAGTGATTACGATAAGAAACGCTATAATGAGCGTTTAGGAAAATTGAGCAATGGAGTTGCGATCATCAAGGTCGGAGCTGCAACAGAAAGTGAACTGAAAGAAAAGAAACTGCGTATCGAAGATGCTTTAAATGCAACCAGAGCCGCTGTTGAAGAAGGAATCGTTATCGGTGGCGGCGCTGCATATGTCAATGCTTATATGCAGCTGAAGGATACGCTAAAATCTGATATCGTCGACGTGCAGAAAGGTATCAAGGTCGTATTGGATGCTCTTCAGGCGCCGATCGTGCAGATCGCGGAAAATGCCGGTTATAGTGCCGATGATATTTTAGAACATCAGAAGGCAGTAACCGGAACGACTGGTTTTGACGCAAAGGCAGGAGAATGGGTAGATATGTTTGAAAGAGGTATTATCGATCCGACCAAGGTTACTAGAAGCGCACTTTTAAATGCGGCGAGCATCTCTGCGTTGTTTATTACGACAGAAGCAGGGGTAGCGGCTATCAAAGAGGATAATCCGATACCTCCGATGCCAGCTGGATCAATGTATTAATTCTTGTATTTCTTACATTTTCTTATATGAGGAAACAGAAATTTCTGTTTCCTTTTTTATGAAGTTAGGCATGAAATAGAAAATTTTGCGTTCCCCTTTATGAAATGGTAGAATATTTATATATAGATGAGGTAATAGGATGATCAAACTGATAGTTTCTGATTTGGATGGTACGCTTTTTGACGAAAACCATCAATTGAACGAAGTGACTGCTGCCGCGATCCGCAAGGCAAATTCCGCCGGTATCCGCTTTATGGTAGCGACAGGGAGAGGGAAGGGAAATGTCCTTCCGTATTTTGAGAAAGCGGGTATCGCATGCGCTAAGATCTTGGTGAACGGGGCGATGTTTCTGAATGAAAAAAATGAGCTTGAGCATAGTGTGCCTATGAAACATGAGGATGTTCGCATGCTTTACGATCTGATAACGTCTTATGACATCGCGCTGCAGATCTTTTATTCAGAAGGAGTTGCCTGCACGGATCCTGAAAAAATGAAACAGGAATTTAAACAGCGTTTGAAAGAGAAATTGCATATGGAGGAAGAAACGTTGGATGCGATGATCCGAGAAGGATCCTTTTGCCGCTTTGATCATACGATCGATGATTTAGATGCTTTTTTACATGCATATCCTATGGTGTATAAGCTGGAAGCGTTTGTAAATGATGAGCATGTTGTTCGTGAAATACGTGAAAAGCTGAAAGATATGAAGCATGTGGAAGTGTCCAATTCCGTAGCGGATAATATCGAAATTACCGATACTCATGCGCAGAAAGGCTGGATGTTGGAGAAGGTGTTGAAGCGTATGGGGCTTACCAAGGATGAAGTCGTTACGATCGGAGACAGCATGAATGATATGACGATGATTTCCGGATTTCCGAATTCTTATGCGATGGGCAATGCATGTGAGGATATCAAACGTGCGGCTGTGTACCAGGCACCTTTCAATTATGAAAACGGCGTCGCTCGGGTAATCGAAGATATACTTGCGGGAAGGCATCTATGAAAGAAAAAGTGACGATCAATGATATCGCCAAGATGTGCAATGTCTCTAAAAGCAGCGTGTCCCGTTATTTAAATCATGGCTATGTCAGTAAAGAGAATGCTCAGAAGATCCAAGCGGCGATTGAAGAGACGGGCTTTCAGTCGAATTACTTTGCATCGCGTATCAAGCGCCGGTGGTCGCATATCGTTGGGATCATCGTACCGAGTCTTGCTGGGTACGGGATCGGAAAAATGTTGGATGGCATTTTGCAGGCTTTGACAGAAATGGACTATCAGGGTGTGATACTGCAAAGCGGTGGGAAATGCAAGATGGAAGCGCAATGTGTTTCTCTTTTGGAGCAGCAAGGCGCTGACGGTATTATATTTTTGGATTCCCTGTTTGCGGAAAATTATCGGGATATGTTTACGAAGGGAGATATTCAGGCGCTTTTTGTCAATCAGACATGTTCTTATGCTCCTGCTGTCAGCATATATGAAAAGGAGGCTGTCCATATGATGCTGGATCATGTGAGAGAAAGAGGACATCGTCGTATTTTGTATATGAAGGGGCATCATCATCGATCAGCACTTCGTCAGGACGCTATGCAAGCGCAGTGGGGAACACAGGATATACATGTTCTTCCTGTCGCTTTGCATGAAAACGGAGTGTATGATCAGGCGAAAGAAGTTTTGCGGTATCAGGCGGATGTATTGATTTGCGACAGCGATGAGATCGCTCTTTGTTGTATGAAATATTTTTCACAGATGCATATTCGCGTTCCGCAGGATATATCCGTACTTACGTTCAGTGAGACACCGTTGTATGAAGCGGCTAATCCTTCATTAACTCACATTGCTTATGATTATGAAGGGTTTGGAAGATATGCGGCAGAAAATATGATCGCAGTGATCTCAGAGAAACCGATGATTGAAAAAAGAGAATTTTTTGTTTTTGAAGAGCGGGAAAGTGTTGCCGACCGGAGCGTTCATAAAAATTCATAGAAAAAAGATTGACAAATGATAGTGTTTATTTTAATATGTTACATATAACAAAAGTATAGAGGCAGCGATGCATCAGAGTACTGCATGGAGCCGGCAGGCAGAGAAATGCAGGAAAGGTAATCATCGCCGAAAGATACGGATCGGCAGATAGGTATCTTGGGGTTATAGGGAATACTTATAACACTCCTTCATTTGAAGAGGCGCTATTAAAACACTCCGTATGATAAGTAGAGTCGTGTTAATAGCACGGCTTTTGTTTATATATTTGGAAAAGGAGAGAGTATGATGAAAAGATTAGGATGCTTATGGATGGCAGTATTGCTGTTGACAGGACTTGCCGGATGCGGATCTAAGGAATCTGAAGGCGCAGAAAAGGATACGTTTGTTGTTGGAATGGAATGCAACTATGCACCGTTTAACTGGACGGAGGCAGAGTCTTCCGATCGCAACGTCGCTGTGGATGCCGGTGGATATTGTGATGGTTACGATGTTCAGATCGCACGCAACATAGCGGATGAATTAGGAAAAGAATTGGTAATTGTCAAGATGGATTGGGATTCATTGGAACCTAGCCTGAACAGCGGTTCTATCGATGCGATCATCGCCGGTATGACCGATACGGAAGATCGCCGTAAGAATGCGGATTTTACAACGCCGTATTATCAGTCTAAGATGGCTATGATCGTGTTGAAAGACGGTAAATATGCAAATGCGACATCTTTGGCAGACTTTAAAGGAGCTACGGTACAAGGACAGCTGAATACGATGTATGACGATGTGATCGATCAGATCGAAGGCGTTACGCATGCACAGCCCTTAGAGAATTATCCATATATGATCGCGGCATTAAAAAGCGGAACTGTAGATGCTCTTACCGCAGAGACGCCGGTGGCATTAGGAGCAGTTGCTGCTCATCCGGAATTGGCTATGGTAGAGTTTGAAGACGGAAAAGGATTCCAGATCGATTTAAGTGATACAGCGGTATCTATCGCGGTTAAAAAAGGAAACACGGAATTGCTGAACAGCGTGCAGAGCGCATTGGATAAGATGAGCGAAGATACGAGAAAGCAAATGATGGAAGATGCTACAAAGCGCCAGCCGGCTGGTGAATAAGGAGTATGTCTATGTATCTATTGATGGCAGCAGAAAGTGATGGGTTTTTCACAAAAACATGGGATGTCTTTACTCGATATCAACCTTTATTCCTGAATGCGATTCAATCCACATTGCTTGTTGCATTTGTAGGTACGATCGCAGGCTTGTGCATTGGACTTATCATCGGTGGTATCCGTGCCGTTACATCCCATGTAGAACAGACACACAGCCCTTTTACCAAGGTGGCAAACAAGGTGATATACGGGATTACGAGTATTTATGTAGAAATTTTTCGGGGAACGCCGATGATGGTACAGGCGATGTTTCTCTATTATACCTTTTTTGCTCCCTTGTTTCGCTGGACGCCGATGATGAGCGCCATGGTCATTATTTCAGTAAATACCGGGGCTTATATGGCTGAGATCATGAGAGCCGGTATACAATCTGTAGATAATGGACAGATTGAAGGAGCGAGAAGCATCGGTATGTCCAATATTCAGACGATGCGTTATATCGTCTTGCCGCAGGCGATCAAAAATTCTTTCCCATCGATCGGAAATGAATTTGTCGTCAATATCAAAGATAGTTGTGTGTTAAACTGCATTCAGTTTTCCGAATTGTTTTTCATCGCAAAAAGCGTTCAGGGAACGATCTTCTCTTATGCAGAGCCGTTTTTCATCGTAGGCTGTATATATTTGTTGCTTACCTTTGTAACATCACGCATTTTGGGAATGATCGAGAAACGTATGAATCATAAGAGATCCAGCTATCCTGCATCGGTAACAACACCACAGGCGAATATGCTGAATAAGGAGTAGTGCCATGGAAAATATCATAAAAATCAATCATCTGCGCAAGCATTTTGGAAATTTGGAAGTGCTGAATGACATTGAATTCCATGTGGATAAAGGAGAAGTTATCACGATCATCGGTTCCAGCGGCAGCGGAAAAAGCACCCTGCTTCGATGTATCAATCTGCTGGAAAGACCTGATGAAGGTGAGATCCTCTATCATGGCAAGGACATTCTAAAAGGAACGATGGATATTAACCATCATCGTACCAAAATCGGCATGGTATTTCAGAGCTTTAACCTTTTTAATAATAAAAATGTGCTGGATAACTGCATGATCGGACAGATCAAAGTATTGAAGAGAAGTAAAGAAGAAGCTATGCAGAAAGCGATGTACTATTTGGAAAAAGTAGGCATGAAAGAGTTTGCACATGCAGGAAGCACGCAGCTTTCCGGAGGACAGAAACAGCGTGTGGCGATAGCAAGAGCTTTATGTATGGATCCGGAAGTGCTTTTGTTTGATGAACCGACGAGCGCGCTGGATCCGGAGATGGTCGGCGGCATTTTGGATGTTATGAAGCAGCTGGCAGATGAAGGACTTACTATGATCGTAGTCACACATGAAATGCAGTTTGCGAAGGAAGTTTCTACCAGAGTTGTTTTCATGGATAAAGGCGTTATCGCGGAAGAAGGAACACCGAAACAGCTTTTTGAAGAGCCGAAGGAAGAGCGTACAAGAGAATTTTTAGGACGTTATATAAGCAGCAGATAATGCTGCTTTTCTATTTGTTTGCTAAAAAATTTCATGATAGCAGTATGTATTTTGTGCTTTCTAACATAACCGAATGAAAATAAATTTCGTATGAACTTGCAAAATGTGTTTAAAATGTGTATTATTGTATTAGGCATATAACACAAAGGAGATGATGAATTTGTTTTTTAAATTGTGTAAGATGGAATTAAAATATTCACGGCGTGTTTTTATACCGTTTTATGTAGTTTTGATCTTATGTAGTGTTTTTAATAGTATAAGGACGTTTTTAAGAGAAGCACATTTCCATTCTGTTTTTGATTTATTTACCGTTATCATGACGATGCTGTTTATCTTTGGTATAACGTCGCTTCTTATGGCCGTCGTTGTAAGCATTGTTCGTAATTTTTCTAAATCTATGTTTGGAAAGGAAGCTTATCTGACACAGACGCTTCCGGTATCTTCCATGCAGTTAGTACTGTCTAAATTGATAGTTTCTGTATTTTGGATGATTGTTTCGTTTATCATTATAGAAGTGTCTGCGAATATTTTTTGGTATGTCGATTCGCCATACGTAAAGATAGGGATGGATATTTCTCTTGGAGATACAATGTTTGGAGCTTGGGGCGCTAATATGCTGGAAGGGATTTTTACTTGGATGTTCTCTGTTTTACAGCTGTTCTTTGTGACGACTGTTGTCCATACCTGTTATTTTCATAAACATCGATTCCTGTCAGGTGCCATTATTTATTTTTTGATAAAATACACGGAAACTTTTGTATTGCATTTTCTGTTTGGTTTTTCTTTCTTATCGGATTATTTTTTCCAGCTGATCCTAGTTATCGGTCTTAGCGGTTTGTACCTTTTCGCTACTTGTTATCTTTTAGATCATAAGTTGGAAGTGGAATAAGGAAAATTATATGATATTCAATACAAATATCCCAATTTATGTACAGATCATAGATGATTTTAAAAAGCGGATTATTTCGGGGGAATATGGGCCTTCTGATAAAGTATTATCGGTTCGTGACTTAGCTATGGAGTATGGTGTAAATCCTAACACTGTACAAAAAGCGCTGTCAGAACTTGAAAGATTTGCATTGGTAAAAAGCGTACGTACTTCAGGACGGTACATTACGGAAGATATAAAAATTATCCAAGAGTTGAAAGATCAATTTATAAACGAAAAAGTACAAACATTTATTACCGATTTAAAAGGATTAAGCATTACGGATGATGAAATTATTCGTCATATAGAAAGGGGAATACACAATGGAAGCGATGATTAATATCAGCGGGTTGTCAAAGTCTTATGGGCATAAAGAGATTCTGCATAATGTGAACCTACAGATGAAAAGAGGGAATATCATAGGGTTATTAGGCCCTAACGGGAGTGGTAAAACAACCTTGATCAAAATTTTGTGCGGATTGCTGAGGGAATACAGGGGAGAGATCGTTATTGACGGCCATCCTATCGGTGTTCATTCAAAATCTATCATTTCTTATTTGCCGGACGAGCCTTATTTTGCGGCATGGATGAAGGTAAAGGATGCTATTGGAATTTTTTGCGATATGTATGCGGACTTTGATGTAGAGCGGTGCAGGGAATTGTGTAAACGTTTTGATATTCAAAACAATATGCTTATAAAAACGATGTCAAAAGGAACAAAAGAGAAATTTCAGCTTTCTCTTGTTATGGCACGCAGAGCTAAGATCATTATTTTGGATGAACCGATCGGCGGCGTTGACCCGGCTGCCAGAGACGTTATTTTAGACACGATCTTATCAAATAGCTTTGAGGAACAGACGATTTTGATCGCTACCCATTTGATTGCCGATATCGAACGTATCTTTGATTCTGTTATTTTCATTCAAGAAGGAAATATTACCTTAGATAGAGATGTAGAAGAACTGCGTCAGGAAACGGGAAAATCGATAGATGAACTGTTCCGTGAAAAATTTCGTTATTGAAAATAAGGCAACGCCTTATTTTTTATGCTTTAAGATCAATGTTTGTCATATATAAGGCTTCTGCCAGATTTTTCATATGGTCGCTGATACGTTCCATGTTTGTCAACAGATCGCTGTAGATGACGGTCGTTTTAGAATCTGATGTATCACTGGTAAGCCGCTGGATCTGATTTTCTCGGTAGGTATGGCACATATCATCCATCTGTTGTTCCAGATTGCCGATAAAGCTCAAAGAAGCATCCGATTGGTAGGAGTTTGCTTCTTTCAAAAAGTGGAAACAGCGCTGGATATTTTCTGTCATTTTATCTAATTCTTCTTGGATGGGTTTAGTAAATATGATTTCGTGTTGATTCATCATGCTGCCGTATTCCAACAGATTTAGGATATGATCGGAAATTCGTTCGATATCGATAGCAAGGCGAAATATGATGTTGCATTGCTGCTGATCGCCTTCCTGAAGATCGAGGTGCGATAGCTTTTTCATGAATTCCGATATTTGAAAGTGCAATCGATTGACACGGTCTTCATTTGTATGAATGAGTTCGTCTTCACATTTCGTATCGTTTGAAAAGGAATCGCTGATAGATAGGAAACTCTCTTCTGCCAGATGAAACATCTCTTGCAGATAGATCTTCATCTGATTGACAGCCAATGCCGAAGTACCGATCGGTATTTCTTCTATCAATGTGCTTGTTCGTTCTGCTTCTTTGTCCTTGAACGGAATCAGCCATACGGCGATATCGGCCAATAAACCTCCAAATGGTATGAGCATGATAAGCGTGAGAATATTGAAGCATGTATGTAAATTGGCGATCTGTAACATAGGATCGTTCGGTGACCATGAAGCGATCAGATCGATGAATGGAGTATACAGGCATATGAGGATAAAGACAGCGGTTCCGATGATATTAAATAAGAGGTGGATGGCCGCTGCCCGCTTTGCATTTCTGTTCCCGTTTAAAGATGCGATGCAGGCGGTAATACACGTTCCGATATTTTGTCCGAATAAAACAAAAGCACTGCTTGATAAGGAAATGAGACCTTGTGAAGCTAATGTTTGTAAAATACCGATCGATGCGGACGAACTTTGGATGACGGCGGTAAACAAAGCACCGGCAAAGATGCCGTAAAGAGGATTAGAGAAGGCGGTCATCATCCGGATGAAAGCCGCACTGTCCTGTAAAGGCTTCATAGCATCTTTCATCATGTTCATACCGATAAACAAAATTCCCAAACCGGTTATTACAATGCCTATGTAGTGCAGTTTACGTTTTTTTAAAAAGGTTGCCATGATAGTACCGAAAAAGGCAAACAGCGGGGCGATAAGATCGATGTCCAAAGCGATGAGCTGTCCGGTAATGGTTGTTCCTACATTAGCTCCCATGATAAACCATACCGCTTTTTTTAACGGCATAAGGCCGGCGCTGACAAATCCGATGATCA
This sequence comes from Erysipelotrichales bacterium, assembly GCA_910575705.1. Taxonomy (GTDB): domain Bacteria; phylum Bacillota_I; class Bacilli_A; order Erysipelotrichales; family Erysipelotrichaceae; genus CAJTFG01. The sequence goes on along the minus strand of CAJTFG010000003.1, from coordinate 156,013 downwards.
TGACGGTAGCGGCAGAAGAGCTTTGAATAACTGCTGTGATCACCGCTCCTGCCAAAATCGCTGTGAATGGATTTCTTGTCAGCTTTTCCAAGACGCTTTGCAGCCGGTTTCCGGCAGCTTGTTCCAATCCTTCCGACATCATATGCATGCCATATAAAAATAAGGCAAGTCCTCCTAGTAAATTTCGAATATAAGACAGTTCCATGAAGATCCTCCTATCGATATTGTAACGGCGCAAAAGATTGCGGCGTTATCTTTTTTTATTATGGGCATAATAGGATATATACAATCATAAGAAAATAAAAAATATTAGCACTCAATGCTTGACAGTGCTAATATGTGTGTTATAATACGATTAGCAGTTAAAGTGTTAGAGTGCTAAAAAGGAGTGATTGCTATGGATTTTGAAAAGATGTCGGAAAGTCTTCAGGAAGTGATCATGAAGGCGTTGGGAATTTGCCGTTCTTACGGACATAGTACATTGGATACCATTCAAATGTTGAAAGCGATCTTTGAACATGAAGTAATGGATGGTCTGTTTTCTCGTTTGCACGTAGATAAGCATAAAGCGCTTGCGATTATTGATGAGGAAATGGGCAAGGTAGCGGTTTCCGGCAATGCGAATCCGCAGTTTTCCAATACGGTGATGCAAAGTTTTGCAGAAGCACAGAAGTGGAGCGAGAGCGTAGAGGAGACTTATCTGGGCGTTGCCAGTGTCTGGATCGCGCTGATGTTTAATAGATCATATATAGCAAAGAAACTGGTACAGGAATTTCATTTACAGAAGTCTGTTTGTATAGAAGCGGAATTAGAGAGAAGAGGAGGGAAGAAGATGAATACACCGAATGCGGAAAACAATGTGGAAGCATTGAAAAAATACGGCCGAGATCTGGTAGAGGATGTAAAAAACGGAAAGATCGATCCTATCATTGGCCGCGATGATGAAATTCGTCGAGTGATCCAGATCTTATCAAGAAAGACAAAGAATAATCCGGTTTTAATCGGAGAGCCCGGTGTCGGTAAGACTGCGGTTGTGGAAGGGATCGCCTGGCGTATTATGAAAGGGGATATCCCGCAGTCATTACAAGATAAGCGTTTGATTGAGTTGGATATGGGATCGCTGATTGCCGGTGCCAAATATCGCGGAGAGTTTGAAGAGCGCTTAAAGGCGATATTGGAAGAAGTAAAACAGGCAGAAGGCGGCATTATCTTGTTTATCGATGAGATCCATAATCTGGTTGGCGCCGGAAAAACAGAAGGATCTATGGATGCCGCGAATCTCTTGAAACCGATGCTGGCACGCGGAGAGCTGCGTTGCATCGGTGCTACGACCTTTCAGGAATACCGTCAGTATATTGAGAAAGATGCTGCCTTAGAACGCCGTTTTCAAAGAGTTATGGTGCAGGAACCGACGGTAGAGGATACCATCAGCATCCTTCGAGGGTTGAAAGATCGCTTCGAATCGTATCACGGTGTTAAGATCTTGGATGAAGCGATCATCTCCAGCGCTGTTTTAAGCAATCGCTATATTACGGATCGCTTCCTCCCGGATAAAGCCATCGATCTGATCGATGAAGCATGCGCAACTCTGCGTGTGGAAATGGAATCCATGCCGCAGGAATTGGATGAGCTGATGCGCAGGATCATGCAGCTGGAAATTGAGGAAACGGCCTTAAAGCAGGAAGAAGATAAAAAAACCGTAGAACGCCGCAATCAGATCAAAGAGGAACTTATTTCTTTAAAACAACAGAAAGATGCACTCTATACAAAATGGGAAGACGAAAAGCATGAACTTGCGAAAAGCAAAGAAGATAAGGTAAAGCTGGAAAAGGCAAAGCTGGATTTGGAACAGGCACAAAATGAGGCTCGTTATGAAGAAGCGGCGAAGCTGCAATATAGTACGATCCCCGCATTGGAAGAACGCATACGAAAAGCTGCGGAAACGGTAAAACAGGATTCCTTGATCCAGGAAACGGTAGATGAAGAGCAGATTGCCAAGATCGTTTCCAAATGGAGCGGAGTAGAAGTGACGCGTTTGGTAGAAAGCGAACGACAAAAGTTACTGAAGCTGAAAGAGTTTTTACAAAAACGGGTGATCGGTCAAGATACGGCATTGGAACTCGTCAGTGATGCGATCCTTCGCAGCAAAGCACAGATTCAGGATGAGCATCGTCCGATAGGGTCTTTCTTATTCTTAGGGCCTACCGGTGTGGGAAAGACGGAAGTTGCCAAAGCTTTGGCAGAACAGCTATTTGACAGCGAGAGTCATATCGTTCGTATTGATATGAGTGAATATATGGAAAAGCACAGCGTATCCCGCTTGATCGGTGCTCCTCCGGGATATGTCGGTTATGAGGAAGGCGGGCAGTTGAGTGAAGCCGTACGCCGCAATCCGTATTCTATTGTTTTGTTTGACGAAGTGGAAAAAGCGCATCCGGATGTATTCAATGTTTTGTTGCAGATCTTGGATGATGGACGTATCACGGATTCTAAAGGTGTTACCGTTGATTTTAAAAATACGCTTTTGATCATGACGAGCAATTTGGGATCACAGTTTGCTTTTGATGAAAAAGATCGTGATGAGCATTATATGCAGGAAGTGAAACAGTATTTTAAACCGGAATTCATTAACCGCATTGATGAAATCATCGTTTTCAACGCCTTGAATGACGATATGCTCTTTAAGATCGCACATAAGTTTATGAAAGAGTTGGAAAAGCGTCTTATGAAAAAGGACATCTGCTTGGAAGTCGATCCGTCTGTATATGAGCAGATCGCCCGGCAGGGAGTCGATCCTTTATACGGAGCTCGTCCGATGAAACGTTATATTCAGCGTTATATCGAAACATTGATCGCCAGAAAGATGATCGAAGGTAACGTCGGCAAAGAGGATACTTTATATCTGAAAGCGGTAAACGATGAATATCAGGTGATGGTAAAACGATCTGCCTAACATAAAAAGACGATTCTTATGAGTCGTTTTTTTATGTTATATAAGAAAAAATGAAAAATTATCTTGTAATGTATTTTGAACGTGATACAATAATCACATCGGGATATAGCACAGCTTGGTAGTGCGCTTGCTTCGGGAGTAAGAGGTCGCAGGTTCAAATCCTGTTATCCCGACCATGATATATAAGTGCTATTTCTTTTTGAAATAGTTTTTTTATAGTCAGGAGGCTTTTATGAACCGGGAATTGGTGTTGTACATAGCAATCAGCTTGGATGGGTTTATAGCGGATAAGGATGGGAAGGTAGATTGGATCGCGGGGAACGATCCTTCTTCTGATGAAGATATCGGTTATCAAAAATTTTTAGAACAAATTGATACCATTATCATGGGAAAACATACGTATGATCAAGTTGTGAACGAACTATCACCCCAAGCATGGCCGTATGAAGGGAAAATGACGTATGTGCTGACGAAAAAAGCTTGCCAGAATACAGGCGAGATCCAATTTGTATCTATGACTGCGGATGATCTGTTGAAAGATTTAAGAGCGAAAAAGGGAAAGAACATCTGGCTTTGCGGCGGTGCTGATGTCGTGCGGCAGTTTCATCAGGCAGGGTTGATCGATCGCTATCATATGACGATCGTTCCGGTAATCTTAGGAGGCGGAATATCCCTGTTTTCGGATACGCTGCAGCCTCTTTGTTTAAAGAGTGTCACTGTGACGAACGGTTTTATTGATGCGGTGTATGGTAAGAGATAGCAGGATGTTTTTTTTTATATCCGCTGTGGTGTTGAAGAAAGCAGCTTTTTTTGTATGACTATTTGCGCATCTTGCGAAGAACACATACGTTCAGCAAAATACAACTGAAAAGATCGGAATTTGTCATTTTGCCGGAATGTTAAAATGTGTTGCTTGTGGCAACGGGCTGTTCCGCCTACAATAGTGGTGAAAACGAAAAGAAAGGTGGTTATCCCTGATGCTTAACGAAAATATTAGAGTGATTAGAAAATCACAAGGGCTTTCGCAGCAAGAGCTTGCTGTCAAGCTGAACGTGGTGCGGCAAACAGTTTCTAAATGGGAACAAGGATCGTCAGTTCCCGATTCTGACATGTTGATTTCCATATCGGAAGTGCTTGAGACTCCTGTGAGTGTGTTGCTCGGAGAAAACGTCATGGAGTCAAAAGTGGATGACATAAAGGCGATTTCCGCAAAATTAGAGGTAATAAACTTACAGCTTGCACAGCGAAAAATAACGAGAAAAAGGATTTTACACTGGATTTTTATTTCATTATGCGTAGTTATAGTCGCAATTTTTGTGATTTTATCGGCGTTGGAAATGCCTTACTTGGGATGGGATCATAGGGATCCTGAAACAGCAGTTCTTGCAGTGGGATTTCATGCATTTGAATGGCTGTTTATCAGAATAGCACCGATTATCCTCATTGGCACAATCGTCGGAGTTTTCTTGACACGCAAGAAGGAATAAGACCATTTGGCGATATATCGCACGATTTCTGTTCATCATTTGATCAAGCCGATCCCTGTTTCTAACAATCTGGGATCCTGTGATCACGCTTTCTATTATTCGCCCGGTGATGAACGATTCATGTGGTTGTCTTCCAACAGGATAGGAGTAGGGAATATTCATTCGATATTGGTGCGGTCTTCCGGACATATTGGAGGAAATCCTGTGCATACGAATATCCATGCGCAGCGTCCGGCTCTGCAATTACAAGAAGTTTCATATAGAAGCGGTTTTATATGCATCTTGATATGCAGAGGAGATTTATATAAGTATGTAAAAAGGTGTTGGCAGAAATAAGAAAAGGGTTGACAAATAAGTTAGTTGATGCTAACTTATAAGTGGAAAGCACATTGTGTGATCTTGCTGAGCTGTTCCTTTTACATTCATAACATTACTGGCTAATCAATAAAATAGACTCAGCAAAGGATACGTTTGACGTATCCTTTTTTATGGAAATCAGAAAGGTATATATTCTTTTCAAACTGTTGGTGTTGCTTTTTCTTTTTATTTTGTCATGCTATAATAAGCTGCATGAAGGAGTGTTGTATGGAATCTGGAAGTATTACAAAACAGTATCGGCATATTCTCATACCGACCGTTATCGGCATGCTTTCTAATTCTTTGTATTGCCTTGTCGATGTATATTTTATTTCGATAGGATCCGGCAGTATCGGTCTGGCTGCATTAAATATCGCTATGCCGATCTATACGCTTTATTCTGCCATAGGGTCGCTGTTAGGGGTCGGCGGTGCAACGTTGATTTCTATTGCACAAGGTTCTTGTGATCAGCGTTTGAAAGATCGATCCTTTACCTTAAGCATGGTATTGATGTTTATATGCGGCGCCTTTATCAGTTTATGCGGGACTGTCTTTGTAGAACGATTTGCTTATCTGTTAGGAGCTAGTGATGAACTGATCGTTCCGACAGTATTGTATACGCGGCCGATCTTGATAACGGCGATCCCCTTCGTCATGACGTATGCTATCAGTACGCTTTTAAGAAGCGATGGCAATCCTAAATTGGCGATGGCTGCGGTGATGGTCGGTAATTTTTCTAATATCATCTTGGATTATATCTTTGTGATGGTATTTCATATGGGGATCGCAGGTGCTAGTATCGCAACCGCGATATCGCCGTTGATCACTGTAACGATCGCTTCTTTGCATTTTGTTTCAAAAAGAAATACCGTTCATTTTGTAAAGGATTTTTATGACTTGCCTACTATGAAAAGAATGCTTAGCGCAGGAATGGGCAGCGGTATCATGGAAATTAGCGCAGGAGTCGTCATCGTTATCTTTAATGCGGTTATTTTGGTAGTCGGTAAAGAACAGGCATTGGCAGCTTATTCTATTATTACGAATATCGCCTATGTTGCCAAAGGAGCTTTGGTTGCTTTTGCGCAGGCTTCCCAGCCGTTAATCGCTTCTGGATATGGTGCGAAGAAAATGGATACTGTCCATCAGGCATGGCAGATATCCCTTCGTTATACGCTTATCTTTTCCATCCTGCTGTATCTTTTGTTTTTATTGTTTCCGGACCAGATTGCCGGTATCTTTGCGTCAAAAGATCTCTCTTTGATTGCGCTTGCGGCAAATGGTATCTGCATATATTTTTCAGCATTGGTATTTATGGGAATCAATACGGTGATGATGAATTATTTTCAATCGATCGAAGAAGGACGGCTGTCTACGATAATCGCTTTGGTTAAAGGATTTGTTTTTGTGTTGGCGGCGATGGCTTTTTTTGTTCCGTGGCTAGGGTTGCGTGGTGTCTGGTTAGTTGTTCCGGCAGCGGAGATGGGAAGTTCGTTTGTATGTTATTGGATGTATAAACGTAAATATTCCGTTGAAGTGCAATAAATTGATAATAAGGATTGATAAAATTACAAAATTAGCGTATGATGGTAGCATACGAGTTAGCTTAGTATAACATTTGGAGGCGATCATATGATGACATTGGATAAATTAAGTCCGGGAGATAGCGGTAAAATTTGCAGTGTCGGCGGAGAAGGCGCATTGCGTAGAAGGCTGTTGGATATGGGATTGACACCGAAGACGAGAGTAGAAGTTCGGAAAGTAGCGCCGATGGGAGACCCTATTGAATTGTATTTGCGTGGATATAATTTGTCTATTCGCAAAGATGACGCCGCAAAAATAGAAATCGAGGAAGTGTGATGGAAAAGGAATATCTTATTGCGCTGGCGGGTAATCAAAACAGTGGTAAAACGACTTTATTCAATCGATTGACGGGAAGCAATCAGCATGTAGGAAACTTCCCTGGGGTAACCGTTGAAAAAAAGATGGGAAAGATCAAAGGGCATGCCGATATGACACTGGTCGATTTACCGGGGATTTATTCATTGTCTCCGTATACGAACGAGGAAATCGTAACGAGAGATTTTATATTGAAGGAGCAGCCGGATGCGATCATCAACATTGTGGATGCTACCAACATAGAGCGAAATCTATATCTTTCTTTACAGTTGATGGAACTGGATACGCCGATGATCATCGCGTTGAATATGATGGATGAAGTGACTGCCAGCGGCAACAGCATCGATGTTGATCGGCTTGCGCAAAGCATGCATCTTCCTGTCATACCGATATCTGCGAGTAAGAATGACGGTATAGCGGAATTAATGCGCGTTGTGAAAAAAACAGCCTTGCAACATGCGTATGATCATCAGCAGGAAAAAAAGCATGAGCATCATCCGGATTTCTGTAAGGGGGAAGTTCATCGGGCTATCCATTCGATCGCACATATTATTGAGGATCACGCACAGCAGGGATGTTATCCGGTACGCTTTGCGGCAACTAAGCTGGTAGAAGGCGATCCGATCATTTTAGAATCGCTGCATCTTCATAAAGAGGATATCGATATCATTCAACATATCACAGAAGCGATGGAGCATGCATTGGATACGGATCGGGAGGCGGCTTTGGCAGACATGCGTTATACGTTTATCGAAGAGATATGTCGTATGTGTGTTCATAAGCACCATAATACCAAAGAACAGGTTCGTTCGGAGAAGATCGATCATTGGCTGACGCATAAATATTTTGGGATCCCTATTTTTATCGGGATCATGCTTTTGATCTTCTATTTGACGTTCAATGTTTTCGGTTCCTTTTTTCAAGGATGGATGGAAGAAGGCATCGCTTTGCTTACCGCTGCATTTTCCGATTTTTTATCGGAGATACAAGTAAGTGAATGGCTTCATTCTCTGATCATTGACGGTATCTGTGCGGGAGTAGGAAGCGTTCTTTCCTTTCTTCCGTTGATCGTCATCTTATTCTTTTTCTTATCACTTTTGGAAGACAGCGGATATATGGCCAGAGTGGCGTTTGTTATGGATAAGGCGCTTCGTAAGATCGGTTTGTCCGGACGCAGTTTTGTGCCGATGCTGATCGGTTTTGGCTGTAGTGTACCGGCGATCATGGCTACGCGAACACTGAGTTCTGAGCGCGATCGCAAGATGACGATTTTGTTAACTCCTTTCATGTCCTGCAGTGCCAAGTTACCGATCTATGGAATGATTACCGCAGCTTTTTTTCCGGATCATACTGCTGTGGTCATGATCAGTGTTTATTTGTTGGGAATGCTCGTTGCCGTTGTATCAGGATTATTTTTGAAGAATACAATATTTAAGGGGAACCCGGTTCCTTTTGTTATGGAGCTTCCCGCATACCGCATTCCGGATGCCAAAAGCGTATTGCTTCATATGTGGGAAAAAGCCAAGGATTTTCTGCGCAAGGCTTTTACCATTATCTTTGTAGCCAGTATGATCATCTGGTTTTTGCAAAGCTTTGATTTCCGACTGCACCTAGTAGAGGACAGTGCTTCTTCCATGCTTGCTTCTTTCGGTACGTGGGTATCTGCTTTATTTACGCCTCTGGGTTTTTCTGATTGGCGGGCATCTACCGCTTTGGTAACAGGTATTACCGCTAAAGAAAGTGTTGTATCTACCTTGAGCGTATTGACGCAATCGTCCAGTGATGCAGGATTGACCCAAGCACTGCAGACGATCTTTACGCCTTTAAGCGCTTATGCTTATTTGGCTTTTACGGTTCTTTATATGCCTTGTATTGCAGCATTTGCCGCAACAAAGCGAGAACTTGGTTCCATGAAACAGGCTCTGGCTACCGCAGCGTTTCAAACGGGGATCGCCTATATTACGGCCATGCTGATCTATCAGATAGGGAGAGTGATAGTTTGAGTGATGTTCTTGTAATTCTCGCATTGATCGCCATACTGGCTGTAATCGCCTATGCAACTCGTTCTAAGAAAAAGGATGGCTGTCATCATTGCCACAAGGACTGTTCATCATGTTCGTCTTTTCGATTTTATGAGGAGTATAAAAAAGATCATCCAGGAGATCATTCGCAAACCGGATCATAGTCCGGTTTCTTTTTTATCGTAAAGAGTAGTATAATAATAAAAAAGCAGGAGGTAGTTATGATACGGAAATTCCAAACACATGAACCCTGTATACGAGGATGGGTCGCAGATAGTGCGGATGTGATCGGTAATGTAGAAATACAAAGAGATGCTTCTGTATTTTTTCAGGCGGTACTGCGCGGAGATAATCATGGGATTTTAATAAAGGAAGGCTCTAATATTCAGGATGGCTGTGTTTTACATACCGATGCGGGACATAAGCTGGAAATCGGAAGATATGTCTCTGTGGGACATGGTTGTATATTGCATGGCTGCTGTATCGAGGATAATGTTTTGATCGGTATGGGAGCGATCATCATGAATGGTGCTCACATTGGGGAAAATACGATCATCGGAGCCGGATCGCTTGTGAGCGAACATAAAATGATCCCTCCCAACAGTGTCGTTTACGGTTCACCGGTATCGACCATCCGGCAGATAAGCGAAGAACAGAAACAGATGATAAGAAAAAATGCACAGCATTATGTAGCGTTAGCACGAATATATCAGGAGGAAAAACGATGAATGAACAGATGCGCGAATGGATGAGAATACGTATATCAAATGCACGAAAAGGTTTGGAGAAAAGAGGGTTTCCTACTTATATGTGCAATAATGCGGAGGAGCTGCGGCAACTTGTATCTTCTTTTATCAAGGATGGGGAGCAGGTCAGCGCCGGAGGTTCCGTCACCTTGGAAGAAACGGGTGTATTGGATATGCTGCGTGATCGCGATATTACCCTCATTGAGAACGACCGTTCTTTTTCGAAGGAAGAACAAAAGCAGCGTCACCGTATGGCGTTTATGTCGGATACGTATGTATGCAGTGCGAATGCGATCACGGAAGATGGGGAGATCTATAATGTTGATGGAAACGGGAATCGGGCAGCCGCTGTGATCTTCGGACCTGATCAAGTTTTACTGATCGTTTCTGCCAATAAGATCGTCCGTGATCTGGGAGAAGCCAAAAGACGTGTGGAAGAGATAGCGGCACCTGCCAACTGTCTTCGTTTGCATAAGCTGACGCCTTGTTCAAAAGTAGGACATTGTATGGATTGCGCATCTAAGGAGCGTATTTGTTCCGCATATGTCACAATACGTTGGCAGCAGAAAAAAGATCGTATTAAGGTAATTTTTGTTGATGGTGTGTTTGGATATTAGCAGCATTACTGCTGCTTTTTATATATGGATCAGATATGATGGTGTCAGAAGGAAGATCGATGATAAAGAGGGCGGGAATTTTTTAATAGGGTTAGGGAGTCCTACTAAGTAGCACGATTTCTTATCATCAGAAGATATCGGTTACTCATTCAACTGGCTGTACTGCTCTGTACGAATGCACCGGCAATCTGAACCCCGCTTTTTATTTTCCTCCTTTGACAAATGTCAAATACGAAATTTATTGGACATCTTCCATAGGGAATCACTCGCTGTCCCTTCATAACCCGCTCTATTTAGGACGCTCCGGTTATAACTGCATCAATACCGGCGCACATTTTGTATCCTACCCTCACGCTATTTCCTTTCAGCGTCCGGCTCTGTACATATTAGGTAACTGAGGTAAGCATCATAGTTCTATATAACATACAGAGGATAGGTATTTTCAATATTTACTAGCAACTATTTTCATAGTATCTGTTATCCTTTATATAAAGGTAGGTAAAAATGATAATGAGGTTAGGGTGTTCGTTTCTATGGTGCACGATTTCTTATGCCCATTTTGTCCCTGTTGTTTACATGGAGTCGAAAATTATAGAGATGTCTTGGATCAACGGTACCTCTCATGATCCCTGTGTCACGTTATCCTCTGTTATCGATAGACGACTGGGGTATATAATCGTGGAGTCCGGAAGAATTACGTATGCGGAAACATGGAGGGGAACGAGTACAACCAATATAAGCTATCAGCGTCCGGCTCAATACAGAAGCTTAAAGGAATCAGAGAAGGCTATGGTTAAAAAAGAAAACATTGAGGAGAAATAAGGATATTATCCGTTTTTGTAAAAAGCGATTTCATGTATAACATACAATAATAGGGGATTCTTTTTTTCATCATGACAATGCGGAATATTTATGATAAAATGATTCCAATATGAAATGTTTTCATTTTTATGAAAATCGATGAAACTTCTGAATATGTGTGCGTACAATGGAACGTATGGAGGACTATATGGAAACATTAAAACTGATTGGCAATACGCCGATGTATCATATCAAGGATACGAATATTCATGTAAAACTTGAAAAATTCAATGTTGGCGGAAGTATAAAAGATCGGGCAGTGCTCGGTATGCTGCGTTCGGCAATGGAAAAGGGAATGATAACGAAAGATACGGTTTTGATCGAAGCGACGAGTGGGAATACAGGGATCGCATTAGCGATGTTAGGAGCCGTATATAAAATTCCCGTAATTATCATCATGCCGGAGAGTATGAGCGCGGAGCGCAGAGCGCTGATAAAGTCTTATGGAGCAGACTTGCGGCTAAGTGCAGCCAGCGGCGGTATGAAGGCTGCTTTGGAAATGATGAAATCGCTTATGAAAGAGCACCCGGAATATGTTTCTTTGCAGCAGTTTGAAAATCCTGCCAATGCGGATATTCACTATGAAACTACCGGAAAAGAGATACTTGCTCAGGTACCGAATATTGATATCTTTGTTGCGGCTGTTGGTACTGGTGGAACCTTTACGGGTATTGCCAGAAGGCTGAAGGAACATGATCCGCATATTCGCTGTATTGCAGGGGAGCCGTTAAAGAGTTCTGTTATCAGCGGACATGAAGCAGGGTCACACCGCATTCAGGGGATCGGTGCCGGCTTTGTGCCTTCTATTTTAGATAGAGATCTGATGGACGATATCATGATGATCGATGATGAGGAAGCGATAAGGGAAACGGTGCAGTTTGCGAGAGAAACAGGAATTTTAGTAGGGATATCCAGCGGTGCCAATCTGGTATTGGCCAAGCGTCTTGCACGCTACTATCCGGATAGTACAATCGTGACGATCGCGCCGGATGGCGGAGAAAAATATTTGTCTGTTCTTCCGTTTGAGGAAAAATTATGAGCCTTATCAAAGATCTTCGCTACAATATCGATCGGGTGTTCTATGAAGACCCGTCCGCGCATTCCCGCTTAGAGGTTTTTCTGTTATATCCGCATATCAAAGCCTTGATATTCCATCGTGTTTCGCATTTTCTATATCGTCATCATTTATATTTTTTAGCGCGGCTGAATTCCAATATCGCCCGTTTTTGGACAGGGATTGAGATTCATCCGGGAGCCGTTATCGGCAGAGGACTTGTCATCGATCATGGAATGGGCGTCGTGATCGGAGAGACGGCGGTTATCGGTGATGATTGTCTGATCTATCATGGCGTTACCTTGGGAGGAACGGGACATGAGCATTGTAAACGCCATCCAAGTGTAGGAAACCATGTGATGATCGGTGCCGGCGCAAAAGTATTGGGCAATATTTATATTGCCGATTATACGAAGATTGGTGCAAATGCTGTTGTAACAAAAAGCACAAATCCGCATAGTACGGTAATCGGCAATCGGGCAAGAGAAAAAGGTGCGTCCTCTTAGCATCTTTTTTTAAGGGATGCTTGCTTTTTTATGTAAAGCTGACTATACTATTTTTGTAAAGTGAACTTTACGATATGGAGGATATATGAATAATCGCATAAGAGAATTACGATCATCGAAAAAAATGACACAGGAGGAGCTGGCATCGTTATGTCAGGTTTCCCGACAGACGATCATTTCCCTGGAGCGCGGACGATATGATCCGTCGATCCTTCTGGCTCATAAGATCGCTAAGCTTTTTCATACCTCTATTGAAAAAGTATTTACATTTGATGATAAAAAAGAGGAATGATGATATACATGTCACAAAAGGACATAGAAAGAGGCTGTCATGATTGAGGTAAACGGATTAACGAAAGCATATGGGGCTTTTACAGCGGTAGAAAATATAGATTTAATTGCAAAACCGAAAGAAATCACGATTCTTTTAGGACCGAACGGTGCTGGGAAGTCAACCACGATAAAAAGCATTGTCAACTTGCTGAAGTTTAAAGGAACTATCCGCATCTGTGGATATGACAATCGAACGATTCAGGCAAAGCGCTGTTTTGGTTACATACCGGAAGCACCGATCCTTTATGATCTGCTGACGATTGACGAGCATGTGGAGTTTATTGGAAGAGCGTATCGCTGTGCGGATTATAAGGCATTGGCAGATAAATACATCGCTTTGTTTCATTTAGAGGATAAGAGAAACAGCATCGCAAAAGAACTGTCTAAGGGAATGCGGCAAAAGCTGTCTATGCTTCTCGCACTTATCATTTCACCTCGTGCGTTGTTAGTGGATGAACCGATGGTAGGATTGGATCCGGCAAGTATTGAGGAAACGCTGCGGTTGTTTCAGGATTTAAAAGCGGATGGCGTTAGTATTTTGATTTCTACACACATCATTGATGTGGTAGAAGAGATATGGGATGTTGCCTATATCATGGATAAAGGGCAGATCATCAATCGCGTAAAGCGTGAAGATACGCAGGAGGAAACATTGAAAGAAACATTCTTTGCAAGTACGGAAGGAGATTCGGATGAAAGTGCTGATTAGCCTGTGGCTGATGAAGCAGAAGGCGGTTATTCGTAATTTGTTTCGCAGATGGACGACGGCTCTTTTTACAATCATCATGGTCGTTATATACGGTGGTTTGTTTGTGATGATGTTGAAAAGCAGTGAGAAGGCAGAGATATCTTTTAATATGCAAAGTGTCCATCTGTCGATTCTTTTAGGGCTGGGCTTTAGTGCGGTTATGATCTTCACACAGCTTCTGCAAAAGCGAAAAGCCTTGTTTTATGAACAGGACAGTTTTTATCTGTTTTGCGGTCCGTTTACCCGTACGCAGATCATGGGTTATCTCATGCTGCAGAGTATTTTGGGAGCGAGTACGTTTTCATTGTTTGTATTGTTTATCATGGTAAGCTTTAGTTTCGGAATGCCTATGAATCTTCCTTTTTTGCTGTTGTGTTTTCTTTGTTTTACGCTTCTTTATCTGTTTTGGATCAATGCGACTGACTTTCTGTATATCATGGCGATCACAAATGAAAGATATAAACGCTTGAACCATCTTGCGGCAGCGGGTATGATCGTTGTCATCATTGTTGTTTTTTTGCTTTCGTTGGCGATAAATCACTTTGAAATAAAAACGGGTTTGATGAGTTTTGCGGAAAGTTCCCTTTTCTACCTTATTCCTGTGTTCGGATGGGTAAAGCTGATATTGATCTCTTTTGTAATGCAAAATTGGTTATCGATGATCTTGGGGATCGCGCTGCTCCTGTTGTCGTATGTACTACTGGCGGCTGCCTTTTTAAATTTTAAAGGCGACTTTTACGAACAGGCGATGATGGATTCTGCAGCTTTGACACATTATATGGAAAACATTAAAAGCGGAAAGCAAAATTCTTTTATGCAAGAGGTCAAGGTAAAAAAGACATATGTAAAATTTATGGAAGGGGCAGGTGCTATTTATTCCAAGAATATTCTGCTCATGAAAAAGACGCGAAGCTTTCTTCGCTTACAGGATATCCTTGTTGTCATGATCTATTTTCTGGTTTCCTTTTTTCTGCCTCACGGCGGATTCCCTGTATTTTGTTATATGCTTGTCTTTTGGTTATTTGCGATGATCCAAGACAGCGATATGATGCATGAGCTGAAAAACTATCAGATATATCTGATCCCCGACGCTCCTTTGAAAAAGCTGTTGTATGTCATGTTGCCGACATTGGAAAAAGTCATGCTTCTCACCTTGCTTGCTGTCGGGATCGCGGGTATGGTTTATGAGAAACCGCTTTTGCTCATCGTACAGTATATCGTTATGCTCTGGGGATATTTGCTTGTCTTTTTATCATCAAGTGTAGCAAGTGTACGTATTTTTAAAAGCAGAAACAACGCCATGCTGGAGAACATGATGCGGATGCTGATCATGCTTTTGTCAGCAGTGCCGAGCATTGCTTTTGCGGTAATCTATGTATTATCTTCCAGTAATTTCAGCTTTGATGATACCGCGGTATCGATCATGACATACTCGTCATTATCTATGAATGTCGTGATCTCCTTTCTGATTATCTTCTCTTGTAAAAATATGATGAACGGCAGGGAATTGGACAGTGAATAAACGTATCGTGCTCTGTTAAAATCGTATGATATATAGTATAATAATTCTTAACGATAGATTGGAGAAGCGTATGAAAGCATCATCGGAAAAATATATTACGGAAAGAGGAACGAGATTTACGAGAAAACAGAAGGATCTTTTTTTGCAGGAGATCACACAGGATATGGAAAATCTCGGATATACGAGCATGCGGTTTCATGGTAAAAAAGGATTTGTCAAGGTTGATAATGTTCTGTTTGGAAACCCGAAGCATGCGAAAACCGTCTTATATATTCCATACGATACTCCACAGAAGCTGCTTTGGCCTGATCCGAAATATTACCCGCTGAACGGAAATCGTTCCAGCATGAAAGAAGTGTTTTATGTATACGGTCCCGCACTTGTCGTATATATGATGCTGCTTGTCGGTACTTCGTTTCTTCCTTCGCTCATAGAAGATGCACGGCTGCGCTTGGGGATGACGGTATTCATGTACGTCATGATCGCTTTTTTGATCTTTTATCTTTCACGAGGGTTTATGAACCGAAACAATGTCAATCGCAATACTCTTTCGATCATTGCCGCTTTGGAATTGGCCGAGCGTTTCGATAAAGAGACACGTAAAAAGGTATGTTTTTTATTCGCGGATCAGAATAAGAATCGCTATGCGGGTGCTGCGTTAGCGGCGGAAGAGTTGAAAAAGCAAAACCGCACTCCCGGTATGATCTGTTTAAATTGCATTGCTACAGGCGAGAATATTGCTATCGGGTATCCTGTGAATTCCAAAAAGCTGGCACAGGAGCTGAATCGTTTCCATAAGGTAAAATGGAAACAGATGGAGATGGATGACAAAAAGCGTTTTCAGACGATGATGGATCATTTTCCTAAAGCTGTTATGATCTCTTCCGGAACCTTAGATGAAAAAGGTGATCTTTGCGTTAAGCATACTGGAACGAGTAAGGATACTGTTTACGAGGAAGAGAATCTGAAGCAGGTAATAGATTTGTTGGAAGCATATATAAAAGCATTGTAGGGAGAATTTTATGAGTTTGAAAAAGATACTGAATTTTTTGAAAAGCAAAGTGTTTATCGTAGCGATGCTGATCCTTATTCAGCTGCTCTTTTTCTTGTGGATCATTTCCATGCTCAGCGAATATTTCTTGTTTATTTATTTTATACTTGTTGCGCTTAGTTTCATTATGAGCATTTACGTGTTAAATAAAAACGATAACCCTTCTTATAAGATCGCATGGGTCATCATGATCATGACATTGCCGGTATTTGGAGGTCTTATCTATCTGTTGTTTGGAGGGCAGAAAGTACCGAAGGAACTGCGTAAACGAGATCATAAATCGCAGATGGATGTGCAGTCGGTATTATGGCAGAATCAGCAGTTGATGGAAGAGTTGAAAAAAGACGATCCCATCTCTTTTAAACAAGCCAACTATATATGGGAAAGCGCGGATTATCCGTTGTATCAGCATACCGATACGACCTTCTTTCCATTAGGAGAAGATCAGTTTTCTGCTATGATAGAGGAATTGAAAAAAGCGAAGAAATTCATTTTTATGGAATATTTCATCATAGCGGAAGGTATTATGTGGAATACGATTCTGGATATCCTGTTAGAAAAAGTGGAAGAAGGCGTGGATGTGCGCCTTATGTATGATGATGCGGGGTGCATCGCTACGCTTCCTACGGATTATGATAAGAGGCTTTGCCGTTTGGGGATTAAAACGAAAGTGTTTAATCCGATACGTCCGCGTCTTGCCATGCAGATGAACAATCGCGATCATCGTAAGATCTTGATTATCGACGGGATCGTGGGAATGACCGGAGGGATCAATCTTGCGGATGAATACATAAACGAATATGAACGCTTCGGACATTGGAAAGACTGTGCCGTAATGATCAAGGGAGAAGCGGTATGGAGTTTTACACTGATGTTCTTACAGTTTTGGAATTATGATGAGCCGATAAAGGAGGATTTCTTTCTCTATAAGGTGGAAGCGGAAAAGGTCGCCATATTTGCTGATGACGGTCTGGTACAGCCGTTTTCGGATTCTCCTACCGATGATGAAAATGTCGGTGAAAATACGCATATCAATATGATTAACGGTGCACTGGATTATGTATATGCCGCAACGCCTTATCTGGTATTGGATAATGAGATGAAGACCGCTTTGATATTGGCGGCGAAAAATGGCGTAGATGTGCGGATCTTGGTTCCGCATATTCCGGATAAGCCTTATGTTTTTGCTCTGACCCAGCATAATTACCGCGATCTTATTCAAAGCGGTGTCAGAATTTACGAATATACGCCGGGATTCGTGCATGCAAAAACATTTGTGGTAGATGATAAAGTCGCTGTTGTAGGGACGGTAAATATGGACTATCGATCCTATTATCTGCATTATGAATGCGGTATTTGGTTTTATAAGAGCAAGGTCGTTATGGATGTAAAGGAAGACTATTTGAAAACGCTGGAGAAATCGCAGGAGATCACGATGGAAGACTGTCTGGAAGTCAGCTGGTTTGTCCGTGTTGTACGTGCCTTTCTCAACTTGTTCGCTCCTATGATGTAATGAAACATCATGTTCAGACATATACATGAACATGATGTTTTTTTTGGAGGAATATGTATGGAACGAGATATCTATTTTGATGATGAAGTCAGAGAAGGCATTTTACAGGGAGCGGAAAAGCTTTGCAGGAGCGTGCGGACTACCCTTGGACCTTGTGGAAGACATGTGTTGCTGCAGAGGGAGTACAAGGCTCCGTTGATTACCAATGACGGTGTTACGATCGCTAAACATGTTCATTTAAGTGATCCTTGTGAAAATATGGGAGTAGAAGTATTAAAAGAAACTGCCGATAAAACAAATGAAGAGGCAGGAGATGGTACGACGACGTCGATTATTCTCGCTTCTTATATGCTGAAAAGGGGCATGCAGATGATGCATCAGCATGTCAATCCTTCCCTTCTTGTACAAGGGATGAAAACAGCCTTGAAGAAGATATTGGAGGTTTTGGACGAAAATAGTACCGCTATACGGGATTTTGAGGATATCGCGCATATTGCGGCGATATCATCGAAATCGGAAGAGATCGGCGAGCATATCGCCGAGGCTCTGTCCGCAGTAGAGCATCCTTCTTATGTTCATGTGGAAACGAGCAGTACCGCGGATACACAGGTGATTTTGAAAGAAGGAATGCAAATTAGCTGCCGTGTAATGTCCTTTTATTTCTTTGCGAATAAGCATACGATCATTCATCGCCATGCCAGCTTGTTAGTATCGAATCAGCGTATTGAAACACTGCCGCAGCTGGAGCATATCCTTTCCATGTATTTCATGAATGCAAAGCCGCTGATCATCCTTTGCAAGGAGATGAGCGAGGAAGTGCTGTCCGCTATTTTGTTGAATAATATCAAAAACAGCAGCAATATCATCGTTTATCAGGCTCCGGGATTCGGTGATTACCAAAATGATATGCTTGATGACATCGCTTTGGTATCAGAAGGTGTCTTTCAGCAGGATCAACTGAATATGGATATCATGAACATGCAGATAGAGGATCTTGGACAGGTGGAAAAAATCGTTTTATCGAAAGATGGGATTCACATATTTCAGAAGAAAACAGAAGAGGTACAGCTGCGTATCGCTTATTTGAAAGAGATCCTTCCATCAATCAAACAGTCATACGATAAAAAACATACACAGCGTCGTATCATGAATCTGGAAGGGAAGCTGGCATCCATTGAAGTAGGTGGCTATACGCAAAATGAGATTGAAGAAAAAAAGATGCGCATTGAAGATGCGCTGCAGGCTACGAAAGCAGCCCAGGAGGAAGGTATTACATGGGGCGGCGGTCTTGCTTATATCGAAGCTTACCGAAAACTCCGACCTGTTTTGCATGATGCCAATAAGGATGTTGAATATGGCATGCAAATGGTGATGGAAGCCTTGCTACAGCCGTTTTCTCAATTGTGTGAAAATGCATATTTGAACAGTGAACAGATGTTGCAGCAGCAGCTGGCAAAAGAACTTCCCATCGGATATGATGTGCAGCAGGCGGTTTGGGTCGATATGGGGGATGCCGGCATCATGGATCCTGTTAAAGTGTTAAAACAAGCGTTGATCAATGCCTGTTCGATTGCGTCACTTCTTATTCGCTGTGATGCCGGTATTTTTATGAAAATGTAATTGTTGCATTATATATGCAAGATAAGTACGTACAATATGCTTGAGGTGACCGCATGCAAGGATGTCTTTTATTCAAAGAGTACGTACAGCAGCATAAACGCAGTTTTAATGAGTATGCATATGATCATGATATCCATTATCGAGCGGTTATGTTTCGTCAGTTTTCCAATCGGTATCGTACATGGGTAGAAAAAAACGGATTGGCAAATGATTATACACTGATCGCGTATGAAATAAAAAGCTATGAACAACGGTTAAGGAGTTATCGAAATAAGCGATAGAAAAATATGTCTGTTTTCTTTGACAGATGTATTTTTCTTGCGGTATAGGGGCAGATGAGATGCTATAATAAATCCATAAGGACCGTTAAACATGATATAAGATGAAAAAGCTGGAAATCTCTATGTGGCCTGGTGAGAAACATAAAATCGTACTACAAACAGTAAAAAACTGTTAAAAGAAGAAGGCTTCGAATGCAAAGGGAATACATGGCGAAAGGAGCTTGCGGATGGCGAGCTTTACATATATATGAAAACAGGTAGGTTTTGTTCTATGGGAAATGGATCTTATTTTCACTTTAAGATTTATTTTCGTAATGCAGAGGAAAAGACGGCAGCCGTCGACACGCGTGGTTCATTAACAAATTTTTTTTTACCGTCCTGCGTTTTTTATCGCCGATCAGTTCCGGATACGATTGCTGCATTGACGGTTATAGAAATTATTTGCCATCCGATATGCCTGTAGAAGAGATATGTGCGCAGATCCAACGGGATTTCGAAGATCATATTTTAACGACATTGAGAAATGTAAGCGCAAAAGAGGACTGGCAGAAGCTTTATAAAGAAAAGTGTAGGCGCTATGAAGAAAAAGATATTTGTTTATTGCGATATTACAGCACTGCCTCTACGTTATCGTGTGCTGAGAGTAATTTGACAGGCTTAATCGAGATGAAAAGATCTTGTGAGCTGTCAGAAAGAGATATCAAATCTCATTTTGATTGGCTTTCCAGCATAGTAAAACAGAATCCGGATGATCCGTATGCATTTGATCGGACAGTGAATTTTATTTTGAGATCGTTGAAACAAGATCACTGGAAACCAGAAAAAAACCGTATATTAGGGATTTATACGGTTTTTTTCAACATTATGTTATTTAAGGGGATAGAAAAATGTATGAATTATCATTTAGGGAGAATGATGAGTACATACGGACAAGGTCATTTCCTTGCCTGTACATACTATATAATAAATGTACAGGATAAAGATGTTTGAAATTTGTTAAAATGTGTGAAAGAGAAAAAATTAGATATAAGGTTTATGAAGAAGAGCGACATCCATTATAGTGAAATCAAAGATAAATAGAAAAAGGCGCTAGGGGAACGCCTTTTTCTATTTATTATAAGGGGATAGAATGTATAGAAAATAATCAAGGGGAAGTATTTTCTATCGGCAAGGATATTTCCTTTGCCTGTGCATACTATACGAAAGCTTTGTGTCATCATAATAAGAGAAACATGTGAAATTATGTTAGATTTGTTTAATAAATCAAACTTTTTGTTTAGTATCTATTGCAATCGACAAAATATGACGTATAATAGGATTGTTCTAAATATAACACAAAAAGTTTAGCAATACTAAACATAGGAGGCGCTCATGAAAATAGGACGTAAGATCAAACAGATCCGAATCAAAAATGCACTTACCTTGGAAGAACTGGCTTCCCGAAGCGAACTTACAAAGGGATTTCTTTCGCAGGTAGAACGTGATCTGACATCGCCCAGCGTGTCGACTTTAAATGATATTCTGGAAGCCTTAGGAACGACGTTGTCGGAATTTTTCTCGGAAGCAAAAGATGAAAAGCTCGTGTTTAAGGAAGAAGATTTTTTTGTGGATGAGCAGGATGACTGCACGATTCATTGGATCGTCCCCAATGCGCAAAAGAATGAGATGGAACCCATTCTTCTGGAAATCAAAGCACAGGGTGTTTCATCGACGATCGATCCGCATGACGGTGAGGAGTTTGGTTATGTTATGCAGGGAAGGATCATTTTGGTAAACGGAGAGCAGCGTCTGCCGGTAAAAAAAGGAGAAACTTTTTACATAACGGGAAAATATTCCCACTATTTAAAAAATGAAGGAAAAACAGAGGCAAAGGTGCTGTGGATAACGACACCGCCGGTATTTTAAGGAGGATATTTATGAACACATTGATTCAGTTTAAAAACATCGTGAAAGATTTTGACGGACAACTCGTTTTAAAAGGTATCAATCTTGATATTCATGAGAATGAGTTTGTGACGTTATTGGGACCAAGCGGCTGCGGTAAGACGACATTGCTGCGTATCCTTGGCGGATTTCTGCATCAAAGCGAAGGGCAGATCATCTTTAATGGCAAGGAGATCAGCGATGTTCCTCCTTATAAGAGAGAATTGAATACGGTTTTTCAGAAGTATGCGTTATTTCCGCATATGAATGTATATGAGAATATTGCATTTGGATTAAAAATCAAAAAGATGAGTAAGGATGTCATTGAACAGAAAGTGCTGAAGATGCTGAAGCTCATCGGTTTGGAAGGATATGAAAAGAAGAACGTCACTCTTTTATCTGGTGGGCAGCAGCAGCGTATCGCGATCGCCCGAGCTCTTGTAAATGAACCGAAGGTGTTATTGCTGGATGAACCGCTCGGTGCATTGGATCTGAAGCTTCGTAAGGAGATGCAGTATGAACTGAAGCGCATTCAGCAGGAAGTCGGTATCACCTTTATTTATGTAACACATGATCAGGAAGAGGCGCTGACCATGTCCGATAAGATCGTTGTCATGAAAGACGGCGAGATACAGCAGATCGGTTCCCCTACGGATATTTATAATGAGCCGGAAAACCGCTATGTAGCGAATTTTATCGGGGAAAGCAATATCGTTCCCGGACGAATGGTGGAGGATTATCGTGTGATGTTCGATGATATCACATTCGATTGTGTGGACTTCGGCTTTAAAAAAGATGAAGCGGTTGATGTTGTCATACGACCGGAGGATCTGGATATCGTGGATGAACAAGAGGGTAAGATGACCGGGATCATAAAATCGGTTCTCTTCAAAGGCGTACATTATGAAATTATGGTAGAGACGGTACCCGGTACGACGGTTACGGTTACCATGAATGTTACCCAGGAGCACGATATCGTAAATACGGAAGCGAAGGAACGCATTTCCGCCAATGATTTCTATGTCGATATTGAGGATGTAAAAGAACTGAATGACACAGAGATCATCGCTCGTGCGGATGCGCAGGCGTGGAATCCGGAAGATGATGAATACCTGTCTATTTCAAAGATCGAATATGATATTAAGGAAGCATGCGGAACATATCCGGTTACTTTTTCTACTGCATCCGGAACGAGTGTTACGATCAGCATTTTTGTCGTTCAGCAGCAATACGTAGAAAATCCAAAAGCAAATGAAGCGATATCTGCCTTTAACTTTTTTAAGACGGTAGATGAATTAAAAGAAAGTGCTGCCATTGATACAGACCTCAAGACATGGGCAAATGCGCAAAGCTGGAAACTCAGTGATGAAAGCGATGTGGAAATATCCAATGTAGACTATGATTTTGATCCGGAAACGATAACAGCAGGGACGTACCCGGTGACATTTTCTACGCAGGGTCGTGAATTTAAAGTGCATACGACCGATATCAACGAAGAGGGAAAAGAAGTCGGTTTGACATTTTATCCGGAAGATATCCATGTCATGAGCAAGATGGGGTTTTAATATGAGAGAGTTTAAAAGACTAGTCATTCCTTATATCGTATGGATCGCACTCATGATCGTTATCCCGATGCTGTTGATCGTTATGTATGCATTCACAAAGGAAGGAAATGATGTAGCGACACTTTCTTTTACCTTTGATCACTTTATTAAGTTTTTTACGGATCCCGACTTTTTGAATACCTTGTTTTTATCACTGAAAATCGCTTTTATCACAACTGTGTTGTGCATTCTTTTGGGGTATCCGGTCGCCTATGCAATCGCATCGGCACCTGCGAAACGAAGTAATCTTTATATTCTTCTCATAACATTACCGATGTGGATCAATATGCTGGTTCGCACATATGCGTGGATCGGTATTTTGGCGGATAACGGACTGGTGAATCATATCCTCAGCTTTTTCGGTTTGAATACTACTCAGCTTTTATATACGGACTTTGCGGTCGTACTGGGTATGGTATATAATTTTATACCGTTTATGATCTTACAGATCCATTCTTCTTTGGCAAAGATGGATAAGAATCTTTTAGATGCGGCTAACGACTTGGGAGCGAATCGAATACAACGCTTTTTGCATGTGACTTTGCCGCTGTCAATCCCTGGTATCATCTCTGGTATCACACTTGTATTCCTTCCGTCCGTTTCCAGTTTCGTCATTCCGAAGCTACTAGGCGGAGGCGGCTATATGCTGATTGGAAATATCATAGAAACGCAGTTTATCACGGTAGGCGAGTGGAACTTCGGAAGTGCTATTTCCATGATCATGGCATTGATCATCATGTTTTCCATGTATCTTACGCGAAAGATCGACCGCGACCATACAGAAAGGAGAATGAACGTATGAATTCTCATCGCATATGGAGAAAAGCTGTTCTTGGACTTATCTTTCTCTTTTTCTACTTTCCGATCCTTTATATGCTCGTTTTTTCTTTCAATGATTCCAGGTCTTTGACGAGTTTTGAAGGCTTTTCTTTACAATGGTATGCTAAGATGTTTTCGGATCGCAACATGCTGGAGGCCATTTACTATACGCTTGTTATTGCGGTTCTTGCGACGGTTGTTTCTACCATTGTAGGGACGGTTACGGCGATCGGTTTATCGAAATCAAGAAAACTCGTGCGGGAAGTGATTACGCAAATCAATGATCTTCCGATCATGAATCCGGAGATCGTTACGGCGGTAGGGCTGATGCTGTTTTATGTATCCCTGCATATGGAGAAAGGCTTTTTTACCCTGTTATTGGCACATATCGCTTTTTGTATACCGTATGTGATATTGAGCGTTATGCCGAAGCTGCGCAGCTTGGATCCCAATTTGGCAGAAGCGGCATTAGACTTGGGGGCAACGCCGTTTCAATCTATGATGAAAGTTATCGTTCCGCAGATCATGCCGGGAATCGTTTCCGGTGCGCTCATTGCATTCACGATGTCGTTTGATGATTTTATCATTTCCTATTTTGTTACCGGCAATGGCGTGAAAAATATTTCCACGCTTGTGTGGACGATGTCTAAGCGCATCAATCCGAGCATTAATGCATTATCTACGATTATCGTCGTCATTATTACCATCACATTGATCCTCGTCAATGTATTGCCGGTTCTTAAAGAAAAGGCGGAACGTTCACATAATCGAAATGCGAGACGTGCGATACCGGCTTTGGGTGCTTTTCTCATCCTTGCTATGGGATGTGGGTTATATGCTTTGAAAGGTTCTTCTCAGGGTGGAAATGCTGAGGAAGCAGTGGCTTTGTATGGCAGCAATGTTTTAAAGGTATACAATTGGGGGGAATATATGGACCCCGCGGCAAATGAAGCTTTTGAACGTGAATATGGTGTAAAGGTCATCTATGATACGTTTGATTCCAATGAGTTGATGTATACGAAACTGCAAGGCGGAGAGTCCTATGATGTGCTTGTGCCAAGCGACTATATGATCGAACGTCTGATTAAAGAGGATCAGCTTCAGCCTCTGGATAAAAGCATTGTGACCAATCTGGATCAGCTGGCCAGCGGTGTTAAAGGATTGTCCTACGATGAAGACAACACTTACAGTGTTCCGTTTTATTGGGGAACGGTCGGTATCGTTTATCATAAAGATCATGTAGCACTTGAAGATTTAGAAGAAGAGGGGTACAATATCTTACAAGATGAAAAGTATAGAGGACGGCTTTATATTTATGATTCTGAACGAGATTCTTTTATGGTCGCGTTAAAGGCTTTGGGATATTCTATGAATACGGATGATCCGGAAGAGCTGCGGCAGGCTTATGAGTGGCTTGTGCAAGTCAATACGACAATGTCAGCGGAGATCGTTACGGATGAGGTTATCGATTCTATGGTAAACGGAAACAAAGACTTGGCGATCGTTTACAGCGGTGATGCAGCATATATCCTTTCTGAAAATGAAGATATGGGGTATTTTATGCCATCGGAAGGAACGAACTTATGGAGTGATGCCATGGTGATTCCTAAAACGGCAGCGAATCCCAAGCTTGCTAATGAGTATATCAACTTCATGTTGGATTATGAGCAGGCATATCAAAACAGCCTATATGTGGGCTATGCCAGTTCCAATGCGGAAGTTCTTGATGTGCTGAGCGGAGCAGATGGCGAATTTTATGAAAATGAAGCGTATCTTCCAAGAGTAGGTTATGCAAAAGATGAAATTTTCCGCTACAATGATATGACAAAGAAGATAATTTCGGATCTGTGGACGAAAGTAAAAATTGCAAAGTAAGGTGGTAAGATGAAAAACAAGACAAAATGGAAAGAACATGTATATCGAATTGTGATCGTTTCAATCGTGGTTTTCATGATGCTGCTGTCTGTGTTGCAGTTTTAATCGTAAGGGGAAGCGTACTTCCCTTTACGGTTTTGTATAAAAATAAGAAAATGCGGTTGCTATTTTGAGCTGGATTTGATATTATTATTGAGCATTCCATATATGATGTCTACATAGCTCAGCTGGATAGAGCACACGCCTTCTAAGCGTGCGGTCGTAGGTTCGAATCCTACTGTGG
This sequence comes from Erysipelotrichales bacterium, assembly GCA_910575705.1. Classification (GTDB taxonomy): domain Bacteria; phylum Bacillota_I; class Bacilli_A; order Erysipelotrichales; family Erysipelotrichaceae; genus CAJTFG01. The sequence continues at coordinate 129,943 of CAJTFG010000003.1, read as the reverse complement.
ACGCCATTCTGGTGAAGCGGTCTTTAAATGAAGGGTACCTTTGTTTAGAGACTTTTTTTATTGTTTGGATATTTTATCTTACAGCAGTGGAATTGCAAATATCATATAGTATTTGCACCGAAATATAGAAGGAAAGTATTCTATGGAGAAAAGAGGCTGGAAATAGGAGCAATACTGAGAGAATTATGTGAATGGAAGGGAGTAAAAATAATAACAGCAGAAGTATGCCCGGATCATGTGCATATGTTGATAGAAATACCACCAAAAATATCTGTATCAAACTTTATGGGATTTTTGAAAGGAAAAAGCAGCATAATAATATACCAAAAATGGGGGAATATGAAATATAAATCATTATTTTTTATACGGATCTTACTATGAATGCCATTGAAATAGAGAAACCTTTAAGTAGGAATCCACTTTGTTTAAATTTTTTTATAACTGATATAAAAACAAGATCTGTTGATTATCGCAGATACCATAATATCGTCGCTATAAATTGTTTGGTAGTCGGTTTTGCCTTATCCTTATTGATAGAGTTGCCGAACAATCGGTACAATTCCTCCGTATCCCCCTGTTCAAATGTGATTTCTATCGCATTACGGATCCTGCTTTCCACATTGATATACGATACATTATGCTTTGCAGACACCATTTTATATAATTTCATCATGCCTCCATGTATTAAATTCGGATCCTGAAGACAGATTTCCAATATATCCACCATGTATTCAAACCCCAGCAGATCTGCTCTGACTCCTATTTTGATCAACAGATCTGCCGTTCCCACCTTTGTAATTTCCATCATTACCTCCATATATTTATGCTATTTACATTAATTATGGATACATTTTTAAAATATCATCACGAACTACCTCGAATCTACTTAAAATAGCAAACTATATGTATCTGATAGATCGTTATTACCTATAAAAAGGTAAATGAAAAGGTATTCTTAAAAAGAGAGATTTTTACTGTATATTTATAACGATTATCGGTAACCTTTCTTTTTTAATGGGTAAGATACCTTTTATCGAAAGTATGGTTACGATAAAATATAAAAAAAGATAGGGCGTGCATAGAGATGAAACTCTTTATAGAAGAATGTAAGGATCAGGAAGAAGTAGAGATCACGATCCGTTGTGCTTCTCTTGATGAGCGTTTACAGAAGCTGATTGAACATATACACTCTTGTTCTTTAACCATAAAAGGGATTTGGGATAATGAGACGCGTAATATACCATTAGAAGAAATTTACTATTTTGAGTCTGTGGATGATGTAACGTATATGTATTGTGCTTCCCGGGTATATCGTTGTGATAAGAAATTATATGAGCTTGAAAAGCTTTTGTGTACGACATCTTTTTTGCGGATATCCAAATCTGTCATTTTAAATGTTGATTGCCTGTCATATGTGAAACCGCTGTTTGACGGTAAGTTTGAAGCCGTATTAAATAATGGGGAAATTGTCGTTGTGAATCGCCATTATGTAAAGCAATTTAAGAAAAAATTTAATGTGTAGAGGAGAAAACCGTATGAAAAGTATTCTGAAAGATATCGTTTTAATGCTCTGTTGTTCATATACATGCATCGTGTCGATCAATGTTTTTATCGGCGATATACCCATCAGCACGCAGGAATTGCGCCAGACATTTTGGTTATGCGCGGCAACGAGCATTGTTATGAAAATGATTTTATCGGTAAATTATCCCAAAGAGTGGATGGTATATGTATGTTCGATGCTGGGGATGTTTTTATCGGTATTTGGATTGGGGACATTTGTTTTTCATCTGATCCCTTTAGAAGTATCTTCTTACATATCTATCACAGTGGCGATATTGTTTGTATATATACTATGCTGCTTTATGATTCGTGAGATGGATAAACAGGCTGCAGATGCCATTAATGAGAAGTTAGGCAGTCGAAAGAAGATAACGAAGGAGGATCATCATGGAAAAGATCATTGAAGTTCGAGGGCTAAAGAAGTCCTATCGTGATATCCAAGCGGTTAGAGGTATTGATTTCTATGTGGAAAAAGGAAAACTGTTCGCTTTTTTAGGACCGAATGGCGCCGGTAAGTCTACTACGATCAATATGATAACGACATTTTTAAAACCGGATGAGGGCGAGGTCATGATCAACGGATACCTTCTTGGGGAAGCGGATGATAAGATACGGGAAAGTATTGGAACTGTTTTTCAGGAAAGCCTTTTGGATAAGGTGTTAACGGTAGAGGAAAATCTGTATTGCAGGGGCAGTTTATATCAGCTGAGAGGCCGTCGACTGCGGCAGGCGGTGGAGAATGTCATTTCTATGTGTGAACTTCAGGAAATACGTAAGAGAAGATACGGCATGCTGAGTGGCGGGCAGCGCCGTCGTGCAGATATTGCCAGAGCATTGCTTCATACTCCGAAAATTTTATTTTTGGATGAACCTACGACGGGACTGGATCCAAAAACCAGAGCGATGATTTGGGATCTGATCAGAAAACTGCAGGAAGAAAAAGGCATGAGCATATTTTTAACGACCCATTATATGGAAGAAGCGAGCAGCGCGGATCATATTGTCATTATCAATAAAGGAAAGATCGCAGTACAAGGTACGCCTGAGCAGTTAAAAAGGCAGTATGCCCGGGATATCCTTCGTTTGCAGAGTGCACATCCTGCTGTGGTTTCTAAATTTCTGTTGGAACAGAACATAGCATTTCGCTATATACAGGACGGAATGGAAGTATCGCTGGAAAAAACGCTGGATGCACTGCCGATCGTACAGCATCTGAAAGATGATCTGACGAGTTTTGAAGTTGTTCACGGTACGATGGATGATGCGTTTCTGCATATCATTCACAAGGAGGAAGACGTATGCGAATGCTGATAAGACGTAATTTATATCTTTATTTTCGAGATCGCTCCTCCGTATTTTTTTCATTGCTGTCTGTCTTTATAGCATTGGGTATTTATTTTTTGTTTTTGGCAGCGAATATGGAACGCAGCATGGAGGGGATCGCTGGGTTGACGTATTTGTTGGACAGCTGGTTTTTAGCAGGAGCTTTGGCCATTATGTCCGTTACGATCACTTTGGGAAGCTACGGTACCATGGTAGAAGATGAAACGTATCATATTCAAAAGGATTTTTTAGTCAGTCCTATGAAGAGGAGCACGATCGCATTGTCTTATGTTTTTTCTTCCTGCATCATCGGATTGATCATGAGCTTTATCGTTCTTGTATTAGGAGAGATCTGCATCGTTATGCGCGGCGGTGAACTTCTGCCGCTATCTTCCTTTTTAAAAATTATCGGTTTGCTGGTGATCAGTGTCATATCCAGCAGTGCCGTTATGTTTTTTCTGGCAGGGTTTCTTCATTCCAACAGCAGTTGCAGCGGAGCATCTACGGTTGTCGGTACGCTGATAGGCTTTTTAGCGGGAATGTATATGCCGATCGGTTCATTGCCGTTAGGTGTGCAGAGCTTTGTCCGTATCATACCTACAGCGCATGCGTCTGCTTTATTTCGCCAGATATTGATGGAACAGCCATTGGAAACGATAACAGCAACGATGCCGCAGGTCGCAAAACAGCTGCAGGAAGAACTCGGTGTGATCCTGAAGGCCGGAGATACAGAGATCACGGTTTGGATGAGTCTTGCATTTATGATAGGAACAGCGGTACTTTTTTTCCTGCTGTCGCTTGCACGGCTGGCGAAGAAGAAACAGTAAAGGCGTTTTTTCGTATAAGAAAAGACGGGTCGCTTGCATCATAGTAATTGCATGACGGTGTAATGGCAGAATGGTATCTTTGTCATTACATCGTTTTTTTTAGAAAGATAGCCATATGTGTTAAAATTGTATATGAAGGTAAAGTATGTTATATTAATGTGTAGTTTCATGAAAGAGGTCGTATATGGACACATATTATAAGGATGTTATCTCTGAGATTAAAACGCTGATGGAGAAAAAAAATATGCAGGAAGCATATGCTGTTTTAGAGGCGGAACTGGCTATGCCCTATATTCCCAAGGACAGTGAGGAGGAATTGATCTCTCTTTATAATGAGTGTCGTCATGCGCTGGAATTGAACAAGGTACAGCGTTCTTATGATGAGGAGGACATCGCCCGGTTGTTGGATGGTTCTTTTGAAGAGCAGCTGGCTGCTGTGGAACTATTGAAAAACAGCAATATTCGGAAGCATCTGGATGTGGTTGAAGCATGCTTATGCAAAGATGTGCATGTGCTGATCCGCTCTTATCTGATAGAAGCGATGATGGAACAGCATGTGACAGAAGAAATACACATGTGCTATGAAGGGATGGACATCACGTTTCTTCCATGTGCATTGGACATGCCGATGGATAGTGAAGGGGCTGTGATAGCTGCGGAAATGTTGCATGAGTGGTTTGAAAATGAAGATCCCTCTTTTCTTAGAATGTGTATGGAAAGTCTTGTGAAAGAAGCATATCTGCGAATGCCATTTGCCATAGAAGAAGATGAAGGCGTTTTTGCTGCGGCGGCAATCGCGGGATATGTGTTTGAAGCAAACGGGAATAAAAGTGGCTTTACGGCATTTATTCGTGAAAAAGCACTTGCGCAAACAGGTGGTTTTGAATTATTATTATATAAGTACGGCATTTGATAGGAATGCTGTTTGCTGAAAATATGATCGAAGACGTACTAGGAGGTATGAATAATGAGCTCAAAATGGGAATTGAAGGAACATTCCGTAGGTGAATTGACGACGACGGTATCAGGAGATACGTGGAAAAAAGCACAGAATAAGGCATTTAAAAAATTGGCGAAGAATGTGGAGCTGCCAGGGTTTCGTAAAGGGCAGGCTCCGGAGAGCTTGATTAAAAAGCACATCAGTACACAGAGTATCCTGATGGAGGCTGTAGAAGAAGTGGCTGGCAAGGCGTTGATGGATGGTGTGGAAGAACATGATCTGCAGCTGGTAGCTCGTCCGCAGCTGGATTTTGATGGGATCGATGAAGAGAAAGTGGATTTTAAATTCATCATTACGGTAAAACCGGAAGTGACATTAGGAGAATATAAGAATTTAGATGTAAAAAAGGCAGATGCTTCTGTAACGGATGAGGATGTAGCTGCAGAAGTTACCAGATTGCAGGAACGCTATGCGGAACTGGTTGTAAAAGAAGACGGAGCGGTAGAGGAGAAAGATACTGCCGTTATTGATTTTGAAGGCTTCAAAGACGGTGTTGCTTTCGAAGGCGGTAAAGGAGAAAATTATCCGTTGGAGATCGGAAGCGGATCATTCATACCGGGATTTGAAGAGCAGCTGATCGGAATGAAGGCAGAGGAAACAAGAGAGATCAAGGTTACGTTCCCGGAAAATTATCAGGCTGCGGATCTGGCCGGACAGGAAGCAACATTCAAAGTAACCGTCCATGAGATCAAGACGAAGGAATTGCCGGCAGCGGATGATGAACTGATCAAGCAGGCAGAGATGAAAGATATCGAAACGCTGGATGCGTTTAAAGAACATACGAAAGAAGAGTTAAAGAAACAGAAAGAAAATAAAGCTGAGGAAGATTTTACAAATGAATTGTTAACGAAGGTCGTTGATAATGCGAGCGTAGATGTGCCTCAGGTCATGATCGATGAAGAAACTGACAATATGTATCACGATTTTGCGCAGAGACTTCAATCACAGGGCTTCGGCTTGGAACAGTATTTACAGATTACCGGGATGAGCGAAGAAAGTATTCGTAATGAGATGGCCAAAGATGCAGATAAGAAAGTGACGGTTCGTCTGGTATTGGAAGCTATTGCGGATGCAGAAAAACTGGAAGTCAGCGAAAAAGAGATTGAAGAAGAGATGGAAAGCATTTCCAAGATGTACAATATGGAGATCGATAAGATCAAACAGATGGTTTCAAATGATGCAGTTTCTTATGATCTGCGGATGCGTAAAGCATTGGAACTTATCAAGGAATCTGCTGGTAAGTAATCAGATAAGACGCATCGCGCGTCTTTTTTAACCTTATGAAAGGAGCAGTTAATATGGAAAATGTATTGCATTATCCTCTTGTCTGTACCCGCGGCGTGATTATTTTCCCGGAGCAGGAAGTCATCATTGATGTGGGACGTCCGAAATCGGTAAAGGCAATTGAAGAATCACAGCTGAATTATGAATCGCATGTATGTCTGGTCGCTCAAAGAGATCTCGCTTTGGAAGAACCGGATGCACAGCAGTTGTATGCATTCGGAACATTATGTGAGATCCGTCATGTGCGTCGTCTTGACGGCTATCTGAGAGTTAAGTTTAAAGGATTAAAGCGCGTAGAGCTGCCGATGATCTTGGATGATGAACAGATGATGTCGGCAGATGCTGTTATTTGTGAAGATGTTCAACAGGATCCGATGGAAGAGGTTGCGCTCGTACGAAAGATCGCCAAGCAGTTTGAACAGATCGAAGCGGTAGCGAATAACATTCCTAAGGATATGATCGCGGAATTGGCAAAAGGTGTATCCGCAAAACAGCTGACAGATCAGATCGCGCAAGTATTTCCTTTTACGCTGGAGCGCCGTCAGGAAATTTTAGAAACGCTTGGAATCAATGATCGTCTTTTGCTTATCCTTCGGGAAATTGAAAGTGAGAAGGAATTAAGCGCTATTGAAAACAAGATCAATGACAAAGTGAAAAACCGCATTGAGGAAAGCCAGAAAGAGTATTATCTGCGCGAGAAAATGCGTGCGATAAAAGAAGAACTAGGCGATGTTGGCGACAGTGAGAAGGAAGTGGACGAGATCCGCCGTAAATTAGAAGAATATCCATATCCGGAAGCGATCAAAGAAAAGGTAAAAGAAGAGCTTGCCCGTTATGAGATGCTGCCGTCTGCAGCTGGGGAATCCGGTGTGATCAAAACGTATATCGATTGGTTGATGGCTCTTCCTTGGTGGCAGGAGTCAAAAGATAACGATGATCTTCAGCTTGCCGGAGATATTTTGAATGAAGATCATTACGGTTTGGAAAAAGTAAAAGAGAGAATTCTGGAGTATCTTGCGGTAAAGCAGATGACAAACTCTTTGAAAGCTCCGATCATTTGTTTGGTAGGTCCTCCGGGAGTCGGTAAGACATCATTGGCGAAATCCGTAGCCAGAGCTTTGGATCGAAAATTCGTGAAAATTTCTTTGGGTGGTGTTAAAGATGAGTCGGAGATACGCGGACATCGCCGTACGTATCTCGGCAGTTTGCCGGGGCGATTCATTCAGGCGATGAAAAAAGCAGGTACGATCAATCCGGTCTTTTTGATCGATGAGATCGACAAGATGGCTTCGGATTATAAAGGAGATCCTGCCAGTGCGATGCTGGAGGTATTGGATCCGGAGCAAAACTCTGTTTTTTCCGATCATTATTTGGAAGAAGCATATGATTTAAGTAAGGTATTGTTTATTGCGACCGCGAATTATCTGGAAGGCATTCCGGCTGCTTTGCGTGACCGTTTGGAGATCATTCAGTTATCATCTTACACGGAACTGGAAAAGCTGAATATTGCGGTTCGTCATTTGTTGCCGAAGCAGCTGAAAGAAAACGGACTGAAAGAGGGGCAGCTGAAGATCGATGAAGCGATGTTGTCTTATCTCATTCGTTACTATACGAGGGAAAGCGGTGTTCGTCAGCTGGAACGTGTGATAGCGACGATCTGCCGAAAGACAGTGTTAGCGATTTTAAAAGAGAAGAAACGAAGTGTGAAGGTGACGAAAAAGCTGATAAAAGAATGGCTTGGCAATATCGTTTACGATTATGGCAAACGTGAGAAAAAAGATCAGGTAGGCACGGTAACCGGTTTGGCTTATACTTCTTTTGGCGGTGATGTACTTCAGGTGGAAGTCAACCACTTTGAAGGGAAAGGCAAACTAGTCATTACTGGTCAGCTTGGTGATGTCATGAAGGAATCTGCGACCATCGCGTACGATTATGTTCGTGCAAATGCTAAGCGTTATCACATTAAACCCGATATTTTCGAGCATAATGATATTCATATTCATGTACCGGAAGGTGCGGTTCCTAAAGACGGACCTAGTGCCGGAGTTACGTTGACAACGGCTTTGGTGTCATCCTTGAGCAATGTGCCTGTCAAAGCGGATCTGGCGATGACAGGGGAAGTGACGCTGCGCGGTAATGTGTTGCCGATCGGCGGTTTAAAGGAAAAATCGATGGCTGCACATCGCTGCGGTATCAAAACGGTAGTGATACCGAAGGGAAATGTGAAAGATATCGATGATATTCCCGATATGGTGAAGGAAAGCATGCAGTTTGTACCGGTAGAACGTGTTTCTCAGGTGCTGGATGTTGCGCTGGTAAAATAATGGCGGTATTTCAGAAAGCGGAGCTGATCCTTTCCGCGCCTTCTAAAAAAGAATGGCCAAACAGCGATCTTCCGGAAATCGCTTTAGCGGGCCGTTCCAATGTAGGGAAAAGCAGCTTTATCAACACGATGACAGGGCGTAAAAAGCTGGCATATGTCGGAAATACACCGGGAAAAACAAGGCTGCTTAATTTCTATAACTTGGACGATAAGTACATGTTTGTCGATGTGCCGGGCTATGGTTATGCGAATATTTCCAAAAGGCAGCTGATCCAGTTCGGCGAGATGATGGAAGATTATTTTCGTGAGCGCAAGCAGAACAAGGGGATCGTTTTATTGGTGGATGCCCGTCATCAGCCGACAGAGGATGATTGTCTGATGTTAGATTTTGCACGCTATTATGAACTTCCTATCGTCGTTGTGGCGACGAAGACGGATAAGGTGAAGCGTTCGCAGCTGCTTAAGCATATGAAAGTGATCAAAGAGACGCTGCAGCTGGATGATCATGAACCGCTGTTTCGGTTCTCAGCTGTAGAACCATGCGATACCGATGCGATCTGGGAAGCTCTGTTAAAGATATTTCAAAAAAAGTGATATTTCTATCACTTTTTATTTGACATCGATGTAAGATTTTTATATAATTCATTGCGTACGCAAATAGAATTTTGCGCGCGCAATGAGGTGGTGTATGGAACTGTTGAAATGGCTGACGATCAACGATCGTTACAGCCGGATGTATTTAGATAAAGCATTAGCCAAACTGCAACTAAATAGCGGACAGTACTTTTATATTTTACAGATTTGTAAAGAGCCCGGTATTACGCAGGATCATCTGTTATCGATCGTTCATGTGAATCCCAGCAATGTCACAAGGGCAGTCGCGTATTTGGAAAAAGGCGGCTTTCTTACAAAGAAACAAAACATGCGGGATCGAAGGACGTATCATCTGTATCCGACGGAAAAAGCGAAGGATGCGTATGTGCAGATCAGGGCGATCCAAAAACAATGGGAAGAAGACTTTCTGCATGTGCTTGATAAAAAGGAACAAGAAGAGCTGGATATGCTGTTGAAGAAATTGGGAGCTCATGCGGTGACTTTTATGAAGGAGGAACGCTATGAATAAGGAACAGTGCATAAAAAATCCGTTGGGATATGAAAAAATATCGAAATTGCTGAAAAAATATGCCGTGCCGAGCATTATAGCCATGCTCGTCAGTGCCTTATATAATATCGTAGACCAGATATTTATCGGTCAGGGTGTCGGCGTACTGGGGAATGCGGCAACCAATATCGCCTTTCCGTTGTCTACGATTTGCATCGCATTAGGTCTTTTGTTCGGTATCGGCGGAAGCACGCGTTTTTCTTTAGAACTGGGAGCTGCGAAAGAAGATCATGCGGCAAAGGCAGTTGGCAATGCCATCAGTTTATTAGCTTTATCAGGGGTAATCCTATGTGTGGTCGTCGTGATATTTTTAAAGCCGCTGCTGATCTTTTTCGGGGCTACATCGGATATTCTCGATTATGCTATGACATATACCAGAATTACGGCGTTTGGCATGCCGCTGCTGATTTTTTCCAATGGTTTGGGAAGTATCATACGTGCAGACGGAAGCCCGAAATATTCGATGTTTTCCATGCTGGCAGGGGCGATTATCAATACGATATTAGATCCTCTGTTTATCTTCGGATTTCATATGGGAATTGCCGGTGCTGCATGGGCAACCATTATCGGTCAGTTTATATCCTGCTTATTTTCGTTGTATTACATAAAGAACTTTCAGCATATTCGTTTAACGAAAAGCGACATGCGTCTGGATCTTTCATATGTGAAAAGCATTGCGGCATTGGGAGCTGCTAACTGTTTCAATCAGCTGGCTATGACGATCGTACAGATCGTGATGAACAATACGTTGAAATACTATGGCGGATTATCGATATACGGAGCGGAGATACCACTTGCCTGCGCGGGGATCATCGCAAAGGTAAATATGATTTTCATGTCTTTTATCATCGGTATTTCGCAAGGGACGCAGCCGATCATCGGATTTAACTACGGTGCGAAAAATTACCGGCGCGTACAAGATACGTATAAGTTGGCCGTTATGATCGCAACGGTAATTTCCATTATCAGCTTTGCGGTTTTTCAATTATTTCCAAGACAGATCATATCGGTCTTCGGAGAAGGAAGCGAGGAATATTTTATCTTCTCCCAGAGGTATTTTCACATCTTCCTATTTTTTACATTTTTAAACGGTATTCAGCCGGTAACGTCCAATTTCTTTACATCTATCGGAAAGTCTATAAAAGGTGTCTTTTTATCTCTTACCAGACAGATCATCTTTTTGTTGCCTTTGCTTGTCGCATTGCCGATGATCATGGGAATCGACGGCGTTATGTATGCAGGACCGGTCGCCGATGGAGCGGCGTTTCTGTTAGCGGTGATCTTTATTGTCAAAGAGATGCGCCTCTTGCATGCGAAGCAGTTAAAAGAAAACGGCGAGAAGGAAAAGGAATCATAAATGATACCTTTTTTTCATTTTTCTTTGGTGTTATAATAAAAAAGAAAGATGGGATAGCGTGGATAAAGAAAAAAGATCGCTTTATAAATGGATGCAGTATATAGGCGCAGCTGCTGTCATTGTCAGCTGCTGTTTTTTGCTGTATCGTTTTTTAGAAGAATTGAATCATCCGGTCAACACATCATCGGTTCCCAACGGCGTATGGATAATGCTGTTGATTGTGGGATGTCTTTTACTGATCATTACGTATTATAAAGAAAAGGGTAATTCCCATTCTTCCATGAAAGCGCCTCTTCGCCGCAAAGTAAAAAAAGAGAGCGTAGAAGAGAAGAAACAAAAAGAGATCGTTAAACCGGTTGCCGAAAATGAAGTTGCCGCATGGAAAGTAGAAGGTATGCGGCAGTATTATGAGAAAGCAAAATATGAGCTGAATGTGTATATTCGTGATTTGGAACAGGAACTCAAAGATCTGACGCAGCAGGAGCGAGAGCTTTATATCATTCACGATCTGCTGATGAAGCTGATGAAGGAGATGATCAATGAAAAGCTGTCTTTATCCTGTGTGGAAATCTATTTGATATTTGCTAAGCTGGAACTGTATCATGTACACCATGAAAAACGTTTATATGAGTCTTATAAGGTACATCTCAGCGTGCCGCAGCAATATCATCTGGATATGCTTTTGGATCCCAGAACACGTGATATCATTCGCTTTTTGTTAAAAGAACGGTATGCATTTTTGCCGGAAAATCTTGCGGATCATCTCTCTGATGCGGTGCGAAGCATGGAAGCGGCAGCCGATGAGGGAAATATCTATGCTCAATTTGATCTGGCAAATGTATATTTATCCAGTGAGTTTTACGGCGGTATGGAGGCTGCGGTCTTTTACCTTCATAGAGCGGATAATGCGCATCACAGCGGTGCTGCAGAGCTTCTGCATCAGCTGCAATCCGCATAACATATTCATTCATGCAAATACATATACTCTCTTAGGAGGGTATTTTTTATGAGAAAGATGAGAATAGAGAAAAGTTTATCATTCCAAGATCCTGTTCATAAAGTACTGACATTGAAGGTAACCGAGGGTTTAACGTATAAGCAGGAAGAAGATGGTATCCGTGCTACAGGACCGCTGTTCGTTCGCGGCGTATATGAAAATGACGAGCAGCACAAATTTCAGGAAATACTGGAAATGGATGTGTTGGCACCGAAGGAAAAACTTAGCGGAGAGAATTTTTATTTAGAAGTAGGGGAATTCCGCGGTACGCCGAGCGATGAGGGTATTGATCTCATGATCACGATCAACATTCACGGTTTGATGGAAGAAGAGAAAACGGAAGCATCGGCACCGATACCGGCGAGACCGACGCCAACAGCAGAAAATATTCCGTCTGCGGAGGAAACGGAAACCGTTTCGATACCGGCAGAAGAAAATAAAGCTGTGGAAGGAAGCGATCCGGCAGTCATTGAGGATTTGTTTGAAGATGCCAATAACGTGTATACGTCCTATCGTATCATCGTAGCGAAACCTGATGATACGTATGCATCAATCGCTTCTCGTTATCAGGTAGGAGAGGAAGAACTGCGATCTACGAATGCCAATAAGGAGATTCAGGCGAAAACATTGGTCATTCTTCCTTATGCCCACACAGCGAAGAAAGAATAGCGGCATATCTGAAAGGGTATGCTTTTTATATGGTCTATCCATAGGAAATCACAGGAGTTTTGAAAAAACGGTTGAAATTCATACCGCTATCTTTTATAATATAAAAAACACAAAGAATAGAAGGAGTACTTTTACTCAGCTTTTAAGAGAGCTTTCGTCTGGTGCGAGGAAGCAGGCTGTTAAAAGGAAGGTAGTCTAGGAGTGGATTTTCTGAAATCATAGTAGGAAAATACGTTATCCGTCGTTAAGGATTTGAGGCACAACGTGCGAAATAAGGTGGTATCACGTCAAGAGCGTCCTTAGGGATGCTTTTTTTATAGGAGGTAGCGATATGAATTTAGAGATGCCTTTATGGGAAACAAAGCGCCTTTGGATACGACCGGTGGAGGAAGCGGATGCCGCAGATCTGTTTGTGGTTTATAAAGATCCTCGTGTTCTGCATGGAAGCTTAGCTATGCAGCCATTTACAAGCTTGGATGAGATGCTCGGCTCCATTAAGAACTACTTTATGGCATATCATCGCCGCGGAGTTCCCCAGGCAATGGTAATGGAATTGAAAACGACGGGGAAGGTTATCGGAATCATCGATTTCCATAGTGTGAGTGATGGTATAGGAGAATTGGGGTACTTGCTTCATCATGCTTACTGGAAGCAGGGGTATATGAAAGAAGCGATTTCCGCCATGGTATATCTTGGATTTCGGCATATCGGATTTCAACGCATAGAGGCGTGGATAGATCCGGACAATATAGGAAGCTGCAAAGCGTTAACGGCGAATGGATTTCAGAAAGAGGGCATTTTGCGAAAATATAAAATGCTGAATGACGGTAAATATCACGATCTTGCTGTTTACAGCATCTTGCAGGAGGAGTTTCAGGAGGTAAAGAGATGAAAAAAGAATTAGCCGCTAAATATGACCATTTAGAAGTAGAAAAGGAACATGTTTATCAGGATTGGGTGCAGCAGGGATATTTTACTGCCGGGGATAAAAGCAAGGATCCGTTTTGCATCGTGATCCCGCCGCCGAATGTAACCGGTAAGCTGCACTTGGGGCATGCCTGGGATACGACCCTTCAAGATATCATTGCCCGCTACAAGCGTATGCAAGGGTATGATATGCTGTGGGTATCCGGAATGGATCATGCAGGCATCGCGACACAGGCAAAGGTAGACGAACGGTTAAAACAAGAGGGGATATCCCGTTATGATATCGGACGTGAGAAATTCTTGGAACGGGCATGGGAATGGAAGGAGGAATATGCTTCTACCATCCGCAAGCAGTGGGCAAAGCTAGGTCTTTCTTTGGATTATTCCAGAGAGCGCTTTACGTTGGATGAGGGATTGAGCGAAGCTGTTAAAAAGGTATTTATCGATTTATATAAAGAGGGTTTGATCTATCAGGGCGAGCGTATCATCAATTGGGATCCAAAAGCTAAGACGGCGCTATCCAATATCGAGGTTATCCATAAGGAGATCGAAGGCGCCATGTATACGTTTACTTATGAAGTCGTGGAAACAGGACAGCTTTTGGAAGTTGCGACTACCCGGCCGGAAACGATGTTCGGCGATGTATGCGTCGTTGTTCATCCAGATGATGAGCGTTATCAGGCTATCATTGGCAAACATGCGATAAATCCTGTAAACGGTGATCATCTTCCGATCATTGCTGATGATTATATTGAGATCGGTTTTGGAACCGGTGCTATGAAGTGTACACCGGCTCATGACCCGAATGATTTTGCGATCGGTGAGCGTCATCATCTGGAGAAGATCATATGTATGAATCCGGATGGCACGATGAATGAAAAGGCCGGCAAATATGTCGGAATGGATCGTTTTGAATGCCGCAAGCAGCTGATAAAAGATATGGAAGCGCAAGGCAGTCTTATCAAAATCGAAAAGCATATGCATCAGGTCGGACACAGCGAACGCACGGATGTCATCGTAGAGCCATATTTGTCAAAACAATGGTTTGTTAAGATGAAGCCTTTGGCAGAAGAAGTTTTGAAAAATCAAAAGATAGAAGATCAGAAGATTCATTTTTATCCGAACCGCTTTGAAAAGACGTTCCATCAATGGCTGGAAAATATCGAAGATTGGTGTATCTCTCGTCAGTTGTGGTGGGGACACCGCATTCCCGCATGGTATCACAAGGATACAGGCGAGATATATGTCGGTGAAGAGGCACCGCGGGATATCGAAAACTGGATCCAGGATGAAGATGTATTGGATACATGGTTTTCCAGTGCTTTATGGCCGTTTTCTACCCTTGGATGGCCGCAGAAAACAGAAGATCTTGAGAGATATTTTCCTAACGATGTGTTAGTTACCGGGTATGATATCATCTTTTTCTGGGTAGCGCGTATGGCTTTTCAGACACGTTACTGCATGCATGATCGTCCTTTTAAGGATGTGCTGATTCACGGACTTGTCCGTGATGCGCAAGGAAGAAAGATGAGCAAGTCTTTAGGGAACGGCATTGATCCGATGGACGTTATTAAAACGTACGGCTGCGATGCGATGCGCTTTTTTCTGACGACGAACAGTACGCCGGGACAGGATCTTCGCTTTATTGAAGAGAAGGTGGAGTCCAGCTGGAATTTTATCAATAAGATATGGAATGCCGCGCGTTTTGTCTTGATGAATGTGGAAGAAGGAATGACCTGTGCGGATATTGATCTGTCACATGTTTCCATGGTGGATAAGTGGATCCTCTATCGATTCGATCAGGTATTGAAAAATGTAACGGCAAATATGGAAAAATATGAATTTGCCCTTGTCGGAAATGAGCTATACAGCTTTATTTGGGATGATTTCTGCAGCTGGTATATCGAACTTTCCAAGGCCGGCTTGCAGAGCGAAGACGATGATATCAAATGTGCAACTCGCTCTACGCTGGTAACGGTGTTAAGCGGTATTGTCCGTTTGCTGCATCCGTTTATGCCGTTTGTCAGCGAAGAGATTTACCTTGCTATGCCGCATGAAAAAGAATCTATTAATTTAGAAGCGTGGCCGACCCAGATAGCTGTCGATATCGATACGCAGACCATTGCGGATATGCAGCAGCTGTTAACGATGATTTCCGCCGTTCGTGAAATTAAAAAGGATTATCATTTAAAACCGAGTACGGATATCAGTATTATCGTAAAAGATATGGATGGACGGTTAAACACAGGATATCCGGCAATACATGCCATTCTTGCGAAGATGTGCCATGCGGATTGGATATGTGAGGAAACAGAGGAAGAAATGGTAAGTCGTTCTATTCTCAATGGTACGGTATCCGTACCTCTGGCTTCTGTCATGAACATAGAAGAAGAAATTCAGAAGACAGAAAAAGAGATCCAAAAGCTGGAGGGAGAAATCAAACGCGGGGAAGGAATGCTGAAAAATGAGAATTTTATCGCAAAAGCACCGCAGATGAAAATTGACAGCGAAAAAGAGAAATTGGAGAATTATAAGGCACAGCATCATATGGCTTGCGAGCGTTTAAAAGAATTGAAGAATAAGAAATAAGATCGTTATTAACGATTTTATTTTCTTTTTCTGTAGTTGAATATGACAGTTTTAGCTGCTATGCTAGATAAAAGGTAGTGGGTAAGAGAGAAAGGATTGCAAAGGCAGGTTGAAAGAGAAAGAAAATGAGGACTGGGATTCGTTCACTATTGCGGGATAGGTGTGGAATTCTATGGGGCACGATTTCTGCACATGGATATATCCTTCCTGTGCAAAACACATGTACTACTTCCGAAAATAACTGCAAAGATCCTGCGTTACCTGCTATTTCATGGCCTCGTGTCATGCCGGATAAATCATGGGAAGAAGTTTGGGATTCCAGTCCAAGTGGTTCTAAACAGGCGGCAACGATTCTCTCCAAGGGACGTGTTGATACTACTAGCCGTACAATAGATATTATACATTCTACATGGGGACTTTATCAGCGTCCGGCTCTGTGAATGTTGGGAAACTATGGTATATATCATAGTTCTATGCAAAATACAGAGGTTTTCATATCCAATATTTGCTAACAACTATTTCCATAGTATCTGGTATCCTTTCTATAAAGGTAGGTAAAAACCATTGGACCGAGATTCGTTTGCTATGGAGAGGATCGGGGTTCCATTATAATGTTAGTTCGTTTCTATGGTGCACGATTTCTGTAGGATATCAAACGGTTGTTATTGCATGCGGTAATTGTACTGGAGGCGTTACAGCAGGCAGTCATATCAATACCTTGCATTTTGTAGCAGTGGATAATACAAACCGTTGGGATCTGCTTCCTGTTGGTTCTACTCCTGTTACCAATCTTTATTACTTTGGACCTACAGGTCCTGGATATGCTTGTATGGACCATCGAGCCAATCTTATACATTCTTATCAGCGTCCGGCTCTGTATAGATTAGATAACTGAGGTAAGCATCATAGTTCTATATAAAATACAGAGGTTTTCATATCCAATATTGCTAGCAACTATTTCCATAGTATCTGGTATCCTTTATATAAAGGTAGGTAAAAAAATGATCATGAGATTAGAGTTTCATTAAATGGTGAGGAATGGTAGGAAAGGAAAATGAGGGTAGGAGTTCCATTGTAATGGGCACGATTTCTTCTCATCAGAAAATATCGGTTACCCATTCAACTGGTTGTACTGCTCTGTACGAATGCACCGGCAATCTAAACCCCGCTTTTTATTACCCTTCGATCCTAGGAGTAAAGTGGGAATTAAACTGGAGTTCATCTTCCGGAAACCATTCTTTTGCATCTACCAATCCTATTTACTACGGCCAGTCCGGTTATAACTGCATCAATAGCAGCGCATATGTTGTAACCACCCCTACCGCTATTATTTATCAGCGTCCGGCTCTGTAAATGTTAGGAAACTATGGTATATATCATAGTTGTATATAAGATACAGAGGGAAAAGAATATTACGTATTTGGTATGCAGTAGTTTGTAATGTTTTTATATAGAATTATTTTATATACAAGATTTAATCAAACGATATATTCGATCTTCCTATATAATAGTTTTCATATATTGTTAAGGATACTATCTATGTTTTCTGTTATGATATAGAAAAAGGTAGGATATAGCATCATCAATCCCAAGTACTTGGATCAGCTATAGCACGATTTCTGTAGGATATCAAACGGTTGTTATTGCATGCGGTAATTGTACTGGAGGCGTTACAGCAGGCAGTCATATCAATACCTTGCACTTTGTAGGGGTGGATAATACAAACCTTTGGTATCTGCTTCCTGTTGGTTCTACTCCTGTTACCAATCTTCACTTTTTTGGACCTACAGGCCCTGGCTATGCTTGTATGGACCATCTAGCCAGTCTTGTACATTCTTATCAGCGTCCGGCTCAATGTAGAAATCCTAAGAGAAACCAGAAAAGGTTCTGGTGGGAAAGGAATGATTGAGGATATAAAAAGACGCTTCAAGTTCTTATTGTGACGAGGATCTTCATCCTATGACTTTTAAGTTTCTGATATCGGCGTCTTTGTATTATAAAAATGATGTTCACATACACGGACATGGGAAAAAGCTATGAATCGCTTTTTTTCTTTTTCTTCGGTTTTGGCATCGGCAGTTCATCATACATCGCTTCCAATAGATCGCATAAGAATTCACGGTTATCGATGTCTTCTACTAAAAGCATATCTTTTGCTCCCGGATACGGAGGTTCATAAACGGCATGAGGCAAAAGTCTTTTGGCAGATTCTACCGGTTTTACGAGGAACCGGTCATCGCATATATAAGCGGCGATCTTTGTTTTGTAATAGATGATGTATTCCCCCATCATGGAACGACAGGTGATTCCTTCCAGATCATGAAGCTGTTCTAAAATATAGGAAACGTATTCTTTGCTAGAGGACATAAGGCATCCACCTTTCTTTTTTTATTATAGCAAAGACAAACAAACTCGGAAAGTGCGGATGAGAGAATAATTTGTCGAATTCTTTTTCGAATATGTAGGCGGGTATTTTTTTATACTGTAGCAGGGTGAGGATATGAACTATGGTATAGAGGTTTGCGGTGTATCGAAAGCATATGGCAGCAAACAAGCGCTGAAAGGTGTGAGTTTTGGTGTTGAAGAGTCTTCGATGTTTGCGCTATTAGGACAAAACGGGGCAGGAAAGTCGACGCTGATCGATATTTTATGTACATTGCGCAAAGCGGATAGAGGGATCGTGAAAATCGGTGGATATACCGCGGGGAAGCAGGATGCGGCGATATGCCAAAAGATCGGTGTTGTTTTTCAAAACAGTATGTTGGATGATTTGTTGAGTGTCGAGGAAAATCTGCGAAGCCGAGGCAGTTGTTACCAGCTGTTTCATCATCATGTTCAACAGCGGATTGACGAGTTGGATGCGATGGTTGGACTGCGGGATATTTTGCACCAGACGACAGCCACGCTTTCCGGGGGACAGCGCCGCCGTGTAGATATTGCAAGAGCTTTGCTTGCTGATCCGAATATCCTTATACTGGATGAGCCTACGACCGGTTTGGATCTTTCCAGCCGTGCTCAGATTTGGTCAATGATCCATCATCTGCAAAATGAAAAGAAGATGACCGTATTTTTAACAACGCATTATTTGGAGGAAGCAAAACAGGCGGATGCCTTGTGTGTGTTGAAAGAGGGACGTATCATCGCTCAGGGGACACCGAAGCATATTCGGGATACATATGCTAAAAACCGGCTTCATCTTTATTCTTCTGCTTTATCACAGTTGAAAAAACAGCTGCAAAGCATCCGTATCGCTTATGTCGATCATATCGATCATCTGGATGTGTGGACATCTGACAGCATGCATGCGCTTTCCGTATTAAAGCGTACAGAGAAGTTTATTTCCGGGTTTGAATATGAAAGCGGAACGCTTGATGATGCTTTTTTAACGCTGATGGAAGGTGGTGATTGCCATGATGATATGGATGCTGGTGAAACGAAATATGCTGCTGTTCTTTAAAGATAAAAGTGCGGTTTTCTTTTCTTTGATGGCGGTCTTTGTCGTATTAGGACTGTATGTTGCTTTTTTGGGAGATTTTATGATCCGGCCTTTGCGGGAAACTTTGGGAGAACAGGCAAGAGAATTGAGTGATACATGGATCATGGCAGGAACTTTGGGTACCGTTTGTCTCACGACATCGTTAAGTGTGATGGAGATCATCATAGAAGATCGCAGCCGCCGCATCTTCGATGATTTTATGATTACGCCCTTGAAAAAGGACCATATGATCGCGGCATATTTTTTGTCTACGTTTCTGATCACCTTTCTCGTATGCATGGTTACATTGGTCATTGCGGAATTATATATCACTTATTATGGCGGCAGATGGATATCATGGTCGACTTTTTTCCAAATCGCCGGTATTTTATGCATAGATATTTTGTACTGTGTCAGCATCTTATATTTTATCCTTTCTTTTTTCCATAGTACGCATGCCTTTTCCAATATTACGACGATCATTGGGACACTATCCGGTTTTCTGATGGGGATCTATGTTCCGATCGGTGCCTTGCCACAGACGCTGCAGACATTGATTCGCTTATTTCCGCCTTCTCACGGAGCCGCGTTGTTGCGCAGAGCGATGATGGCGGATCCGATGGAACGCATATTTTATGGACTTCCTTCCCAGCAGCTGGAAGCGTTTCGTATAAACTTCGGCCTTGATTTTCACTATGGAGATGTGTTCTGTAATAACTTTGGCAATATTTTTATCCTTCTTGCGACAGCTTTGCTTTTTCTTTTTCTGATCTGGCTACGCAGGAAAAAATAATATAGAAATATCCGACAGCTCTAGGAAAAAGACGGGAAATCATGTATAATAATCGTGTATAATTGTAACCGATTACATACAAGGAGGAACGATGGATGAGTAAAAAGTATGTATATCTATTTTCAGAAGGAAATGAAAATATGCGTGAACTTCTGGGGGGAAAAGGTGCTAATCTGGCAGAAATGATGAATCTTGGAATGCCGGTGCCATATGGCTTTACCGTAACTACAGAAGCATGCAATCAGTACTATGCAGATGGAGAGACGATCAATCAGGGGATTCATGATGAGATTTTTGCTTATTTGAAGACCTTGGAAGAGCAAGCTAATAAAAAATTCGGAGATCCCGCTAATCCATTGCTGGTATCTGTACGTTCCGGTGCACGTGCTTCCATGCCGGGAATGATGGATACTATCCTGAATCTTGGTTTAAATGATGAAGTGGTAAAGGGGATCGCCGAAC
Source organism: Erysipelotrichales bacterium (assembly GCA_910575705.1). Classification (GTDB taxonomy): domain Bacteria; phylum Bacillota_I; class Bacilli_A; order Erysipelotrichales; family Erysipelotrichaceae; genus CAJTFG01. Next base: position 109,192 of record CAJTFG010000003.1, on the reverse strand, counting down.
TTACGCAAAATGAGCGCTTTGCATATGATTCTTATCGTCGCTTTATTCAAATGTTCTCCGATGTCGTTATGGAACTGGATAAATCAAAATTTGAAGTTATCATCGAAGAGGTAAAAAAAGCAAAAGGTGTGGAACTGGATACGGAATTAGATGCAGATGATCTGAAAGATCTTGTCGTACGTTTTAAAACGTTCTACAAAGAATCTCTGCATGAAGATTTCCCATCTGACCCTAGCGATCAGCTGATCCGTGCCGTGGAGGCGGTGTTCCGCTCTTGGAATAATCAGCGCGCTATTTTCTACCGTAAGATGAATGACATTCCAAGCAGCTGGGGCACAGCTGTCAACGTGCAGATGATGGTATTCGGTAATATGGGAAATGACTGCGGTACGGGGGTTGCCTTTACGAGAAATCCAAGTACTGGTGAAAATAAACTATATGGGGAATTCCTAATGAATGCGCAGGGAGAAGATGTGGTTGCCGGTATCCGTACTCCGCAGACGATCGATCAGCTGAAAGAGATCGCACCGCAGGCATATGAAAAGTTTGTGGCGATATGCGGACGCTTGGAAAAGCATTATAAGAATATGCAGGATATGGAATTTACCATTGAAAAAGGAAATTTATTCATGCTGCAGACACGTAATGGAAAACGTACGGCAGCGGCGGCTCTTAAGATCGCCTGCGATATGGTAGATGAACATATGATCACGAAAGAAGAAGCGCTGATGATGGTGGAACCGAAACAGTTGGATTCTCTGCTTCATCCTCGCTTTGATGATAAGGCGCTGAAGGAAGCGAAGGTAATTGCGACTGCTCTTCCTGCTTCTCCGGGTGCTGCCTGCGGGCAGATCGTATTCTCTGCCGAAGAGGCGATCGAAAAAACGCAGCAAGGACAGAAAGTCGTGTTAGTGCGTTTGGAAACATCACCGGAAGATATTGAAGGTATGCACGTATCGGAAGGTATCTTAACCGTACGCGGTGGTATGACTTCTCATGCGGCAGTTGTTGCCCGCGGTATGGGAACATGCTGTGTATCCGGTTGCGGCAGTATCGATATACATGAAGAAGAAGGATATTTTACGATCAGTGGAAAAGAGTATCGCCGCGGTGATTTCATCTCTTTGGATGGGTCAACGGGAAAGGTGTACGGGGAAGCTGTGAAGACGGTTCCTGCCGAAATTTCCGGAGATTTTGACCGCTTCATGAAATGGGCGGATGAAACGCGTGTTTTGAAAGTCAGAACAAATGCGGATACACCGAAAGATGCGGTACAGGCGGTAAAATTCGGAGCAGAGGGTATCGGTTTGGTAAGGACCGAGCATATGTTCTTTGAAGGAGATCGCATTAAAGCCGTACGTGAGATGATCGTTTCAAAAACAGAAGATCAAAGACGTACAGCACTGGCAAAGATATTGCCGATGCAGCAGAGCGATTTTGAAGGCATCTATGAAGCGATGGAAGGCCGTCCGGTCACCATTCGTTATTTGGACCCGCCTTTGCATGAATTCCTTCCAACAAATTCCAGTGATATTGAACAGCTCGCAGAAGAGATGAAAATAGAGCGAAGCGAATTGGAAACGGTTATCAGCGGACTGCATGAATTTAACCCGATGATGGGACATCGCGGATGCCGTCTTGCGATTTCTTATCCGGAAATTGCGGAAATGCAGACGACCGCTGTTATTCAGGCGGCGATCGCGGTAAATAAAAGACATCCGGAATGGAAGATCGTTCCGGAAATCATGATTCCGCTGATCGGTGATAAGAGCGAACTTGTATTTGTTAAAAATATCGTAACGCATGTGGCAGACGATATCATTGCCCGTGAACAGGCAGAATTGACGTATCATGTTGGTACGATGATCGAAATACCGCGTGCCGCGTTATTAGCGGATGAAATTGCGGAAGAAGCAGAATTCTTCTCTTTTGGAACGAACGACTTGACACAGATGACATTCGGATTCTCACGTGACGATGCCGGCGGGTTCTTGAGCAATTATTATGAAAAGAAGATCTATGAGCAGGATCCTTTTGCCCGTGTGGATCAAAAGGGTGTCGGAAAGCTGATCAAGATGGCAGTAGAACTTGGACGCAAAACTCGCGGTGATATCAAACTCGGTATTTGCGGTGAGCATGGCGGAGATCCGACGAGTATTGAGTTTTGTCATAGAGTGGGGCTGACTTATGTATCTTGTTCACCGTTCCGTGTGCCTATCGCACGTTTGGCAGCGGCGCAGGCGGCTATCAAACAAGGATGAATGAGTGATTTAAAGCAAGGATCGCTTTGATTTCTACGATTACAAGAAATAAATGATTTTTAAAGACTAGGATGATAAATCTTAGTCTTTTTTTATTGATGCGATGGAACTTTGAAAGTATTTAAAAAACGAAAAAAATAAAAGCAAATACATATAAGTCCGGATAATTATGATATAATTAATTCACTAAATAGAATAATAAATTGCTGAAAGGGAGACATGACAAATGAAAGATAAAAAGAAACTTGTTGGTAATATTATTCTTCTTATAGGAATAGCTGTTGCGGCTGCCATAACACTTTTATAATAAAGATCTCTAAATGATGATATAGTGATGCAACATATTAAATTGCTTGATTTTTGCCTTTTTTATTCATCAAGAATGGGATTGTGCGTTGGCGGCAAATAACAGATAGATGATTTTTTGATTTCGGTATTAAATGAAGGGGCGTGCATCGCGATGGCGGTGTACTTTTTTATATCTGAAGAAAACGTGATAGAATTTACGATTATGTACGTTTATGCAAGACATAATACGGGAATTCTAGTAAAATAGTATCAGGAGGAATTCAGGATGGAATTTGTTATTTTAACAGAAGATGAATTTGACGGCTTTGCGAAGCAGCAAAAGAATGAGAATTTTTGGCAATCCGTTGATATGGCTCATCTTCGTCAGCGTCTCGGATGGCAGATTGCTTATGCAGGTGTTCAAAAAGAAAACAGGCTGCAGGCAGCCGTTATGTTGTCTTATTGCAAGGTGTTTTTAGGAAAGACATATGTACAGGCTGTGCGCGGATTTTATATCGATTACCGCGATACCGAGCTTCTTTGTTTTTTCCATAATGCTCTGATGAAGTATTTGAGATCGTTGAACTGTATGTATTTCCGTATGGATCCTTATGTACTTTTACAGGAACGGGATATTGATGGAAAATTGGTGGAAGATGGTTTGGACAATCGTTTTTTGATTGCCGAAATGAAGGATATGGGCTATACCTATGAAGCGAGTGTGGTAGGAAGCGGAACCGATCGGGAGCCGGGATGGATGTTTGTGAGAGATATCGAATCGGCAAATGAAGATCAGTTATTGAAAGAGTTTGATCATCAGACACGTTGGAGCATCCGTAAGTCGGTAAAGAGCGGTATTACGATTCGTGAAGGCGGCTTGAAGGATTTAGCTGAATTTAAAAAAATTATGGATCATACGGCACAGCGAAGAGAATTTGATGATCGAGATGAACGGTATTATGAAAGTTTACTAGCTACCTTTGGCAAAACCGGCAATATGAAGATGTTGTTTGCTGAGTTGGATGTTGCGGAATATCAAAAGCGTCTGGAGAGAGACATTCAAAAGCAGAACGATGATTTGCAAACGGTATTGGAATTGTTGGAAAAACAGCCGGGAAGCAAAAAATATAATAAGCGAAAGAAAGATATCGAAGATCAGCTACAACAGATACATAAACAGCATAAAGAAAGTGAAGAATTGCGAAAACAAGGCGATGTATTGCCTTTAGCAGCGGCGATCTTCATGATAACAGGGAAAGAAGTCGTTTATTTGTACAGCGGGGCATATCGTGAATATCTGCGCTTTCACGGCTCTTATGCGCTTCAATGGCATATGTTTCAGTATGCTATTGAACATGGATATCACAGCTATAATTTTTACGGCATTTCCGGAGATTTCCGTAAATCTGCCCCGGATTATGGCGTTTATGAGTTTAAGCGGGGATTTGGCGGGAAGGTAGTAGAATTGATCGGAGAATTTACTTATGTTGTGCGTCCGAGATACTACCGTCTGTATAATTTCCTTCGTAAGATCAAACATATGGGAAGAACATGAACGGTTCATGTTCTTTTTATATGCTATACTGTTACATGGTAAGAGAGGAGAACATGTATGAAGCGTAAGGGATGGATCGCTGTGACATTCATATGTTTGCTGTTATCTTTTTTGCTGCTGTTTTATTTTCGGAATGTACATATCAGCGATTATACAAAAGTATTTGAAAATGTTGTAGACTCTCCGGCTGTTCAAAAGATCCGTGTTGGTACATATAATATAAAATCATTAAATATGGGAGAAGGATTGGATTCGTTTACAAAAGAGATGTCATCGCTTTTTGTTGATGTAGTATGTTTGCAGGAAGTGGATCAAAACGCATCGCGTTCTCATCGGCTGGATATGGTAAAAAGCATGGCGCAGGCGGCAGGGTATCCGTATTATTATTTTTTTCCGAGTATGTGGATGGTAGATGGATATTACGGTTTGGGAATTTTAAGCCGTTATCCGCTGATAAAGGTATCTTCTATGCGTTTACCGAATGGCTGGATGAGTGAACCGCGTATTTTGGTACAAGCGGATATTCTCATCGGTGACAGAGTTCTGCATATTTACAACACACATGTCAGCTATAAAGATCGAGAGATGCGCAAAAAGCAGGTTGCTTTTATTGGAGAATATCTGAAAGGAAAAAAAGACACGATATTGATGGGGGATTTTAATATATTTTCGGATGCGGATTTTTTTGATATTGAAAATATGCATTCCATCAATCGAGCGGATCAGCATTTTATCACGTTTCGTGATTTTGGTTTTCCTGATAACATTTTTTATTCGGATAACCTGCAGGCAATGCAGGCCGATGTGCTGTCATCGGCTTTTTCGGATCATAATTTTCTGTATTGTGATATTCGACTATAAAGAAAATATGAGATAGGCGAAAAGGGCGCTTAACAGCATCTGCAAGATCCGCCAGAAAAGATAGACGGTATAACGATAATTCAGGTGTGATGTCATACCTAGAATTTGCATGTGTACGCAAAATCCCCCGAATCCTAGAACCATGCTTGTTAGTACCATTTGGGTAAGAAAAGGCCACGGCTGCGTATGGATGGTAAGGATACCGTTGGAAAATTCGCTGAATATGGATAAAGGCAGTGCCAGAGAAGCTGGGATGATATCCATCAGGACCGAAGTAACTGTCATGAACAGCATCAGATAGCCGCCGATCATATAAAGCGTTTTCCCGCTTTCCCATAGGGCGTTTGTTAAAGAGGAGAGAAAAGGAGGGATCGCTTTTCTTTCTTCTTCTATATATACTTCTTGTTTTCTGGTAAGCAAAAGAAAAACGATGCCGCAAAGCCACTGTATGAGCAGGAGCTTGAGCCCTACGTACAGGGAACCGTATAATACGCTGCCGCATGTCAAAAGGATAAACCCCGGTGTCGCAAAGCTGCACGTATAAAGCAATCGCTTTGCCGGTGCTGCGGTAAGGCGTTCTTTTTTTACTTGTTCATCAATGAGAACGGCTCCTGTAGGAAAACCGAGCAGAAGCGTGCTGAAAACAAGGGAAAATCCGGCGGCATCTATATGGAACAGGAAATGTATACCTCGTTGTAAAGGCCGTAATAGTAATGGGAAGTATTGCTGGTCGTAAAACAGACGAACCATGACCATGCATATGAACATGGAAGGTACTAGTTTTTCAAACCATATGGCCAGAGCTTCTTTGGTATAAGATACGGATGTGCCGCCCATAAACAGGATCATGATAAACAGACAAAACAAGATCGATAGCATCCATTTTTTCACAATATCACCTGTTTCCATCATATGATAGGAAGGTAAACTTCATGAAAAAGCAATGCAATTCTTTGCGGTTTATGTTACACTATACAGCGATATGAGGTGGAAGTATGATATCTTTTTTAATTCGGCATTTCATACATGATCATGAAAATATAGAAGATGAGACGGTAAGAGAACGATATGGAAGATTGACGAGTATCGTTGGCATATTGGCCAATGTGTTTTTATTTGCGGGGAAGTTTTTGACCGGTATTCTTGTAAACAGTGTATCGATACGAGCTGATGCGATCAACAACTTATCGGATGCGGGCAGTTCTATCATTTCGCTCGTTAGTTTTAAGTTATCCAGCAAGCCGGCAGATAAGGAGCATCCGTATGGGCATGCGAGATATGAAACGATCGCGTCCATGCTTGTGGCGGTTATGATCCTAGTTTTAGGATTGGAACTCGTTCAGGGAAGCTGGGATAAGATCGTCCGTCCGGAAGCGATCTCCTTTTCGGCGATCAGTGTAGGGATGTTGTCGGTTTCTATTTTGGTAAAGTTTTGGATGTATTCTTACAATAAGAAATATGCGAACATATTGTCTTCCAGTATGCTGGAAGCGACCGCTGCTGATTCGATATCCGACGTTATGGCTACGGGTGCTGTTTTGATCTCTACGATTTTATCACCGCTTCTGCATGTGCAGTTAGATGGCTATATGGGGATTGTCGTTGCTTGTTTTATCATGAAGACGGGATATGATATTATCAAGGACGCCTTGGATGATTTGCTCGGTAAGGCGCCGGACAAAGAATTTGTCAATGCGCTTGTACACCACATCAGTTCTTATGAAGGCGTATTGGGAATCCATGATCTGATGGTTCATAATTACGGGCCGCAGCGTACCTTTGCTTCTGTGCATGTGGAAGTGGATGGGAATAAGGATGTATTTGAATCGCATGACATGATCGATAATATTGAGCGGGATGTGCAGCGGAAATTTAAGATATCTCTCGTCATCCATATGGATCCCATCAATATGGATGATGAATTGACAAATCATTTAAGAAGTTATGTTGCGTTAGTTGCCGCCGCGATCCATCCATCGCTGACCGTTCATGATTTTCGTCTTGTAAGCGGGCATACGCATACCAATTTGATTTTTGATGTTTCTGTACCGTACGAGGTAAAGCAAAGCAATCAGGATTTATTTGATGCTCTTGAAAAAGAAGTGAAAAAAGATCATCCGGAATATTTTCTGGTCATTACCTTTGATCGTATCATGATGTAAAAAAATCGCCACAGGGCGATTTTATTTTTTCATGATGAAGGAAATATGTCTTCCGCATTTAGCATCTCTTCTAAAAGAAAACAACGTATCGTTATCTGTAAACGTATCATTTTTATCAACGGTGATATTTTCATTGCATACACCTGCGTCAAGCAGCATTTTCTTATTTAATCCCTTACCGTCGACATATGCTTTTCCATTTGCTTTCATCATGATGAAAGAAGATGTATCAAAGCTCATGGCATGTACTTTATCAATGACATCCTGACCTATTTCAAAGCTGTTGTAACCGATGGCTGGTCCGATAAACGCACGTATGTTTTCCGGTCGGACGTTTTCATCGCGGATGAGCTGTCCGAGTACTTTTCGCGTGATCTCCTTAACGGTACCTTGCCATCCGGAATGAATGGCACATACGATACCTTCGATAGGGTCATATAGGAGGACTGGAACACAGTCTGCATGGAAAACGCCTAATGCGACTTGACGCTCTTTTGTATATAAGGCATCACAATCGGGAATACCGCTTTCATATGTGAAAACACCTTTTCCGCAGTCTTCTGCGGTCACTTTTTTTAGATGGTCAGAATGCGTCTGTTGAGGAAAGACCCAGTTTTGAAGGGGGATATTCAATGCTTCGCTGCACTTTTTCCGATTGTTGATAATGGCATTGATATCTCCGCCTACATGCAAAGCGAGATTGCCGTGTTCTTTCCAGTCAGAATTGCGCAGACAAGTTCCTCCGATCCATTCGTTATCGTTGATCCAAGTGATCAGTTTCATAATATTCCTTCTTTCTCATAATGTAATGTATGCTGTATCTATATGACTTGATTCAATTATGGAGAGCTTTTTTTATTTTATTCACGTAAAGTTTATAATGTTTTCATGAGAATTGTCAATGATGATAAAATATAAATAAAATAACGAATTTAGCACTAAAGTGTTGACAGTGCTAACAAAAAAGCATATACTGTTAGCAGACATAGATAATGAGTGCTAAGAAAGGAGTGTTCATCGTGCTGACAAATCGCCAGATCATCATTTTTAAAACGATCGTTGATGAGTTTACGAGAACTGCCGAGCCGGTCGGTTCCAAAACATTGATGAATCTTCTTGATATATCTTGTTCTTCCGCTACCATACGCAATGAGATGGCTGCTTTGGAAGAATTGGGACTATTGGAAAAGACACATACATCCAGCGGACGTATTCCCAGCAGTAAAGGATACCGCTATTATGTGGAGAATCTGATGGAGCGCCAACTTGATGAGGAAGTGAAAAATTCTCTTCAGATGGTTTTCAGTGAACGTCATTACTCTATGGATGAAATCGTAAAAAAGAGCTGTGATATACTTTCGCAGATGACGAAGCTGACGTCTGTCGTATTAGGCCCGGACAGCCATTGTCAGACATTGCAGCATATTCAGCTGATACCGATATCGGAAAAAAGCGCTGTGGCGATCTTTATTACCGATACGGGGTATACCGTGAATAAAACGTTTCAGTTTGAGGAGAATGTCAGTGTAGAGGATATTCAGACTTGCTGTAATCTGCTGAATGAGAAATTGTCCGGTACGCCGATTTGTGATGTTTTAGAGCGCATGAAGGAAATACAGCCTTTGCTGGCTGCACATATATCTCGCCACGAAGTTTTATTTGAAGCATTTGTCAGCGCTTTTGTGAAATTTGCCAGCGATCAGGTATACTGCAGCGGACAAAGCAATATGCTTTATCAGCCGGAATTTGCGGATATCGAAAAGCTGAAAAAACTGATGCAGATGCTGGAAGATTCTTCGCTTTGGCGACAGTTGGCCAATCATGAAGGCGATGTCGCTATACGTATCGGAAACGATACCGGTTCTAATCAACTGCTGCAGCTGGATGATGTTGCGGTCGTAGCCAGGACCTTTAAGCTTAGCGATCATGAAGAAGGACAACTGATGATCGTTGGTCCTACGAGGATGCAATATAATCGCGTGATCGCATTAATGGAATATATGAGTAAGGCTATCGAGCAGATGTATAAGGATGAACAGGGAGGCTAATATGGACGAAAAAGAAAAAAAGACACCGGATGCTTCTGAGCAGGAAACAAAAGAGACGAAAAAGACCGAGAAGCATACGGATAAAAAAGAAAAAAAGGAAGCTAAACAGGAAGCGAAGGAGCCTAAAGCCGGCAAAAAGAAGAAAATAGAAGAGCTGGAAGAAGAGATCATTCGTTTGAAAGAAGAGTTAGCGACGAGCAAGAACGCTTATTTTAAAGCATATGCCGATACGGAGAATCTGAAAAAAAGATTGCATGCGGAAGCGGAGAATACAAGGAAATACCGTATTCAAAGTTTTGCCAGTGAGATACTTCCGGTGTTGGATAATCTGGAAAGAGCCTTGGAGGCTCATCCCGATGATGAAGTGATCGCCGGTTATGTAAAAGGCTTTGAAATGATTTATCAGCAGTTGATCGCGGTTCTTGAAAAAGAAGGTGTGAAGGAGATCGATGCGCTGGATAAGCCGTTTGATGCAAATTATCAGCAGGCATTGATGCAGGAGAAAAAAGAGAATGTAGAACCGGGTATTGTCATTGAGGTTTTACAAAAGGGATATATGCTGAAAGATCGCGTATTGCGCGCAGCACTCGTAAAAGTAAGTGAGTAGATAAAGGAGGAAATTACTTATGAGTAAAATTATCGGAATTGACTTAGGTACAACAAACAGTTGTGTTGCAGTAATGGATGGCGGAGAATCCAAGGTTATCACGAATCCGGAAGGAAATCGTACGACGCCTTCTGTCGTGGCGTTTAAAAACGGAGAGCGTATCGTCGGTGATGCGGCAAAGCGTCAGGTCGTTACGAATAAAGATACATGTTCTTCTATCAAGCGTTTGATGGGTACTTCTGAGAAAGTTACATTAGATGGCAAGCAGTATACGCCGCAGGAGATCAGCGCGATGGTATTGCAGTATATCAAAGGATATGCGGAAGATTATCTCGGCGAGAAGGTAGAGAAAGCGGTTATTACGGTGCCTGCATACTTCAATGATGCACAGCGTCAGGCGACGAAAGATGCCGGAAAGATCGCCGGTTTGGAAGTAGAGCGTATCATCAATGAACCGACAGCAGCGGCATTGGCTTACGGTATTGACAAAACGGATAAAGAACAGAAAGTTCTTGTATATGACTTAGGTGGCGGTACGTTTGACGTTTCTATTTTGGAATTGGCCGACGGTACGTTTGAAGTATTGTCTACGGCCGGTGATAACAAGCTGGGCGGCGATGATTTTGACCATATCGTCGTAGATTGGATGGTAGACACGTTTAAGAAAGAAAACAGTGTGGATCTTTCAAAAGATAAGATGGCTATGCAGCGTTTGAAAGAAGCAGCTGAAAAAGCAAAAAAAGATCTGAGCTCCATGGCGCAGACGCAGATCTCTCTGCCGTTTATTTCTGCGGGAGATGCCGGTCCGCTGCACTTTGAAGCAAGTTTGACACGTGCGAAATTCGATGAGATGACAAAATCTTTGGTTGATCGTACGATCGAGCCGGTGCGCCGTGCTTTAAAAGATGCCGGACTTACGAAGAATGATCTGCATCAGGTATTGTTGGTAGGTGGTTCTACACGTATCCTTGCTGTACAGGAAGCGGTTAAGAAAGAATTAGGAAAAGAACCGAATCGTTCTGTGAATCCGGATGAAGTTGTTGCGATGGGAGCTGCTATTCAGGGTGGTGTTATCGCCGGGGATGTCAAAGATGTATTGTTGCTGGATGTTACGCCGTTGAGTCTTGGTATTGAGACGATGGGCGGTGTGATGACCGTATTGATTCCGCGCAACACAACGATCCCGACAAGCAAGTCTCAGGTATTCTCAACGGCTGCAGATAATCAGCCGGCAGTGGATATCCGCGTATTGCAGGGAGAACGGCCGATGGCGAATGACAATAAGGAACTCGGCATGTTTAAATTGGACGGGATCGCACCTGCGCGTCGAGGAGTACCGCAGATCGAAGTAACCTTTGATATCGACGTGAACGGTATCGTACATGTAAGTGCGAAGGATAAGGGAACCGGAAAAGAGCAGTCTATTACCATCCAAAATTCAACAGGTTTAAGCGAAGAAGAGATCGAACGCATGGTGAAAGAAGCGGAAGATCATAAGGCAGATGACGATAAGCGTAAAGAAGAGGTTGAACTGAAAAATAAAGCAGAAGCATTTATCAACCAGATCGATACGACGATTGCCGATGCCGGTGATAAGATCGATGCAAAGCAGAAAGAAGAAACCATGAAGCTGCGTGATGAATTGCAGAAAGCACTTGATGAAAATGATATGGAAGCGATCAAGAGAAAGCTGGATGCGTTGGAACAGGCTGCGCAGGCGGCAAGTGCGGCAATGTATCAGCAGCAGGCACAGCAGGGAGCAGCAGATGCTTCGCAAAGTGCACAAGATGACAATGTCGTAGACGCGGAATTTGAGGAAAAGAAATAATATGTGAGACAATGCCTAGTGTTTGCGCTAGGTTTTGTCTGTTCATGCTTCTCTTTAGCAGAGAAGTTTGTATGAAGGATTAGGAAGGTGAGCTGCATGAGTAAAAGAGATTACTATGAAGTCCTTGGTCTGCAGAAAGGCGCAAGCGACGATGAGATAAAAAAAGCATATCGCAAGATGGCGAAAAAATATCATCCCGATGTAAATAAGGAGCCAGGCGCGGAAGAAAGATTTAAAGAGGTCAATGAAGCTTACGAAGTTCTGGGAGATCCGCAGAAAAAAGCGACTTATGATCAGTTTGGTCATGCAGGAATGGATGGAGCGAATTTCTCCGGCGGCGGTTTTGGCGGTTTTGAGGACTTCGGGGATATTTTCGGATCTTTTTTTGGAGGCGGTTTTGGCGGTGGTCAGCGCAGACAAAGCAATGGTCCACGTAAAGGAAACGATCGCTTCATGCAGATGCGCATTGATTTTATGGATGCGGTATTTGGAAAAAATGAAGAGATCACGATCGAAGTGGATGAACAATGCAGCGAATGTCTGGGAAGCGGCGCAAAAAGCAAAAGTGACGTTCAGGTATGTCCGCGCTGTCAGGGAAGCGGGACGGTTACCCAGCAGCAGCGTACGCCTTTCGGTGTATTTCAGTCGCAGTCGGTTTGTCCGGAATGCGGCGGGACCGGAAAAACCATTAAGAATAAATGTCCGAAATGTCACGGACGCGGTTATGAGCATAAACGTGTAAAGCTGGATATTAAGATTCCGGCAGGCATTCAGTCCGGTCAGCAGGTTCGAGTTGCCAATAAAGGCGAACGAGGCATGAACGGCGGTCCTAACGGTGATCTGTATATTGAAATTTTGGTAGGACGTCATAAACAATTTGTTCGTGATGGCAATGATATTCGCATAACGATCCCTATTGATGCTTTAGATGCCGTACTCGGTACTAAAGTGGAAGTGCCGACAGTCTATGGCGATGTGGAATTGACGATTCCGGCAGGAACACAATATGGACAGCAGTTTCGTCTGCGAGGAAAAGGTGTAAAATCACCGCGTGGAGAACAGGGCGATCAATATGTGGAAGTCAAGGTAGAGATCCCTTCCAAAATTACCAAAGAAGAAAAAGAGATGTATGAAAAGATACGTTCCCATAAGACGCATGAATCTCCCTTTGAAAAGTTTAAAAGAGCGTTTAAGTAGCTTATAAATAAAAAAGCGGTCATGACCGCTTTTCGTTTGTCAGAATAGCTTATTTTACAATTTCAAACCCTACTTTGCGTTTTACTTTTCTTATCTTTTTATAGGCGATTTGTTCCGCTTGTTCTTTTCCTTGACGCAGGACTTCATCGACGATACCGCTGTTTTTGATCTCTTTAAATCGGTCTTGCAGTTCGCTTAAGAAGTCAAATACGAGCTGACCGATCTCTTTTTTCAGATCGCCGTATCCATGATTGGAAAAACGCTCTACGATATCTTCAATGGATTCTTTGCTCAATACGGAATGGATGGTCAGCAAATTAGCGATGCCTGGCTGGTTGACTTCATCGTATCGAATTATACCGATAGAATCCGTGACAGCGCTCATGATTTTCTTTCTGGCAACTGCCGGTTCATCCAAAAGATAAATGGCTCCTTTGGTCGTTTCATCGGATTTCGACATTTTCTTGGTCGGATCTTGTAAAGACATGATCTTAGCTCCGACTTTGGGAATTACGGGTTCCGGTATGATAAAGGTCTCTCCGTATTTGTTGTTGAAGCGTTCTGCGATGTTTCGCGTCAGTTCTACATGCTGCTTTTGATCGATGCCGACAGGGACATAATCCGCATCATACAAGAGGATGTCCGCCGCCATCAAAGAAGGATAGGTAAACAGACCAGCGGTGATGTTGGTTTCTCCTTTTGCGGTCTTATCTTTATATTGTGTCATTCGCTGCAGCTCTCCCATATAGGAATGACAAGTTAAAATCCATCCCAATTCCGCATGTGCGCTGATATCGGATTGCAGAAACAGCGTTACCTTTTGCGGATCTAATCCCGCTGCCAGATAAAGCGCAATCAGATCTTTTGTGTTTTGACGCAGTTCTTTGGGATCTTGCGCAACCGTGATAGAGTGCAGATTGGCGATAAATACATACATTTCATATTCATCCTGATATTTGATGAATTGGGAGATCGCTCCGATATAATTTCCTAATGTCAACCCTCCGGTTGGCTTGATTCCGCTAAGCATTCGTTTCATATGAATTACCTCCTTGAAAATAAAAAAAGTCCGATGAAGGGACGCTTTCACGTGGTACCACCCGACTTGTCTGCAACAGACCTCTTATGGATAACGGCATGACCGTTCAGCATACAGCTGAAATACTCGAAAGCCCCAATTCGGCAGTTGTTCCTTACAGACTTTCACCAGCCGTCTGTTCTCTGAGCGGAAGAAACAATGCTTACTATACTTTGTCATCGTATGATTGAATATATGGTACTATGAATAAAAAGATTGTGCAAGAGGTAATATTATTTTGTTGTATTACTTTTCTAAATTGATCGTTTATTATATAATTTCTAAAAAGGAGTTGATATTCGATGATCATACTTTATACATCCCCGGGTTGTGCCAGCTGCCGTAAGGCAAAACAGTGGTTGAAAGATAATGATATGCAGTTTATTGAAAAAAATATATTTACGACTTTATTGAAAGAGGATGAGATCAAATATTTATTGCAGCGCTCTGAGAACGGTACAGAAGATCTGATCTCCACCAGATCCAAAGCTTTTCAGTCATTAAAGATAAATTTGGAAGATCTATCTTTAAAAGAACTTGTGGAGTTTATCCAAAAAAATCCGTCGGTGATGAAGCGGCCGATCATCATTAATGAAAAGAGCTTTGTCGTAGGATATGATGAAGATGAAATCACAGCGCTAGTTCCGCCGCAGCTCCGTATTGCCGCTTTGCATGCATGCAATGATACATGTCCCAATTACACGATATGCGGAAAGATCCGTAAAGAATAAAGACCGGAAAGGGTCTTTTTTTGCATCAATAGAATTTAAAAGAATAGTATTTTAAAAATGTAAGAACTTGATGATTTATTTGTGTTGGGAAAATGTATTGTTTACATGATTTGTAAATATATACCGTAAGACTAACTATGTGTTATTGGAAAAGAGGGTTCTTTTCCTTCGTGGTTCTGATATAATGTTTTTATCAAGAAGAGAGGGGATGTACGTGGCGGTTATCGGTATTGATTTAGGGACGACGAATTCTCTTGCGTGCATATGGAAAGAAGGGAAATGTGTTATCATTCCTAATCGTTTTCAAAAAGAATTGACTCCGAGTGTTGTCAGTGTAGATGAGGATGGGACCTTTTATACCGGAGAAATTGCCAAGGAGCGTTTGATTGGGCATCCTGATAATAGTGTCTGTCTTTTTAAGCGTACGATGGGGACGGATCAGACATATAAGCTTGGCAAGAAAAAATATCGCAGTGAAGAATTGTCTTCTTTTATCATTCGCCAGCTTGTAGATGATGCTCAGGCATATTTAAAAGAAGAAATAGAAGAAGCTGTTATCTCTGTGCCTGCTTATTTTAACGATGCGCAGAGGAGTGCAACAAAACGTGCGGGAACTTTAGCAGGAGTCAAAGTAGAAAGACTGATTAATGAACCATCAGCGGCGGCTTTATATGCTAGAGGTGATATGGAGGATGCTGCATTTCTTGTTTTTGATTTCGGAGGCGGAACTTTGGATATTTCCATTGTTCAATGCTTTCATCAGATCATAACGATTCTCGCGGTCAGCGGAGATAATCATCTCGGAGGAAGTGATTTTGATCAGGCGATTGCCGATTTGTTTTGCGAAGAAAATAGGATAGTTTTTGAACAATTGTCTTTTCAAAATCAGCAAATTTTACTGCGTCAATGCGAAGAGATGAAGATTGCTTTATCCAAAGAGGAAACAGTATCCTCTGTGATTTCTCTGGCAGATAAAACGTATTCTTTTTCATTATCGAATCATAAGTTGATTCTGGCTGCTCCGGATATTTTTGAACGTATGATGGTTCCGGTTCATAAAGCTATGCATGATGCGCAAATAGGCATGGGAGATCTGGATCGGATCATCCTTGTTGGCGGATCATCAAAAATGCCGGTAGTAAAAAACTATTTGGAAATGAAGTTAGGGTGCGCCATCTATAATGATATAGATCCCGAATGTGTTGTTGCAATGGGAATTGGTATGTATACCGGAATTAAGGAAAGAGCTCAGGATATCAAAGATATCATTCTCGCGGATATTTGTCCTTTTACATTAGGAGTTGGTACATATAACGAAAGTGATCCCGGGAATTCTTATATGAGCCCGATCATTGAAAGAAATTCTTCTTTGCCTTCTTCTAAAGAACATGTATTTTTTACCATCATGGATGATCAGGAAGAGGTTCATTTTGAAATTTATCAAGGAGAATCCATGTATGCAAAAAATAATTTAAAATTGGGAGAAACACGTATTGAAGTAAAAAAAGGAAAAAAGGGAGAATATCCGATTAAAGTGCGATTTACTTATGATATAAACGGTATTTTAGACATTGATATCGTGGATACGGGAAGTTTGAATGAAGTTTCTTTATTGATTACCAACCAATCCTCTTCCATGAGTGAACAAGAAATGGAAACTGCTCGTGCGGAATTGGCAAAACTGAAAATACATCCTCGTGAAAACGATAGAAATAAATTAGTTTTATCTCGACTGGAGCGTTTGTACAAAGAGAGCATATTTGAACAGCGAGAGTATATTATGTCCTTAAATAGGCAGTTTGAAGCATTATTGGAAAAACAAAATATTTTGCAGATAGAACATGAAAGAGAGAAGTTGGAAGCTGTTCTTGATGAATTGGAAAAGAAACTTCACCCTTATACACAGGTATTCCATTAAAAGACAGTAAAGAGGGATTGTCATGAATAAAAAAAACATGTGGGAGATTTTAGGGATCCATATGACAACCGATGTAGCATTGATCAAAGAAGCATATGCCAAACAGGCGAAACATGCACATCCTGAAGAAAATCCAGAAGCTTTCATGCAGCTGCAGGAGGCATTTCAGCAAGCGATGCGCTTTGCGAAAATGCAGAAACAGCAGCCAGATATTTCGATTGCTGCTGATGTATTTGATCAAAGTAAACAAGAGGTCAATGCATTACCAAAAAAGGACTTTTCGTCTGTGAAAATGCAGGAATACTTTAAAGAGGCGGAATGGAATTATCATCAAAATCAGCAGAAATTGATGGAGGAAGTATTCTCGGATATAAAGTATATGTTTCGTCAAAGATGGATGAGCTGTGGAATGTGGGAATATTATTTGAATCAAAAAGAAGTGCGAATTATTATGATGCAAAAGCCCTTTATGATTTATTTTATACAATTACTGGAAGAAGAAGATCCCTCCTTTTTTTCTATTAAGGCATTGTTGTCTTTTTATCGGGATATGGGAAATTCTTATGACGATAAAGAAGAAGAGTTTTTTCTTATTTTGCAAAAACTGGTTGATGAAGAGAAGTCTTATCGAGGTGCTATAAAACTTCTTTATATAGTAATAGCTATTTTTTGTTTGATATTATATTTTTACTTATGTTGATTCGCTGTAAAATGAAAATGATACACAGATGTGGATTGAGAGATATATCGGATATTATTTACCTGAGCGATGATTCCTTGACAGAAGATTGAATCTTGCTTGCACATATCTAAGAAAAGCAGAGCATGCTATACTTAAATAAAGAACAGGGGTGAATTTATGAAATCCTATATTATGGCTATTGATCAAGGGACAACGAGTACGAGAGCGATCTTGTTTGATCATGACAGTAATGTGATCGGCATTGCGCAAAAAGAATTGGAAAACTTCTATCCGCATCCCGGCTGGGTAGAACAGAATGCCAAAGAGATCTGGGCAAGCACGGTAGCCGTGATGTTTGAAGTTACGGCGAAATATAATGTGAAGGCCGAGGAGATTGCGGCGATCGGTATTACGAATCAGCGGGAAACAACGGTGGTATGGGATCGTAAAACAGGAGAACCGATTTATTTTGCGATCGTTTGGCAGTCTCGCCAAAGCGATGAATACTGCGTTAAATTAAAAGAAGAGGGGAAGGAACCTTTAATTAGAGAGAAGACTGGTCTTTTGCTGGATCCTTATTTCAGTGCCAGCAAGATTCGTTGGATCTTAGATCATGTAGAAGGTGCACAGCAAAGAGCCGAGAATGGAGAATTGCTATGCGGGACGATCGACAGTTGGCTGATTTGGAATCTTACCAATAAAAAGAAGCATGTTACCGATGTGTCGAACGCTTCCAGGACGATGCTTATGAATCTGCATACATTAGAGTATGATCCGCAGCTTTTACAGTTATGGAATATTCCTTTGTGCATACTTCCGCATATTGAAGATACGAGCTGTTATTACGGTGATTGTACGCTCTTTGATACGCCGATACCGATTGCATCCGCTGTCGGAGATCAGCAGGCGGCATTGTTTGGACAGACTTGTTTTCAAAAAGGAGATGTTAAGAATACATATGGAACCGGTTGTTTCTTATTGATGAATACGAAAGAAAACATCATTCATTCCCGACATGGGTTGATTACCTGTGTCGGATGGCGTATGAATCATGAAGTGGATTATGTGATGGAAGGCAGTGTCTTTATTGCCGGTGCCGCTGTCCAATGGCTGCGGGATGGATTGAAGATCATAAGCACAAGCGGTGAATCGCAAAAAAGGGCAATGCAGATAGATGACAGTGAAGGCGTATATGTAGTTCCAGCTTTTACCGGTTTAGGTGCGCCGTATTGGATTCCGCAGGTAAAAGGGGCTATGTTTGGATTAACAAGAGGTACGACGCAGGAGCACATCATTCGTGCGACTTTGGAGTCTTTGGCATATCAAACATATGACGTGTTATATGCGATGCAGGAAGACAGCGGGTTATCGATCGGTACGCTGCAAGTGGATGGAGGAGCTTCCCGCAATGATTTTTTGATGCAGTTCCAAAGCGATGTTTTAAATACGCAGGTATGCCGTTCTATGATCAGTGAGACAACGGCGTTAGGTGCTGCTTATCTGGCTGGCTTGACTGTAGGTTTTTGGAAAGATCAGGAGGAGATACGAACGTATTTTCAATACGGAAAGCGATTCGTGCCGGGTATGGATGAAGAAGTGCGCCGCAGAAAGCTGGATGGGTGGAAGCAAGCGGTTCTTTCCACTATAAAATTTCAATGAAATCATCTTTGTATACGTTTTCATGTTGACGCCTGCTTTGCTATTTGTTATGATTAGCACGGAGGTATAGAAAATGAAAAAATTAGCTCTTGTATTAGCTGCTTTCGCACTCGTTGCTTGCGGCTCTAACGGTGGTTCTAGCGAACCTGAAAAAACAGGAAAGGCAGAATCCGAAGCAAATTCTAAAGGACAGGTAGCAACTGCTGAAGTTACTTTGCAGGGAGACAAGATCACGAAGATCACGTTGGATGAAACATACCCTGACAAAGATTCTACGAAAAAAGCATTAGGTCCTGACTACAACATGAAGGGTGCTTCTCCGATCGGGAAAGAATGGAACGAACAAGTGGAATTCTTAGAGGATTACATCGTGAAGAATGGTTTGGATTCCATTAAACTTGATGAAGAGGGAGTACCGACGAACGAAGATGTGCTGACAGGATGTACGATTTCCGTTAAAGACATGCTGGATGCTGCAGATGCTGCTGTAAAAGCTGCAAAATAAGAATATCGAAAGATATTCTTTTTTTTGTTTAGAAACGCCTTCTTTACCCATACTTTAGGTAAAGGAAGTGAAACGATGAAAGTGAGTATGGTAATATTGATTGCTTTGTTGTTGTGCGGATGTACAGAGCCGGCAATTCAGGAAGGGGAAGGGACGTATACGGATTCCGACAAAGAAGTAACGACTGCTAAGATTAAAATGCAGGACGGGCAGCTGAAAGAAGTTGAACTCGATCAGACAAGCGGAGATACGACTAAAAAAAATCTGCAGGAGAATTATCATATGAAAGCGGCAAGCGCGATCGGCAAGGAGTGGAATGAGCAGGTGCAGTTTTTTGAACAGTATGTGCAAAACAACGGCATTGATAAGATCGAGATCGATGATGAAGGAAAAGCGGTAAACGAGGATATAAAAACAGGATGCACTATTCGTATTGACGGTTTCCTATATGCGATCGACGATGCTAAACAGAATATAGAATCTCAGAAATGAGATTTTTTTATTTGCGTTATGGTGGTATACAAGTATAATAGAAGCAATGGAGGATATATGAATAAGGCAGATAAAATATTTATAGGCATCGTCATCGTATGTGCCGTATTAAGTTATGTTCCTCTTTTGCTCAGTGATTTTATGAATAGGGACAGAAAAAAAGAAGTTGTCGTGAGTTTTAAAAATGACGTTATATTAGAAGTCGATCTGAATAAAAACGGTATATATACGGTTGACGGTACGTTGGGACCGGTCGATGTGGAAGTGCAGGATGAAGCTGTGCGGGTGGAGAAAGAAACGTCTCCGTATCATCTTTGTTCTATTCAGGGATGGGTATCGCAGCCGAATCGTCCGATCATCTGTCTGCCGAATAATATCGTTGTCGAAATTAAGGCAAGTGACTCCGGCAGTGATGTGGATACGGTGATTCAATGATGAAAACGAAAAAAATGACATATGTTACCATGTTGGCTGCAATTGCGATTTTATTTCATATGATAGAGGGAATGATCCCTATCCCCCTGCCGGTGCCGGGATTTAAGTTAGGACTTGCAAATATTGTAGGATTGATCGCTCTTTATATGTTTGATGATAAGACGATGATCGGCATCAATCTGATGCGGGTTCTTCTTGCATCTTTGTTGCGGGGTATTATTTTTGGAACCGGATTTTGGTTGTCTTTATGCGGGGTTATGCTCAGCTGTACAGCGGCAGTTATCGCAAAGAGAAAGACGCCGATGTCGATATACGGGGTAAGCGTTGCCAGCAGTACGGCACATGTGATCGGCCAGATGATCGCCGTTACGATCATTTATCAGCAGTTTTTGATGGGAGCGTTGCTGCCGGTCTTGATTTTATTGGCAATTCCTACGGGGATCGGTGTAGGGTATCTCAGCAATCTTGTATTGAATAGAATAAAATAGAGGAGGATCGTATGGAAACATTTGTTTATAAGCCGAAAGGTGTTTGCTCAAGGGAGATGCGTTTTGAAATGGATGGGGATATTATTCAAAATGTTACCATTGTCGGAGGTTGTGCCGGAAATTTGCTCGGTATTTCTCGAATTTTGAGAGGTAAGCATATTGATGAGGTATTGGATTCTTTTGAAGGTGTGCGTTGTGGCGGGAAACAGACATCTTGTCCCGATCAGATCGCAAAGGCATTAAAAGAATATAGGAAAACGGTATAATTTTAAAAATAAATCACATACTTATAATAGTAGGTGATAAGGAATGGACAAAGAACAGATCCGGATCGCAGAGGTCCTTTTCGAAATGGGAGTAGATGAAGAGATCATTCAGGCGATAACCGGACAGCATGAGAAAAAGGAAAAGCCGTCAAAAGAATAGGCCATAAAAGCCTATTCTTTTTCTTGTAGTCGGCACGCAAATCATTTAAAATAAGTGTACGAGGTGATCATATGCGGTTGGAAACTAAAAAATTGTATAAGATTCAAGATACATTGGATAGACGGATATTTGAGAATCATGATGTGACGAGAGAGGATACTACGATACGCAGGATTTTGGCTTTGCTTGTAGAGGTAGGAGAATTGGCGAATGAAACGCGCTGTTTTAAATTTTGGAGCAGTAAGGATCCGAGTGAAAAAGCGGTTATACTGGAAGAGTATGTAGACGGTATTCATTTTTTGCTTTCTTTGGGTATCGATCTTCAGGTCATGCCGGATTATTTGGAATGTGGAGATCCTGGGGAGCAGGCAGATATCACCGAACAGTTTATCACAGTATATGAAAAGAGCTGTTTGCTGAGAAATTATTTTTGCGAAGAAATGTATTTGGATATTTTTGAAACATATTTAGAAATTGCGGAGATGCTTGGATTTACGAATGAAGACATCGTTTCCGCTTATCTTATGAAAAATGAAGAAAACCATCATCGGCAAGATACAGATTATTAGATCTGTATTTTTTATTTTATAGTATTATGTTAATATTAGTACTTGACATTGCATAGTACTAATTGTATTATAGTAGTGTGAGGTGATAGTATGAACTCGCAATTTAAAAAGGGAGTGCTGGAACTGATCGTTCTATTATCTGTGAATAAGAAAGATATGTATGGGTATGAGCTGGTCAGTGAAGTGTCTAAAGTCGTGAATGTGAACGAAGGCACGATTTACCCGTTGTTAAAAAGGTTGACGAATGAGCATTATTTTGAGACATATCTGGAAGAATCAAAGGAAGGCCCGCCGCGCAAGTATTACCGGTTGACAGCGCTGGGACGCCAGCAAAAACAAACCTTGTTAAAAGAGTGGAATGAATTTCATGAATGTATCAATGCATTTATAAAGGAGAGTGTGTAGGAAATGAATAAAGAACAATTTGTGGCGGCTATGCATAAAAAACTGCATGTCATAGAAGAGCATGAGCGTCAGGATATCATTGATGAGTATATCAATCATATCGATATGAAGATGCAGGAAGGAAAAACGGAAGAAGAAGTCATCGAAGATTTTGGCGATATCGATGAATTGGTAAAGGATATACTGGATGCCTATAAGATCAATACCAGCAGTGAGAAAAGCAATTATGATGAAAAGTTTAACTCTTTTTTAGATAATGTATTTGATCGGTTTAAAAGATTTATCAGTTCATTTACTTCCTTGGATGTAGATGATGTTGTGAAATTTATCTTTGAAGTATTCGTTATCCTGATCTTGTTGCTGCTGTTGAAAATTCCGTTTTCTATTGTTGCCTCTTTAGGAGCGTCCTTGCTTTCCGATATTATCGGTTTCGGTGTAGGGAGTGTATTTGCAGCGATATGGAGCATCATCATCAACTTGGCTTATGCGGTTATTTTCATCGTTGTTTTGTTCAGTACGTGCAGCAAACGTATTGATCGCTACCGCAATCATGAAAGCACCAGTGATTTCATGGAGGATTTTAAGGAAAGCCTTCGTTTTGAAAAGCGTCCGCATACGGAATTTGAATCATTTGACAAAGCGGAACATCATACGGAAGAAGAGAAAAAAGAATATCGGGAGCATCCGTATCGGCCTTCCAAGGAGCCTGCGCAAACGGCCGGTTCTGTTGTCGAGATGATTTTAAAGATATTCAGCATCTTTCTTTTTATCCCCTTTTTCATGGCGATGGTAGGGTTATGCATTGCCTTGGGCGTACTTGTTGCACTGTCGTTTCACGGCGTTATATTTGTCGGTGGCTATTTCATCCTTATCGGCTGTATTATCGGGGCAAGTGCGTTTATCTCGTTGATTTATAGAACGATATGGAAGGGAGGAAACCTCAGATGAAAAAGTTTTTGATGAGTATGGCGGTTTCCATTACTTGTATTACGATCGGTTTTACATCTATGCTTTTTGAACTTCGTACATTTGAGATCGTAGAATTGGAATATGACGAAGCGGTAAACAAACAGACGGTCGAAGTCACAGAAGCTCTGTTGCGCAATGATAAGATACGAATCCTATTAGAAGATTCCTATTTATATGTTGATATTCAGGAAGATCTCGAAAAATCCGATGAAATCGTGATTCAGTATCCGCTGCATGTGAATACACAGATTAAAAACAATAAGATCTATCTGGAAGGATATGAACATTTTAATCATTCTTATCGGTATTTCAACAGTATGTTCGATCGTTTTGTTGAAGGCTGGAAAGATAGGAAGATCTATGTGAATGTAAATGGCTTTTCAAACAATCGTATCATCATTCATTGCAGTCCGGAGATAGGTAGAAAAATCCATGTAGAATATGATTGATGAAAAATTTTCAGAAAAAAACTGAAAAAAGTGTTGTTAAAATGTAAATTTAATGTTATACTTTGTTTGTATTTCAAGAAGAAATCATCGTCATTGCGTAAGAATATGATAAATTTATTGTTTTCGTACCTCCTTGTTTATAAACTTTCCGATCATATTCTTATGGAAACTGACCAAGAAAAGCGTATATATACGCTTTTTTTTGCTTGCGCTATGTAATGTTTTAGTGTATTATGAAAAAAAGGAGATCACTATGGAGCGCATAAAGAAATTGGATCAAGAGCAGATATTATATGTTTTTAGAAAAGATCAGTGTAAAGATTTAAAAGAAGATTATTTGATCCTTGTGAAGGATACATGCAAATGGGAACATGTAGAAGGGTGTCTGATTAAACATTACGGAGATGATTTTGAATCCTTGTTAAAACATAAGATCCCATCCAAAATACGGATGCCTGCTAAACTTCTTTCCTATCGGCAGTGTCAGGAAGTGATGAGAAGGATACAATACGGTGTTCTTTCGATTACCTGTGAGGAGTTCCCTTACTGTGTGGGAATTAACCATATCTTATTGGATGGCCGTATATTTTTTCATTGTGCGAAGAACGGTTTTAAATTAAACGGTGTGGATAAGAGGGCGTCTTTTTTAATAACGGAAGATCTGGGGATCAATCTGAATGTCGGCACACACAATCATCGCTCCGTTGCTGTATTTGGTACCTTGCGAAAGGTGGAAGATGTGGAAACGAAGAAGGCGGCATTATTGACGCTGATACATGATCTGGCTCCTAAACATCCTTATCATGATAACATGGTTACGACAACGAATATTTTAGAAATAGAAGTGGATTATATGATAGGGAAAGCACACATTTTCTGATATCGATGTTTTGTAAACGTATAAAATTTGTTTATCATACGTTTATCAATGGGTACATTCTTATGGAAATTAAATAAAAAAAGCGTACACAGCGCTTTTTTTTGATATAATAAATGATGTTTATTGAAAGGTGTGTATGCATGGAGAAAAAGCATATAGGTATTTTGGCAGTTATCCTGCTGTTTGATCAACTCACGAAATTTGCCGTTGATGCATGCATGGAGCTTCATCAGCGCATTCCGGTGATCAGGGGGTTGTTTTTCATCACCTATACGAGAAATACCGGAGCGGCTTGGAGTATTTTGGAAGGAAGGATGATCTTTTTTTATCTGATTACCATTGCGGCAGTTGTCGGCTTGTGGTTTTTTTATAAGAATACGCAAATGGAAGAAAGATGGACGCGGCTTGCTATCATTTTCATGATGGGAGGCGCTTTGGGAAACTTTATCGATCGTCTGCTGTTTCAATATGTCCGTGATTTTCTGGATGTTATCATATTCGGTTATGATTTTCCGATTTTCAATGTGGCAGATTGTTTCTTGTGTATCGGTGTCGGTCTGCTTTTGTTGGACATTCTGTTGGAACATATGGGAGTAATCAGAACATGAAGGAATATGTTTGGATAATGGAAGAAGAGCAGCATATGATGAGGCTGGATAAGTGTGTATGCATGTTGGCAGATGATATTTCAAGAACGAGAGTGCAGCAGCTTATCGAGGAAGGAAAAGCACAGGTAAACGGGACGGTACGAAAATGCAATTTCAAGGTAAAAAAGGGAGATGAGGTTTGCTTTTCTATCCCGGATAACGAGGAATTGCAAGTCCTTCCAGAAGATATCCCCCTGGATATCCGCTATGAGGATGCAGATGTCATCGTTGTTAATAAACCGCGTGGAATGGTCGTACATCCAGCGAACGGGAATCCTGACGGAACCTTGGTCAACGCGCTGCTGTATCATTGTAAAGATCTGTCGGGTATCAACGGCGTACTTCGTCCGGGGATCGTCCATCGCATTGATAAGGATACGAGCGGCCTGATCGTTGTGGCGAAAAACGATCAAGCGCATGCTGCATTGTCGGCCCAGCTTAAGGATAAAACGCTTTACCGTGTCTATCATGCGTTGCTGCACGGTGTTTTGGAGCATGATTATGGAACGATCGACGCTCCGATCGGAAGAGATGAAAAAGATCGTCAGAAGATGACGGTAACGGCTGTGAATTCTAAAGAAGCGCGGACGCATTTTCGTGTATTGGAACGCTTTTCGGCATATACGCTTGTGGAATGCCGCTTAGAAACAGGACGAACGCATCAAATACGCGTTCATATGCAATATATCAAGCATCCGGTCGTTGGCGATATGAAATATGCTATGCGCCGTACGATACAAACGGGCGGACAATTGCTCCATGCCTGTGAATTGCGTTTCGTACATCCGACAACGAAGGAAACGATCACTGTTCAGGCGGAAGAACCGGATATATTTCAGAATGTTTTACAAACGTTAAGAGAAGAAAAGAGATGATGCTTTTGCAGTATACAAAAAGTGATGTGTATGCATATCAGCTGCTGCACTATTTTATAACTCGATATCAGTATCAGATGGTACGTATCCAAAATCAGAAAAAAGATTTCTGGTTATTGAATCCGGCTCATGCCCAATATCCCGTTATTTGCATATCCGATGAAACATATGTCGATGAGATGTATCTTAGAAATGTTCATCGGGCGATCTTGGATGCTGTGGGAAGAGAAGGGAAATTGCTGCTTCTGAATACGAATTCATCCAGTACTGCTTTTGACAGGGAATATGTTGTTCAGTATCCGGTGCCCGATGCGATGAAAGATATCGCGTCCGCGGCTAACTTTTCGGGAATTGAGCAGGCGGTATTTGATGTAGAGGATCGTCAGAGCGAATGCGCTTCTCTTATGCGTTCATTAGAAGAATACGAAGCGCAGCAGCTGAAAAAAGTCCGCCGCAATATGCGGATACGGACGCCTAAGGTCACGGCAGGCATCGGTATTCTTTGTATCATCGGTTTTGCTGCCGTTCAAGCATGCGTAATGTATTTTGATGATCTAGCGACAGGGTTGATTGCCAGTGGAGCATATTATAAGATGAGCGTTGTGGCGATGAAGGAATATTGGAGGATCTTTACAACTGGATTTCTTCATGTTGATATCTTTCATCTGCTGATGAATCTTTCCGTATTGTACAGCATTGGGGTATTATGTGAAAAGCTGTATAAACCGCTTCATTATGCTGCGATTTTTTTGCTGTCGATGTGGATCGGTAACATGTTCGCCTTTTGTGCAGACGGAAATATTTTAAATGTGGGGATCGGCGGCGGTATCTTCGGACTGACGGCGGCTTATTTTACGGCACTGGCAGGAAACGGCTCTTTGCGGATACCGGCGGTGAGAAACAGCGCCTTGCGCATGGGACTTCTCAATTTGTTCCTTATGATGGTGCCGGATGTATCGATGATCGGCAATGTGGGAGCGGTAGCAGCCGGTGGATTTCTCGGTGTGATGCTGGGAAATGCGAAGCGATGGAAAAGCCTGAAACTGCATAGTGCGATATCGTTTGTTCTTTTAACGGTATGCTTGGCCTTTTTTGCCGGCAGGATACAGCGTGTGGAACCGTTAAATAAAGAACTGGACGCTCGTATCATTCAAGGCTTTGAAGAAGCCGGTTGGGATGGCTATGCGGAAACGATGGAAGCGAATTTTCAGTGGATGTATGAGAAAGGAATGGTAAGATGAAACGTAACGATGTATTGAGCTGGGATGAATACTTTATGGGGCTTGCGCATCTGAGCGCAAAGAGAAGCAAAGACCCCAATACGCAAGTAGGCGCGGCGATCGTAAGCCCGGAACACCGTGTTGTAGGTATCGGATACAACGGTTTCCCAAATGGCTGTGATGACGATGAATTTCCATGGGAGAGAGAAGGGGACTTCGCTTGTACCAAATATCCGTTTGTCGTTCATGCGGAATTGAATGCGATTTTAAACAGTACGACAAATTTGAGCGGCTGTAGCATATATGTGTCGCTGTTTCCGTGCAACGAATGTGCTAAAGCGATCATTCAAAGCGGGATCAGCCGTATTGTGTATGAATCGGATAAATATGCGGATACAGATGGAACGAAAGCCAGCAAGCGCATGTTGAAGGCAGCTGGTGTGGAACTTGTGCAGCTTCCTTACGCTATGAAGCTGGAAATATCTAAAACGGATTATTAAAGGGGCATTTGCCCCTGTTTTTATTTATTGCGGAAAAAAGACATCGGCTTTCAGCGTATTGGCAAAATGAAGTTTCGCTACATTGCGAAGCTCTTTTTTAGGATACTGCTGAAGAAATTCCTTTATGTTTTCATCGACATATGTTCCCGCCCCTTTACGGAAAGAAAACTGGTATTTTTCACACATCGCATCAAAGCAGATGAGGAAAGCGTAGCGGGCGATGATGGAAGCGCATGCTACGGATATGTATTTGTTTTCCGCTTTAGTTTCAAAGTACACGGAGCGAATGATCCTTTTTTCCTTTTTTAAATAGCGGAAATAAATGTTGGATGGTGCGAATTGATCGACGATCACATATTCTGGAAGACGGATCACTTTGCGTTCCAGATTGATATAAGCCTGATTGTGCAGTTTGCTTTTGATCGCTACCATGTTTTGATGTTCATGGATTTCATTGTATTTCTTATTATCTAAGATCAAGACGCTATGAGGGAGGCGTTCCATTAGGATAGGTCCTAACTCACGGATGCGTTTATCTGGAACCTCTTTGGAATCCTGGATCTGAAGGGAAGCCAGAAAGGGAAGGTCTTCTTCTTTGATATAGGCGGCACAGACGACGATCGGTCCGAAATAATCACCGGTACCGACCTCATCGCTTCCGCATTGCGGGAAGGTGTTTATGTTTTGCGGAGCCGCATTTTGCCATACGGCATCTTTGGATTCTTTTAGCCGCAAGTATCCGCTGGCATGGAATTCTGCACCTTCTCCTTGGAAAACGACTTTTCGGCTCGTATAGGCGGTTACCATGCAATCGCTCAATTTGAATTGAAATAAACCGTAAGGAGGTTTTTTACGGTATTCTGCCTGCGGGTAACGCTCTTTCAGTTCCTGCAGTTCTTTATCGCTTAGACGAACGGTTATAGTGCTCATAGATATCTCCTTTTGTATGATTTATTATACCACAAGGAAAGGGACAGTTCGAGATGAGAAAACGAATATGTCTGATGAAAGATGCGTATGAAAACAGTAAACATTTGGACGGAAGTATGGTAAAATAAAAAAACATGGATACCATGTGATGATGGATCGAATAATATACATAGAATGAGGTGACGTTATGCTTTTTCCTGTAGATAAGATATTATGGCTGAACATCGCGGTTTTGGCGATTCTTCTGCTTTCCATATATAGCGGCTACCGTGACGGTTTTATCGTGAAAGCGCTGGGGTGTATCGGATTCATTTTGATCGGGATCGTTTCATGGGTGGCAGCCCCGGTGGTTGCTGCTAAACTGGATCTTTTTCCAAGAGATGTAATTCCCTTATCAGCTGCGTTTTTAGCGCCTTATGTCTATGATACGCTGAATAAGTTTACCGTATTTATCGTATTGTTTGTCGTATTGAGCTTTTTGATATTGCTGATTAAACCGATTTGCAGTGAGATCAGTGCCATCCCGATCATTGCGGAGGTCAACAAGCTGTTAGGTGTGCTTTTCGGCTTGCTGCAAGGCGTTATCCTGCTTGTGGTCGTCACATTGATTTTCCGTGCGCCGCTGTTTGTGAACGGTACGGATGTCATCGAGCATTCTGTTTTAAAAACGACGAACACATTGACGGAAAGCATTATGTTTTTTATGGAAGACCCGATGGCACAGTGGCAGAGCATTCAAAAGCTGTTGACACCTTCTGCTCAGTTGAATCAGGATGATATCGATAAGATCGTGGAATGGCTGAAATCGCAGGAAATGAGCGAACAGCAGATTCAGGAGTTTCTGAGTGAATTGAGGAATTGATATGAACGAACAATATCAGATGTTGGAATTTCATGTGGTAAAAGACGCAGTAGCTGCATACTGCGCTTTTTCCTTAGGGAAAGCAATCATTGTGGAAGCAAAACCGATGTTTGATGAATGGCGGATTAGAAGAGAGCTGGCACGTACTAGGGAAGCATATGCACTGATCACGCATTGTGGCAATATGCCGTTTTTCGGCATTGCGGATATCGAGGAAGCGGTGATCGCCGCTTCTAAGGATCGTACTTTGAATGAGCGGGAGCTCGTATGCATTGCAAAGCAGAGTGAGGTATGCAGGAATATATATCGCTATATAAAAGAAAGCGAATTAGATACACCGGAGATCGATGAATTGTGTACATCCTTACATATGGATGATGAATTATCCGTTGCTGTAAGTGCAGCGATATCCCATGATTGCGTCCTTTATGATCATGCGTCTTCTGCATTACAGCGCATCCGCAAGGAGATTCGTTTATGTGAAGGAGATATCGCGAAAGAGGTTCAGCGTTTTATTTCCCGTCACAGTGCACTTTTGATGGATACGATTACGACAAAACGAAATGATCGTATTTGCGTTCTTGTGAAAACTTCAGAAAAGCACTCTTTGAAAGGATTTATCCATGGTGAGAGCGCATCGGGGCAAACCGTATATCTAGAGCCGGAAGGGTTGCTGTTGCTGAATAATCGTCTGCAGTCTTTGCGTAGCAAGGAACAAGAAGAGGTGATGCGGATCTTGTTTCAGCTTTCACAGTTGGTAAAAAAACATCGGGATACCCTTTTAGGCAATCAGGAGACGTTTGCTTTGTTGGATGCTTTATGTGCGAAGGCATTGTGGTGCAAGGACGTGGATGGCTGTATTGGCAGTGTTCTTTCGAAAGGAAACCGTCTCTATATAAAAAATGCCCGTCATCCGCTGATTGATCGAAAGAGCGTCGTTGCTAATACTTATGAGATACGAGATCCCAAGCGGTTATTGATCATCACCGGTTCCAACACCGGCGGTAAGACGGTGGCTTTGAAAACGATGGGCCTTTTTGCCGCATTGACGATGGCCGGTATGCCGGTCTGCGCGGAAGAGGCCGTTTTTCCTGTTTTTGATCAACTGTTTGCCGATATCGGAGACACCCAATCCATTCAAGAATCATTATCAACATTTTCAGCGCATATTTCCAAGCTTTCTTATATATGCGCGCATGCTACGGAGCGCTCTTTTGTCATCTTGGATGAATTAGGAAGCGGTACGGATCCGAAAGAAGGGGAAGCTCTCGCCGTCGCCATATTGGAAGCACTGCGCAAAAAAGGCGTCATGTGTGCCGCTTCTACGCATTATTCGGCATTGAAAAAATACGGAGCTATGCACGAGGATGTTTTGCTTTCCAGCGTTGTTTTTGATTTGGAACAGATGCGCCCTACTTATGTGTATCAGGAAGGGATCAGCGGTTCTTCCAATGCGTTTGAAATTGCATCTCGTTATGGACTTTCAAAGGATATCATCGCTTATGCGAAAGCGTTTAAGGAACAACAGAAAAGTGACAGTGATCGCCTGATGGAAACGATGGAGCATACGATTGCGGAACATCAGCAACTGAAAGAGAAGATGGAACTGCGTCTTGCGGATGTGAAAGAA
Organism: Erysipelotrichales bacterium; assembly: GCA_910575705.1. Lineage (GTDB taxonomy): Bacteria > Bacillota_I > Bacilli_A > Erysipelotrichales > Erysipelotrichaceae > CAJTFG01. The sequence continues at coordinate 78,035 of CAJTFG010000003.1, read as the reverse complement.
TTGCAGATTTCTTTGCGAAGACAAGAACAGGAACTGGCATTGCAGAAAGATAAAGCACTGTCGAAAGTGAAGGAAGAAGCTTTGCGGGAATATATGGAAAAGATGGAGGAAGCAGAGGCGATCATCGAACGTCTGAAAGCGATGCATAAGGACGCAAAGCCGCATGAATATATACGCTTGAAAAAAGAGCTGGAGACCGTTATGGAAGCTCCTCGTGATGAAGAAAGGCCGACGATCCATGAATTTCATAAAGGAGATTACGTACGTTTGGAAGAGTATGGCTACCATGGGGATATTATAGAGATTTCAAAAGATAAAGCGATCGTGGATGTAAACGGAATGAAGATGAAGGTTCCCTTTACCAAACTGCAACCGGCACAGAGGACAAAGAAAAAAAAGCAAACGTCGTCTTATCAGAAAACGGTCGTTTCTTCTTTTTCCATGGAATTGAATGTTATCGGTATGCGTGTCGGTGAGGCGATTCCCGTCATTGATAAATATTTAGATAATGCTGTTTTGGCAAAGGTGTATCAGGTACGTATCATTCATGGAAACGGTACTGGGGCACTGCGGCAAGGTGTTCATGATTATCTGAAACGCAATTCCCGTGTGGAGAGCTATCGTGTAGGCGTGCAAGGAGAAGGCGGTCTGGGAGCTACTGTAGTTACCTTGAAACAGAAAGGCAAGCATCATGGCTAATATGGATAAGATCCAGGATAAGCTGGCAATTTTACCTGCATTACCAGGCTGTTATTTGATGAAGAATGCGAACGGCGATATCATTTACGTCGGAAAGGCGAAAAAGCTGAAAAATCGCGTTCGCCAATATTTTGTCGGAGCTCATGATTTTAAGACGACACGGCTGGTATCGAACATTGATGATTTTGAGTTTATCGTTACCGGAAGCGAAAAGGAAGCGCTTTTGTTGGAGATCAATTTGATAAAAAAACACACGCCGCCGTACAATATCATGTTTATGGATGATAAATCTTATCCGTATATTAAGCTCAGCAAGGAACAGGCTCCGGTTTTAAAAGTCGTTCGCAATACGAAAGATCGAAAAGCCGAATATTTTGGCCCTTTTCCGGATAGCGGGGCTGCCTGGCAGACGATGACTTTGCTGAATCGTCTGTATCCGCTTCGCAAATGTCGAAGACTGCCTAAAAAAGAATGTCTGTATTATCATATGCACCAGTGTCTGGGACCGTGTATTCATCCGGTGGAAGAACACGTTTACAGTGCGATGGCAGCATCGATCCGAAAGTTTTTAAACGGGGATGTACAGGATATCCTGCATGAGCTTACGAAAGAGATGGAACAGGCGAGTGAAGCGTTGGAATTTGAGAAAGCGCAGGAGAAATACGAACTGATTCAGGCAATTCATCATGTGGTTGCGAAGCAGCAGATCGATTTTAAGGATCGTAAAGATCGGGATGCGTTTGGCTACTATTTTGATAAGGGGTATATTTCCATTCAGGGATTTTTTATACGCGGCGGTAAGCTGTTGGAAAGAACTCTTTCCGTGACGCCGTTATATGAGGCTCCGCAGGAAGCTTTTTTATCGTTTATCTTGCAATACTATCAATCCAATCCCATCCCTCGTGAGATATTGCTTCCGCGCGATGTGGATATCCGTCATCTTTGTGAGATTCTGGATACGAAAATTTTACAGCCGGTACGCGGAGATAAATGGAAACTAGTAACGATGGTACAGGCAAATGCCCGAAATGCTCATGAACAAAAATTTGAGCTTGTATCGCGCAAGGAGCATCGCCGCATAGAAGCGATGGAAGAATTAAGCGAACTGCTGCATAAAGATATCCACCGTATCGAATTGTTTGATAACTCTCATATATCCGGTGCTTTCAACGTATCCGGTATGGTAGTATATCAGGATGGAGAACCGAAAAAAAGCGATTATCGCTTGTTTAAGCTCGGAAGCTATGTCAGCGATTTGGACTCTATGAAAGAGGCTGTTTACCGGCGTTATGTCCGTCTTCTTAAAGAAAACGGAAGATTTCCGGATCTGCTGCTTGTCGACGGCGGTCTGCTGCAGATCGAGGCAGCCAGAGAAATTTTGGATGCGCTGGAAATTGATATGACTCTTTGCGGACTTGTGAAGGATGATTATCACCGCACTTCTAATCTGATGGATCGCTATGGTAATATCATGCCTGTTAGGAAGGACAGTTCCTTGTTCTTTTTACTGACGCAGATGCAGGATGAGGTTCACCGGTTTGCCATCAGTTATCATAAAAAACTTCGCAGCAAAGCGATGACAAAATCCATCCTCGATGAAGTGGAAGGGATCGGCGAGATGCGCAAAAAGGAGATCTGGAAAAAATTTAAGACGATGAAACGCCTGAAAGAAGCTTCAGAAAAGGAAATTTGCGAGGTCCTTCCCGAAAAGGTGGCACATAATCTTTACAATCTTTTGCATACGCACTCGCAAAATTCTGATTAATGCATAGGATAAGTTGTAAGTTATGTATAGGGGGTATGGATACGCAGACTATTTTGACACCGCGAGAAAAGCAAGTTTTCGAATTACTCATACAGAACTGCAGCACAAAAGAAATTGCACAGAAGATGGAAATTTCTGATAAGACCGTCCGCAATCATATATCCAATGTTATGTTGAAGCTGGGTGTAAAGGGAAGGGCGCAGGCGGTTGTGGAACTGTTGAAAATCAGAGAATTGAATTTATAAAAAGGCAGAGATGCCTTTTTATTTTCTATTCAATTTAAAGTTTAAAAAAAATATGCTATAATTCTTTATGAGGTGTCTTATGAAAGCAAAGCGATTCATCTTTATCGGTTCGTTGATCGCTCTGTTCGTGTTTTGTTACTATCAGATGAACAGAGATTATAACGAACTGGCTCGTTATCCGTATGCCACGGAAGAGAACAGGGATATCATATTGAAATATCTTGATACGAATGATATAAATTATCTGACGGCCCAGCAGATTGAACCGAAAGATTTTCTTCCTTTTATTGAAGAAGAGGGATTCAATATACATAATACGCTGTGGTACAGCAAAGCAAAGAATGCGCAGGACGGTGATCCTGGGGTCATCGTTTCTTTCATTAACGCATATCGCGATCGGATGTCGTTCGATGATCTTTCTTATTTGCTGTCTTCTTATTCTTATGAAACGCTACGTGAATTTTACAGCAAAGGAGATTCATACATAAAAGAGGCGGCTATCATTGCGAACCCGAATGCTAAGCATCTGGTGATAATCAATAGAAATACGTTGTATACGTTCCGTCCTTCTGGTTTGGAACGGATCGCAGGTGTGCCGTTTGCCAACATTATGGAAGGAAGTACGGAAGTCTATGTAAAAAACGAGGTGCGGGAGCCTTTATCGCGCTTATGTGATGCTGCTTCAGAAATCAATTCTCAAACATGCGGAAATATGATTGTAACAACCGGATATCTTTCCTACGAGGATCAGACATTTTTATATGAACAGGCGCTTTTGGAGCATGGACAAGACGATGCTTTAAAATATGCCGACTATCCGGGACAAAGTGAATTTCAATTAGGATATTCCGTACAGCTGTCTTCTACGGAAGAAGCGAATGAGGAAGAAGTGCGGAAACAGGAAACGTGGTTGAAAGAAAATGCATATAAATATGGATTTGTCATTCGCTATCCGCAAGGAAAGGAAGCGGTGACGGGCAAAGAGGGAAATTCCTTTATTTTGCGTTACGTAGGCGATGATATTGCAAAGGAGATGCAAGATAAGGGAGTGACGCTGAATGAGATGGTATTTCATGAACAATAGATTATCTTCGGATAGTCTATTTTTTTATTTATGGACATATAGTGGACTGAGGTGATGCACATGCATTTGAAAAAACTCCCCTATAAACAGCAAATCGCTTTTCTTTTGGGCGGTGTCGCTTTATTGACGTATATGGTATTCAGCTTTTTGCCTCTACATTCGGCGAAAACCGAGGCGGTTATGGCGGATTCCGATCACGAGGCTGTACAGGTATATCTATTTGATAAGGATGATACCTTGGTTCCGGTTACCTTTAAGATGGATCCGTCTTCCACGGTAGAGGAACGCTTGCAGATGATGATGGATTACATGGATGGTACGAATCGGGCAGAAGGCTTTTATCCTGTTTTCACCGGTGAATGTAATTTGCTTAATGTTGAAATTGCGGACGGCACTGCTACTTTGCAATTTGACGACGGGTTTTCTCAATATGATGAAAAGAAAGAACTGCGGGTATTGGAAGCTATCGTATGGGGTGCTACGCAGTTTCCAGAAATTGAACGCGTAAATTTAAAGATGAATGAAGAACTGCTTACAAAGATGCCTCTAGGAAATACGCCGATAAAAGAGAATATGACAAAGGCAATGGGCATCAATCATTTTGAAACAGCGACGGTATCGCTCTATAATTCCAGTGAGATCACTGTGTATTATGTCAAGGAGATTGACGGCAGGGAGTTTTATGTTCCGAAAAGCAAGAGGATTGCTTCCGGCGATCCTACGACAGAAGACATTGTGAGAGAAATGGTAGCCGATATATCTGCTTCCAGCGGTCTGCATCAGCCGCTTTACCACGATAATATCGACGTATATGATTTGCCTAGAGACAAGGGAGTTCTTTCTGTCAGTGTGAATTCTAATATTTTGGGGGATGACAGCAGCGTCAATGCACAGACATATGATACCTTAGTACTGTCACTATCTACGATCCTCGGTGTGGATCAGATTCAGGTAAAGGTAGACGATGTAGTAGTTTCTCTTCATGGTTCCAACGAGGATATCATGCAAGTTTCTTCACTTGTTTATAATGAAATCGATTAGCCCTTTTCCATCGTTGCATTTTCTGTTAAAATGATAGCGGTGATATAATGAAAATTATCGTTGTCAGTGATTCGCATGGCAAAGCGGATATTCTTGAACAGCTTGTTGACAAACATCGGGATGCAGATATGTTTCTGCATTGCGGTGATATCGAAGATGCTCCGGCGGATCATCCTATGTACCAGATCGTTCTTGGAAATAATGATTTCTTTTTCGATCTGCCTTCGGAGCTGGTCGTTGCTGCTCAAGCACATAAGATTTATATGACGCACGGTCATCTGTTGCCTTTTCATCGTCGGCATAAGGAATTGGTGAAAAGAGCAAAGGAACACGGATGTGATATTGCTTGTTACGGACATAGCCACATCGCTGTTTTAGAAGAATTGGATGATATTTTGATCGTCAACCCGGGATCGCTATGGAGAAGCAGAGATTCCCGAGGTCCTTCTTATGCGATATTAGAAGTGAGCGAGCAGGGTGTGCATGCCCATATTGAATTTCTTAAAAAACAGGATTAGGACAGGGAACTGTCCTTTTTTTTCATATTAAAAAAGAACTGTAAAGTTCTTCTTACGCTGCTACTTGCACTTCCGCAACGCCTTCTACTTCGTCAAGCAGGATCGCTTCGATGCCATCCTTGATCGTAGCATCCAAAGAGAGGCAGTCCCGACAGGCCCCCAGCATTCTTACGGTAACGATACCCTCCCGAAAGGAAAGGAATTCCACATCTCCTCCGTCCCGCTGTATATAAGGACGGATCTTTTCAATGACATCGATAATTTCCTGTTCTTTTGTTTTCATATGTCCTCCTGTTATAACAATCCTATCATAAGAGCGAGTATAACGGTCAGTGAGAATCCCCAGACAATTCCGCCGATCGCTTCCGCTAAACGATGCCCGAGAACGCTTTTTATTTTTTCAAAATAGATAGGATCGGAAAATTCCAGCTTATCCATATCTTCCAGATCACTGATCAACTGCTTGGTAAGCTGAATGTTTTTCCCTGCATAATAACGGACATTCACGGCATCATAAATAACGATGAAAGAGAATATGCAGGTAACGGCAAAGATATTGCTGTCAATGCCGTCGGTAATTGCCACCGCTGTCGTCAGAGCGATCACCGTTGCTGTATGGGAGCTGGGAAAACCGCCGCAGGCGATCGTTTCACGGATATCGAACTTTTTTGTACGCATATAAAGGAACACGGGCTTCAAGATCTGCGCCGTGATATTGGCTAACAGGGCAGCACATAGAAGAAACATGTGACTCATCACTACTTCACCTCATTGTATCTTTCTTCAATAGTATACCATATATCTGCTATTTTATGTTATAATAAATCACGTGAAAAGAGGTGTGTGGATGCGCTATATGGTAGGGGATATTGTGGAAGGGACGGTAACGGGGATTCAGCCTTACGGTGCCTTTGTCTCTTTGGATACCGCTCACCGAGGTTTGATTCATATATCGGAGATCAGCGACTATTACGTTCGGGATGTACACTGTTATGTAAAGCTTCATGATCGGGTAAAGGTAAAGGTGCTAGATGTCGATGAAGAACACGCGCAGCTGAAGCTTTCTTTGAAAGCTGTTTCCTGTAAGAAACCGCGGTATCGGAAAAAACGTCATGAAAAAGCCCTGCCGCCTATGGTGATCGGATTTGCCTCATTGAGAAAACAGCTGGATCGATGGATAGCTGATGCAGCAGATAAGGAGGAACTGCTATGATAAAAATCAATATGGAACATGCTTTTTTACAAGAAGATATTCATGCGTATCAGTCACAGGTGGATACCTGCCATGAATATTTGATGAAGAAGACGGGAAAAGGAAACGATTATGTCGGATGGGTAGAATGGCCGAACGCTTATGATCGTGAAGAATTTTCTAGGATCAAGAAGACGGCTGCCGACCTGCGTGAGAAATGTGAGGTCTTTATCGTCTGCGGTATCGGTGGATCTTATTTGGGTGCAAGAGCCGCTATTGAAATGCTGAATGGTTTGTATGCGAATACGAAGCCGGAGATCATCTTTATGGGGAATACGTTTTCTTCCACATATATTTCACATGTCATGAAGTATATCAAGGATAAAGAAGTATGCGTGAACGTGATCTCCAAATCTGGTACGACGACGGAAACGGCATTGGCTTTTCGGTTATTGAAGCAGTTTATGGAAGAAAAATACGGAAAAGAAGAAGCCGCAAAACGCATCGTTGCGACGACGGATAAAGCCAGAGGAACCTTGAAGACGATCGCGGATAAAGAGCATTATGAAACATTTGTGATTCCGGATGATATCGGCGGACGCTATTCCGTGATCACTCCTGTTGGTTTGTTGCCGATCGCGGTTGCCGGTATTGATATCGATGCTATTATGACAGGTTTGAAAAAAGCATATGACGATATGAATACGGCAGATCTTGACGCAAATCCGGCGTATGCTTATGCAGTATGCCGCCGTATCTTACAAAATCAAGGTAAGGATGCGGAGATGTTAGTCAGCTATGAACCGAGTATGGCGATGGTTGCCGAGTGGTGGAAGCAACTGTTTGGAGAAAGCGAAGGCAAGGAAGGGAAAGGTATTCTTCCGTGCAGTGCGAATTTTTCAACGGATCTGCATTCTCTCGGTCAGTTTATCCAAGAAGGCAAGAAGGTTTTGTATGAAACGTTGCTTTTGGTAGAGAAGCCGATGGAAGATATGGAATTCCCAAGTGATGCGGCGAATGAAGACGGCATGAACTATCTGGCGGGAAAATCCATTGATTGGGTAAATAAAATGGCATGTCAAGGTACTTTGGAAGCACATGAAGTAACCGGTAATGTTCCAAATTTAATTCTGACGCTTCCGGATATGTCAGCGGAAACGTTCGGCTATATGTGCTATTTCTTTTTCCGTGCATGTGGAATGACATGTTATTTACTGGATATCAATCCGTTTAATCAACCGGGTGTAGAAGTATATAAAAAGAATATGTTCCGTTTGCTAGGTAAGGAATAGAAAACAAAAAACGGCGATTGCCGTTTTTTTTCATCATTATTTTATTTGTATATGCTCGCGGATGCCGTCGGTAGCGGCGATCGTATATTTTCCAGCTTTGATCAGCTTTGTGTTTTGTGGAAGCTCGTTTTTATCATCAAAAACCCAGATAGCTTCTATTTTATGTCCTTCCTTTTGTAAGGAATCGATCAGCTGGATGCCTTCTTCAAAGCTTAAAGTATAGAGGGATGTAGACAGGATGTCCGCTTCGCTGCTGCTGTCATAATCAATGACGGTAATGGCTCGGAAATAGTCGGCAGGAAACAGTGTGCTCGGATCGATGATATGGTGGATCAGTTGATCGTTATGTAAGTAGTAACGCTGATAATCGCCGCTGGTTACAAAGGAAGCCGCAGAGGGGAGAGAAACGGTTGCCAGAGAGTCTGTCGTGCTGGAAACGATATCCGGGACTTGGATGCCCACCTTCCAATCGCTGCCATCCGGCTTGCTTCCGATCAGACGGACATTCCCGCCTGCGTTCAAGATACCTGAGGAGATTCCCTGTTCTTCTAAAAGAAGGGCGGTTTTTTCGGTTGCATATCCTTTTGCCACGCTTCCCACATCGAGGCTTGCACATGATTTTTTCAAAAATACGGTTTGTTCTTCTTCATTGATCTCTACATTATCCCAGCCGCTGCAGCTTGCCGCTTTCTGCAAGTCTTCCAAAGGAGGTAATTGACTTTCGGTTCCTTCGTTATTCGCTTTCGTTCCCATATCGCGGTAGGTATGCCAGATTTCTAAAACCGATCCCATGGTAATGTCAAATTGATATTTTGTTTTTATGGAAAAAGATTCTGACATCTTCAGCAATTCGATGATTTCGGGATCGACTTTTACCGGTTCTATCCCTGCTTTCTGATTGATCGTATAAATGTTATTTACGCCTTCATAAGCGTGATATTTATCAAACAGTTTGTGATAATGAAGAAAACTTTCTTTTACCATGGATTCATAGGAGTTGTAAGTATCTTCATCGGTAGTATACAGCGTTAGACTGACAAAGGTATCAAAACCGACATCGGTCATCTGAGAACTGTATTTTTCTGTATTTTCTGTTTTACTGCATCCTGTAAATAGAAACAGGAGCAAACATGTTATCATCGCTTTTTTCATATTATCACCGCCGTTATTATAGCATAGTGCGTGATGAACGTAAAAAGATAATAAAAAATTCCTTTTTTATTGTATTGCTTTAAGAAAATGTTTATAATATCTTTGCTGTGTTATGCAGTTTACAAAGTTAAAGGGTGGAACGAAAGGAAAGGTGAATGCAATGTCATTGTTCAAAGGACCGATGCATCAGCATATCCCGGGACATAAGGATCTGACAGAAACCAAAGAAGTCAGAGTGTTGAAACCGCAACAGTGGGTATATATTCCGTTATATGCGGGACATTCAACAGATTTTGAAATACTGGTCCATGAGGGAGAACACGTATATGCTGGAACGAAGATAGCGGTATGCAATGATCGTATAGTAGTACCGATTTATGCCAGTGTATCCGGTACGGTCAGAGGTGTGCAGAAGCTCATGCATGCTACATTGAAAACGCAGGATCATCTGATTATTGAAAGTGATGGAAAATATGAGATGAGGCAGGCCTTTGCGCCTTTGGATTATCAAAGAGCAGGCAAAGAGGAACTGGTGGAATTCATGATGAATGCAGGTATCGTCGGGTGCGGTGGTGCCGGTTTCCCTGCATATATGAAATATAAAAATGTAAAGGATATTAAGAAGCTGATCATCAATGCGGTGGAATGTGAACCGTACATTACGGCGGATTATAAAATGGTTCAGAGCAATCTGGATCTTATGGTTACCGGCGTTTTGGCGATGAAGAAAATGGCACAGGCACAGTCATGTGTGATCGCTATCAAGAAAACGCATCCGGAGCTTATCAAGCAAGTGCAGGAAGCGGTAGCGAATATTGCCGATGTCACGGTTGTTTCCGTGCCGGATGTGTATCCTATGGGATGGGAAAGGACCTTAGTACGTCATTTGATGCAAGCGGATTATAAGAGATTGCCAAGTGAGATCGGAGCGATTGTCAATAATGCAACGACCGCGATCGCATTTGGAAATGCCTTGATCAACGGAATGCCGATCATCGAGAAGACGGTGACGGTATCCGGGGACGGTATTAAAGAACCATGCAATGTGCGAGTTCCGGTCGGTATGCAGGTAAAAGAAATTACAGAGGCTTGCGGCGGGTATACCGATGAGGAAGTAAAATTGATCGCCGGCGGTCCGATGATGGGGAAAACGATCGTCAATGACCAGTTCGTTGTCGACCGTGCCAGCGATGCGCTGACAGTTTTGAAAATAGTTCCATACAAGGATGTTGCCTGCCTTCGCTGCGGTCAGTGCTCCGATCACTGTCCTGCCGGATTACAGCCTGTGCGCATTGCGCAGTCTTTGAATGCTAAAGATAAAGCGATGATGGAACGGCTGTCTGTCATGGATTGTATTGAATGTGGTTTATGTACGTATGTATGTCCGTCTCGTCTGGATGTGACGGAAAATGTCCGCAAAGCCAAGCGCCAGATGCAGCTGGCTAAGAAGTAAGGAGGGTCTTTATGAAATTTACATTTAATCCAGCGCCTAACTTACGCCAGAAGCAGAGTACGAAGCGTATCATGCTGGAACTCATGCTGGGATTGCTGGCCGTGTTTGCGTTTTCCGTTTATTTTTATTACGATGAATATGGGACAGATGTAGCCTTGCAGTGCGTTTTGCTCATGCTGATTTCCCTTGCGGTGGCTTTGGTTACCGAAACGCTGTGGGCGTTGTTTACACGTCAAAAACTGATTCCGTTTTTAAGCGGTTCGTTTGGTTGGATTACGGCCATCATCCTTACGATGATGTGTCCGGTTACCATTACGCCGTATGCTTTGGGAATCGCTACGTTTTTCAGTATTTTTATCGGAAAGCTGCTGTTCGGCGGTTTCGGACAAAACATTTTTAATCCGGCAGCATTCGGAAGGGCGGTTATCTTCGCTTCCTTTGCCGGCGCTACTACCGATGTGATCACAGCGGTAACGCCGACGACACTTATGGCTACGGAATATAATTGGTTGGTTGTAGATCCGAATATGATATCCAAGCTGATGACGCAGGTAGGAGGTTTGGACAATCTGTTTGTAGGTTTTTATCCAGGAGCGATCGGAGAGACCAGCGCTTTGATGATCATGATCGTAGGCGTGATCTTGGCATTGCGAAAGGTGATCGACTGGAGAATACCGGTCATCTATCTGTGTGCTGTCTTTGTCTTTGCCAGTGTTATCGCGATCACCGCAGGCATGAGTGACTGGCTGTGGTACCCGCTGTTTCATCTGTTCAGCGGCGGTGTTATGTTTGGAGCGGTATTTATGCTTACCGATCCCGTTACATCACCGACAAGTGCTCAGGGGAAATGTATCTTTGCTTTAGGAGCGGCGATCCTCACGGTTTTGATCCGTGTTAAAGGAAACTATCCGGAAGGTGTTTTATACTCTATATTGATCATGAATATGTTGACGCCGATGATTGAAAAAGCAACGGATGGCAAACAGCTGGTAGTTCGTAAAAAATCAGCGGTCATCTTCGCTGTCATTGCGGCGTTGGGAGCAGGATGCGTCAGTCTTGCGGCCAGTGTTATTGAGCCGGCAAAGGAAAAAGTAAAAGAGAAGGTTTTTGTGAAACTGGATGATCCATATCTGAGTACTTTACAGGCGAATATTGATTCGACGGTGGATAATGGTGACGGTACGACGACATATATTGTAACGGCCCAAGGATTTGCCGCTGTGGAAGGACCGAATATGCCGAATTACGATCATCCTACCGATCCGAATGTTTATGAGATCATTGTCAACCGCAGTGATAATACAGTAAAAAGCGTGCGGGTAACGAAGATGAGCGATACGGAGTACATCGGTGATAAGGTGGAAAGTCCGAAGTTCTTATCACAGTTTGAGGGATTATCTTTGGCCAGTGAGTTTGAGATCGAAGTGAACGATGCTGTTACTGGTGCGACTTACACTACTAAATCTGTTGTACGTGCTGTTTTGGAAGTGCGCAATGCACTTGGCTTTTAGGAGGGAAACGTTATGAAAAAAATACTTCATTTAACGATTTTCTTGGCTCTTGTAGCTGCCATCAGCGGCGGAGCACTGGCTTTTGCCAATAATCTGACAGCGCCGATCATCGCGGAAAATGCATTGGCAGCAGAAAAAGAAAATCTGAAACTGATGTTTCCGGATGCTGCTGACAGCGATTTCCAGCAGATCGATGTAAAGGGAAACAGTAAGACGATTGAAAAGATCTTTACGGTAGCAGGTACGGAGACGATTTTTAAACTGCAAGTTACCGGTTATAAGGATGGAACGAGTTTTATGGTGGCGTTTGATGAATCCGGAACCATTACGCATTATGCCGTTATTTCTAACGGCGATACGCAGGGGATCGGATCAAAAGTCGCTGATGATTCCTTTGCGGACAGCTTGATCGGTAAAAAGGGAAATGAAAAATTAGATACGATTTCCGGAGCGACGATTTCTTCTACACCGGTCGTCGACGGAATCAACGAAGCTGCACAATATTTTGCAGACAATATGGAATAGGAGGGATGAAGCATGAATCGTAAAGAAAATTTTACGGCAGGGTTCATCCGTGAAAATCCTGTCTTCTCATTGTACTTGGGAATTTGTTCGACACTGGCTATTACAACGACATTGAATAATGCGATCGGTATGGGGGTTGCGGTTATTGCCGTATTGATCATGTCCAATGTGATCATCTCATTGATTCGTAATATCACACCGAATGAGATCCGCATTCCGGTTTATATCGTTGTTATTGCCACTCTTGTTAAGATCATTCAGATGTTGATCAAAGCATATGCGGCCAGTCTGGATACGGCATTGGGGGTATTTATCCCGCTGATTGTCGTAAACTGTATCATTTTAGGAAGAGCGGAATCTTTTGCCAGCAAAAACAACGTATTTGATTCTGCACTTGATGGTTTGGGAATGGGGCTTGGATATACGTGTTCCCTGATCGTGATGTCCGTTATCCGTCAGGTCATTTCTACCGGGGTTTTGAATTTTACAAATCCCTTTGATGCGACACAGATGATCTTTGAGTTCCGCATCATTCCCGAAGATTATGTCATATCCGTATTTAATCAGCCGTTTGGAGCCTTTGTGACGTTTGCGTTGCTGGCAGCGGCGCTGGCCGGTTATAAAAATGCCAAGACGGCAAAAGCGGAAAAGAAGAAAAAAGCGCAAGAGGCTGCACAGGCAGCTTTAGCAAAGGAGGCGAAATAGAATGGATATCGGAAATCTATTTACGATCTTTGTGACAGCTGTTCTTATCAACAATGTTATCTTAAATCAGTTTTTGGGTATGTGCCCGTTCATGGGGGTTTCCAAAAAGAGCAGTTCTGCGATCGGTATGGGAGGGGCAGTGACCTTTGTTATCGTTGCCGCTGCCATAGTGACCTATGGTCTTTATCACGGTGTGCTCGCACCGCTGCATATCGAGTATATGGATTTGATTACCTTTATCTTGGTTATCGCATCTTTGGTTCAACTGACAGAGATGATCATAAAGAAGACCAGTCCTTCTCTTTATAAGGCTTTAGGTGTATACCTTCCGTTGATTACGACAAACTGTGCTGTATTGATGGTAGCATTGGAAAATATCAAGCAAGGATATGACTTTGCGGAAATGCTGACGTATTCCTTTGCGATCCCTATTGGATTTACCCTTGTCTTATATATTTTTTCAACCATACGTGAACGGTTGGACGCGGCAAAGACGCCGGCAGCCTTCCGCGGAAATCCGATCGCTTTGATCGTCGCAGCTATGATGGCTTTGGCATTCAGCGGTCTGATGGGACTTGTATAACATGTATGCCGTATTGCTGTTTGCAGTGCTGGGAGGATTGTATGCATTGTTGTATTACTGCAATCATAAAACACCTCTTCCGGAAGGCTGTGAAAATCTGAAAGCGGAATGCAGCGGCTGCAAGGATATAGGATGTGCGAATCATCCTGCACACGATGCGTAAGAAAGGAAGGTCACTATGGATGGAATGCTGATTGCAATTGCGATGATGCTGGTTCTCGGTGCTTTGCTGGGACTGGGACTTGGAATTGCCGATAAATACTTGGCTGTAGAAGTAGATGAACGTGTAGAGGCGGTAACGGCGATGCTTCCCAATTATAACTGCGGAGGCTGCGGCTATGCCGGCTGTGCCGGTCTGGCGCAGGCTTTGGTGGATGGTGAAGTGACGACCGTCGGAACATGTAAACCGTGTAAAGCGGATAAAAAAGAGAGAATTGCAGAATATCTGAACACGACGCCGGGACCGGATGGTACTTGCCTGCATGTAAAGGTGTAAAAAGATTCCCATATCTGGGAGTCTTTTTTTGTTAAATCGAAAGGATGCGGTATAAAAGAGTAAAAAAAACAGATGCTAAACATAGCAATTTTCTATAAGCGGCATAGCATAAGGCAGGTGATTGTATGACGACGATCAGAGACTGGAAAATTGACGATGCATTGGAGTTTCACTTATTATCTACGGATCCTTACTTCGCCTCTAGGCGGTTGAAACAGTACTTATATCCGGATACGTTTTTAAATACGGTCACGATATTGGAAACTTATCGAGATGCCGATAAACAAAAATTCTGTATTCAAGCGGTAACGAGTCAGGAGAAGGTATGCGGATTTATTCAGTTTGAGAAAAAGAATGATTACAGCGGTGAAATCTCGTATTGGATCGGCCACGAATATTGGAATCAGGGTATCGCTTCTTGTGCCGTACGGCAAATGTGCAGCCGCGTGTTTCGGCAATTTCCCGTTTTCATGATCTATGCGAGAGTAGAGGAAAAAAACATCGCTTCTCAAAAAGTATTGCTGCATAATGGATTTGTATGTAAGGAATATGCCGATGATATTCGAGTGTATCATCTTTATAGATGAAATAAAAATTTAACTGTATTTTCATTCAGAAATAAGCTATAATGAAAGATATTTACATTAGGAGTGAAAGTGTATGAAAGACAGAAAACTGATGTTACCTGCTATTTATGAGAATAAATTGGATATTGTCGCGACGGAAATTGCCATTAAATATGTGAAGGATCTGTTTGAAAAACGTCTGGCACATCATCTGAATCTGATGCGTATATCCGCGCCGCTGTATGTATCTGCCGCCAGCGGGCTCAATGATAATCTGAATGGTACGGAGCGTCCGGTATCTTTTGATATTCGGGAGCTGGCAGATGATGTGGAGATCGTACACTCGCTCGCTAAATGGAAACGAATGGCGCTGAAACGCTATCACCTGGAAGTAAATAAGGGGATTTATACGGATATGAATGCGATCCGTCGGGATGAAGAACTGGACAATCTGCATTCTGTATATGTTGATCAATGGGATTGGGAGAAGATCATATCCCGTCATAACCGCAATAGAGAAATGCTGGAACAAACGGTGAGAAATATCATGAAGGCTCTTACTGAAACACAGTCTGAGCTGATCAAGGTATTTGAAAATCTAACGCCGTTCATTCATCAGGATATCCATTTTATCACAACGCAGGAACTGGAAGATATGTATCCGGATCTTTCTGTTAAGGAACGCGAGTATGAGATCGTAAAAAAATATAAGAGCGTTTTTCTCATGCAGATCGGAGATGTGATGAAAAGCGGACAGAAACATGACGGACGCGCTCCGGATTATGATGACTGGACGTTGAATGGGGATATTTTGATATATTATCCGATATTGGATGCATGTGTGGAATTAAGCAGTATGGGAATTCGGGTAGATGCGGAAAAGCTGCATGAGCAATTGATGAAATCGGATTGCTTGGATAGGGAGCAGCTTCCTTTTCATCAGATGCTTCTCCATGGGGAACTGCCGCTTACCATGGGCGGCGGTATCGGGCAATCCCGTATTTGCCTTGTGCTTTTAAATAAAGCGCATATCGGAGAAGTACAGGTAAGCGCCTGGAGTGAGGATATGATTCAAAGCTGTGAAGAGGCAGGTATCCATCTCTTATAGGGAACTGTGTTTGTAATCGGTTACATGAATAACAGAAGGGGATTTCTATCGATTTTTATAGACTTTTCCTTCTTCTTTTTTTATAATGTGTACAGTTGCTGCCTATGCAGTGATGAGCGCCTGGACAGCTATGGCTGTTGACGAGGATAGCAGTGATCGAAATATTCGGCGGGTACTGCTACGGTCATGCGGATCGTAAGAAATGATACAAAGGCAAGATCATAATGCTTAAAAGTTATTTCAACGCAAAAAAAGAAAAAGTCCTGAAGCAGGATATTTTTCTAATGCGCAAAAAGCGCGGAAAGGAGTATCTTATGTGTGGAATTGTAGGTTATGCAGGATCAAAGTCTATCTCGAATGATGTTTTGATCGATGGATTGAAGGCACTTGAATATCGCGGATATGATTCAGCAGGTGCGGCGGTGCTGCAACAGAATGGGTTTCTTTGTGTAAAGACGAAAGGGAAGGTCAGCCGTCTGGAAGAAAAACTGAGACAAAAGAAGATCGCTTCTTCCACTCTCGGCATCGCGCACACTCGATGGGCGACGCACGGTGTACCGGATGAGCACAACGCCCATCCTCATCATCAGGGAAAAGTAACGCTGGTTCATAATGGTATCATTGAAAACTATCATGAATTAAAAAAAGAACTTCAGAAAGAAGGGTATGTTTTTGCATCGGAGACAGACAGCGAAGTAGCATGTGCGTATCTTGACTTTCTTTATCGTAAGACGCAGGACAAATTGGAAGCGATGGCACAAGCTATCCGCTCGTTTCGCGGAAGCTTTGCTTTTGGGATCTTATTCGATGATGATCAGGAACATATTTACGCAATGCGGAGAAATTCCCCTCTCATTGCGGCAGTGGGAGAAGAAGGGAATTTTATTGCCAGCGACGTACCTGCCATATTGAAATACAGCCGTCGCTATATTTTGATGGGACAGGATGAAATGGCGGTCATTTCTAAAGATTGTATTCATATGTATGATAAAGATAAACAGGAAATCACATATGAGATCAAAACAGCGGATATGGACATCATGGATATTCAAAAGGGTGGCTATGAGCATTTCATGCTGAAAGAGATCCATGAGGAGCCGAAGGTGGTCATGGATACGATACGTGCGTATCTGAAAGATGATATTCATTCCTTGCAGGAAACTCTTCCCGATTTATCCGCCTATGAAGAGATTCATATCGTTGCCTGCGGCAGCGCTATGTATGCGGGCATGATTGCGAAATCCCTCATAGAAAGCAAGGCGCGTATCCGTGTAGATGTCGAAGTCGCCAGCGAGTATCGTTATAAAGATCCCATCTTTTCCCAACATACGCTGGTACTTTTGATTTCGCAAAGCGGAGAAACCGCAGATACGTTAGCCGCTTTGCAGCTGGCTAAAGAACAGGGCATCGATACATTTGCGATCGTGAATGTCGTCGGTAGCAGCATTGCCAGAGAAGCGAAATATGTAGCGTATACGCTTGCCGGGCCCGAGATCGCCGTAGCTACGACAAAGGCCTATTGTACGCAGGTAGCACTCTTATCGATGATCGCCTTTCATCTGACACATATTCACGGTTATGTATCAATAGAACGAATCCGGGAGATCCTGCGGGAAATCGATCAGCTGGAGGAGACTCTTGAAGGGATGATGAAAGATCGCCAATATGTAGAGGCAGGCAAGATGATCAGCCGTTACGGCAATGTTTTCTTCATCGGCCGCGGTCTGGATTATGCTTTGTCCATGGAAGGATCTTTAAAGCTTAAGGAGATCTCCTATATACACAGTGAAGCATATGCCGCCGGAGAATTGAAGCACGGTACGATCTCTCTTATCGAAAAAGGGACACCGGTGATCGCGTTGGCAACAGACGAACAGCTGTATGAAAAAACCATCAGCAATATCAAGGAAGTGAAGGCGCGCGGAGCGAATGTGATCCTGATATGCCGTGAGGACTTTCAGGTAGATCGGGATTTTTATGATTATCGGATATCCGTACCTAAGGTCGATGTGTTTTTACAGACGATCGTAACGGTAATACCTTTGCAGCTGTTATCTTATCAGATCGCCAATCTGCGCGGATGTGAGATCGATCAGCCGCGCAACCTTGCCAAATCGGTTACGGTGGAGTGATCAGCGATTTATTTTTTACAGGTACTTGCATCTTATAAGTACCTGTTTTTTTTACGGAATTGGAACTAAGTATACAAATATGGTATAATAGCTGAGAAAAAGAGGGTTGCCTATGGATCACAGTTTTGTGAGAAAGAGATCGTATGAAAATTTCTTCATTTGTACATTTTGCGCGTTTCGGAATTAAAACGATTTTATTTAAGAAAAGAGAACCGATCCTCGGTACGATCATCGTGACAGATAAATGCAATTTAAAATGTAAGCATTGTTCCGTCAATAACATTACGGCGGTCATGCATCCTTACAAACAGATTCGTAATGAGATGCGGCAGCTTTACGATATGGGTGTACGGATCCTGTTTTTTTACGGCGGCGAGACGTTCTTATGGGAAGACGGAGAACGGACGCTGCGCGATCTTGTCGTGGAAGCGAAAAAGATGGGATTTTTAATTGTCAACACGGTTACGAACGGTACATTTCCGATAGATCTTCCGGAAGCCGATTTGATTTTGCTCAGTCTTGATGGGGATAGGGAGCGTCATAATATCATTCGCGGAGATACCTATGATACCATTATGGAAAATGTCAAACAGGCGACTTCTGATAATATCTGCTTTTATATGGCGATTAATCAGATAAACAAAGACGCTGTCTGTGATGTTTGCCGCACTGCCCGCGATGTTCAAAACGTCCGAGCGGTATCTTTTAACTTTCATACACCGTATCCCGATACGAGGGAATTGGCGCTTTCAAAAGAAGAAAAAGCGAAGTGCTGTGAAGATATTGTGAAGATGATGAAAGAAGGGGTGCCTGTATTTAATTTAAAAAGCGCTTTTCCATACATTATCCAAAATCGGTTTCCTACGCCTTGCCATCAGTGTGTGATCATGGAAAATGGAAAGATTTCGACTTGCGGACGCTGCATTGAGATACCGGGGCTTTGCGATGAATGCGGTTATTTTTTTGTGGCTGAATATACTCTTTTATTCCGTGGGAATATAAAGATCATCTTTGAAATGTTAAAGACATATTTGAAATATATTTAGGAGCGATATGAGTACGATAACAAACTTGACAAGAATGTGGCTGACTCGTTCGATGAAGCCGTTTATATTTAAAAGTGAATATGACCAGCAGCTTCCTTTTTCGGAATGTGACAATTTAGGATTGTATGTACATATCCCGTTTTGTAAAAGCATTTGTAATTTCTGTCCATATTGTAAAGTCAGATATTTAGAGGAAGTATACGATCGGTATATCGACGCCTTGATTCAAGAGATCCATCTTGTCGGCAGTCAGCACATCGGTAAGAAAAAAACGACGAGCCTATACTTCGGCGGTGGTACGCCGGCTCTTGCGGCGGATCGGCTTAAAGAAATCATCAGTGCGATACGGGAACATTATGTCCTTACGGAAGGGATCGGCATAGAACTGCATCCGGATAATGTGGTGCCCTCTGTTTTACGCATTTTGAAAGAAGCCGGTGTAACGAAAATCAGCATTGGCATCCAGTCTTTTCAAAAGAAATTTCAAACGGTCCTGGGCAGGGAAACCGTGGATATTTCGACTTTGAAGGAAGTATTGTCCCAAGTTTCTTTTGAAACGGTTTCCATGGATTTTATCTTCGCTTTGCCGATGCAGACGTTTGATGATCTGAAGGCAGATATCGATGCGGCATTTCAAAACGGTGCCAATCATGTGGCGATTTATCCGTTCATTGATTTTACATTTACATCAAGTACGGTAACGACAATGCCTAAAAAAGAAAAGCAGGCTCTTTTGGATGCCGTTACGCGCTATTGTATGGATAAGGGATATCACCGCAGTTCTATTTGGACGTTTTCAAAGGATAAGCAGGCAACGTATTCTTCTATGACCAGAGATAGTTTTTTAGGCTTTGGCTGTTCTGCGACAACATTATTGAGAGAGCAGTTTAAAATCAATACGTTTTCTATTGAGGAATATTGCAAAAGGGTGGAAGAAGGAAACCTTCCGACTGCGCTGACCATTCGTTTTTCTTTACGGCAGCGCATGGTATATTATTTGTTTTGGACTGCATACAGTACAAAGGTAGATGCCAAAGATTTTGAGCGCTTCTTTGGTGTTCCGTTGAAAAAAATGTATGGAACGGAATTAAAAATTGCCGAATGGTTAGGGTTTCTTGTGAAAGAAAACGATGTATACAGCATGACGCTGAAAGGAGCATTTTACTATCACTACTATGAAAACTTCTATACGCTTGCGTATATTGATAAGATGTGGGGGATTTTGCGGAAAGAGGCATTTCCGAAAAAGATAGAGCTATAGGGAAAGAGGACATATGAAAAAACAGCATGATAAACATGCTGTTTTTATGAAATGTGTGCTGCTTAACGGATCAGATGTTCATCCAGCAGCTTTTGAATGTGAGAAGGGTCCGGATCGATATAGATCGTATGATAATTGGTTAAGGATACGAAACTGCCTTTTGTTTTGGGAATCTTCTTTAACTGGCGAATATGACAATAATTGACAGGAACACTGGAGGAATAGCGGCCATTTGAATAATATGCGGCAAGCATGGCAGCATCTCTTAGCAGCTGTTCTTCAGCATGTGCCGCAGCAATGACGACATGGGCTCCGTGATAGTCTTTGGCGTGCAGCCAGATATGGTCTTTTTTTCCTAATTTCCATGTGACATATTCGTTTTGTAAATTGTTTTTGCCCAGATATACATCGATATCCTTGAATTGAAAGGTAGAAAAATGCGGTAATTCCTGTCCTTTCTTTTTTCGGATCCTCGTTTTTTGCGGACGCATATACCCTTGTTTTACAAGTTCTTCCCGTATTTCTTTGGCATCGGCGATCGATGCCTGTTCCAGCTGTACTTCGAGTGCTTCAAAGTAATGAAGCTCTTTTATACAAAGCTCTATCTGTTCTTTGACGATGAGCTGTGCCCGTTTTGCCTTATGATATTTTTGATAGTATTTATTGGCATTTTGCTTCAGATCGTATTTCATATCGATGGGAATGACGATATCTTCGCCGGTTTCGAAAGAAGGAAGAAGGATCGTCTTTTCTTTTTTCAAAGACGGCATATAAGCGAACAGCAGATCTCCGTATTGCCGATAGATTTCACAGTGTAAAGAGTCTTCCAATGTCTGTTGGAGCTTCGGCAGCTTGCTTTTGTTTTTATGCAGTTCTTTGCGTATTGTTTTGAATAAGTCACCGCTTTGCTGCTTGATCCTTACTTTTTCTTCTTTTTCATAAAAGAGGATATCGAATCCTTTCATGATATCGTAGGAACGACATTCCGCCTGCAAATGCTTTAAAGGGATGCAGTGGAAATACATTCGCTCACCGATATCGCTGATATAGAGATGATGTGAGGTTTTGATTTCCTGCATGACATCGGAAAACTGTTCTTTGTGTGCTAAACGATAGTGCATTTCATCCGACAACAAAGGTGAAAAACCATGAAATTGTTTCGTAAAGGATTCATCATGATCAAATTGCCGGCAGCAGAACGGATCCTGCTTACCGCTGTGGGGAGCGGGTAAGCGAAAAAGGGCACCGGGATGGATGGTGCGGCTGTTGTTTTCAAAAGGAGGAATGCGCTTCAAGGCGTCGATGATTTTTTCTTGTTCATCTACGAGTATGATGTTGGCATATTTTCCCATCAGTTCGATATACATATGTCGTATGTGGATGTCGCCGAGTTCATCTCTTGCCTCTATCTGCATGTGCAGGATGCGATCCAAACCGATTTGTTCCAGTGTTTTGATAATGCCTTGATCGCATAGCTTTCTAAGCAGCATGACAAAATTTCCTGGGGTTTCCATCGCTGTATATTTTTCTTCTGTGAAGTGAATGCGGTTATAAACGCTGTGAGCCGATATCATCAACCGCCGGCTGCCGTTTGCGCCATAGAGCTGAAAAAGAATCTCCGTATCGGAAATTTGCTGAATCTTATGTATGCGGGCCGGGAGATATTGCGCTATTTCTTCTTTCAGTCGTTGTAGGACCAGACCATCTAATGCCATCAACATCACCTTTCTTTTGCCTATTATAGCATAAAAATGATTTGGCGTTTCTATCGTTTCAGCAATTTAGGGAATGTTTTTAACAAGATTCAACATAGGAATCTTTCGTAATTGCGATTATGATGATATTGACAGAAAACAAGGAAAGGAGATGGCGTTAGCCAACGTGATGGTATGAACTACAGTTATCATAAATGGAAGGAAGAAATATGCGGCAAAGAGACGAAGGGATTGGCTATTTTATCCTTTCCGGCTGTGCAGCTTCTCGATGTCCGAGTAAAGGAACTGTTGAACGATGGACATTTACAGGCGGAAGCAATGCAAAAGATCGTACAGCGCTTGCCTCAACAGCTGGCGATCGTATCTATGATGGATCTTTCGGTAGAAGCAGAAGCGTTTGGCTGTGAGGTGCAGTTCAGTGATCATGAAGTACCGGCAGTAACGGGACAGCTGGTGCATTCGTTGGAAGAAGCTCAAAAGATGTCGGTTCCGGACTTGACTGCCGGGCGCTGTCAACGGTATATACAGGCGATCAGAGAAGTCATGAAACAAGCGGATCGCGCAGTATTTGCCGGTGTGATAGGACCGTTCTCACTGGCTGGGCGTTTGATGGATGTAAGCGAGATCATGGTAGAATGCATGATGAATCCGGAATATGCGACCGTTGTATTGGAAAAGGCAACCGCGTTTTTGAAAACGTATGTTCGGGCATATAAGGATGCCGGCGCAAACGGTGTCTTGATGGCAGAGCCACTTGCCGGATTGCTTCCGCCTTCTATGGTAGAGCAGTTTTCCAGCTGTTACATCAAGGAGATTTGTGAGAAATTGCAAGACGATGATTTTTCGATCTTATATCATAATTGCGGACCGAGTGCCGCACAATCGGTAGAAGAGATCTTAAAAACGACCTGTCATGCGTATCATTTCGGGAATGCGGTCTCTATGAAAGATGTTTTGCAGCAGATCCCTGCGGATATTCCCGTGATGGGCAATATTGATCCGGTAGCGTGCTTCTGTAATGGAACATCTGAGGATATGCAAAAAGCGGTAGCGTTCTTATTGGAAGAATGCAGACAATATCCTAATTTCGTCTTGTCTTCCGGCTGCGATATTCCGCCGACGGCGAAGTGGGAAAATATCGATCAGTTTTTTATGAGCCTGGATGATGATAATCAAAGGAGGAATGAACATGTATTGTAAAAAGGAAAATTTTCCGGAAGCAGCGTATTTGCCTTTGACGCGAGAGGAGATGAAATCTCTCATCAATGGTACCGGTACGCCGCGCCCGGCGATCGCTTGTGGACATTGGCTTCATATTGATGAGTTGAGTGTAGAAAAACAGCCGGTCATCGAACAGCTGTTAAAGAAATATCCGGAGGATATGCAGGTTTTCTATTTGAAAAAACCATCCTTATTCGGTAAACCGGGAGATACGTATACTTGGTGTGATGTACCGGATGCTGATCCATCGCTTCATCGAACGGGAACGGTAGGCATTGATGAAGAATCTGCGATATCTTGGGATGTATTTCGCCAGATCAGCGATTATGTGCCGAATGCGGAAGAGCCCACCATGTATGTAAACGCGCCGAAAGAAGACGGACGTTATCGAATGGTGTGGTTCTCTAATGGGCCATGGGGACGCTTATGGGATTATCGCGGTATGACAAATGCGATGATGGATCTGTATACGAATCCCGAAGAAATTCATAAGATCAACCGCAAAGTAACGGATTTCTTTAAAGTCGCAACGAAGCGGGGAGTGGAAGAAGCGCATATTGATGCCATCGCCTTTGGTGATGATCTCGGTATGCAGAAGGGACCGTTTATGTCACCGGAGATGTTCCGTGAATTCTATTTTCCTTACTATAAGGAAATATGCGACTATGCGCATTCTCTTGGTCTGCATGTATGGCTGCATTGCTGCGGAGATGCTCGCTTACTCATACCGCAGTTTATCGAGGCAGGCCTTGATGTTTTGCATCCGATACAAAAATATGCGATGGATGAGCAGGAAGTCGTCGATACGTTTAAAGATGATCTGACATTCTGGGCGGGGATGGATCTTCAACGCATTCTCCCCTTCGGAACGGTCGAAGAAGTAAAGCAGGAAGCACGTCATTTTATCGATGTTTTCCATCAGCCGAAAAAAGGAAAGATGATTTTTACCTTGAATAACCGTATACAGGATAACGTGCCTTTGGAGAATTTCGTAGCTTTTATAGAAGAGGCGTATCGTTATGCGGATGAAGTTGGCAAGAAAGACAGAGGAGAGTGAACGATATGAATGAACTTATGGAAGAAATCAAAACATTGATGCCGAAAGGCAAGATGAATGAAGTGAATGCTTTGGTAGAACGCGCGTTAAAAGAAGGCGTTCCTGCCCAGACCATCTTGCAGGAAGGGCTGTTACAGGCGATGGATATCATTGCGAAGAAATGGGCAGACGGTACTGCTTTTATCCCGGAGGTTTTGATTACCGCAAGATGTATGAATGCCGCAATTCCTCTTTTGGAACCATATTTGTTAGAAGAAAAAGAAGCGGAAAGACCGGTGGTAGTCATCGGAACAGTGCAAGGGGATCTTCATGATATCGGTAAAAATCTATGTGCTTTGATGTTGAAAGCCAAAAATTTCAAAGTAATCGACGTCGGTGTCGATGTCGGTGCGGATAAGTTTGTAGAAGCGGTACGTGAATATCAGCCTATGGTAGTATGTCTTTCTTCTTTGCTGACGACGTCAATGGGAAATTTCAAGGTAGTGATCGATGCTTTACAAGAAGCGGGTCTGCGTGATCGTGTGAAGGTTGCGGTCGGAGGAGCGCCGATTACTCCGGCTTTTGCGGATGAAGTCGGTGCGGATATTTATACGGAAGATGCCGTAGCCTTGGCCGATACCTTATTACAGTATTGCTGATGGCGTTCATTTCAAAACATGAGAATCTGTATGATGCGATCATGCGGGATTCTTCTTTCGAAATACAGGCACCTTGCGGTGGGAATCACCGCTGTGGGAAGTGCAAGATCCGCGTAATGCAAGGGAATCTTCCGATTCATGATGCGGAACGCCGACATTTATCGGAAGAGGAATTGCTTCTTGGCGTTCGTCTGGCATGTGCCCATCCCGATTGTGAGGATGACTGTGTGTGCGAACCATATCGTGAACATGTGTCTTATACGATCTGTTCCATTCATGAAGAAACTTTTGAAAGCGTTAAAGAAGAGGGATTTGCGGTTGCCTTGGATATCGGAACGACGACGATCGCGGCTGTATTGATCGACTTGTATGAGGGAAAGATCTTACGAGAGAAGACATTTTTAAATCCCCAAAGCCGTTATGGAGCCGATGTTATCACGCGTATTGCACAGACAGCTAAGATCGGTATAGAGCCCCTTCAATCCATATTGGTCAAGAAGATCGAAAAAGAGCTTGCTTCCTTTGATGGGTATGCGTGGAAGCGGATGTGCGTATGCGGGAATCCGACTATGATGCATCTATTTGCGGGAGTTGACCCAAGCAGTATCGGTCAAGCACCGTATCGCTGTACTTTGGATACGTACAAAGAACTGCCCGGTCAACAGCTGTTTCCGAATTGGAAACATCGTTTTGTGATCCAGCTGTTGCCTCCGATCTCCGCTTATGTGGGCAGTGATGTGGTCATGGGACTTTACAGCACACAGATTATGAAGCAGGATAAGACAAAGGCATTGATCGATCTGGGGACAAATGGGGAAATGGCATTGTATCATGATCATCGTCTCTATGTTACGAGCGCTGCCTGCGGACCGGCCTTTGAAGGGGGCAATATGAGCTGTGGGAGCGGTGCCGTATCGGGAGCTCTTTGTAGGAGTGGCTATGACGAAAAATGGCACTATGAAACATTGGAACAGGCACCTGTCTGCGGTATTTGTGGAAGCGGTTATCTTTCGATCTTTCATCAGGCTTTGGATAACGGACTGCTGGAGCCGGACGGCTATCTTGCTAAGGAGTTGTTCTTTCATCCCAAGGCGGTCGTGAATCAGAAAGATGTCCGTGAATTTCAGTTGGCAAAGGCATCGGTTATCGCTGCATTTTTATGTATGTGCCGGCACGCCTCGATTAGCGTTTCTGCAATTGAAGAATTATATATAGCCGGAGGATTCGGTAAATATGCCCGGCCGCAGGATCTTTTGGCTTTGGGAATTTTGCCTGATAAGCTTTCGGGACGTCTCCATGTGCTTGGAAACAGCGCTCTTCGTGGAACATGTCAGTATGCGATACATCAGGATATCGAAAGCATAGAAGACATACGAAACAGAAGTGAATGTCTGCTTTTGGCAGGGGATGAATTGTTTACACAGCTGTTTATGGAACATATGATGTTGGAAATATGTAATGAAAATTGACGCTCTTCTTTTGAGAGCGTCTTATTAATGATATAATAGCGCTGAGGTGATACTCGTGTTTGACCATGATAAAGCGGATTTTCTCAGAGAAGATGTATTGCAGCCTACGCAGTTTGCGCAAACGCATTTGCAGATGGTGAAGCAGATCGGTCATTTTAAAATGAAGGAATCTTATATTCAGCATTTTGATGAGATCAAAGAACAGCAGTATCTTGTTTTATATGTGAATGGGGGAAATGCCATCCTTGTGGATGGGAGGGAATATCATGCGTTGTGTGGTTCTGCTACATTGATCAAGAGAATGCATCAGCCGTTCTCCGTCTTTTTGGATGAATGTGAGGGGTATTATGCTGTTTTGGAAGGAATGGATATCGATCAGTACATCCGGGAGGATACGATCATCATGGATTTGCGTTTCAGTAAAAAAACAGAGATATTTTTTCATTCCGTTTTTCAAAGTCTGGATAAATATCACTTGGTCGATGAGTTTTCTATCAGTTCTTCCGTTTTACGCCTATATGCCGATCTGCACATTGAACGGCACGTGCTGAAATCATGGAGCAGTAAACAGGATGTGATCGATAAGGCGCTGACCTTTATGGAAGAAAACTATCAGCGGGATATAAAGCTGAAAGATATTTCGGAAGCGACAGGATACAGCGAGTATTATTTCCTTCGCATCTTTAAGGAGATCATGCTGATGACGCCATACGAGTATTTGATACGAAAACGTCTTTCACAGGTGAAGATACTGTTGTTGTCAACGACGAAAACGATAGAGGAGATCGCTTTATTAAGCGGTTTTAAATCGGATGTGAGCTTATATAAGACATTTAAGAATACATATTCCATAACGCCGGGAGAGTATAAGAAGACTATAGGAAAATAGCGGTATGGATATATGGGATAGGGTGGCCTTCTCGATGATATATAAGTGTTATCCATATGTAAAATATAGTGCGTGAATTATGAAAATCATGTTTGACAAGCCTTCTTGCGACTAGTAAAATGGTAGAAAAGGAGGTGCTTTGATGAAAAGAGGACTTTTGATCATCATCAGCGGCCCTAGCGGTGTAGGAAAAGGTACCATTCGGGAATATTTCATGAAAGACGAAGGGTTGAATCTCACATATTCTATTTCTATGACAACCCGGTCTCCGAGAAAGAATGAAATAGATGGAAAAGATTATATCTTTACGACCAAAGAACGTTTTGAAGAAGCGATCCGTGAAGGAGACCTATTAGAATGGGCTGAATTTGTCGGTAATTATTATGGAACACCTCTATCACAGATAGAACGGCTTCGCAAAGAAGGAAAAAATGTTCTTTTGGAGATCGAAGTCCAGGGCGCAACACAGGTAAGGGAAAAATGCCCGGATGCCGTCAGTATTTTTATCATTCCTCCGAGCATGGAAGAGTTGGAAAAACGCATACGCGGTCGTCGGAGCGAGCCGGAAGAGGTTGTGCAGCAACGTTTGGCTAAGGCTGTTCGCGAAATGAAGATGGTAAAAGATTATAAGTATGTCGTATGCAACGATGATCCGCAATTAGCGGCGGATATGATCACACTGATCATTCGGCGGCATATGGAACAGGAACAAGAGGAAGAATAGGCTTCTGTATTACAGAAGCTTTTGTTTTACGAATCTGTCCGATTTTATGCAAAACCAAATAAAATATGGTAGAATTTAACCATGAAAATTGCACAGGTATATATAGAACATCCCATTCCCGAACTGGATCACACATTTTCTTATAGTTGTGATAGTTTTTCTGTACAGCGCGGTGTGCGCGTTCGCGTTCCTTTTGGCGCGCAGTCTTTGATCGGGTTCGTCGATCATGTGGAAGAGTGGGATGAGGAATACTTGCAGCAACAGCCGTTTGCAGTGAAACCGATACGGGAAGTGATCGATCAGGAACCGCTGATCAATGAAGAGCTGTTTCATCTGGCGAAATGGATGTCCCAAGCGTATATCGCTCCTGTGATCAGCTGTTTTCAGGTAATGCTGCCGGCAAAACTGAAACCGCGCAGCAGCAAAGAAACGATTAAACTGGAAGCATATATATGTTTTCAAAAGGAAATAGAGAAGCTTACAGAAAAGCAAAGAGAAGCATTGCGGCAGCTGCAAAAAAACGATATGATGCTTCGCAGTGAATTTTATAAAAAATTTAAAAGCGTAGGGAAAAAACTGATTGAATTAGGGTGTGTCCGCGTTGTTATGAAAGAGGCGCAAGCATCGCGTTTTTCTTGTGCCCCAGCTCCTTTTTTGTCACTTACGCCTGATCAGGATAATGCTCTTCAGCAGATCGTTTCAGCCGATTCCAAAGAGGTAATCTTGCTGCATGGTGCGACCGGAAGCGGAAAAACTGAAGTGTTCCTTCAGTTGGCGAAACGGGCTTTAGAAGAAAACAAGCAGGTGTTGCTGCTCGTTCCGGAAATATCTTTAACACCGCAGATGGTGAAACGGGTAAGGGAACGCTTTGGAACACAGGTTGCCATTTATCACAGCGCTTTGAATAATCAAGAGAAATATGAACAGTATCAGCTTGTAAAGCGGCATCAGGTAAGCATCGTCGTCGGTACTAGGAGCGCGATCTTTATGCCGTTTGATCATCTGGGTTACATCATTTTGGATGAGGAACACGATACGAGTTATAAGCAAGACAGCACTCCACGTTATCACTGCCGCGATATTGCCATTGAAAGAGGGAAGTTTCACCATGCGAAGGTGATCCTTGCAAGCGCAACGCCTTCTCTTGAATCATATGCCCGTGCTCATAAGCACATTTATCGTTTGATCAATATGCCGCATCGTATTCGTCAGCAGCTGCCGAAGGTCCATTTGGTGGAAATGGGAAAGGCGATCCGGCATCGTGAGAATTATTTGCTTTCGGATGTGATGTTAGAAAAGATGCAGGAGCGTTTGGAGCGCCGGGAACAGATCATCCTTCTGCTGAATCGCCGTGGGTATACGCCGATCTTGCGCTGTATGGAATGCGGATATGTACAGATGTGCCCGCATTGTGATATCGCAATGGCATATCATAAAGACGAGCATAAGCTGAAATGCCATACGTGCGGCTATCAGATGCCGCTTCCTTCGTTATGCCCGTCTTGCAATGCGGACAGCTGGCGTTATTTGGGGTCGGGAACGCAGCGTTTAGAAGAACTTGTAAAAGAAAAGTTTCCGGGCGCCGGAGTTTTGCGGATGGATGCGGACACTACGATGAGGAAAAACGCTCATGAAAAGATTTTAGCTGCTTTTCAAAGACATGAAGCCGATATTTTATTAGGTACGCAGATGATCGCAAAAGGGCTGGATGTAGAAAAGGTGACGTTGGTCGGAATCCTCAATGGGGATGCATTGCTGAATCGCAGCGATTATCGATGTGCGGAAATTACATATGACCTTTTGGAACAGGCTTGCGGCAGAAGCGGCCGCGGTCAGTATGCCGGAGAAGTGGTCATACAGACATATGATACATCGCATTATGCCATTACGTGTGCGGCTGCGCATGATTATGTATCCTTTTTTAAACAGGAGATGCGCTATCGCCATCTTGCCGGTTATCCGCCTTATACGTATCTGGTAAGTATCGTATTCGCAAATAAACACGAAGATCAAGCAAAGCGGGACGCTGCATTTGCCAGAAGCTTGCTGACAGATGATATTCGTATACTGGGACCTGTCTCTTTGACAAAGATACATGACGAATATCGGATGCGAATGATCTTGAAAGGAAAAGATCAGCTGCGGCTCAATCAGGCAGCTTCTCATCTTTACAGGAAATATCAGCAGGCGAAATGCAGTTCACGCATGGAAATTGATCTGCATCCCATATATTTGGATTAAAGGAGTGCTTATGGAAGAGAAAAAATGGTGGATACCTTATATTGTCGCAGGAATTTTGCTGTTAGTGGGAACTTTTTATGATTATTCGATCACTGCGTTTCTTTATGATCCTCAAAATGTTTTTGCTATCTTCATGCAGTGCGGCGTCATATGGTTGTTTATCGCTGTTGTTACCTTTGTGTTTACCATGCGGCAGCGGCTTCATAAAAGCATTTTCTTTTTTCTGGCAGAGATCATCAGTGCGCTTTATACGGTAATAGAATTTATGAAGTATTTTGTAAATATCCGCGATCATCTTTTTTTGATAGTAATACTCGGTATCTTCCTTATGTCATTTTGCAATATGATCGTTTATCATATGTCGCTGGAGCGATTACAGCGTTTGGAAAAAAAGGCGGTGTTTTATGTTTGCGTGCTTATCCTGTCGAGCTTGTTAGTCGCTGTCCTGAAATATTTCTGGGGAAGGATACGCTTTCGGGAAATGGAACAGGCAGTACAGTTCAGCGCGTGGTTTTTACCGCAGGGATGCAATGGACATCACTCCTTTCCAAGCGGTCATACTGCTGCGATATCATCCCTGTTATGCTTATTTGTCACTATGAAGGATTGTGAAGAACATAAGGTTCCATGGTATATCGGTGTTTTTGTATTTGGTATGATCATCACCATGGCGGTTTCCCGCATGATCATGGGAGCGCATTTTCTTAGTGACATTACCGGTGGATTTTTAGTGACCTATACTGTATTTTTATGCAGCCGTCATTATTTTTATCAGAAGAGGTACATATGAAAACAAGAGAAAAAGCATGGCATCTGCTTTGCGATATATGCCTGGATGGAACGTACAGCAACCTTGCATTGCGTCAGCAGTTAAGCTCTTTTAATCGTATCGACCGTTCGTTTATTACGCATATCGTTTATGGAACGTTGCAGAATTATCGCATGCTTCGTTATCAGTGGGAAGCACTTGTAAAAAAAGAACCGAAAGAGACGATCGCTATTTTGTTAGATATGAGCATTTATCAGCTTTTTTATATGGATAAAGTACCTTCCTATGCCATTGTCGATGAAGCCGTTCAGCTTGCGAAAACACAAGGTGCAGGTTATGGAAAGCTTGTGAATGCGTTATTGCATAAAGTGATGAAACGAGGAGTATGCAGAGCGAAGGGAACACCGGAAGAGGTTTTATCGATCGAAACGTCCCATCCTTTATGGCTCATTCGCATGTGGAATGCGCAATATGGAGAAGATATATGTCGGAAGATATGTACATATAATGGAAATATACATGTACCTGCTGCTCGCATCAATACGTTGAAGACATCGAAAGAGGAATTGCTGCATGAGGATCTGCTCTTTCAAAACGGACGGCTATGTGAGGATGCGCTTCGCTATGCAGGCGGATCTTTGGCAGAGACCGATCTGTATCGGGAAGGAAAGATCGCCATACAGGATGAAGCGAGTCAGATGGTCGCTGTTTTGCTGGATCCTCAGCCGGGAGAGCGCATATTAGATGTGTGCAGTGCTCCGGGTACCAAAACGACGCATATCGCGCAGAAGATGCGTGATGAAGGGGTTATCGTTGCCGGCGATATTCATGAGCATCGTTTGGAATTGGTCAAAGAAGGCGCAGCGCGTCTGGGTATTTCTATCATCAATACACGCCTTATGGATGCGACCCTTCTTTTGGATGTGACAGAAGCCTCTTTTGATCGGGTGCTATGCGATGTTCCATGCAGCGGTTATGGGGTTTTAAGCAGGAAGAGCGACATTAAGTATCATATGCGATCCACTGATATGGATGAACTGATCCCTTTGCAACGAAAGATTTTACATAGGGCATCTTTTATGGTAAAAGAAGGCGGGGTGCTCGTCTATTCCACCTGTACGCTGAATAAGAAAGAAAATGAGAAGCAGATAGAAGATTTTCTGAAAAATCACAGTGATTTTGAACTGTTGCAGGAACAGACGATTTTTCCTTTTGTATATGATTGCGATGGATTTTATATGGCAAAGCTGAAAAGGCGTATTTCAAAGCGATAAACTCGCTTTTTTTAGTGAAGAGTGCAGAAAAATGTGATAGAATAAGCAATGGTGATGAAATGAAAAGCTTGTATGATTTGAATTATGATGAAATGGGAGAAATGGCATTAGCCAACGGCTGGAAGAAATTCAGAGGACATCAGATCTTTCAGTGGCTGTATCGAAAAAGAGTCACTTCCATTGATGATATGAGCGATCTTTCTTTGGAAACGCGTGAGCGGTTAAAAGAAACATATTCGTTGAAGCCGTTGACACTTCGCGATAAGCAGGTATCGAAGGACGGTACTGCGAAATATCTGTTTGCGTTGGAAGACGGTTCCTTGATCGAAAGTGTGCTGATGCAATTTGATTACGGGAAGAGCATCTGCGTCACTTCACAAGTAGGCTGCAATATGAGCTGTGCATTTTGTGCCAGTGGTTTGACAAAGAAAAAACGCGATCTTACAAGCGGAGAAATGGCTGCCCAAGTCGTATATGTGCAAAAAGATCTGGATCATCAGGAAGAGCGTCTGAGCCATATCGTCGTGATGGGGACAGGCGAGCCATTTGATAATTATGATGAAGTGATGAATTTTCTTTCTACCGTTAATCATGACTGTGGGTTAGGTATCGGTGCCCGCCATATAACGGTTTCCACATGCGGTGTGGTGCCGCGGATCTATGATTTTGCGAAAGAGCATAAGCAGTATAATCTGGCGCTGTCGCTGCATGCGCCCAATGATGAGCTGCGCAGCCGCCTGATGCCGGTCAATCATGCATATCCCCTGAAGGAATTGATGGAGGCCGTTTCTTTTTATGCGGAGGAAAACAATCGCCGGCTTACATTTGAATATATTCTTCTCAAAGGCGTCAATGACCAGCCGCAGCATGTTAAGCAGCTGGCAAAACTGATGCGAGGATTGAATGCCTATGTGAATCTGATACCGTATAATGCGGTTGACGAAAAAGGATTTCAGTCGGTGGATCATGCCAGTGCCATGGTGTTTTATGATGCATTGATGAAACAGGGAATACGCTGTACGATTCGCAAGGAGCATGGCGGGGATATTGATGCGGCTTGCGGGCAGCTGCGTGTAAAGCATATGCGAAAGGACGGAGTGAAGCTACCATGAAATTTTACGGAGCCAGTGATGTCGGTTTAAAAAGAACGAACAATCAGGACAGCTACGCGCTGGTGGAAAATGCGAATGCGTGTATATTAGCAGTGATCTGTGATGGTATTGGCGGCGGTAAGGCCGGGGATGTAGCGTCGCAGATCGCCTGTGATCATTTAAAAAATCAATTTATGACAGCAGCTTCTTTTACGAGCGATCTGCAAGCCAAGCACTGGCTGCAGAAGGTCATCTGTGAAGCCAATGATCTTATTTTTATGCAGTCCACCAAATCGCTTTCTCAAAAGGGAATGGGAACGACGTGTGTCGGTGTTTTGGTAACACCGCATGGTTCTTATATTTTCAATGTGGGAGATTCCCGTATTTATGGCCTTTATGAAGAATTTGTCTGTCTGACGATCGATCATTCTTTTGTAAGCGATCTGGTAAAAAAAGGAGAGATCACACAAGAAGAGGCGCTGCATCATCCTAATCGTAATATGCTGACGAATGCTCTCGGTATTTGGGATAAGGTAAAGATCGATATCAATAAGATAAAACCGGATTATCGAAAGTTGTTATTGTGCAGTGACGGGCTGCATGCTTATGTGGAAGAAGCAGAGATCTTAAAGGTTATCAACAGTGAAGGAGAAGCTCGTGCAAAGGTATATGAACTGATCGAAAAAGCAAATGAAGCCGGGGGCTTTGATAACGTAAGTGTCATTCTTCTGGAGAAGGAAGAAGGTGAACTGCATGGTTAAGATGATATCCGACCGCTATGAAATCTTGGATAATTTGGGAGAAGGCGGTATGGCGGACGTTTATTTAGCCATGGATACGATTTTGAACCGCAAAGTCGCCGTTAAAATTCTGCGCGGCGAACTTAGCAGCGATCCGATCGCATTGGTGCGTTTTCAAAGAGAGGCGAATGCCGCCAGCAAACTGAATCATCCGAATGTCGTCGATGTATATGATGTAGGGGAATACCAAAACAAACATTATATCGTTATGGAATATGTAGGCGGTAAGACATTGAAACAGCTTCTTTCCCAGCGGGGAGCTTTGCATAAAGAAGAAGCCGTCAATATCATGAAACAGCTGACATCGGCTGTTGAACATGCCCATCTGAATAATATCATCCATCGCGATATTAAACCGCAGAACGTCATGGTAAAAGACGACGGAACGGTAAAGATGATGGATTTCGGGATTGCGCTGGCGCATGATGCCGTACAGTTGACGCAAAGCGATGCTGTATTAGGGAGCGCACATTATCTCGCACCGGAGACAACACGCGGCGAACCTGCGACCAATCAGATTGATATTTATGCATTGGGTATCGTGTTTTATGAACTTCTAACGGGAAGCGTCCCTTTTAAAGGGGATAATCCGGTTCAGATCGCTATGCGGCATTTGCGTGAGGAAGTTCCCAGTGTACGGGAGTTTAATCCTACGCTGCCGCAGTCCATTGAGAATATCATCATTAAGGCGACCGCCAAAAACCGCGCTTTTCGTTATAAGACGGCAAGACAGATGCTGTATGATCTCAATACGTGTCTTTTGCCCGAAAATCAAAATGTGGAGAAGGTCATGCTCGGAGCGGATCGGGAGCCGGCTAAAACGGTCGTGATGCAGCCGACTTCTATGGCAGAAGATCATGAAGATCCTAGGAAAAAGCGCAATCTTATCATCGGTATCGGTACGGCAGCGGTGGCGGTTTTATTAGCGGTCATCATATATTTTTCAGGCATTATACCGGGGTTTTCGTTTGATCCGATGATTACGATGCCGGATATCGTCAATTATTCAAAAGAGGATGCGGAAGAAATGCTTGTCAATGCGGGCTTTGATATTTCCAAAGTCAGTTATAAAGAGGAGCTGGATGATGAGATCATAAGTGGTTATGTCATCGGTGCTAATGTAGAAACAGGAGAAAAAACGAGAAAGAGCACAGCTTTGGAAATTCGCGTATCCAAAGGCGTCTATTATACGATTCAAGATTATACCGGAAAAAAGTTAAGCGATATCGAGGCACAATTTGAAAAAGACGCTGTAAAGATCAAAATACATACGGAATATCGAATGGAAAAGGATACTACTCCCAATCTTATCTTGGAACAGAGCGGACTGAAGGAGGGGGATAAGATCGATCCGAATGAGGAGACTGAGATTCGCTTTGTCGTTTCTGCGTCCGTAAAGTTTGCGATTCCCGGCGATATCATCGGTATGCCGTTGAATGAAGCGAAGAAGAAGTTAAATGATATAGGTGCAGCGGTCGTTCTGGAACCGCTGTCTACCAGTGACTTATCTGAGGAAGAATTGGAAGCGATAGAAAAAGGAGTTGTGATACGCTGTAACCCGGAAGTGGGCAGTGAATATGAACAGGCGGATAAAGCGTATATCACATTGTACTATTACTGATGGAAACGGGCAGAGTCATCAAGATCATTTCCAATCAGTACGAAGTACTGGATCTTTCCGGTAGACGGAATCTTTGCGTTGCGATGGGAAAACTGCGTAAAGGGATGTCGCCTGTCGTAGGCGATATGGTAGAATTTGAGCGTTTCGCAGATCAGAACGGTATTCAGCGCATTCTTCCGCGTCGCAATGAATTACGGCGTCCGGCAGTTGCCAATGTCGATCAGGCGGTTATCATCATGTCTTGTAAAGATCCTGATTTCTCTTCTGCATTGGTGGATCGTTTGATCTTTCTGATTTGTTATGCCGGTATAAAACCGGCGCTCTGCGTTACCAAAGCGGATCTCATCTCTGACGATGATCCTATTTATGAGCAGATCGAGGATTATCGAAAGAGCGGTTATGACGTATATATGAGCGGTAAAAATTTTGAACAGGAAGAATTAAAAGCGATGTTTGCAGATAAGATCAGCGTGCTGACCGGGCAGAGCGGAGCTGGAAAAAGCTCTTTGATCAATCGGCTGGAACCTTCTTTTACCTTGCAGACGCAGGAGATATCGAAAGCGCTTGGCCGAGGAAAACATACGACACGCCATTGTGAGCTGCATCCGGTTTGTGGGGGATGGATCGCGGATACGCCGGGATTTTCTTCATTGGATTTTTCCGGAATGGATGTATCCCGATTGGCAGAGAGCATTCCGGATTTTAAAGAGTATTTGGGAACGTGCCGTTTTCGTAACTGCATTCATATAAATGAGCCGGATTGTGCGATCCAGGAGGGTGTTCGCATGAAAACCATATCGGCGATCCGTTATGCGCATTATAAAGAGATTGCGGCGATGATTCAGGCGGAAAAACCGAAATATTAGGAGGTACCTATGAAAGAAACGATGATAGCACCGTCCATTTTGTCTTTGGATTATGCTCGTGTCAGTGAACAGTTGAAGGAGCTGGATGAATCCGGTGCGGAATGGATGCATTTTGATGTGATGGACGGTCACTTTGTACCGAATCTTACATTTGGACCGGATATTTTAAAAGGATTTAAAAAAGCGGTAGATATGGTGATGGATGTTCATATCATGGTGGATGATCCGATGGAAAAAGCGATGATGTTTATCGCATCCGGTGCTGATATCGTAACATTTCATCTGGAAGCGGTTGCGAATCTGGAAGAGTGTGTTCGGTTATGCCGAAAGATA
Organism: Erysipelotrichales bacterium; assembly: GCA_910575705.1. Classification (GTDB taxonomy): domain Bacteria; phylum Bacillota_I; class Bacilli_A; order Erysipelotrichales; family Erysipelotrichaceae; genus CAJTFG01. The sequence continues at coordinate 40,953 of CAJTFG010000003.1, read as the reverse complement.
CGTGCCCAGCATGTAAAGGCTGGGGTAAGCATCAAACCGGATACACCGGTGGATGGACTTTTGCCATATTTAAAAGAGATGGATGTTGTCTTGATCATGTCGGTAGTTCCCGGTTTCGGTGGGCAGTCCTTTATGGAAGAAGTATTGGATAAGGTAAAGGTATTGCGCCGAGAGATTGATGAAAAGGGTTATGATGTTTTAATTGAAATTGATGGCGGGATAAATGCCGACACGGGCAAGCGGTGTGTGAAAGCCGGAGTTGATGTTCTCGTGGCGGGAAGCTTTGTGTTTCATGGCGATATAAAGAAAAATGTGGAGCAGCTGAAATGCGGAAAGTAATGCTTGTTGCAGGTCTTGCAAAAACGGTTCCGCTGCGTAAAGGGTATACGTATATCGGGGTAGACCGCGGTGCCTATACGGCGATGTTGCAGCAGATCCCGCTGTTATGTGCTATCGGTGATTTTGACTCCATCAGCGAGCGGGAGCGCCGCGCTTTATCCCTTTATACGAATATGATCGTTCTTCCGCAGCAAAAAAATGAGACGGATAGTGAAGCGGCGATTCATTATGCATTAGAAAAGGGATATGAGGAAATCGTGCTGTATGGATGTTTAGGCGGAAGGCTGGATCACACGATGGCGAATCTGTCCCTTTTAATGCATCGGGAATATCCATTGATTTTAGAAGATGAAGAGCATATCGTCCGTGTCTTAAAGCCGGGGATGCATACGATACGTAATACGTTTCGGCATTTATCTTTATTGGCGTTGGAAAAAAGCGTTGTAAGTGAGAGTGGTGTTTTATACCCTCTTGTAAAGCGACACATTGAACAAAGCGATATTTATACGATATCCAATCGGATCCAACAGGAAGAGGCGCATATTACGATCCATAGTGGTAGGGTATTGCTTATACAGAGCAATGCCCATTAAGTATGGAAGGGATCGCATAGCGGCAGGTTATAAAATTTTTGAAAGAGGAGGGGTAAGTGGTAATGCAGGATATACAAAGGTATTTCCATGTGGATGAAGATGCATTTTATAGAAAAGATAACGGAGATAGGGGAAGACGGTCTATTCATAACCGATATGATAAAACGCGGGTCCGTAAAGCGGAAGAACAAAGCCGGTTAGAACCGGTAGCTGTCAGTGAAGTATTGGTATATGTGAATGAATTTTTGAATTTTGTGAAATTGAATAACGGAGCATCTCCCACCGTCCGTGTCGAAACGATCACGCTTGATGATGAAAAGCAGCTGATTTTGGATAATGGCATCGTTGCTGTCGGGTGCAGCTGGATGATGCCGGTGTACGATAAAGGAATCCGGAAATACAGCAGGTGGGACGGCAAATATGATGAGATACAGAAGGTATTCCATCTGCGTGATGTGAAAAATATTGTATGGATCAAATTTACAGTGAACGGAAGAGTAGGTGTCGTTGCTCAAAGCTTCGATATTAATTTTGCATATGATACTACATCCGGGAAGTTGGTACATGATTGGGACGGTGGATGGGATACTTCCTTTGTTTTGATATTTCCGCTTACAGAAGATATCCTTCAATCGTATTCCAGAGAAGAAATGGAGACTGCGATCGGCAATTATCTGATCGAAAAGAAAGTGCCAATCATAGATTACTATTCGCATAACTATTAAAATGAGTGATATTAAAAAGTTCTCTTTTCCTGTAAATAAGAGAACTTTTATGATATATGTATTTTTGACGGTCTGCTGTCATATGAAAAATAAAAACAGGGCGACCTGTTTTTTTAGATAGAATTTTTAGCTTTTAATGTTTTTAATGCACGAGCACTGATACGGAGCGTTTGAGGTTTTCCATCCACAACGACCTTGACTTTTTGTAAATTAACATTCCATTTGCGGCGAGTAGCGCGTAATGAATGCGAACGTTTATTACCTGATAAAGGACCCTTGCCTGTAATCTGACATACTTTTGACATATATTTACCTCCTTCCGTAAAATACATAAGCGCAATTTGCTTGTTTATAATATCATTAATTATTATGTTTTGCAAGCGTAAATAAAAGGAATCGACGTAAATTTTAAAAAAAACAGTCATACTGTAATTAAAAGTATGTTAATTTTATCCAGGAAATTGCATTTGGTTTTCTTTTATAATATAATTATCATGTATAAATATGGCACTTATGCCTGCAAAGTGAGATGAGAACATGAAGAAAAGTTATCGTTATATATTTGTTTTATCCTATATCATGATGTCGCTTTTCGTATTGCCGTTCAATGTTTATGCGTCATCCAATGCCGATGAAGAAATAGAAGAACTGCCGACAGAAGAAGAATTTGAATTTCATACGGTAAATATGGATGGATCGATCGATACGGTTTATGTGGAAGACGGTCATCGTACGCAGGACACTTTACTGAATCCGCTGCTGCGAGGGATCGGTGGTATTTCTCCTTATAGCATGCCGCGCGATGTGACTAACGGCGTTGTGAATTTCAAAATCAAGGCATGTAATTATACGACGTCTTATACGGAAGAAACGACGGGACGTGCGGGATATACCAACGGCTGTTCGGGAGCGGATGCTGCCTATTTGGGAATGGTAAACGGGAAAGTTCGTTTTATGCAAAGCGGTGTGATCGGGCTTGTCTCTCCTTCTGAAGTAGAAGTTCTCAATTACGATGATGTCAGTGAAGTGAAATCCGTGAATTTCTATCGTGTAGAGCAAGGAAGGATTAAGCACTATATTACGACAGATCTTTCAAGAAATACATATGCAGCTTCTTTGGACTTTGGTCCTAAGCAGTCTTATATGCAGAACAATACGGTTTATTACAGTTATGACGGTCATTATTTTTATCTGACCTATGCGTCTATGATTGCTGATTATAAAAACAACACGAGAAAGAATTCGATCAACCCTAACAATCCTTATTATAACTATTATCAATATCTGTCACAGCGTACAAAGACGAGCATCAGTGCTGCTGAATTTGATACAACGACAAGAGATACGGCAAATAACAGCTCATCAAAGATGATCGGTTTGGGATCTGCTTTTATCGATGCGCAAAATACGTTCGGCGCCAATGCTCTGCTTAATTACAGTCTGGCGGCAAATGAGAGTGCATGGGGCAATTCCAATATGGCACAACAGAAAAATAATCTGTTCGGACATAAGGCATATGATTCTGATCCGGATGCCTCTACGCTGTATAAAACGCCTGCGGACTGTGTAAGAGCGCATGCGGAATATTTTGTATCGATCAATTATATGGATCCGAAGGATGCATTTGGGAATTATAACGGTCCTCATTTTGGCGATAAGCAAAACGGATTTAATGTACGTTATGCGTCAGACCCGTATTGGGGTGAGAAAATGGCTGCGATCGCCTATGCGGTAGACCGCGCTACGGGCGGTAAGGATTACGGACGTTATAAGATCGGTATCGTAGATGCGGATGCCGTTATGGTAAGAGCGGAGCCTAATACGTCTTCCGCTGCGTTTTATCCGACGAATACACCGGGGAATGTTCCGATATTAATCCTCGATGAAGTGCAGGGAACCAGTGTTAACGGCAACACGACATGGTATAAGATTCAGTCCGACGCTCCATTGAATGATAAGAGAACAGCTATTATTCAAGATGTAGGCAATTATAATTTTAACGCAGATTACGGATATATCAGTGGTGCTTATGTAAAAATAGCCAATGAGGAGCGTGTTCCTGAGGAAGGGTATAAAAAAGGCGATGTGAATGGTGACGGCAAGATTACTCCAGCAGATTATGTAAGGATAAAGAATCATATTATGGGTTCTAGCAAATTAAGTGGTGCGTCTTTAATTGCTGCGGATTTAAATGGAGATGGCAAGATTACTCCAGCAGATTATGTAAAAGTTAAAAATATTATTATGGGAAAATAAAGGAGTGATCTTATGAGCAAATTTATGCATAAGTTTTTCATATGGATTAGTAGTGGTGTATTAGGACTATGTATGTTTTTACAATGTATTCAACCTGTACATGCACAATTTTCCGCGTCTGTTTGGGCTAATGCTAGTACTGCTTATGTTGGCGATAGCGTTACTTTTACGGTGAGTGTCAGTGGTGCTGCAGGCTCTATTACTGTCAGCGGTGCTGCTAGTGATTATGATTGGTTTGATAATAGTTCTAAGTCTTATACGGTAAAGGCTAATGCCGTTGGTAAATTGACAGTATCGATTAATGGACTTGTTGCCGATTATGATACAGGATTAGATCAAAATATATCTACTAGTGCAACTGTTAATGTCATTCCTCGTCCTAGTTCGTCAGGTGGCGGAAATTCTTCAAATAATGTAGGAAATCCCGGAAATAGCGGAGGAAATGTTTATGATCCGAGCAACGAAACTGCCGATCCAAAATCTTCGGATAATACATTATCCTCTTTGACGGTGTCAAGAGGAACGCTGGATCCTGTATTTGACAGTGCAGTGACAGAGTATAAGTTGGTGTTATCTGCGGATACGACCTCTCTTACGGTAGAAGCCACGGCAAATGACAGCAAGGCTAACGTTTCCGGTACAGGTGAAAAGAGTGTGAAACCGGGTGATAATAAGCTGACAGTCGTTGTCACTGCTGAAGACGGCAGTGAAAAAACATACGTTATCAATGCGTATGTAGATGAGAAACCAACCGCATTTATGAAGGTAAACGGAAAAGACTATGGAGTTATTACCAATGTGGATTCTGTAAGCTCTCCTTATGGGTTTGAAAAAACTACGTTGAACTACAGCGGACAAGAAATTCCGGCATGGAAGAATAGTGTAAGCAATATAACGCTTGTTTATTTGATTGACGAGAAAAGCGAAAAGAATTTTTATATCTATGAAGGAGATCGCATCATCTCTGTTTATAAGCCGATTGCCCTTTTAGGAAATAACCTTGCTATTATCGATATACCGGAAGATATGCAGGTAAGAAAAGGCATGGTATTTGGAGAAGTGGAAATTGACGGACAGAAAATGCCAGGGTGGAGATTTGAAAATGAGGCTTTTTCTGATTACAGTCTTGTTTATCTGATGAACGAGAAAGGTGAAAAGGTATTTTACCAGTATGAAAAGAATTCCAATACCTTGCAGCCTTATTCAGGTGCAGCAGCTGTCACTCAGGAAGCATATGAAGATATTTTAACACAGAATCTCTATCTGATGATAGGAGCGGGAACTTTTGGCGGACTGGCTGTCATATTCCTGATTTTATGGCTTCGCAGTCGTCATCAAAGTAAAAATAATAAAAAAACGGTAAAAAAGGAAATGCCGAAGAACGATAAATTGCAGGTAAAAAAGGAAGCAGATGCAAAACCTATCACGCAGAGAAAAGAAGAGCAGCCAACCTATCATCGACAGCATATGTCGTCATCCGGGCGCCCTGCACAGACGCATCATGGAGCTGGAGGAAACGTTGATGATTCTTTGACGCAGCCTTTCCGTTTTCACGATGATTTTGATAATCGATAGTTATAAACTTTTTAACAGAACGGCAGATTGGTTATGCCGTTCTGTTTCTATTTACATAATTTTATGATCATAAGGTAAAAAAAATGTGAAAAACGTTGTTTTTTCAAGAATTACTCCTTTTTTATGCGTTGTAATTATGATATTATATTAACAGAGTACATGACCAAATAAGGGGGTTATAGACCTTATGGATAAAAAGCAGATTTATGCAGCCCTGGAAATTGCGGATCATGAGATTCGTCTGATCATCGGAGAGTTTTATGAGACCCGTTTTAATATACTGCGTATTGAGCGTGCTAAAATTACAGGAATCGATAATAAAAACATCGTTGCAGAACATAATGTTGTCGGTGCTATCATGAAAGTTGTGAATAGTGCGGGCAGAGCACTTGGTTTTAAGATCGAAAGAGTGCTTATGGCAATTCCTTCCGTTCATGTGGAACGATACAGCAAACGTGTGAAGATCGATATGGAAGAGGGAGCACAGCGAGTGCAGCTGCATCATATTCAACAGGGTATCAATGAAGCTGTGAATTATCGTCCTGACAGTGATACCGTTTTGATCAATATCGGATGCATAAAATACATAACCAACGGCATTACTTCACGCAAGCTTCCTTTAGATGAAGTATGCGATTCACTGACGATGGATGTCGATTTGTTGTTTGGGGATAAAAATATCGTCTACTCTTATGCACGCTGTGTAGAAAGAGCGGGATTGGAAATATTGGATGTCTGTCTGGATTCTTATGCGATCGCCGAGGAAGCGGCTGTTTTTGAACAGACCGTGGATAAATATGTCGTATTGATTGATCTGGCTAGACAGAATACGACACTTTCTTTATTTACACATGGTAGACTAGTTAGTTGTGAGATATTAGAGGCAGGATACGGAGATTGGATTCACGATCTTTGTGAGCAGCAACGATTAAGTGAGGATGCTGCTTTTCGCCTGATTCAGAATAACTGTTCTCTTTTGGAAAAACAAGTATCGGATTCCGTTATCTATATCTGGTCAGAAAATGGTGAGCCTAAGCAGATCACAGAGCGGGAAGTATATAAAGTAGTTTATCCGCATGTGGAAGCTTGGCTACAGATGATCAACGAAGCATGTGCTCCGATCGTGGAAAACGGCAATGTGCGTTATCTGTTAGCGGGGGAGGGTTTTGAAATTCAGGGACTTGAAGATTTGACGTTTATGTTGAATGCTCCTTCACAGATTTATGTGCCGCAGACGATCGGTGCTCGTGATTGTGCGCTTGTTACATGCCTTGGTTTGTTTTACAGCTGGAAAGCACAGCTGAATATACGCAGAGATGATCGTGTCTGCTGTGATGTACGTGATGTTGAAAAAGTTGTGAAATCAGCTTCTAAGCCTTCTACGGACGATGAAAGCGGATTTACGAAAAAGTTGAAAAGCATGCTGCTAAGTGATAAATAAGAGAGTGAGGAATAAGCAATGAGTGATTTACAATATGAACAGGTAGCAAAGATCAAAGTATTCGGTATCGGCGGAGGTGGTTGTAACGCTGTAAACCGTATGGTATCAGAAGGTGTCAGAGGTGTTGATTTTTATGTAGCCAATACCGATTTGCAGGCATTAAATATCTCTCCTGTAAAAAATAAGATCATTTTGGGAAGAGAAGTGACCAAAGGATTGGGAGCCGGTGCCAATCCCGAAATGGGACGCCGTGCAGCGCAGGAAAACGAGAATGAGATCCGCGAAGCGATCAAAGGCAGCGATATGGTATTCATTACGACTGGCTTAGGCGGTGGAACGGGTACTGGGGCAGCTCCTTTGTTTGCGAAGATCGCGAAAGAGGAAGGCGCTTTGACCGTTGGAATCGTTACGAAGCCGTTCTCCTTTGAAGGAAAGAAGCGTACGCTTTCTGCGGAAGCAGGATTGACGGAACTGAAAGAATATGTAGATTCTTTGATCATCGTTTCCAATAACAATCTCATTGAAGTCATTGGAAGAAAGCCTTTGACGGAAGCATTCCAAGCTGCGGATAACGTATTGCGTCAGGGTGTTCAGACGATTACTGATTTGATTGCTGTTCCTGCACTGATCAATTTGGATTTTGCAGACGTTAAGACGATTATGGAAAATCAGGGATCTGCTTTGATCGGTATCGGTATGGCAGACGGTGAGGATAAGGCTCGTGCTGCGGCGGAGAAGGCTATCCAGTCTCCTTTGTTGGAAGCGCAGATCACAGGAGCACGCAATGCGATTGTGAATATTACCGGTGGAGAATCCATCACGCTGTTTGATGCGGAAGATGCTATGGCGCTTGTTCGTGAAGCGGCAGGCAATGATATCGACGCGATTTTCGGTGTGGCGATCAACGAGAAACTAGGAGATTCTGTTATCGTTACGGTGATTGCGACTGGTTTTAACGAGCCCAAGGAAAATGTTATCAAGGCGGTGCCTAAGAAAAATAATGCACAGACCTTTGCACAGCCTGTAAAAAAAGAGGCGGTCGTAGAAACGACGACCATTGAAGATGTTCCTGCTGATGATGAAGATAATTCGATACCGTCTTTCTTCAGACGCTGATGAAGTGCTTTTATATTAATGAATCTATGCTGCAGAATACGGAATTTGCAAAAAATATCCTGCAGCGTTTTTTAGGATATTATTATCGTCATCACGGGGAACTGTTACTTATAAGCGCAGTAGGAAACGTATCTTTGGATATGATCCCGCAGGATATCTCCTATATTGTAAGTCCTTCCGTATTTGATTTTAAATCCTTGCGGGGAGAAGTTATGTCCGATTATGTGTTATTGGAGGACATTCGATTGGAAGGTGTATGCAGTGGTATGTGTATTGCGTATGATACGGATACAGGGAGTAAAGAACAGATTTACTTTGATATCATAGATGATCCTTTAGCAGACATTACCAACCGCATCATGGATGAAGTACAGTCATTAATCGAAAAGATGCAGATAAAAAAACATTTTTATAATTAATTGATCAGCATAGCTGATCTTTTTTTCCTCTGTAATATGTACGGATTCATAACTATGGTCATGAATTTCTGATGTTTGCAGAGCCGGACGCTGTGAATAGGGGCCATTTAAACTACCACCAAAATAACTGGCAGTCCCCTGATAACTGATGCCAAATAGTCTTCGCTCTAATAAAGGGGAGGAGGAATACAGATACCAAAAAAATCCATCTTCCATATTTAACGGTTGAAAGCTTAGTTCTTTTATCTGGGTTCCTGTAAGATTATGCCCTATGTTCGGGAGAACATTATTTTGAACAGAAATCGTGCTACTGAGAGCAGCTTTTCATATACCTTCTTTTTTAATTATAGTATATTCATCACTCTTTTTGTCGAAGACATCATATTTTCTTTTCAGATACATACGATACAATGAAAAAGGAGGATGCATATGCCTTATCGTACGAGTATCTATAAAATATTGGAACAGCTGCAGGTAAATGAAAATACCGGTTTGCGAGATGATGAAATAGTAAGACGTCAGCAAGAATACGGACGTAATGAACTGGTAAAACAAAAGAAAAACACAGTGTTCCATATGTTTATTGAACAGTTTGAAGATCCGATGGTCATCATTTTGATTATCGGAACTATCGTTTCTATCTTTTTAAAGGAATTCATGGATGCATTGATCATATTATTTGTTATCGTTATGAATGCGATTATCGGTGTCATACAGGAATTCAAGGCGGAAAAAGCAATTGAGGCTTTGGAAAAGCTGTCTTCACCAAAAGCATATGTTATCAGGAATGGCTTTTTGAAAGAAATCGATTCTTCACAGCTCGTTCCTGGGGACATCGTGGAATTGGAAGCTGGTCGATATATTCCGGCAGATATTCGCCTACTGTCCAGTGCTTCTTTGAAAGTGGAAGAAAGTACATTGACTGGAGAAAGCGAACCTGCCGAAAAGGATGCGCTGATCTTATATGATGATGTGACGCCCATATCCGATCAGAAAAATATGGTATTTATGTCTACCTATGTTACATATGGAAAAGCTAAAGGTGTAGTTGTGCGTACCGGAATGCAGAGCGAAGTGGGAAAGATTGCCCGTATGCTGGATGAAACACAGGAAGATATGACACCGCTGCAAATGCGCTTGGCGCAGCTTTCTAAGATTCTCGGTATTATTTCCATCACTGTTTGTATTGCCATGTTTTTGGTAGCTGTCCTGCAAGGAAGAAATCTCTTCGATATGCTGCTTGTTTCCATCTCGCTGGCAGTTGCGGCAATTCCGGAAGGTCTTCCGGCGGTTGTAACAATCGTGTTAGCTTTAGGTGTACAGGTGATGTCTAAAAACAATGCTATTGTCCGCAAGCTTCATGCAGTGGAAACCTTAGGTTCCGTCAGTGTCATATGCTCGGATAAGACCGGTACTTTGACACAAAATAAGATGCATGTCGTGCATTGTTATGGAAATCATGTTTTCGATCAACCTAGCGAAGAGCTTTTGCGAGGCTTTGCCTTGTGTAATGATGCTCTTTATCAAGATGGTGTATTGTTGGGAGAACCGACAGAAACAGCGCTCCTTTCCTTTGCGCAAGATCATGCGATGGATAAGGAAACATGTGAACTCTGTTATGTGCGTGTCAATGAGATACCGTTTGACTCTGTACGTAAATGCATGACGACCGTACATCAGAAAAATCAGGAATATATCGTTTATACAAAAGGTGCTTTGGAAAGAATACTGGCTATGTGTGAGTATGTGTTGATCGATCGTCATAGAGTGCCTTTGAATGATTATGAGCGAAGCCGCATTATGGAAGCTTCCAAAAAGATGAGCCTGCAAGCTCTGCGAGTGTTGGGAGTTGCGACAAAAAAAGTAAAAGACCCTTATAGCGGTCAGTTGGAAAAGGAAATGACGTTTATCGGTTGTGCCGGACTGATCGATCCTCCCAGAGAGGAAGTGAAGGAGTCCATTGCCCTTTGTCATAAAGCGGGTATTCGGGTCATTATGATAACGGGAGATCATCCGTTGACGGCTTTTGCGATTGCTAAACAGCTGCGTATCGCTTCTAAGCAGGAACAAGTATTGACAGGGCAGCAGCTTGATGAGATGAGTGAAAAAGAACTATATGAAAACATCGGAAAATTTCGTGTTTTTGCCAGAGTGACTCCGCAGCATAAAGTAGAGATCGTAAATGCTTTTAAAAGGCATGATCTGGTAGTAGCCATGTCTGGTGACGGAGTCAATGATGCGCCTTCTTTAAAAAATGCGGATATCGGTATCGCTATGGGGAAAAACGGGACCGATGTATGCAAGCAGGCATCGGATATGATTTTGGCAGACGATAATTTTGCGACGATCGTAAAAGCGATCGAAGAGGGAAGAAATATTTATTTGAATATCCAGAAATCCGTTTTATATTTGTTGAGCTGTAATCTGGGGGAGATCATGTCTTTGTTTATGGCGATTGTATTGATGCCGCATGTAGTATCTCCGCTTAGCGCTATTCAGATTTTGTGGGTGAATCTAGTGACCGATGCATTTCCTGCTCTTGCATTGGGAGTGGATCCTAAGGATCAGTTCATCATGCAGGAAAAACCGAGAAGTGCAAAAGAAAGCCTCTTTGCTCATGGTGGAATGATCTTCACGGTGCTGAATGGAATGCTGATCGGTACGATTACCTTGGTTGCTTTCCGTTATGGATTGGAAACATCACCGTTAAAAGCACAAACAATGGCTTTTATGGTATTATCGATTTCACAGCTCTTTCATGTATTAAATCTTCGTTCTCGTACGCATTCTATCATAACCGTGGGAATTTTTAAAAACAAATGGCTGATTCTTACCATTGTTTTTGGTATTGCGTTACAGATTATGGTAACACAGCTACCGTTTTTCCATATGCTGTTAAAGACAGTTTCCTTAGATATCATGAGCTGGTCGATTGTATTCAGCTTGGCATTCAGTATTATCGTAGTGAATGAAGTAAGCAAATGGGTAGCTAAGGAAAAGTGACAAGTCGATTTATCGACTTGTTTTTTTATGTGTGCTATACTTGCCATAGGTGATGAGATGCGTTTTAAAAAGATCTATATCGAAATCAGTAATATGTGTAATTTGCAATGTCCTTTTTGCATTCAAAATCAGCGTCCTCCTCATTCGCTGTCGCTTGCGCAGTTCGCACATGTGATCCGAGAGATCAAACCATATACGCAATATGTATATTTACATGTGATGGGGGAACCCTTGCTGCATCCTCTCTTGCCAGCATTTTTAGAAGAGTGCAGAAAAGAAGGTATAAAAGTGAATATTACGACTAATGGTACCTTATTGAAAAAGCGATGGAAAGAGTTGTGTCATCTTCCTATCCGTCAGATGAACATATCGCTGCATAGTTTTGAAGCGCACCATCAAGAGTCCTATATAAAAGATATCGTTTCCTGTGTGGAAGAGATGAAGGATACGTATGTATCTTACCGTTTATGGACCGTTCAAAAAGGAACATGGAATGAAGATAACAAACGGATGATCGAAGATCTCTCGTTTGCTTATCATATACCGATACCGCGGGAACATTGGGTACCTTCTCGTTCTATCACTTTAAAAGAGCGGGTGTTTTTGCATTTTGAAGAGCCGTTTGTATGGCCGTCTCTTCAACACGCGTTTGTGACAGCGGAGGGGAGCTGCCGGGGATTTATCGACATGTGTGCTGTTTTATGCGATGGGAGCGTTACCCCATGCTGCTTGGATTCACGAGGAGATCTTACATTGGGAAATATTTTTGAGACTCCTTTTTCCGCTATTTTGAAACAAGAAAATGCCCAGCGATTTTTAGCGGATATGCGGCAGCATCGTTTATCGGCGGAGCTGTGTCAAAAATGCCGCTATCGGCTTCGTTTTGATAGGAGGATATGATGGAAAAAGGAACTCTACAAGATTTTGATGCGCTGTATGCTATTATGGAGGAAGCTTTCCCGGAAGTGGAAAGGCGTTCTTACGAAGGACAGAAGGCGCTGTTGCAGCTGCCGCATTATCACCTTTATATACAGAAAAAAGAAGGAAGGATACAAGCTTTTGTCAGCATATGGGAATATGCGGATTTTATATTTATTGAACATCTGGCAGTAGCTTCTTCTTACCGCAATCTTGGTATAGGAGCGAAGCTTCTTTTGGAGGTAATTAAACGGTATTGCAAAGACGCCGTTTTAGAAGTGGAGCTTCCTCACACGAGTATTGCCAAGCGAAGGATTTCCTTTTATGAGCGCCTCGGCTTTTTCGCAAATGCTGCCTTTCGTTATAAGCAGCCTCCTTTACAGCCGGGATTTGCTCCGCTTCCGCTATGTCTGATGTCTTATCCTCGAGTTTTGGATATAGAGCGTTTTCATATCGTTCAAAAGCTGTTATATGCAGATGTATATGGAATGACAGATGTTTGGAAAGGAGACGATCATGGCATTTATTTCTCTTGATGATACCGTACTTCATTATGAGGTTTATGGCAGAGGAACACCGTTGATCTTACTTCACGGTAACGGAGAGGATATGGAATATTTCCATCATCAGATACCGATTTTTTCTCTTGAATATCGGGTGATCTGCCTGGATAGCAGGGGACATGGCCGTTCCGGCAGAGGTGTAAAACCGTTGTCTTTTGATACTTTTTGTGAAGATTTAGCTGCTTTTATGGATCTTTTGCATATAAAAGAAGCCATATTGCTTGGCTTCAGTGACGGTGCGAATACTGCATTGCTGTTTGCTTTGACTCATCCGCAGAAAGTGGTAAGCTTGATCTTGAGTTCACCTAATCTGGATCCCTCCGGTTTGCTTTTTTCTTTGCGCTTGCAAATATGTGGAATGTATGGATGGTGCAGAGTGCTTTCTTTGGGAAAGAAATGGAAGAAGAAAAAAGAATTGTTGGAACTCATGTGGAAGCAACCCTCGATAAAAGTGGAGATGCTGTCTTTTGTTTCACACGATGTGTTGCTGATCGTCGGAGAGAATGATATGATCACCGCTGCTCATACCGATAAGATTGCAAAGGCGCTTCCGCATTGCATAGTAAAGATAATATCGGGCGGAGATCATTTTATCGCCGTTAAAAAACCGGATATCTTTAATCAGGAAGTGATGCGTTTTCTTTACCGCTGTTTGGATGAAAAGAAACGCCATTTATAGGCAAGTATCCTCTTTCGTATTTTATATGCTCATATACTATACTGAAAGGGGGTTTTTATATGTATACGCGTTATGTATTAAAAACTGGGGATGTTGGCATTGCAGTAAATAAGATGCAAGGCTACCTCAATATGTTTCAGGAAAGAGGTTATATTCAGACAAGGCTAGTCGAAGATGGACGGTATGGTGCAAATACGGCACAGGCTGTAAGAGAAGCACAGCGTTATTTTCGTCTTGCACAGGACGGTGTTATCGGTCACGCTACTTGGGATGCAATCGTGAATAAGGTGCGTGATCTTGGTATCGTTACCAACCTGCCTGTTGCAAATGAAAACTTTTATCTTACCGAAGGGAATACCGGTATTGATGTATTTAAAATGCAGGAGTATCTGAACGAGATCGCAGAACATAATGTTTGCCTTCGTCCTGTTCCCGTAGATGGAAACTTTGGCAGGAGAACAGCGATCGCTGTCACGCAGTTTCAGTATTTATATGATCTTAGCATTGACGGTAGGATCGGAAGCAAAACTTGGGATGCGATCGTAAACGCACGCAACGAATTAACGTCTGCTAATTAAAAACCCGGATCACCGGGTTTACATAACGATTAGTGTAAATATGCGCGGATCGCTTTGCAAATACTGAGAGAAAGGATGCAAGCCAGAATGATCTCCAGGACACCGTTTGTCGTGATGACGCTGAACAATACGCCAAGCAAAGCCTGTACGCTTACATGAATGGCGGCTGCATAGCTTTCAGCGAAAAAGATATAAATACCCCCTAATACGAGGATGGTATTGGTCAGAGTTGCACATATTGCGGCACATACAATGCATATCGTATCCGTACAGTTTTTATGTTTGAAAAACTGATATACATCGGCAGCGACAATTCCCAGAAGAATTCTCGGCACCATAGCGATAAGAAGACTGGAAAAATTTCCATGGATGCCGCCGACTTCTATGAACGGGGAAAATACAAAGGATGTGAGCGTGGGTGTCAGAGTTGCTGTGATAATGCTGAATAGACCAAATACTGTTCCAGTAAAAATACCGCCTTTTCTGCCAAAAGCGATACCGGCGATGATGACGGGGATATGCATTGTCGTGGCATTTAGCACGCCGATGCGCAAAAATCCCAATGGGGTAAAAGTCAGAATGGCTTCCACGGCCAAAAACATGGACATGAAAGCATAAAAACGAGTTTGCTTTCTTTTCATTTTTCCTCCTACTGTCGCTCCGTAAGGATGCAACGTCTATGAAATAAGCATCTGTTTGCGTAAATATTGATGTTTTGTGAATCATCATATTCAATCACAGATAATGAAATTATACTCGTGTTTCATGTTATATGCAACATTTCTTTAACGCCTTGTATTTATCTTCTGCTATCCCTCGATATACGGGATCTTTTCGTTGCTCCCACATCATCATCGCCCATGTGCACCAGAGCAGATTGTGGAATGTTTCCCATATATGCAGCTGTCGAGCGGTTTCTGTTTGAAAAGTGTCAAAATAGATATTATAAAATCGCTGACGGTCTTTTTCATCGTCAATATTGTTTTCTGTTAAAAATGACATGACATCAAACAGCGGATCGTTATCTGCACTGTATTCATAATCGATGAGATAGTCTTTTTCTCCTAAAAGGATATTTCCGCTTACCCAGTCGTTGTGACATAAGACGTGTTCACATGATAGCTGCCGTATGTGAGGGAGGACGATCTCGTAAGCGTCTAGAGGAAATAATGAATTCGATACGTGCTTTTTATAATCTTGGTAGCGCTGAATAGGATCGAAGTTTTCACCGATCCTTTTTTTTGCTTGATGAAGTTTTTTCATCAATGCCGCCGCTCGCTCTATTTTATCGGGAAACGGACATTCGCAATATTCCCATACATTCTCAATATATGAACTGATCTTAATGCCGTCTGCGGCATGAAAATATACGACCGGCGCATCCAGTTTTAAATCGCGTACCGCATGTATCGCTTTTTCTTCATGCTGTCGGTTTACGATATGCTCACTGTTTTCATAAGGGATGCGGAGGACATATCTTTTTTGTCCTATTTGCAGAAGATAATTCTTATTTGTATATCCCTTATGCAAGGGAGTACACGTATAGTCATCGCTATGGAATACTTCTTTTATCAGTTTGTCGAGATCCATGATATCACCGCATTCATCATAGCATAAATGAAGGGATTCTGGTAAAATAATACGAGAGGTTCCATATGAAAATTTTATTGACGACGCTGAATGCGAAATACATACATAAAAATTTGGCTTTGCGATGGATCTATCAGGCGCGTCCTGCTCATTATGACGTATGCCTGAAGGAATATACGATCCGTGATGATCTTATGCGGGTTGCGGATGATATCCTGCAAATGGATATCGATGTGATGGCGTTTAGTACTTATATTTGGAATATAGAACAGATGAAGGAGCTCGTTTATCTGTTGAAAAAAAGAAAGCCGGATCTTCATATCATCGCCGGCGGTCCGGAGGTATCTTTTTCTTCTACGGAGCTGTTAGATCAAGGCATTGATGCTTTAAGCATCGGAGAAGGGGAACAAAGCATATGGGAGTATATCGAGATGCTGGTATGCGGTGTTCCTTGTGAGATCGAGGGTATCTATACTAGATCATTTCCGAATCTTACGTATCGCAAGGTACATGTAAGTTTTTTGGAATCGCTGCCGGATCCTTATTTTATGGAGATGGATGCGGATTCTATGGAACACCGGTATTTGTATTTGGAAACAAGCCGCGGCTGTCCATACGGCTGTTCCTATTGCCTCAGTTCCGTTGACTCCTGTCTGCGCATGTTTTCTGATGAATATGTCTTTTCTGTTTTGGATCAGCTTTCAAGATCACAAGTACGTCAAGTTAAATTGCTGGATCGTACCTTTAATGCAGACCCTAAAAGAGCGTTAAAGATCGCTCGTTATATGAATGCGCATTGTGTGCGGCAGATTTTTCAGTTTGAAATTGTGGCGGAGACATTATCGGATGATTTACTTCATTTCTTTTGTAAAGAAGCGGATAAGAAGCGTTTTCGTTTAGAGATCGGCGTACAGTCTTTTCATACGCAGACGCTGCATGCAGTTAGACGGATTCAGAACAATACAAGGTTACGAGAAGTGATTTTTGCTTTGCGCAATGCCGGTGTCACGATGCATGTGGATCTGATCGCCGGTCTTCCGTATGAAGGATATGAGAGGTTCCGCATGTCTTTTGATACGCTGTTTGCGTATCATGTGAAAGAGATTCAGTTAGGGATATTAAAGCTGCTGAAAGGGACCGAACTGTGGAAGCGGCGGGAAGAGTATGGATTGCGGGAAGAAAAACGAGCGCCTTATGCGGTTTATAAGACAAAGTGGCTTTGTGAAGAGGAAATGCAGCGCATAGAAGGAGCAGCTGCCGCGTGTGAGAAATTATATAACAGCGGAAGATTTCGAAGAAGTATAGAAGAAGTACTGCGCCGTGGATGGTTTTCAAGTCCTTTTGATTTATTTGTTGCGCTAGGAGAGCGTATGAGGCGTTTGCCGCATCCGTATTCTGCCGCGCAGTTGTATTATTTGTTTTTGGAGGTTTTGCCCGTTGATGTAAAATATACGGCAAAGTGTATGCTGACGATGGACTATTATACGCGTTACCGACAGCGTCCGCAGCGTTTGTGGAAAGAAGTGAGCATGGAGGAGCGCAAGGCGGTTTTTCAGTTTATGATCGAGCAGGGAAGGGAAGAAAGCGGTATTTTGTATCATTACGGTGTTGTGGATATAGGGTATTTTGAAGGAGAATGCGGGTATCAGGTCATCGTTTTTCAGAATGATAAAACGATGCCTAAGCGATATTTTATAGATGCGGCATGCGCAAAGATAAAGGAGTTGGAATGATGAAAAAAATGATGATTGCGACAACGAATGTGGGAAAGATAAAAGAATTTAAACAGATGCTGGAGCCGCTTGGCTACGAGGTGCTAAGTTTACTGGATGTAAAAGAGCCGATTGATATTGAAGAAGATGGGAAGACGTTTGCGGAAAATGCACGGATAAAGGCAAAAACGGTGTTTGATATCCTTCATATGCCGGTGATCAGTGATGACAGCGGGCTTTCCATCAACCATCTGCATGGAGCTCCGGGTGTTTATTCCGCCCGCTTTTTAGGAAAGGATACCTCGTATGAATATAAAAATCAGTATATTCTTGATGAATTGAAACAGGCGAAAGACCGCCGTTGTCAGTATGTATGTGCGATCGCTTATGCAAAGGAAGACGGTTCTATCCATGTGTTTGAGGGTGTTATGGAAGGAACTGTTGCCTTTCAGGCAGCCGGTCATAATGGGTTTGGCTATGATCCTATTTTCTTTTATGAACCTTTTGGAAGAACGCTTGGTGAAGTGGAGGAAGAACAAAAAAACAAAGTATCGCATCGTGGTCTTGCATTGGCAAAGCTGTTGGCGTATATGGAGGATCCATCATGCTACATGTAGTTTTATATGAACCGGAGATACCGCAGAATACGGGAAATATCATGCGTACGTGTATGGCTACCAATACCAAACTCCATCTTATCCAGCCCTTGGGTTTTTATATGGATGAGCATCATCTGCGTCGTGCGGGGATGGATTATATTCAGGACTTGCATTATGAGATACATGAGAATTGGGAAGCGTTTGTTGAAAAGAACCCGAGCGAACATTATTTTTATATGACGAGGTATGGGAAAAAAGCGCCTTCTGCTTTTGATTTTGCTTCTTGCAGCGGGGATATATATCTGATTTTAGGAAAGGAAAGCACGGGTATTCCCAAAGAGATTCTCGCCGGACATCTTGATCATTGTATGCGTCTTCCCATGGTGCCGCAGGCCCGCAGTTTGAATCTCAGCAACTGTGCGGCTATCATTGTTTACGAAGTCCTTCGTCAGCTGGATTATGCAGGGTTGTCTGCCGTGGAATGCATCAAGGGGGAAGACTGGCTGTGCCGATGATCAAGCTGGATCGCTTTATGGATACGAGAGCGAAGCGAGGCTGTCTTTTTCGACTTCTTTATTTGCTGCTGGTATGCTGGATCATGTTTACTTATTTGCAGACGGCAAGGATCCTCATATCCATCGACAGTTATGAGGAATTGTTTGCGGTGCTCGGTAAACCGGCCATAGAACGTTCCTATGGTTCCCGTTTGATATTGCTGGGTATGTCGCAGCCCTCGGGAACTGTCCTTTCTATGGCGGTAAATGCCGTAAGGGCGTTGCGGATGGAAAATGTCTTATTTCTCATAGCCGTGGTTTTGCTTCATATCGCAGATATATATCGCTCTGTGTATAAGAAATACCGTGTGTTCTTTTATGTACTTCTATTTCAGCTGATCCTCCTCATAGTTATATCGGCATATGCGGCGCGATCTGTTTCGATCCAAGAGCTGATCGGCTACGTATGTGCGATGGGATGGCTGATATCCATAGAGCAGACATTGCTTTTTTTTCTTTGCTTTGCATATCTTATACAAGTGATAAAAGAATATCGGGAAGCTATGCTGTTTGATGCAGTTGAGATAACCGAGAAGGAAATATAAAAAAACATACGATTGCTCGTATGTTTTGTATTGCTAGAAGCTTTTCAGATTCTTCAGATTGGTGCTTTCATCACCGTCATTCTTACCGCGGATATGACGTGCGCCGTCACGGCCGGTAAATGGCAATGCGTTTTCAATCAATCCTGCTTCTACTGCTTCTAAAGCCTGTTCGTAATCATACACTTTTCCTGATTTTGTCTTGAACTCTTTCAAAGTTCCGTCAGAATTCTTACGAGCCGCTACGAAGCGATCTTTTTTTGCATCTTTTTTCATATTCATTACCTCCTGATACTATTGTTGCCGGATGATGTAAAATTATGTACTAAAATCTTGCCTGTATTTGGAAATTTCTCTTTTTTCGTTTCCGGTCAATCGATGTTTTGCAATTGAAATATTTTTTTATTAGGTTATAATAGATACGAGGTGAGCGGCATGTTGGAAACGATCAGCGATTATATATCTATTGTCATCATGATGATGTTTCCTCTGACGCTGCTGGGCTCGGCCGTCCGCAGTTTTATGAAGAGACGGAAAGCGAAGATATTGGCTAACAGCGAAAAATATTATAGGGAGTGGTAATACTTGGATGGTTCGGAAATAGGCCTTTTATTGACTTTGGTAGTTTTGATAGTTCTATCTGCTTTTTTTTCATCTACGGAAACGGCATATTCTTCTCTGAATATGATCCGCATCAAGCAGATGGCGAAAAATGGAAATAAGAAAGCAAAAACAGCATTCAATAATTCAAAGAAATTTACAGCCGTTATTACGACGATCTTGATTGGCAATAACATCGTAAACATATTGGCGACATCTCTTGCGACGAGTTTGTTTACCGGCCTTTTTGGCGGAGCAGGAATTGCGGTTGCCACAGGTGTGATGACCGTTTTGATCCTCGTGTTCGGCGAGGTCATACCGAAGATCATGGCGAAAGCCAGAGCGGAGAGTTTTGCTTTGTTTTCGGCTCGGGTAATCCATTTTCTGGTCATCCTGTTTCGTCCAATCACTCTATTTGTGGAAAAAATGGAAGAATATTGGCAAAAAAAATTGGAGATTGAAAATGTTACGGCTACGGAAGATGAGTTGTTGGAAATTGTTTCTACCATCGAGCAGGAAGGTGTTCTTGAACAGGATGAGCGAGAACTGATCGAGAGTGTTATCGAATTTGATGATAAGACGATACGGGAGATCATGGTTCCACGTGATCACGTTGTTTTCCTGTATGACAATGCGACTTATGATCAGCTGCGGAAAACATTGGATCAGCATAAGCTGTCAAGGCTTCCGGTATTATCTTACGAGACAACGGAGGTTGTCGGTATTCTCAGAGTCAGGGATGTATTGGATACATTACTGAAAAAAGAAGATATCGTTATATCGGAACTTATGCAGCCTCCAGTATTTGTATCGCAGCGCAAGAAGCTGCCTCAGGTATTGGAAGATATTCAAAAATCCCGTGAGCATATGGCGATCGTCACGGAAAGCAATAATTCACATGTATATGTGGGAATTGTGACGCTTGAGGATATATTGGAGGAGCTCGTCGGAGAAATTTATGACGAATATGATCCGCTTCCGAATCATGTTGTAGAAATCGGCCATCATACCTTTGAGGTAGATGGTAAGGTGTCCCTTATTGATTTTTTCGATACTTATGTCGATGATCAGGATGCCCCCGATACAAAAGCGCGCACATTCAGCGCTTGGATTTATGAATTAAATAACCATCGCAAGGTTCGCAAAAACCGAGAAATAGAATTTGAGAACTTTTTGCTGAAAGTTCTGGATGTAAAAGATGGGATGGCAAGCAAGATCGAATTGCAGATCTTGTCGCTTGCAGATGATGATCTAGATTAGGAGGAAATGTTATGTTTGTAAAAGCAATTAAACCTGAGAATGCACCGAAAGCGCTCGGTCCATACTCACCAGCAGTAAAATTAGGAGATTTTGTATACTTGTCCGGACAGATTCCGTTGAATCCGAAAACCAATGCGATAGAAGGAACGACGATCGAGGAACAGACGCATCAGGTTATGCAGAATATCGAAGCGGTTTTAGGCGAGATGGGACTGGGCTTCCGTCATATCGTAAAGACAACGATCTTTATGCAGGATCTAAGTGATTTCGATGCTTTAAATAAGGTATACGGTTCGTATTTGCAGGAGCCGTATCCCGCTCGAAGCTGTGTACAGGTAGCTCGTCTGCCAAAAGATGTAAAGGTGGAGATTGAGTGTATTGTCATTGATACGTTGATCTATGAAGCACAGCTGAAAGCGCAGCAGGAAGGCTGCGGCGGATGTTCCGGATGTGGCGGCGATGATGGCTGTGAATGCGGCGGATGTGAATAATTCGTAATTTGGATGCGTGAAATCGCATCCTTTTTTTATTTTATGGATATTTTATTTTTCTTTTGATTTACTGTTGGGGGAGGCGGTTATGATTCTCTACATATATTCTAAACAGATGCATACGTTTATCATAGATGAATATGGTGTGTTCCGTTCCAGAAAGCAGCCCAAGCACATATTAGAGGATTTATGCATGCTGTATGGTTCTACTATGGAAGGAAGAAAAAGAGCTGTTTCAGATCGTTTGATGATCGTACAGATGGTGCCGATCCTCATCAGTGATAAGACGAAAGATTTATTTTTTCCGATACTGAATGGTGAGGATGGCTATTGGTGGCTGAACTATCGTTTGATTCAAAATGTTTATAAGGGGAAAGGACAGCATAAAATCGTATTTTGCAATGGAAGGGAACTTTTGCTGTACTGCGAAGTCAGAAGCCTGATGCGTCAGTTACGGCGTTGTGCTTTATACAATGAAGTTCTTGAACGTGATACGGTAGGAGACTATGTAAAGCAGTATCAAAGGATAGAGGAGATATCGTGAAAAGGATAGCTCTCGCTTTCATATATACGATACTGACATTTTTGTATTATGGGATCCATCCCCAAAGTTCGGCTTTATATGCGTGTCTTTTTCTTGTTTTATTTTTGCAGTCGATGGAAGATATCCGCTTTCTTCAAATATCGGATAAGCATATGATAGCATTGGCGTTTATTTCTTTATTGCTGTGCAGAGAGGAGCGGTTGCCTTTTACAGCTGTATTATCCGGTTCCTTGTTTATCAGCAGTATCTTGTATGGTTTGTATAGGATCACAAACGGAAAGGCTATCGGTGGTGCCGATATTCGCTTTTTATTTTTAACAGGTTCTTTTTTAGGTCTGTATCATAGTGTACGATGCCTCTTATATGCCTGTCTTTTTGCTTTGCTATATAGTTTGAAAGCAGCAGGTAAGGGAAAAGAACTCCCTTTTATCCCTTTTTTGTCTCTTGGCGTCTATCTCGTTTTGCTGCTGAAGTAAAAAATAGTCAAATACCTTGCCACTTTGCATATACTGATACGGGAGGCAATGTATGAAAAAATTTTTAAGTGTTATGTATCATGCCAGTGATGAAGAACTGGAAGCGATTCGCTGTCATTTAGAAGGCGGCTATCGTCATAAAAATAAGGTATATTCGGGATTTAAAGAAGTATGTCGCAAAGATCGACGTTATGATGTATGTGTCGATGGAGAGCTTTATAATGTAAAAGAGCTGCGCAAAGCACTGTGTGCATATGGCGAAGATGTAAAGAAAGCCGGTTTGGAAGAACTGATGCTTTGTGCGTATTGTGTATGGGGACACGGATGTCTGTTGCGCTTTAATGGTGCTTTTTCTTTGATGATCGATGACGGAAACGAAATATTCGTTGCGAAAGATCCTATGGGATTGAAACCGATTTATTATGCGAGGAGGCATCACAGAGGATTGTCGGTTGCAAATGAGATGGGATTGTTATTGAAGCATGGGGATGTGAAAGCGGAGATGGATCTCATGAATGTACAGGAGATGTTTGCTTTCGGACCGAGCATATCGGAAAATCAGACATTGTTGAAAGGCATATATGCATTGCCAATGGGGCATTACATGATCATTAAGAATGATAATATTCATATACGCAAGTATTACGAACCGATCAGCAAACCGCATTTTGATGATCCGGAAGATACGATTATGAAAGTCCGTTCCCTCGTTCAAGATGCGGTACGAAGACAGAGTGAAGGCTGTAATGCCAGTTTTTTATCCGGTGGCTTGGACAGCAGTATCATCGTTCAGGAATGCAGCCGTGCAAAGGATCAATTTCATACGTATTCCTTGGATTATGAAGGAAATGCGCAGAGTTTCGTAGGAAATATGTATCAGGTATCTCTGGATAATGATTATATAAAGGAAATGGTCGATAGGACCGGTTCGCTGCATCAGATGTTTACCATACAGCAGCAGGAATTGGTAGATACATTGGATGATGCAGTCTATTATCGGGAAATGCCTGGTATGGCAGATGTAGATGCTTCTTTGCTTTGGCTGTGCAGAAAGATAAAGGAGCAGGGACAGGATGTCATTTTGTCGGGAGAATGTTCGGATGAAGTATTCGGCGGCTATCCTTGGTTTTATAAAGAAGAACTGAAGGATCTTGATACATTCCCATGGCTGCGCTCGATCAAAGAGCGTCTCTCTATTTTGCATCCGTCTTTGCAGGATATTGATTTTGAGGCATATATCCAGAAACAATATCGTGCGACATTGCAAAGTGTGCAGTTTTTAGAAGAAGACAATGAAGATGATCGACGTGCCCGCATGCATACTATGCTTTGTCTGCATTGGTTTATGCAAACGCTGGTAACGCGTCAGGTGCGTATGGGAGAAGGTGCTGGCATGAATATACGCGCTCCGTTTGCGGATGTTCGTATTTTGGATTATGTCTACAATATACCGTGGGATCTTAAATTTTACGGAAAAGAAGAAAAAGGGATCCTCAGAAAGGCATTTGAAAGTGAATTACCGGCTGATATTGCTCATCGTAAGAAAAATCCGTTCCCCAAAACGCATAATCCGCAGTATACAGAACTCATATGTGAGAAGCTTAGAAAGGTTTACGAGGATGATTCGAGCATTTTGCATCGGTTGTTGGATGATGATAAATGGAAGGAATTGTTGGATTCCAAAGGAGAGAGCTTTCCGTTGCCATGGTATGGTCAGCTGATGAGCGGTCCACAGTTATTGGCATATCTGTATCAGATCGATGCATGGAGCCGGCAGTATTACGTACATTGCATGTTATAGGATATCGATAAAAGATATCCTTTTTTATATGGGATACGGGAAATTTTTTCATAGGCTTTAAATTTATACAAAATATTCTTTTTAGGGGTTGAAAGCCATATAAAAGCTAGTATAATAAAACGGTATTCATATGATGAACAGGGGAGTTTTGTTATGCAAGAGAGTAAGAAAAGCAGAGATATGATGACCTTGGCTTGTGTTATTATCGGAGCTTTGATCAGTGCCGTCAACATCAAAACATTCGTACAGACAGGCGGCCTGTTTCCCGGAGGATTTACAGGTCTCACCGTTTTTATTCAGCGGTTCTGCGATAAATTTTTTGATATCACGATATCTTATTCTCTCGTTAACTATACGTTAAATGCAATCCCTGCGTATATCGGGTTTAAGCTGATAGGTAAGCGTTTTACGATATATTCCATATTGATGATCCTATTAACGGGTATATTTGTAGAGATTATCCCTGCGACTGCTGTTACGGGGGATGTGTTGTTAATTGCGGTATTTGGCGGAATTATCAATGGCATTGCTATGGGGATCGCGCTTAAGGGAAAGGCTTCCGGTGGTGGAACGGATTTTATCGCCATGTGGATCTCAAAGAAGACAAATGCTTCCGCATGGAATTATGTATTGGGAATGAATGCGGTACTTTTGATTGTTGCCGGGTGTCTGTTTGGTTGGGATAAAGCACTGTATTCGATCATTTATCAATTTTGTTCTACACAGACGATCAATATGCTGCATACTCGTTATAAACGCATCACTTTATTTATCGTGACAAGCAAGCCGGATGAGATCATTGAAGGACTTTTGGATTATACGCATCATGGAATTACGCGATTTGAAGGCGTCGGTGGTTATAGCGGACAGAAACGAACGCTGCTGTATACGGTTATTGATTTTGAAGAGATGAAAAGAGTAATGCTGCATGTGCGAAAGATCGATCATACGGCATTTATCAATGCTACAAAAACAGAATCTTTAGAAGGCAGATTCTATGTGGAACCGATTGAATAATAAAAGCAGCTGTGATAGCTGCTTTTATTGACAAATGCAGTGCATTTTACTATGATGGTAGTAATTTCAGATGGATAAGGATGAGAGCTATGAATAAACAATACCATGCTATTGATATCATGAAATATATAAGTTCGATCATGGTGATCATCGTACATACTTCACCTTTGCTGCCATATAGTGAATTTGGTAATTTTGTAGTAATCAATATACTCGGCCGTTTTGCTGTACCGTTCTTTTTTATCAGCAGCGGTTTTTTTGTAAGTATGAAATCAAGAGAAGATCCTGCTTATTTTCGAAAATATATCGTTTCTTTGATAAAGACATATATGTTTTGGAGCATTTTATACATACCATGCGGTTATCAGTGGTTACAGAATAATATGGATATTCCATACTTCCTTTATCCGCTTGCTCTGTTGCTCGGCTTTTTATATTTGGGAACGTATTATCATTTATGGTATATGCCGGCTCTTATCTTTTCTTTACTCGTTGTGGAATGGTACACAAAGCAACATCGCCATCGCCCGCTCCTTTCGATCGCATTTATTCTTTTTTGCATCGGTTCTCTTGAGACATATTACGGCATTGTTACCGTATCACCGGTACAGGCGGTTATCGATAATTACATGACGGTATTTTTCACGACTAGAAACGGTTTGTTTTTCGGATTGTTTTTTGTTGCCTGCGGATATTATTTAAGCAAGCAGGAACGATGGTTGCACGTAGAACATAAAAAGCTGTGGCTGTCCTTTTGCCTTCTTATTCTGATGGCAGAAGCTTATATTTTAAATCAGACGGACACATTAAATTTTAATTTTTTGATCATGCTGGCTCCATGCACGATCTTTCTGTTTCTATGCCTTCGCGATCTATCGATCAATTGGTCAATCGACTATCGGCGATTGCGTTCTTACAGTGAACTTTACTATTTTACACATGCCTTTTTTCTCGTGTTGATCCCGATGGTGTTGGATGTGTTTCATGCGGAAGAAATTTTTGAGGAGCAAGGATGGCTTCGCTTTTTCAGCGTCATGCTATGTACGCATGTTTTAACATGGCTGATATATGAATGGAAACAGCGAACGAAAAAAGCGATAAGGAGTTGATCGATATGAATATAATCAATATGTTGACGAGCCGAAAGTATTATAAATCGGCTTTTTTGTTTGTAGTTTTTCTTAATACGTTGGGGATCGGCTATTTTGATATGGACATTACCTTTTTATATACCATGTTGATCTTATGGGGTGTTTGTATTATTGGTGTGGAGACTTTGAAAGGAAAACTGTGGTATCATGGCAATCATCTACTATATATAGGTGGATTTTTTATATGTCTTTCTTTGGCCACATTTGCCAATCATCCATATTCTTCGCAAACTTCGTTTTTGATGCTGACGCTGCAGCTGCTTGTTTTCCTTTTGTTGTTTACACAGAAAAAGGGAACCAGTCTTATGACTGTGAAAAATGAGATGAGAAGCATTCAGAAGATGACGTGCTTTTTAACGTTTACAGCATCGCTGATTTCTGTTTTGATGTTTTTTCTGAATGTATCCACAACGCGCAACGGCGTTACGCTTGGATTAGTAGGAGATCGCTTGTTTGGGGTTTACTTTAACTGCAACCCAGCGGCTTTTTTAGCTTGCATGTCGTTGATCTTTTCCTTGGTCGCTTTGCGTAATCGATATTCCATGCCTCGTTTTTATATGGCCAATATCGTTGTTCAATTGCTGTATATTTTGCTTACAGGGACAAGAAGTGTCATGCTCATCTTGCTGATGCTGTTGGTATCTCTTGTATACTATACGTTGTTTAAAAGAAAAAAATACGGCATTATACAGCAAGTGCTGATCATAGCTGTTATCAGTCTGTTGTTTTTTGTCGCATCTTTCCTTATTAGGAATCTATTGTATATCATACCGCAAATGCAGGGAGCGATACTGGAGAACAGCGGACGTTTACAGTTGGATAAGCTGCTGCGTGTGATTGCGCTTATGAAAGAAAATCCATGGGCTAACCGTAAAGAAATATATGATCTTTTGAATATCCTGAGCTCTTCAAGACTGGAACTGTGGTATGATGCATACCGGATATGGCGCACTTCACCGCTGTTTGGCATTGGCGTTGATAATTTTAAGATTATGGGGCAAACATTGATTCAAAGCAGTCTTTTTGATGGAGTTACGGTAGTTCATGCACATAACTTTCTGATGGAGGCACTGATGACATCAGGAGTATTTGGTTTTGTATGTTTCTTTGCCTTTCTTTTCCGCAGTGTCACGGCTTTATTGGAGACATTGCGAAAATACACGCATACAAAATCTTATCTTTTAATATTGATGATCGGGTTTATCATTTTTATCGAAGCTGCCGGAGGCTTTCTCGATTATGGTGTCTTTTATGTATATTCGATGTCTTCCGTATTGCTGTGGATCTATTTGGGATATCTCTATTGGCTGAATGATCATCCGCGTATGAAGTTGATCAATGATTCTATGATGTATGATTTCATCAACTATCATCTCGGTGAAATCAATTATCAGCGAAGTCCGGAAGAGGAAGTATGTGATGTTCAGTTGAAAATTGAGAATGGAAAATATTTTAAAGAAAGAGACATGTACATCATTCGCATGAAGATTTATATGATCTTTCATGAAGAAAAGCATACGTGGTTTGCATATGATGGATTATTTCATATCAGAAAGGCAAATATGGAAGAGGAAATAGTAGAGGAATATAAAGAGGAGATGGCATTAGAATTATATGAGATCGTCATGGAAGATATCGCTTCCTTTATCAGTGATGCAAGCGATACGATCTTATTGCCTCCCGCCGATAGAAGTCTTTTATCCCAAGGCGATATCTAAGATCATCATGATGAGAAAGCCAGCCATGATGCCTGCGGTTCCGATATGAGAGTGCTCACCGAGATGAGCTTCCGGTATAAGTTCTTCTACGACGACATAGATCATAGCGCCTGCGGCAAAAGATAAAAGCCATGGCATGAAAGGCTGAATGCTCCCAGCGGCTAACACGCATAAAATGCCGAATATCGGTTCTACGATACCGGACAGGCTTCCGCATAAGAAGGATTTATGAACGCTCATGCCCTCTTGATGAAGCGGCAATGATATAGCAGCGCCTTCTGGAAAGTTTTGTATGCCGATGCCTAAGGCGAGAGCAAAGGCAGCAGTGGAGAAGGCAGGATCGCTGGATTGCTGGGCCGCCATAGCAAACATCAGTCCAACGGCCATTCCTTCCGGAATATTATGAAGCGTAACCGAAGAAATGAGCAGTGTAGTACGTTTCCAGCAGCTGGTCATGCCTTCGGCTTGCTGACTGCCTATATGCAGATGGGGAAGTAGATTATCCAGAGCCAGCAAACATATTCCGCCAAGAGTAAATCCTCCTGCTGCCGGGATCCAGGGGATCATTCCCATGTCTTCTGCTTGTGTGATGGCGGGTATCAGCAAAGACCAGATCGATGCAGCGATCATGATGCCCGCGGCGAAACCTAAGAAAATGCGTTGAATGTTTTCGCTTGTTTTTCCTTTAAATATATATACGAGTGCAGCGCCGCAGGATGTCATCAAAAAGGTAAAACCGGTACCTAATGCCGCCCATAATAGTACTTTCATAGTATCATCTCCTAATAAGTTATATTAGTATAACTTTAATTGATTGCTTTTGTCAATGGTGTATGATATGTAAAAACTTCCTGTCTGCTGGAAAAGCAGGCAGGAGGTTTTTTTAAGGATCGATTACCGTCGGTGTTCTACCGATTCCGACTACCTCACTGACAATTCTCGTCCAAGTGGCACATCCGCATATGCCATCTGCGCTTAATCCGTTGTTGCGCTGATAAGCGATCAGTGCGGAGCGTGTATTTTGACCGAAGGCACCGTCCAATGTTCTTGTGGAATAACCGAGGGCATTTAATGCATCTTGAAGGACAAGTACATAAACACCGCGGCTGCCGTTGCGCAGTGTAGGGAATCCGGCGCTGCAGGCTGGTCTGCCATAGCGTTTGTCGAAGTGGACCCATGTTGGAGTGGAGTTAAGGAAATGGGCCTCTAGATAAATTATTATAAAAATATATCAAACAGATAGAAACTAAAAGATTTTTTATTAAAAAATTAAATGATATTGATTTTTAAAGGCCTAAAGATATATACTATTTCTGACTAATTAGGAGGCTTTATACATGTTAGATAAAATAAACACTAGAAAAAAAGAAGAAAATTTTGAAGAAAAAATTGTAGGAATTTATAATAAGTATGAAAAAATAAAGATTGACGATCAATATATCGAATTGTGGAATGGTTTTGTTGATTTAATTGAATATGTTCAACAATTAAGTAATGAATCTAACCTTTCTCCATTAGAGGCAATTGATTTGATGCGTGAATTAGGGATGACTAACGAAGATTTCAAACAGTTATTAATGACAAGTATTCAAAATGATAAACAATAAGATTAAAAATATTTCCAACTTTATTGAAATAATCGAAGAACGAAAGATTAATTTTCCTTCTGAACAGATTTTTTATAGAGGTCAAAGAAATGGATTCAATAAAAACTGGAAATTAATTCCTTCCTTTTATAGAGAAAAAGAAAAGCATTCAGACCTTCCTTTTTATAACAATATAGATGAAGAAATAAACCAAATTTATAAGTTTGTTGAAAAAAATCATGATTACTTTGTAAATATTATTTATGAAGATTTAATCAGTATAATCAATATTTTACAACACTATGGTTTTCCAACAAGGGTTTTAGATGTCACTTCAAATCCTTTAGTATCCTTATACTTTGCATTAGAAAATTTTAAAGAAACTGATGAACCAGTTGTGTATTTAATAATAGCTAAGAATTGCAAAGCGAGTTATTTTGTGAATAAAGAATTGAATTCTTTTTATGAAAAAAACATAATTAATAGTAAAATAGTCATGGTAAATGGGAGTAGTATTTCTGATAGAATAAAAAATCAAAAAGGAGATTTTATTCTATTCTTCGAGGATTTCGATATTACTAAATCTGAAGCTTTTGAAGTCGAAGAGCTAAGTATTGACAAAGATTCTATTAATATACTAAAAAAAGAATTAGATTTATTAGGAATTAATAAAAGTAGTATATATCCCTCTTTAGAAGAAGAAACATGCAAATTTATTAAAGAATTAAATATTTTAAGTAAAACAGATAAAGCACTTGATTTGATAACTGATAATTTTATGAATGGTATTAATGCTGTTAATAAGGTTGTTAAAGAAAAGTCTGGAGAGGATAAGGAAAGAAAATATTTAAAGAAAAAAGGAGCTTTGAACCAAATTAAAATTAATAAATAATAAATTTGGAGAAAAAGTTAGAGAAATTAATCATAACCTCAATAAATTAATAAAGAATATGAAAAGCTGTTCCAATCAGTTCAGCTTTTTTTGATGGAGTAAAAAGATTGGAATTTGAGATAAAATATCAAAGAAGAATGGAGGAATTTTATGATTATGTAATCAAATGAAAACTCTGAATGTAACGGATTCTCTTAGAAAGAGAAAACAAAGTCAAATGGATTCATATGATAGTATAGGAGATGGATCCATGCAATCAAAGAATCCAAAATCAAATACTTCAAATGTAAATAACAGGAAGACATATGAGGTGAAGTTTATTGATGGAACAATCAATATAAAAGTGCTATTAAAAGAACTGATTGCTTGTAGGGTGAATAAAAAATATGGGCATTAGGGCACTGTCAAATCA
Organism: Erysipelotrichales bacterium; assembly: GCA_910575705.1. Classification (GTDB taxonomy): domain Bacteria; phylum Bacillota_I; class Bacilli_A; order Erysipelotrichales; family Erysipelotrichaceae; genus CAJTFG01. Next base: position 9,803 of record CAJTFG010000003.1, on the reverse strand, counting down.
AAAAAAGCACGACATAATAGTGGCATCAGAAAGGTATGTATCATTATTATGATCGATTTTACGATAGAGACTCAAGATCGCAATATTGTTCTTTATTTAAGATTATCAAGAGATGATCGAAATAAAGGTCTTTCCGTATCCATTGAAAATCAAGATAAGATGCTGACTCGTTTTGCGAAAGAAAATCATTATACGATTACAGAACGCTATATTGATGATGGAGAAAGTGGATATTCATTTGAACGACCTAACTTTGATCGTTTAAATAAAGATATTGCTTCTGGAAAAGTGAAACGATTACTAATAAAAGATATGTCTCGTTTAGGAAGACACAATGCTCGTGCATTACTCTTTATGGAAGATGCAAGGGATCATGGATGTGAAGTCATTGCGTTAGATGATGGATATTCCAATTTTCAAGATAATGATTCAACGATTGGAATCAAAACTTGGCATAACGAATTGTATGTGAAAGAGGCAAGCAAGAAAGTAAAGAATGTTATTCACATGAAACAAGAAGATGGAGAATGGATGACAACCCCACCGTTTGGATATCATAAAGTACAAAAGAAAGGTGCAGAACTCGTCATTGATCCAAACAATGCTAGTGTTGTGAAGCGTATCTTTCAAATGTATGTGGATGGGTATGGTATCTTACAAATTGCTCGTACTCTAACAAGAGAAAACATTCTTACTCCTTCTCGTTCCTTACATGAATATCGATTAAAGAACGGAATTGATGATAAAAATAAATATACGGATTGTTGGAATGATTCCTGTATTCGCAGAATTTTAAAGAATGAAACATATCTAGGAACATTAATTCTTCATAAAGGAGAATGCGTTAAGATTAGAGGAAAATATCAAAAGCTTCCTAGAGAGAAATGGAAAGTATTTGAACATCATCATGAAGCCATTATTGATGAAAACTTATTTCGTATCTGTCAAGAAAAGTTGGAAAGTAAGAAAGTACGATCTAAGAGAAAAAGAAAAATCTATGAAAATATATTCCATGGATTATTATATTGTGCTGACTGTAATAGTCTTTTAAAGCCTTCTAAGACTACAAAAGATATACGAGAAGGAAATACCCATTATTACTGTTCAACCTATCAAAAACAAGGTAAAACAGTCTGTAGTTCAAAGTCAGTAACAGACCAACAACTAAAAAAAGCTGTAACGATATTTTTAAAACGGTGTAGAGATGTATATAAGAATTTTTTAGAGGAACAACAGATTCATGCAGATTCCAAAGAGGTTGAAATAAAAGGAATTTTAAAAAAAATCACTCAATATAAAACAAAGATTACACAGTTAAAGTTAGAAATCAAACAGTTGATTGAAAATAAGATGCGAGAGAGTATGTCACTGCTTGAAAACTATGAGATCATTCAAGAATCTTATCAATCCTTGATTGATGAAAAAGTGAAGATGATGAAAGAGCATGAGGAGAATATCGAGTTGTTGAAACAGGAATTAGAGAGTTACTCTTTTCATGAAGAATGCTTTACATCTGCTCTTGATATCATAGATGAAATGATTACCAAGCAAGATTATACAAAGCAGGAACTAGAAATATTATTTCGCAAAATTGTTGTACACGATCATCAAATCGTATTTCACTTCAAGGGATGTTTTTCAGATGATATTGATGCGAATGTTATACTTGTTGATGAAGAACAAGAAATATACCGTAAAGCGATTATAGAAGAAATTGAAAAGCAAGCTATGTATCAAAAGTTTTCTTTAAAAAGTGTTCATCAAGCCTTAATCAATCAAGGATATACGTATTCCTATAAAGGAATCTTTATGAAACAAATCAGACAATTAGAAACGGAAGGTGTGATAAAAAGACCTCATAAAAATAAGAAAGCAATTTATCAAAATATCTAAATTTCTCATCATTTAAGTTGTAGACAATGTCAAGTAGTGGTATTAAAAATCATGGTTTGATATTTTTTATACTTTAGAGTATAATACTTATGAGTATATAAATAAAATAGGAGGAATACTATGCTAGGAAGAATAGAAGAATTAAACTATTTAAATGAATTATATGAAAGTAAAAAATTTGAATTTTTAGTTATGTATGGACGAAGAAGAGTAGGAAAAACAACATTACTTCAAGAATTTTCAAAACATACAAACGCTATCTTTTTTCCTGCACGTGAAAAAAATGATGCATTAAATTTAGAAGATTTTTCAAAAACAATACAACTTCATTTTGAGCAACAGTTCATTTCTTCATTTAAAAGTTGGGAAGATGCTTTTTCCTATATTGGCAATAAAACACAAGATAGAACTGCATTTATTATTGATGAATTTCCCTATATCATTGAAGAAAATCCTTCTGTGAAATCACTTCTGCAACATGCTATTGATCATAGTTGGAAGAATAAAAATATCTTTTTAGTTCTTTGTGGTTCTTCAATTAGTGTCATGGAAAATGAAATCATGGGAAGAAAAAGTCCATTACATGATCGTCAAACAGCAACATTAGAAATAACTTCATTTGATTATTTAGAAAGTAGTAATTTCTTCCCTAACTACAGTAACGAAGATAAGTTAATTGCTTATGGGATTTTAGGTGGTGTTCCAAGATATTTAGAAGCTTTTGATGCTAATAAATCTGTTGAAGAAAATATAGCATCTAAAATTATTCGAAATGGTTCTTATTTATATGAAGAACCTGAAAATTTATTGAAGGCAGAATTACGAGAAACAAATACCTATAATTCCATACTTTCTGCGATTGCGAATGGAAGAAACAGAATTATCGAAATTGCAGATTATATACATGAGGATCAAACAAAAGTTTCTAAATATTTAACAACACTTCAAACATTACGTTTGATTGAGAAAAGAGTTCCAAGTGGTGAAAATAGCAGATCTAAAAAATCAATTTATGTAATAAAAGATAATTTCTTAAGATTTTGGTTTCGATATGAATTTACGAATAATGCATATTATGCAATGTTAGGAGCAAAAGATGCTGCTGAAGAAATTATGAATGATATTTCAAATCTTATGGGAGATGTATTTGAAGGTGTATGTAAAGAATATTTAATTCATCAAGCAAAGAAAAGAAAACTTCCTTTTATTCCTTTTTCTATAGGAAAATGGTGGGGTAACAATCCAAGTATCAAAGCACAAGATGATGTTGATGTTTTGGCTATCGATCGAAGTGGTAAAAAGGCCATTTTTATGGAGTGTAAATTCACATCAAGTCCTATGCCTCTTGAAGAATATACAGATCTTGTAAATGCAACGAAAGCATTTCCTAATATCAAAGAGAAACATTTATATTTTGTAAGTAAATCAGGATATACAGAACCAGTGAAACGACAAGCAGAAATAGATGGTGCAATTCTGTTAACGATTGATGATTTATTTAAATAACATCTATATAGGTTTCTTTTATTTAACTAATAATGGAATAATAGGTGTTAGGTTATTAGTTGATTAATTTTCTAATAAAGCTTTAAATAAAAAAATATTGAAGTATTAGAATTTTTCTGTTACAAAGAAACACATATGGTTACAAAAATCATTCGTTTTATTCATCTGGACTGTATTTCCTTAGGAATTATTGAATATAAAACAGGTAGTACAAGAAAAGCTTTGAATAACTAATAGAAATCTGTTCTGTTTCTGACGCACTGAACGGATTTGAATAGGAAGTAAAAGACATATTTAAAAAGAACTCAAGCAATTGTTTGATAAATAAACTAAGAATTGCTAATGTTATCGAAAGAAAAAAGCAACTGGAGAAATTCTAAAAATATGATTCTTAACGAAAAAATGTAGAACATAGCGTTTGGAAAGATGCAAGTCCTTCCTGTTTTATGATTAATGAAAGGAGATTTTTATGGGGAATAATAAGAATCATTCACCTTCAAGAAAACAAATTGCAGAATATTGGATAGGCAAATACATATCAAAAGAATTTAAAATAATTGATTTTTATGAAGAAGGTGCTGAACTAGTGATCACTGACCCTGGCGAACCTGAGTGTTGGGCTTGTGGCATGTTCAATCATAAAATATATGATAATCCAAAGTATGATAGATTAATAAATACTAAAAGCTGTATGAGAATTTGGAATTTTCCTGAAGTTCGCTATTTACAAAAAGCGCATATTAAATCTAGAATGTTAGATGGAGAAAATATACCATCAAATTATTTTTTGTTATGTAAAGAATGCCATCAAGAAAGTCCTGACTTTGTTGACGATCGTTACTTTTATGCTTATATCTGTTATGTTAGAAAAAATGCATACGAGATATCGGAAAGAAGAACCAGGAGAATGATGCGAGCAATTTATGAAACAGCTTATCAAATGAATAAGAATATACTAACAGTTGATAAAGGATTTGAGCAACTCCCTTTAGCAGTCGAGAAAATGGGATTACATATCACTAGCTTCTCCTTATATACATGTGCTGCAGGTGTAGTAGAGGGCATGGACGAACTTAATTTAAAGCAACTATCAAAAGAAGATTATGAAAAGATGAAATCTGAATTTTATAAATATAATATTTATGTAGATTTTTAAAGATTTAATTCTTTATTATTGTTTTATGTAATGATAACGATTATTTCATGATATATAAAAGTTTGTTAGTGAGTGTATGAAAGCATAGTTTATCTTAAACTTTGTCATAGAGGATATGAAGTTTATGTAGATAAACTATACAGAAAGGAAATTGATTTTGTAGTTAAGAAGAAAAATGAGTTAATCTATATCCAAGTAAGTGGTAATAGAATTATATAAAACACCCTAAATCATACAAAAATTGCTAGTAGAGAGCCAAAATTCTCTACTTTTTTCATTTTAAGTAGAATGATTTTCCCTTAATTTTACACTATCCCATGTCGGTGTCATACTTTGCGGTTCCACGTATACCCATACTCCTAGATTGTTTGCGACCTGCCATATGCGATTGCGCTGTGCCTGTGTGAGTGCTTGTCCCACATCAAAAGCTAAACCGGCATAATGCTGTGACTGACGGCCGTGACCGCCTTCCCAAATGCGTTTAAAAGCGTAGCGGAAAGGAATGGGATTGCCATACGTACGCCGGGTAGCGTTCCAAGCTTCCATCGCTGCATTGGTTGTCCATAAAACAGAAGAACGTGAGGAACCTCTGAACTCACGAACGAGCATCGTTCGTCCATAAGAATACGGCATTGGATCGTTTTCATTCCTCTGAAACACTTGAAGAGCCTGTGTATATACATCATATACGATGATTTTTGTCAAGGGAATCTACCTCCTTTCATAACACTCTATGAAAAACTTTAAGATGAGTATGGGTTATAGAAAATAAAAGCATTTGTTTTTAATGACTATAGGTATTCGTCTTATACTCCTTTGTTTATATCGGATAAAATAGGCATAGGAGGTATCGTATGAAAACATTACATGATCTTCCGATTGCACAGGAAGGGATCATTCAAGAAGTTCACAATCCGGGAACGATAAAGCGACGTTTATTGGATTTAGGGATACTGAAAGGTTCGTCTATCTGTCCTATGTTAGAAAATGCTACGCATGATATGCGTGCATATATGATAAAGGGTGCGCTGATAGCCTTAAGAAGTTCAGAGAGCAGTTTGATCGAAGTGGAGGAAAGGAGGTAATCTATGCTGTTTTCAAAACTCATAGAGGTAAATGAGGAAATCAATGAGCTTTATAAAAATGAAGAAGAGGGCTATACGGTTGCTTTGATCGGCAATCCTAACGTGGGGAAAAGTACTGTATTTAACACATTGACAGGAATGAAGCAGCATACGGGAAATTGGCCGGGGAAGACGGTTTCTTTAGCGAGTGGAACATATGTATTTCAAAATAAAAACAATGAGATGATTGATCTGCCGGGGACATATTCGCTTTTAGCACATAGTAAGGAAGAAGAGGTTACCAGAAATTATATATGTTTTGAAAAATGCGATGTATGCTTGGTCGTATGTGACGCTACATGTTTAGAGCGAAATATGAACCTTGTTTTACAGACGATGGAAATCACCAATCGTGTCGTGTTATGTTTAAATCTTATGGATGAGGCAGAACGAAAAGAGATTCATATCGATGAGAAAAAGCTGGAAAAACTGCTTGGTGTAGATGTGGTAAAGATGAGCGCTCGAAATCATATTGGTTTTGAAGAATTAAAACAAGCGATCGCTCATACAGTACGTATTCAGCGTTTTCATACACATGAGATCGTTACGTACGAGCCGCATTTAGAGGCGGCGCTTAAAAAGATCGAAGCAGCTTTGTGTGATGAATCTATTAACAAACGCTTTTATGCATTGAAGCTTCTAGATCCGCAGGTGGATAAAGAAGACTATTACCATCAGTTGAACGGTGATCGGGAAAAGGTGAGAATCGCCGTTGGCGAGGCGATCGAGGAATTGGAAGAACAGGGAATATACGAACATTATGAAGAGCTTATCGTTAAGGAACTATCAAAAAAAGCCAAAGATATCGTAGACAAATGTATTATGTTTAACAATGCGCACTATTATGAACGAGATTTGAAAATTGATCGCATCGTAACTCATAAAATATATGGTGTATTGATCATGATCGCATTGTTATCCGTAATATTCTGGATTACGATATCCGGCGCTAATATTCCCAGTCAGATCCTCAGTGATGCTTTTGGAACGATGGAAGGAGTGCTTAGTAATTTTCTGCATACGATCAAAGTAAGTGATTGGCTCCATGATATATTGGTATTAGGTGTATATAAGACAACAGGATGGGTAGTAGCGGTAATGCTTCCGCCGATGGCGATTTTCTTTCCTTTGTTCACATTGTTGGAAGATTTTGGCTATTTGCCGCGCATCGCATTTAATTTGGATGGTTATTTTCAAAAAGCCAAAGCCTGCGGCAAGCAAGCTTTGACGATGTGTATGGGATTTGGATGCAACGCGGTAGGTGTCAGCGGCTGTCGCATCATCGACAGTCCCCGAGAGCGTTTGTTGGCTATTTTAACAAATAACTTTGTGCCATGCAATGGGCGGTTTCCTACCTTGATTGCGATCATCAGCATGTTTTTTACGGGTATGTTTCTGGCTCCATGGAATGGGATCGTTTCTACACTTATATTGACCTCGGTCATCCTGTTGGGGATTTGGCTGACTTTTCGAGTATCTTCTTTGTTGTCAAGGACTTTATTAAAAGGCGTACCTTCCTCTTTTACGTTGGAACTTCCGCCATATCGAAAGCCGCAGTTTGGCAAAGTGATCGTTCGTTCTGTCTTCGATCGTACTTTATTTGTTTTAGGAAGAGCGATCAGCGTTGCTGTTCCGGCCGGGGCCTTTATTTGGTTGCTTGCAAATGTACAGATTCAGGATGTAACATTGCTTGCACATATTTCCTCTTTTCTGGATCCGTTTGCCCAACTGTTAGGATTAGATGGCGTGATCCTTCTGGCCTTCATCCTCGGTTTTCCGGCAAATGAAATCGTCGTTCCGATCATGATCATGGCATATATGTCAAACGGCTATATGATAGAGTTTGAGAATCTGATGGAATTGAAAGAATTGCTGCTGGCAAATGGATGGACGTGGGTTACGGCGGTATGTACGATGTTGTTTTCATTGATCCACTGGCCGTGTGCTACTACATGTTTAACGATACGCAAAGAAACGGGAAGTTGGAAATGGACGATACTATCCATTCTCATTCCTACTGTGATCGGTTGTATTGTATGTGCTTTTGTGGCAGCCACATCACGATTGCTATTTCTATGAATATATTAAACGGAAGTATAAAAACTGTGATGATTCGGGATGGTCAATATCTTGAAATCGCACAGTTTTTTTGAAATATGTAGAAGATGACGATTGATGTATCTATAGTTGATTTTAAATTCATAATTTACGTATATGAAAAAATATGCTATATTATGGAAATGCTAGGAGGGAAATGATGTTAAAAAGATTTATCCAATACTATAAACCGCATAAGCGATTGTTTCTGCTTGATATGGCGGCGGCCTTCCTGATTGCGTTATGCAATTTATGTTATCCGGTCATTACCAGAAGTATGTTGAATGAATTTATACCGGACCGCAATATGCAGCTGCTTGTCGTGTTTGCGGTTATCCTTTTACTGATCTATGTGCTGAAAATGCTTTTGAACTATTTTGTTCAATATTACGGTCATTTGGTAGGTGTCTATATGCAGGCGGATATGCGCCGAGATATTTTTCATCATCTGCAGAAACTCCCGTTTTCTTATTATGACGATCATGAAACAGGGCATATTATGTCGCGGATGATCAACGATCTTATGGATATCAGTGAACTTGCTCATCACGGCCCGGAGGATCTGTTTATATCGATGATCATGATTCTCGGTTCTTTTATGTATTTATGTACGATCAACTGGCAGTTAACCGTCATTATTTTTATCTTTATACCGTTGCTTGTCGTATTTGCTATGCAGATGCGCAAGCGGATGAGTCGTGCCTTTATGGAAAGCCGCGTTAAGATCGCTGAGGTAAACGCTAATCTGGAAAACAGCATTTCCGGGATTCGGGTATCTAAGGCATTTACGAATGCGAAGTTTGAAGAAGAGAAGTTTCAAAAAGGGAATTCGGCGTTTATCAAAGCGAGAGAAAAATCTTATAAGGCGATGGGACAGTTTCATAGCGGAACCGGCTTTATCATTGATTTTTTGAATGTTGTCGTGCTTGTTGCCGGAGGTATTTATACGTATTACGGCTGGATCAACTATGGGGATTTGGTAGCTTATATGCTGTTCATCAATATGTTTATCGATCCGATAAAAAAACTGATCAACTTTGTTGAGCAATTTCAAAACGGAATGACGGGATTTTCTAGATTTTGTGAACTGATTGATGAACAAATAGAAGAAGAGAGTGAGCACTCCAAGATTTTACAGGAGGTAAGGGGAGAGATCGTTTTTGATGATGTGAATTTTACATACAGCGACGGGAAAGAAGTCCTTCATGATATTGATCTGACGATAGCTCCGGGGAAAAAAGTAGCCCTTGTAGGACCAAGCGGAGGAGGGAAGACGACCATCTGTCATCTGATACCTCATTTTTATCCCTTGGAAAGCGGACAAATTAAAATTGACGGCATCAATATTTCCGATATATCCTTTGCGTCCTTGCGCAAGCATATCGGGATTGTCCAGCAAGATGTCTTTTTGTTCAGCGGTACGATTCGCGATAATATCGCTTACGGAGATTTGACGGCAAGCGATGAGGCCATCATAGAAGCAGCCAAAAGAGCCAATATTCATGATTATGTAATGAGTCTTGAAGATGGATATCTGACGAATATCGGAGAGCGGGGGATCAAGCTTTCCGGAGGACAGAAGCAACGTCTCAGCATTGCGCGCGTATTTTTGAAAAATCCCGCTATCCTTATTTTGGACGAAGCCACTTCAGCTTTGGATAATACAACTGAGGTCCTTATACAAAAAGCTTTAGATGAGTTGTGTAAAGGAAGGACAACGATTGTGGTAGCACACCGCTTATCGACGATCAAGAATGCGGATGAAATCGTTGTAATTACCAAGGGAAGTATTTTGGAACAGGGGACACATGAGGAATTGCTACAGCGAGGAGGTTTATACAAACGTCTGTATGACAGTCAGTTTAAAACGATGGATGAAGAAGTTTAAGTATTAAGATAAGAAAAGGATATAAAAAAAGGGGCTGTTAAGAAATAGAGATAAAAAATCTAGGGCTTAATAGTCCTTTTTTTGATATAAATAAGAAAAGTGCCTAAGGAATCGAACCTATTGGGCACTTTTTGATATA
>CAJTFG010000002.1 GCA_910575705.1 Erysipelotrichales bacterium | reverse complement strand
CAATAAAAGAATTCAGGCAAAAACAAAATGGATGCCTCCTGTAAAATACAGGAAAACATCCATTTGTGTTGCCTAGTTAATAAATTTGTGTCCAGGTTTCTGGGTACATATCAATTAAACAGCTTTTTTACATCCATGTGATTTTACTTTCTGTTGAATTTTTAATTTTTATGATATTGCTGCGATGCCGATAGATGATCAGCAATGTCAGCAGCCAGCTTGCTAATGTGATCTGCATGTTTGCCTGCATTATCGTTATGTAGATACTGCTGGCGATCGCGGCCGTCATACTGGCTAAAGATACCATTTTGCTTATATAAAGAACACCGATGAAGATCAAAAAAGGAACGATCACATACCAGGCATTTTGAAATGTAAAAATAGAAGTAGAAACCAAAAAGCCAAACATAGTCGCAACTGCTTTTCCACCTTTGAAGTTTGCGAATATCGGATAACAATGACCGATCGCAGCGGCTAATCCTGCCCAAATACTTGCTGTCTGATCGAACTGTGCTGCGATACCTACTGCAGCCACTACCTTCATGACATCGCCGACTATGCAGGCGATACCTGCTTTTTTTCCTAATACCCGTCCGGTATTGGTTCCGCCTAAATTACCGCTTCCGTAATTTCGGACATCCGTATGATAAAAGACTTTTCCGATAACGAGTGCGAAAGGGATGGAACCTAATATATAACCTAATAAAATCAGAAGAAACAGCTGCATAATATTCACCTCGTTTTTTATTTTATCACGGTTAAGAGGAATTAAAAAGATTTTTTTACTGTAGGAAAAGATACAGGGGATAACAGAAAGAGTTTATCGAATTATGTTTGATAAAAAATGATTTTTTTGGTAATATAACACTGTTGTAAATTCAATCTTTTACAGATGAAAATAGATCAATAGAGGTGAGTGTATGAGTGAAAAGGCATACGATGCCAGCAGTATTCAGATACTGGATGGATTAGATGCTGTACGTAAGCGACCGGGAATGTATATCGGCTCTACCGATGCCAGAGGATTGCATCATTTGGTATGGGAGATCGTTGATAATTCGATTGACGAAGCGTTGAACGGACACGGCGATACTATTAAAATCACGATAGAAAAAGACGGTGTTCTTTGTGTGGAAGACAGCGGAAGAGGGATGCCGGTAGGAAAGCATGCCAGCGGTGTTTCTACATTGCAGGTCATTTTTACCGTTCTTCATGCAGGAGGCAAATTTACGAGTGAAGGCGGATATAAGACATCCGGGGGACTTCATGGTGTCGGTGCCAGCGTGGTAAATGCATTATGCCGATGGGTAGAAGCGACCGTTTGTACAAACGGCAGGATGTATCGCATGCGTTTTGAAGACGGCGGAAGAGTGATCGGAAAGTTGGAAGATCTGGGAAAGGTAAACAAAACAGGCAGTAAGGTCCGCTTTTTACCCGATGAACGGATTTTCACAACTACGAAGTTTTCCTTTTCCGTAATATCCGAAAGAGCGAGAGAAGATGCCTTTTTATTGAAAGGATTGCGCATGATCGTACGAGATGAGCGCAAGGATAAAGAGAAGGAAGAAGAATATTATTATAAGAACGGTTTGGAAGCATTCGTTGAATATCTGCATGAGGATAAACAAACGTTTCATAAACCCGTTTCATTCAGCGGAGAGAGCAGCGGTATTAAAGTAGACTGTGCTTTTCAGTATACCGATGAATATCAGGAAAATATTTTTTCTTTCGTCAATATGGTAAGGACGAATGACGGCGGTACGCATGAAGCCGGTGTCAAAAGCGCATTTACGAAAGTGTTTAACGAATATGCCCGAAAAACTGGTTTGTTGAAGGAAAAGGACAAGAATTTTGAAGGAAGCGATGTACGGGAAGGCTTGACGATCATTCTTTCTTTGGGTATACCGGAACACCTTTTGCAGTTTGAAGGACAGACAAAAGGAAAACTCGGTACTACGGAAGCTAAGACCGCTGTCGAGAACATCGTAAGTGAGAAACTGGCATATTTTTTGGAAGAAAATAAAGAACTGGCAGTTACGCTTATTAAAAAGATGGCGCGTGCTTCTACTGCCAGAGAAGCTGCCCGTAAGGCGAGAGAGGATGCTCGCAGGGGGAAGACAAAAGGAAAGAGTGAAAAAATTCTTTCGGGGAAATTAGCAAGCGCTCAATCTCGGGATGCCCGTAAAAAAGAGCTGTATCTTGTAGAGGGTGATTCCGCCGGCGGTAGTGCTAAACAAGGAAGAGATTCTCGTTATCAGGCGATTTTGCCGCTTCGTGGGAAAGTTTTAAATACCGAAAAGGCAAGTCTTGCCAGCATTGAGAAAAACGAGGAGTTAAATACGATCATACATGCATTGGGAGCAGGCGTAGGCTCTTCTTTTCGAGCAGAGGATTGCAACTATCATAAAGTCATTATCATGACCGATGCGGATGATGATGGGGCACATATCCAGATTTTGCTGCTGACATTCTTTTATCGCTATATGCGCGATTTGATCAAAGAAGGTATGGTTTATATCGCTTTGCCTCCGCTTTATAAACTGAGCAAGGGAAAAGAAATTCAGTATGCATGGACAGATGAGGAACTGGAGCAATTGCGCAAGACGTTTCCGAAAGGATTTACGCTGCAGCGGTATAAAGGTCTTGGTGAGATGAATGCGGATCAGTTATGGGATACGACGATGTGTCCGCAAACGCGTACGTTGATCCAGGTGAGTATTGAAGACGCGGCTTTAGCAGAGAGAAGGGTATCGGTACTGATGGGAGACAAGGCAGACGTGCGTCGCGACTGGATTGAAAATAATGTTTCCTTTACATTGGAGGATGATTATCTCAAGGAGGTGAAACATTCATGAAAAAAGTAGAAGAAGTAACGGAACATGTGATTGTATCACCTTTGGAAGATATCATGGGAGATCGTTTCGGACGATATTCCAAATACATCATTCAGGATCGTGCTCTTCCGGATGCCCGTGATGGGTTAAAACCGGTGCAGCGCCGTATCCTTTATACGATGTACAGCGATGGAAATACGCACGATAAGCCATATCGAAAGTCGGTAAAGAGTGTGGGGCTTATCATCGGTAATTATCATCCGCATGGTGACAGTTCGGTATATGATGCAATGGTGCGCATGTCGCAGAACTGGAAAACGAGAGAACCGCAGATCGATATGCACGGTAATAACGGATCCATGGATGATGATCCGGCTGCGGCGATGCGTTATACAGAGGCGAGGCTGTCTTCGATATGTGAATTTCTGTTAAGGGATATCGACAAAGAAACGGTAGAATGGGCACCTAATTTCGATGATACCGCATTGGAGCCTACGGTTCTTCCAGCTCGCTATCCCAATCTCTTGGTAAATGGGATCAGCGGTATCGCAGCTGGTTATGCGACGAATATACCTCCTCATAATTTAAGTGAAGTGATCGATGCGACTATTTACCGCATTCAGTATCCGGACTGCGGTTTGGATGAATTGATGGAATACATACAAGGCCCTGATTTTCCTACGGGAGGTATCGTGCAGGGAATGGATGGGATTCGTGATGCCTTTCAAAGCGGAAAGGGAAGGATCATCATTCGCTCCAAGGTAACGATAGAACAGACAAAAACCAATCAGCAGCTGATCATTCATGAAATACCGTATGAAGTTGTCAAATGCAATATGGTGAAAAAAATCGACGATGTTCGCTTAAATAAGAAAATCGATGGTATTATCGATGTTCGTGATGAATCCGACCGCAATGGTTTGCGCGTAGTTGTGGATATCAAAAAAGATGCGGATGCACAACTGATCTTGAATTATTTATATAAAAATACCGACCTTCAGGTTTCTTATAATTACAATGTCGTTGCGATCGTGAATAAGCGTCCTATGAATATGGGGCTCATCCAAATGCTGGATGCTTTTATCGATCACCGCATCGATGTCGTAACGAGAAGATGCCGCTTTGATCTGAATAAAATGGAGAAACGCTGTCATATTCTGGAAGGACTTATCAAATGTATATCCGTCCTTGATGAAATCATTCGGTTAATCCGCGGTGCAAAGGATAAGGGAGACGCTAAGGCGAAGATCATAGAAGCTTTTGCATTTACGGAAGTGCAGGCAGAAGCTATCGTAACGCTTCGTTTATATCGTTTATCCAATACGGATGTACAGGCCTTGCGTCAAGAATTCAAGGAATTGGTTGCTGCGATGGAAGAACTGAAGGATATTCTTGAAAATCCTAGATTGTTAAGGAATGTGATTGTACGTGAATTGCAGGAGGTTCAAAAGGAGTTCGGCAGTTCGCGCTTAACGAAGATTGAAGAAGCTATCGAGGAGATCGTGATTGATAAGGTTTCGATGATAAGCAGTGAGCAAGTTATGTTTACCGTATCGAAAGACGGTTATTTCAAGAGAGTACCGCTTCGTTCTTATACGGCGCTCAGCGACCAGATGACGGGGATCAAAGAAGGTGATCAGCTTATCGGTTTCGGTGAGGTAAATACGTTGGATAAGGTGTTGTTTTATACGAACAGAGGTACTTATGGCTATGTTCCCGTATATGAGATCGATGAAGCTAAATGGAAAGAGATCGGCAGCCATGTAAATGCGGCAATTCGTATTGGAGCACAAGAAAAGATCACCGATGCTTATATTGTATCTGCTTTTAAAACACATGCCTTCATGATTTCCGTATCAAGAAAAGGAATGATCAAGAAAACGCAGATCGCGGATTACGAAGTTTCCCGCAGTAATAAAACGATGACGAATATGAATCTGACTGCCGAAGATGAGGTTATCGGAACCTATCTTGCCTATGATGGCGATGAGATCCTGATCGCCTCTCAAAATGGCTATGTAACACGCTATCCGATCTCCCTGATCCCGTTGACTTCTCCAAAATCTAAAGGTGTTAAAGCGATGAACCTGAGTGATGACTGCATCGTCAGTGCCGCTGTATATTCTCAAGATCATAAGCAGCTTTTCGTTATTGCCGATAACGGAGCGATGAAGCGCATTCGGATAAGTGATATCGATATCATGGGAAGACCGACGCGTGGTAATATGATCTGCAAAAAGGTAAAATCACGTCCGTATCAACTCCGGGATATCCGCATACTGGATCTGAATGATACGATCGTGTTTATAGATAAGGAACCTATGGTTCTGATGATGAAAGACGTATCGCTGATGAGTAGGGATGCTACTTTCTCCACACCGCTTTCCTTGTCGTCTGATTTTTATATGATGAAAGAGTTGACTTTTGTCCGTTTGGCAGAAGCGCCTAAGGAAGAGGAGACGATAGAGGAGCATGATCATCAGTTGAATTTTGATTTATAATCGTAAAATCGATATCAGGCCTGTCTCTGGATAAGGAGACCGGCCTTTTATTTATGAACTTTTCAAAGGTGCTTCTTTTTTTCATAAGCGAAAAAAGAATGTGCATACTATGTGCAGGAGGTTTTGTTTATGAATGATAAGATGTTGAAGGATACGGCGAAAAAACATGTGCCGAAGCAGACAAAAGGGAAGAATGCATGCATTGCCTTTATTAGCGGCGGCATTATGGGATTGATCGGGCAGACGTTATTGCAGGTATACGGAACCCTGGGCTTTGAAAAAGAAGCTGCTTTATCATTAATGGTCGTTACCGTAATATTTGTAACAGCATTGCTGACGGGGATCGGTGTATATGATACCATTGCTCAAAAATGCGGAGCCGGTTTGTTTATTCCCATTTCCGGTTTTGCGAATTCTTTAACTTCCAGTGCGATGGAAGGAAGAAGTGAAGGCCCTATTTATGGCATTGGTTCTAATATGTTCAAATTGGCTGGTTCCGTTATCACATATGGAATTGTTTCTGCTTTTCTGTTTGGAAGTATTCGCTTTCTTATGTTTGGAGGTTAGAAGATGACAACGATCAACTTTGACAATGTATATATGCTGGGAAGAGCGACTGCGGTAGGACCTATGGAGCAAAAAGGTCCGATCGGGCATATGTTTGATAAAGCGTATGATGATAATTACTGCAATGAGGGGACATTTGAAAAAGCGGAAAGAACACTGGTTTATCAGGCTTGTGATACCGCATTGCGAAAAGCGGATCTCCATGTGGAGGATATCGAGATCGTATGCGGCGGGGATCTGATCAATCAGCTGACCAGCTCTCATTATTTCGCAAGAGACATCGATGTTCCTTTTATTGGAATGTACGGTGCGTGTTCCAATAGCTCGCTTGTCATTTCACAGGCTGCCATATGGGTAGAAAATCAAATGGCGAAGCATGCTTTGGCATTTACAAGTTCGCATGTGGCTACGGCAGAAAGACAGTTTCGCTTTCCTAACGAATACGGAATACAGAAGAAACCGACGACAACATTGACGGTAACCGGCGCTGGTGCGGTGATATTAGGGCGGCAGAAAAGCGCTATTAAAGTTGCCTCTTTCACACCGGGGAAGATCATTGATTGGGATCATAAAGATGCCAATGATATGGGATTGGCGATGGCTCCGGCGGCTTTCGATACGTTGCAGACGCATTTTAAGGACACCGGTCGTTCCTTTGAAGACTATGATATGATCGTAACCGGTGATTTATCAAAGATCGGCTTTTCTTTTCTGACGGATCTTTTGGTACAAAAGGGATATAACCTTCATAATCGACTGCATGACTGCGGATTGATGATTTATGATTTTAAAGAACAGGATGCTTTTTGCGGAGGAAGCGGCTGTGCCTGCAGCATGTGCGTATCCTTGGCAAAGCTGTTACAGCATCTGGAAGATAACGAGATGAAACGTATCATGGTAATTGCAACGGGAGCTTTGCTGTCACCGGTTGCCGTACAGCAGAAAGAGACGATTCCTTGTATTGCGCATGCTATCGTATATGAAAGAGGTGAGTGATATGATGATGTTTGTAAATGCATTTGCTGTCTGCGGTTTGATATCACTGGCAGGGCAGCTGATCTATGATAATACCAAACTGACTGCAGGACATATTACAAGCATGTTCGTCGTGATTGGAGCTGCGCTGGATACCTTCGGACTTTATGATAAACTGATTGAATTTGCCGGAGCGGGAGCCTCCTTGCCGATTACGAGCTTTGGTCATTCTCTGATTCATGGAGCGTTGGCACAGGCACAGGAAAACGGATTGATCGGTATCATTGCCGGTATGTTTGATATGACTGCTTCTGGAATTACGGCGGCGATCCTGTTTGCCTTTTTGGCAGCGGTGGTGTTTAAACCAAAGTCATGAAATCCATGTTAGAACAGCAGATTCAGGATATACGATCTGTTGTGGCTTCTTCATTTGATGTCGTATATCGGCAGATCGAAATACGAAAGCAACATGTTTGTCTGATCTTTTTATCGTCTTTAAGCGATAACGCGATGATCTCGGATTTGGTGGAAAGCATTGTGATCACGGCAAATCACGATCTGCATCTGACCTTTTATCCGGGAGCAGTAGATAAACAAAAAAACAGAGATAAGGCGATTACCAATCTGCTGAGCGGACAATGTTTGGTACTGTTAGAAGGAAGCGATACGTATTATTGCATAGAAACGCGTCAGTATCCATCCCGAACGACTGCGGAACCCTCAGTAGAAAAAAGCGTACGCGGTTCCCACGATGGATTTGTAGAGAATATCATCTTAAATGTGGGTTTGATCCGCCGTCGTATCCGCGACCCTAAGTTACGCATCGTCATTAATAAAGAAGGAGTCAAGACTAGAACGGATATCGCATATTGTTATATCGAGCATCTTGTCGATCCAGATATCTTGCAGGACTTTGAAAATCGCTTGCTGCATTTGGATGAGATGGAGATTTTAAGTGAACGCAATTTGTGCGAGGCATTGTATGGAAAAACATGGAATCCTTATCCGCATGTCCGTTATAGCGAACGCCCGGATATATGTGCGATCCATCTGCTGCAAGGGTATCTCGTCGTGCTCGTAGATAATGCGCCTACTGCCATGATCATTCCGACTACCTTTTTCGAACAGACTAAACAGATCGAGGAATATACGCAAACGACCTTGATTGCTTGTTTTACCAGAATCATCCGTTTGGTAGGTATCTTGTTTTCCATTTATCTTTTGCCGCTTTGGATCGTCCTCATCGTCGAGAGGAATCCGACGATGCTGAATATACCGATGATGGATATCAATTTATTTGAATTTGGATTTCAGATCATCTTTGCGGATATCGTGGTAGAATGGATCCGCCAGTCTTTGATACATACGCCGTCGATACTTTCCGGCATCATGGGATTTATCGCTGTGTTTATCATGGGAGATACAGCAATCGAATTAGGTGCCTATACCAAGGAGATCCTTGTGATGATCGCTTTATGCAATATCGGGAATTTATTGACGCCGAGCTATGAATTATCTTTGGCAAATAAAGTCTTTCGCATATTGATCGGCGGATTGGCTCTCTTTTTCGGATTGAGCGGCTTTTGCGTTGGGGTATTGCTGCATCTGATATTGCTTCTTTCCACAAAAACGGTGAAATACCCGTATTTGTATCCATTTATACCGTTTTCTTTCAAAGAATGTAAGAAGATATTGTTTGGTGCTCCTATTCGATTGAAGAAATAGATGCTTACAGTGGCGATGATCATCCGATATGAAAACGTTTGCAATCCTTTGTGAATATGCTATAGTGTACATAGAAATAGCGAAAGGAGTTGTTTTAATGGCAGCATTTGATTCGTTGAAAGGAAAGGTAGTTGTAGTAACGGGAGGTACGCGGGGCATCGGTTTTGCGGTGGTAAAAGCTTTTTTGGATGCCGGTTCTCATGTCGCGATGTTCGGTTCTCGTGAAGAAACGGTTCATCATGCACTGGAGGAGTTAAAACAGGTGGATACGTCTTATGACGTAAAAGGATATCATCCTGATCTCACGAGCGTGGAGAGCGTGAAAGAAACGGTAGCGGAGATCCTTCGTGATTTTGGTACGATCGATATTTTGATCAATAATGCCGGAGTATCCGATGCGACACCTTTATACAGTTATGATGAGGAACATTTTCATAAGGTCATGAATATCAATGTGGATTCTATGTTCCATATGATTCGCCAGGTGGCACCGATCATGAAAGAAAAAGGCAGAGGAGTCATTTTGAACACGAGTTCCATGGTAAGCATTTTTGGACAGAAATCCGGTGTTGCCTATCCTGCGAGCAAATTTGCGGTAAACGGGATGACGAAGTCTTTGGCCAGAGAACTCGGGAAAGACGGTATTCGCGTTAATGCGATCGCTCCGGGGATCATAGCAACGGATATGGTAAGAGCACTGGATCCGAAGTTGATCGCTGGTATGGCGGCAGGGATTCCTATACAGCGTTTGGGAGAACCTGAAGATATTGCCAATGCATTTCTTTTTCTGGCGAGCGATATGGCTTCCTATGTTACCGGAGCGGTTCTCTCGGTGGACGGCGGCTTTGTCGGATAAGCGTGTTGATCCTTTTCTATATGGGCGCTTTATGCGCCTTTTTTTTATTGTCTTTTATAAGGGATACATGTCAGTGTTTCTATGCTTTTTTAATTTTTAAACTACTTTTTACAAGGAATGTTTGTTATAATAAAGCACGGAGGTGATTTCATGGCATTTTCGATAACGATTGAGCAGTTTGAGGGTCCTCTTGATTTGATGCTGCATCTGATTAAGGATAATAAGCTTGATCTGTTTGATCTGGATATGGATGTTCTGACTGATCAGTATTTGTCCTATTTGAATTCCATGGAAGAACTCCATTTGGAAGTTGCCAGTGAATATCTCAGTGAATTAGCGGGGCTATTGGAATATAAAAGTAAAAAACTCCTGCCGCGAGAAAAAGTAGAGATTGAGGAAGAATACGAAGAAGATCAGCGTGAGCGGCTGATGAAACGATTACTGGAATATCAGCGCTTCAAGGAAGTGACTGAGATATTTCAGAGAAAATATGAAGAGCGGCAGCAGCTGATGGAAAAGCCTATGAGTGAAGAGACGAAGCGCTGGATGACAGTATCGTCAGATGAAGATATTCAGGGGAACCCGTATGATTTGGTAAAAGCGATGAATCGTATGATACGCAGGATGGCTTTATTACAGCCGTATGAGACGAAAATGACGATCAAGGAGCTTTCGGTCGATGAACGTATTTTACAGATCAAAAAAAGATGGGATGCATGGCAGAAGAAGATCAGTTTTGAATCGTTGTGCGATGACTGTACAGATCTGCATATGGTTATCGTGACGTTTTTGTCTGTTTTGGATCTGATCAAGCATCAGGAGATTTTGTTTACCGTTGACGAGGATACGATATGGCTGATGAAGAATGAGGTGGCTTTACATGGATGATACATACGCAGTATTGGAAGGTCTGCTATTTCTAAGCGGAGATGAGGGATTGACACTGGCACAGCTATCGGATGTGCTGGAGATGGAAAACGATGAAACAGAACGCTTGCTGGAAGCGATGATGGATGAATATATGCAACCGCAGCGAGGCATCGAACTGGTGCGTTTTGGCGGATATTATAAATTTGTATCGAAAGAAAGCATTCATTCTTATGCGGAAAAGCTGTTTGCGAACAGCAAGATGGCAGTTCTTTCTCAGGCTGCTTTGGAAACTCTTGCAATCATCGCTTATAAGCAGCCGATGACTCGTGCGGAGATTGAAGAGATACGAGGAGTAGGGTGCGATATGATGATTCGCAAGCTGATGGCGAGATCGTTGATAAAAGAATGCGGCCGCAGTGATGCTCCGGGGAAACCGTTTTTATATGAAGTAACACCGGAATTTATGGACGCTTTTAAACTGGAAAGTCTGAAAGAATTGCCGGAGCTTCCGAAACCGGATGCAAATTTTGAAGAAGAACTGTTTGAGGAATAGGTGTTAGCCTATTCTTTTTTTCTATGATAAAGCGTCATTTTCGATCTTTTCTGACATATACTTGTAGCGGTGATATCATGAAAAAAGTAGTTTTATTGCTTATATGCGTATTGTTGCAATGTACGCTTGTTCATGCAGAAAGCTATTGTGTCTTATCATCATCCGATGATACGGTCATTGAGGAAAAGGATATGCACAAGCAGCAAAGCGTTGCCAGTATATCAAAGATCATGACGGCGATCATAGCGATCGAAGAAGGAAATTTGGATGATACGTGGAAGGTCAGCGATGTGATAAAAACAGCAACAGGAAGCAGCATTTACCTTAAAGAAGGACAAGAGGTATCCCTTCGATCCCTGCTGCATGGATTGATGCTGAGAAGCGGTAATGATGCCGCTAAAGAGATCGCTGTACATATGTGCGGTGATGAGCAGTCTTTTGTGAAGAAGATGAATGAGAAAGCGCAGGAGATCGGTATGCTGAATACGGTTTTTGAGAATGCCAGCGGATTGGATGATGACGGCAACGGCAATCTTTCTACTGCCTATGATATGGCGATCCTCATGTCTTATGCGATGAAAAATCCGGTATTTCGAGAAATTGCGGGGGCACAGTATTATACGACAGAATGGAATCAGCGATGGAAAAATAAAAACCGCTTGCTCTTTGATTTTCCATTTGCGACTGGGGGAAAGACGGGATTTACCAAAAAAGCCGGCAGAACGTTAGTGACAAGCGCTCAAAACGGCGATGTAGAAAGCATTGTCGTCACATTATCCATGGGTGATGATTTCCGCTTTCATGAAAGCAAGCATAAAGAGACATTTGAAAAAATAAAAGTCATGACGCTTTTGGAGGCGGGAACATTTGAGGCTTGCGGTCATCAGATCACTGTGAAGGAGCCTTTGCAGATATCCGTGCATAAGGATGACAGTGATCGCGTAGATGTCTATGCCCATATGGAAGAAGCGACGTTTGTGGTGGAAGTGCAAAAAAACGAACAGACGATGGTTTACGAATATCCTGCGACTCGTGCAGATACATCCGGATAGGAGAGTGTTTTTATGAATGCGATATGGCTGATAATGATTGCGGCATCTATGCTATATGGTTTATGTACGGGTAAGGTAGATATGTTAAACGGTGTATTGCTCAATATCGGAAAGGAAACATTTGATTTCGTTTTGCCCTTGCTATGTATGACATGCTTTTGGAACGGGATATTGAATATTGCAAAAGAAGCCGGGCTACTGAAAAAGCTTGAACATCTGTTTCATCCCTTTTTGAAATTTCTTTTTAAGGACATCCGCGATGATGAAGAAACGCTCGGTTATATAGCTACGAATATCACGGTGAATATGTTCGGTTTGGGAAGTGCGGCTACGCCGATGGGTCTGAAAGCCATGGAGGGGATGCAGAAACATAATCCGCAGCCAGATACGGCTACACGTTCTATGGTGACGTTTCTGGTGCTGAATACAGCCGGTGTGACACTTTTATCAACGACGATCATCGCCATGCGCACATCGTTTCATTCGTTGGACGCCGTCGGCTTTATGCCGTATGCCGTTGCGGCAACTGTCTTTGCATCCGCTGTAGGCTTGCTTGTGGATCGGTGGTGGAATTATCGTGACTGAAATAACGGTATATATACTTCCGGTTTTGGTGCTTGTCATTTTTCTTTATGCATTGGTAAAGGGAGTCAATGCATATGCCAGCTTTAGTGACGGGGTAAAAGAAGGCCTGCATCTTTTCAGCAGTGTATATCCCGCTTTATTGGCGATGATGTGTGCTATATCGCTGCTTCGGGAAAGCGGATTGATGGAACTGTCTTCTCAGCTGATCGCCAAAGGGATCCCCTATATTCCATCCGAGATCGTACCGATGATCCTCTTTCGTCCGGTATCGGGAAATGCGTCATTGGCAGTGCTGATCGATATTTTCAAAACATGCGGTGTAGACAGCATGCAGGGGATTATGGCCAGTATCATTCAAGGTTCTACCGATACGACGTTTTATGTGATCTCACTTTATTTTTCTACGGTGGGAATACGGAAAATACGAAATTCTTTGACGATCGGACTGATTGCTGATGCTGCGGGGATCGGTATGGCGATCTT
The DNA here is from genome assembly GCA_910575705.1 of Erysipelotrichales bacterium. Classification (GTDB taxonomy): domain Bacteria; phylum Bacillota_I; class Bacilli_A; order Erysipelotrichales; family Erysipelotrichaceae; genus CAJTFG01. Next base: position 429,301 of record CAJTFG010000002.1, on the reverse strand, counting down.
GTTAACCATTTTGTTTTTTCAATAAATACGTGCTTTTCTTCTTTCTTTCATGTACAATAGGTATGCGAAAGGAAGTGGCTTATGGAACGTTTGCAGAAGGTGATCGCGCAATCCGGGATCGCTTCGCGCAGAAAGGCGGAGCAGTATATTTTGGATGGAAGGGTATGTGTGAACCACGAGGTCGTCACGGAACTGGGGACTAAGGTAAAACGCGGGGATGTGATCGAAGTGGATGGGAAACAGATCGTTCGTGAAAACAAGGTATACTATGTGATGAACAAGCCGAAAAAGACGATCTGCACAGCGGAAGATGAGTTTGGCAGATCAACCGTCATATCGCTGATCCCTTGTGAAGAGAGGCTGTTTACGGTAGGGAGACTGGACTATGATACAAGCGGATTGTTGATTCTGACAAATGACGGTGAATTTGCGAACTTGCTGATCCATCCGCGCTACCATATACCTAAAACGTATAATTTGACGATCAACGGAATGTTAACGCCTCCGCAGATCAATGAGATAAAAAAAGGGATTGTTTTAGATGACGGCATAAAAACGATGCCGGCAAAGATCCGAATTACGGAAAATGATCCTAAAAAAAATCAGATGAGCTTTGATCTGACGATCTATGAAGGAAAGAATCGGCAGATTAAGCGTATGATGGAAGCACTGGGATATGAAGTGCGTCGCTTGCACCGCAAACAGCTCGGTTTTTTGATCTGCTCGGATCTGAAACAGGGAGAATACCGAAGGTTGAAACCATTTGAGGTGAAACAGCTGCGGGCATGGGCGGAGCAAGGTAAGCTAAAGGCGGTACAGATGAAATGATAAAAGGAAAGCACGGTCATTCTTTTTATATAGGAATGGATGATCTCAGAATTGTAAATTTATCCATTTTGATGTAGAATGTACTCGGTGATATCATGCAGCAGTATTTTATAAAGGAACGGGCAGAGATAGGACAAAGCATATCGTTTGATGAAGAGCAGTCACATCATATGATGCATGTCGTACGGATGAAGAAGGATGATATTGTGCGCATTGCAGATTCTTCTCACCGTCTTTTTCATGTTCGCATCGATATTCAGAAAGCAGGGGTATGCGGACAAGTGATAGAAGAACTTGTCGATCGCACGAGAGCAAGTGTAGAAGTTACCCTTATACAAGGAATGATCAAGGGAGAAAAATGGGACTTTTTGATTCAGAAAGCCTGTGAATTAGGTGTTTCTAAGATCGTGCCTCTCATTTCACAGCGAAGCGTTGTGAAAATACCGAGAGAAAAACTGGATAAAAAGCTTTCCCGATGGAATAAGATTGCATTGGAGGCATGCGAGCAATGCAAGCGATCTACGCGGGCGGAAGTATTGCCGCCTATTTCCTTACAGGAGATCGCGGCGTATCGATCCGATGTCAATTTGATCGCATATGAGAAAGCGGATGCCGCAAGTGAGAAGCTGTATCACGTGTTAAGCACTCACCCGTATCCAAGTTCCGTTACATGCGTGATAGGGAGCGAAGGGGGATTTGCACAGGAAGAGGTGCAGATCCTGATGAAACAGGAATTTTGTCGTATATCGCTAGGGTATCGTATATTGCGTGCAGAAACAGCGGCATTATCGCTTTTGAATACGATTGATTTTTATTATGATATGATAGGGGATAAGAATGACAAAAGTTGAACAGATCTTGCAGAAAAAATATAAAGATAAAGTGTTAAAGCTTGCGGCATATAAAAAGAAATTGTCAAAGATGCAAAGCTTTTTAAAGGAATACGGCATTCCTTGCAATCCGAAAGATGATATATCTTATTTTCGATGTGAGGTATTATATGAAAGCATTTTTAATAAAAAAAGGCTGGAAGATTGCTTTTTGGAATCGTTTGTGGAAATGCAGGATTTTTGGCAGGGACTCGATTATAAGGAACGTAATCATCTTGTGCATGTCGATATCGACAGGAAATGCAGCGATCTGAAATATTTGATTGCCGGCGAACAGAAGGTATACATGCCGGTATTCGATGAACATATCAATCATATTTATGCAGATGAGATCGTGAATTTGGAATTGAAGCAGTATCGGCTGTTTACGAAAGATTTTCGCGGTTATATTCAAGACGGTCTTTATAACTGTCTTCCTTATAAGAATCATTTCAGCAGTGCGGAGTGGATCGCGGATGGCGATAAGGGGTATTGTCTGTATTTTTCAAAGCTGAATCGGTTTTATCTGATGGAAGATGGCAACTGTACGGGAATTCTTTCTTTGGATCCGCAGCGAAAAGACCGGTTGAATCCGGAAAAGCAGAGCGTTTTGGCGTTGTTGTTTATGAATCACGATGAAAAGGGGATCGCCGAGATGATTTTGGAATGCGATTGTGTGGATGAACGCTGTAAAAAGAAGATAGCAAAAGCGATACATAAAATGGACTCATAAAAGAGTTCATTTTTACATTTTATAGGCTTTCATGTATAATGGAAAATAAGGAGTGAAAAGATGACCTGTTTTGCGATCAGTACCTTGGGATGCAAGGTAAATGCATATGAATCAGAAGGATATATACAATCTTTGTTGGATAAAGGCTACGAGGAAGTGCCTTTTAAAGAAAAAGCGGATATTTACATAATCAATACCTGTGCTGTGACAAACGCAGCTGCCGGTAAGAGCCGTCAGCGGATCCATCAGGCGCATGCCCGTAATCCTGAGGCGATCATTGCCGTTGTCGGCTGTTATGCACAGAGCCATTGCGATCTGGAAGCATCGGAGCATGTGGATATCCTGATTGGAAGTGACGGTAAGAGATTGCTTCCGCAGATGATCGAACATGCATTGAAGAAGAGAGAATTTCAAAAACATATCATAAATGTCCGTGAGAGTAGCGTGTTTGAATCTTTGCCGATACAGCGTTTTCATCATCAGACGAGGGCGTATTTAAAAGTACAAGACGGATGCAATCAGTTTTGCAGCTATTGCATCATTCCTTATACGAGAGGAAAGGAACGTTCTCTTCCTCTCAATGAGGCAATTCAAATCGCTCGAGATCTTGTCGCAAACGGACATCAGGAGATCGTACTGTCCGGGATTCATACCGGCCGGTATGGACGCGATCTTAACATATCGTTGCGCATCCTGCTGCAAGAAATGCTGAAGATCGTCGGATTGAAACGCATCCGCATATCTTCTATTGAATTGAATGAAATTGATGATGAACTTTTGCAGCTGATCAAAGAAGAACCTCGGATTGCGCGGCATCTGCATATTCCGATACAATCCGGCAGCGATGCGGTATTAAAGAAAATGGGGCGTCCTTATGATGTGGCTGCCCTCATAAAAAGGATCGGATATATACGGCAGACGGTGCCCGGCATCAGTATATCGAGTGATGTCATCGTAGGATTTCCGCAGGAAAGCGAAGAGGATTTTACGGAAACGTGCGTTACCATCCAAAAGATGAAACTAAGCTTTTTGCATGTTTTTCCATATTCCCGCCGTGATCATACAAAGGCAGCGGAAATGAGCGGTCATCTCAGCAATGTTGTGAAAAAGGAAAGAGCTGCCAGACTTGCGGCTTTATCTAAAAATCTATATAATGAATATAAATCTTCTTTTTTGCAGAAAGAAGTTCAGATACTGTTTGAAAAAATGGAAGACGGTTATGTCTTCGGACATACGAGTGAATATCTTCCCGTTTATGTAAAAGGAACGCAATCACTGTTGCATACGATGAGAAATGCCGTTATAACGGAATACAGTGATGATCGTTTAACCGCAGTTCTTAAGGAGGAATAAGCATGTTGTTATCAAATATATTTGATCATGCGCCGGAGATAGAAATTACAGGGCTCAGTATTGATTCACGTACGGTACAGCCTGGAAATATGTATTTCTGTATGGAAGGATTTGTCCATGACGGACATGAATTCATCGATGCCGCTATTAAGAAAGGAGCGGTATGCATCATCCATGAAAAAGATATTCCCGATATGCAGGATGATGTCGTATATATCAAGGTAGAAAACGTAAATAAGACGCTGAATATCATTGCCAGCAAATATTACGACCATCCAAGCCGAAAAATGCTCGTGTTCGGTATTACCGGTACCAATGGGAAAAGCAGCGTTGCTACGATCATCAAAGATGCGTATTCTCACCATGAACTATGCGGGTATATCGGAACGATTTCTATCAGTTATGGCAATGTTACCAAGGAGCCGAAATTGACGACGCCGGATGCGATCAGCATTCATGAAACGATGCATGAAATGGTTTCCCATGGAGTAAAAGCAGTTGCTTTGGAAGTTAGTTCTCACGGTTTGGAACTGGGAAGAGTGCAGTCTGTAGACTTCGATATTGCCGTTTTTACGAATCTTACATATGATCATTTGGATTTTCATGTGACTTTTGAAAATTATTTTGAAGCGAAGAAAAGACTGTTTGCTAATTTGAAAGAGGACGGGATCGCCGTGTTAAACAGCGATGACGCTTATTATGAACGACTGAAAGAAGCGACACAGGCGCACTGTGTGAGCTATGGTATCCAGAATGCGGCAGATTATCAGGCGGATCAGATCCGCATCGGTACGACAGGATCCAGTTTCCTTCTTTTGCATGAAGGAAGGGAATATGAGGTACAGACGAACTTAGTAGCGCTCTATAACATTTATAATCTTTTGGCGGCGATCGCTGCAATGGCGGAAGCCGGGCTGCCGTTAGAGGATGTCATATCGTATGTTTCTGATCTTCCGCAGATAGAAGGAAGGATGGAACGCATCGATGAAGGGCAGCCGTTTAATGTTATCGTCGATTTTGCACATACGCCGGATGGACTGGAAAAGGTATTTGAGTATGCTAAGAATATAACACAGCAGGATCGCAGCATCATATCCGTATTTGGATCTGCCGGTAAGCGTGATACGAAAAAACGCAGGATATTTGGAGAGATCGCTTCCCGTTATTGTGACAATATCTTTTTGACGGAAGATGACCCACGCGATGAATCACCGCGTGATATTGCAAATGAGATCCGCAGCGGGATTACGAATACGAACAGCATCTTTATTGAAAATCGCTATGATGCGATTCGCCAGGCTATTGAGACCGCTAATGTCGGTGATACGGTTTTGATCCTCGGTAAAGGTGATGAGGTTTTTATGTATCGGGAAAACGGCAGAGAGCCATGGCTGGGCGATCATCGCGCTGCCCGTCATTGCATACGAAAATATTATCTCGGTATAGAAGACGATAAGGTGAAAAAGCCGTAGTACCCATTGTATTTATATATGTATAAATCGCATATTTCATGCGTATTCGGCATAATTTTAGTTGCATTTTTACCAGAGTTTATATATAATATTATTGCTTGCATCAGAAGGGAGGGTAAATAATGCCAAAAGTAGTAGTAAAAGAAAATGAAGTTCTTGATGATGCTTTACGTAGATTCAAGCGTCAAGTATCCAGAAACGGAACCCTTGCTGAAGCTCGCAAAAGAGAGTTTTACGTAAAACCTGGCGTACGCCGTAAACTGAAGTCAGAAGCTGCACGTAAAGCACGTCGTAGTAAATAGTCAGAAAGTCCGAGGAAAGTTCGGACTTTTTTTATATACATTCATAAACAGCTTCCGTTTTGCGTATTTTATACAGAGGTGATATGGGTGATAACAATCGATAATCAACAGATCATGGTTGAGCATTATAAAGATGTGATTCATGTTGCTTCTGATGAGATCCATTTGCGAATGAAAGACAGGATCTTGATGATAAGAGGGAAAAAACTGCAGGTATGCGCGCTGAGCAGATATGAGATCCTTATAGAAGGAAAGCTGGAAAGTGTGATGTTCGGATATGAAACATAGCGTTACGCTGGGGTTGGATTATTGGTGCTATCATGGCGATATGGATCGCTTTTTGAACCGCTGTATTCACAGAGGAATTGCGGTGTACGAGGTAAAACAGCAGGATGGAAGCATTTCCTTTTATACATCTTTTTTTCAACGACATGAAGTTGAAAAAGCTTTTGAGCAGGCACGTTTTATAAAGACGACCGGCTGTTTGGGATTGCTGCTTCGAATTCTTCGGTCTCCCAGACATCTTCTTAGTATCGGAGTGAGCATCGCTTTATGGTATTGGCTGTCCCACATGGTATTTGCGATTGAACTGATAGGGGAGAAGCAAGCTTCCAAACAAGTCATACAGGATGCATTGACGGATATGAATGTGCAAGTTCCGTTTTATTCCATGGATATCCTGCCGTTGAAGACAGAGTTGAAAAAGCGATGTGAAAATGATATTGCATGGCTGGAAATCGTGAAAGAAGGAAGCCGTTATGTGATCTATTACACACCGAAAGAATTTGCGGATGTAAAGGAGCTGGGAAGAGATGAACTGATCGCTCAAAAGGATGGTGTAATCGCTGAATTCGATCTGCAGCACGGCAATAAAAATGTGCAGTTGAACGATTATGTGCATGCCGGTGATGTTCTCGTAAGCAATGTTTTGATCGACAGCATGAATCAGCCGGAGGATATTTATGTAAAGGGCAAGGTGTATGCATATACGTGGCAGGATATTACTGTGACGATGGAGGATAACGACCTTCCGGAAGCGTTTCAGTTTTATCAGTTATTATTGGAAGCACGCAGAGAGGTGGCCAAGGAGCTTACGAAAGAGAAGGAACGGATTTACAAGGAAAATATTTTGCATTTCTCTACGGATGCGGGTACAATAAGTATGACGATACATTATACGTTGTTTGAGGATATTACCTCTCCATAAGGAGTTTTTATGAGTGATAAAATGAGCATATCTCTAGAAGGGTATCAACTGGAGGAGATCGCCAAGCTGTGCGGGCCCAAGGATTCTTATATAAATATCATATGTGATGCATTTCATGGAGAGATCATCATGCGCGATGGTTATTTGCATATTCTCCATGATGATATAAAAAAACAGCAACAGATCCGTGATGTCATTTGGGCATTGCTGGATATGATCGTCCAGTCTGTCACACTTAGTGAACGGGATGTCATATATGCATGTAAGCTGGCGGATATCGGAAAGCTGGATCAGCTGTGTTTGAATTATCAAAAAGCGATCGGAAGGACGGTTTCCGGAAAATTGATTTATCCGAAAACGATAGGACAGCGCTATTTGTTTAAATGCATGTGCAGCAGTGATATCGTCTTTGCCAGCGGTGTTGCCGGAACAGGAAAGACATATCTCACGGTCGTATATGCGGCAACGCTCTTGAAAAAGGGAGAAATACGCAAGATCATTCTAACGCGTCCGGCGGTGGAGGCGGGGGAAAGTTTGGGATTTCTGCCGGGGGATCTGAAGGAGAAAGTGGATCCGTACTTACGGCCGCTGTATGATGCTTTAAATGATGTGCTGGGAAGTGAAACGGTTGAAAAGCTTATCGAAAAAGAAGTGATCGAGATCGCTCCGCTGGCTTATATGCGTGGGAGAACGTTGGATAATGCCTTTATTATTCTCGATGAAGCGCAGAATACTACGCGGGCACAGATGAAGATGTTTCTGACGCGTATGGGATTTCAGTCGAAGATCGTCATTACAGGTGATATTACGCAGATCGACTTGATCCATAAGCGAGATTCCGGATTGTTGAATGCGAAACGCTTACTGGAGGGGATTGAAGGGATTTCTTTTGCCGAGCTTACTTCTCTTGATGTTGTCAGAAATCCATTGGTGCAAAAAATATTAGAACGCTATGAGGAAGCGGACGGGGAATAGGGATATAAAAAAACCTTATCAGATCGATAAGGTTTTTTTCTTTTCTGGTATCGCGTACGGGACTTGAACCCGTGATACAGCCTTGAGAGGGCTGTGGCTTAACCGCTTGCCGAACGCGACATGTGTAATAAGATTGCTAATTTATTATACAGCTTTGTTTCATAAATAGCAATCCTTTCTTTATCTATTTTCTGAAGTATATGGTATACTATGGAAAATAAAAGGAGGATCTTATGAAAAAAATGATTGTACTATGGTTGGTTTGCTTTATGGCAGGATGCTCTTCGCAGGAACCCCCCAAGACTATTACTGCGGATGAAACATTAGAGAAGATGCAGCAGGGAGCGGTCTTGCTTGATGTGCGGGAACCGGCAGAATATCGTCAAGGACATATAGAAAACAGTATCAATTTGTCCTTGCAGGCGGTAGAAAAAGAAATAGCGAATATCGTATCGGATAAACATTCTGTTATCATCGTGTATTGTCAAAGCGGGAATCGCAGTCGTCAGGCGGCTCATATGTTAGCGGACATGGGTTATACAGAGGTTTATGACTTAGGAGGCATCGGCAGCTGGCCATATGCCATCGTGAAATAAAAAACCGGAGATCATTCCTGATTTTCCGGTTGTATATGAGCATTGATACGCATTTCTTCATTGCTTTCTTTGACGATATTCCAAACGTGGTCGCCGATTCGTTCCAACGTTCCCAAAATATCGATGTATAAGCTGGACGCAACACCTTTGCCGCATTCCTGCTTAGCCATCCGTTTAAAGTGACGCTGTCGGGCAGCTTCTTCGATCTGATCCAGATAATTTTCTTTATCGTTGATCTGCTGGATCCAGACCTCGTCTCGCGTATCATAAAACGACAGGGCATATGTACTCATTTCCAATACCGTTTCATACATTTCGTTGATATCGCGGATCGCATATTCACTGAAAGTATCTTTATCTTCATAGGCAATATCGAAAAATTCGTTCAGATTCATGGTAAGATCACCGATTCGCTCGATATTTTTAATAACCTGCAAGTTGCTGATAAATTCATCGGTATCGGACTGACCGAGGTTTTCATGAGCGATCCCCATCAGATACTCGGTAATCTTTGCATCCAAGGTATTGATGGCATCTTCATATTGACGTGAGACATCGCGATATTTACTGGACTGTTTATTAAAATATTTCTGACTGGCTTTTACACAGTCCATAGCAAGATCTCCCATTTTAATGGTTACCTGTTTGGAAACACCGAGGGCGCCGGCAGGAAGGGAAGCAGCCAATTTTGGATCCAGAGCATCCAGTTCTACTTCGATCTTCTCTTCGCTTTCACCCGGTATGATCTTCTTGATCAAGCTTACCATATGAGAGATAAACGGATATGCGATGATGGAAATGACCAGGGTCCTCAGTATATGGGCAATAGCGATCTGCATCATCGGACTGATGTCATATTCGATACTGATATTCGTAATGAAATCGACATAAGGATTTAACAGCAGCATGAACAGTGAAGTGCCTAACACATTGAAGAGCACATTGACTGCGGCTGCCCGTTTTGCGGAAATACTTCCTCCGATAGAGGCGAATACCGCGGTAATGGTAGTACCGATATTGGAACCGAAGACGAAAGGAAGAGCAGCGGCTAAGGTAAGAGATCCGGAATCGTAGATCTTCTGGATGATACCGATCACGGCGCTGCTGGATTGAACGATCGCCGTCATCACCGTACCGCAGAGCATTCCTAAGAACGGCTGATCTGCCATGGTCGTTGCCATGCTTCCGAAGAAATCCAGCTGTCCCAGCTTTGACAGTTCATCACCCATGAGACGAAGACCGAAAAACAGCAAGCCGAATCCTAGTACGATCTGTCCCAGATATGTCTGTTTTTTACGTTTGGAAAACAGCGTGATGACAACGCCGATAAAGACGAAATACAAGGCGAATTCTTCTACTTTCATACCGATCAGAAAAGCGGTGACGGTCGTTCCGATATTGGCACCGATAATGATGCCGATGGACTGTTCCAAACTCATCAGACCCGCTCTGACAAATCCGATCGCAATCGCCGAAGTAGCGCTGCTGGATTGGATGAATACGGTGATGATTGATCCGACCAAAATTCCTTTCCACGGTTTATTTGTATACTTATCAATATAATCGCGCAATTTGCTTCCGGCGATACTTTTCAATCCATCTCCCATGAATTGAATGCCGAACAGAAATAATGCAAGGCCTCCTATAATGAAATCCCAGCCAATATCTGCTGTAGGTAACATATTCTATCCTCCTAGACATATTGAAACAATTATATTTTAACAGAATTTTTATTTATCGTATAGGTAATATTTAGAAAAAAGCCGGTGAATAGGCGGATTTTTATACAGTGGCGGGAAAATGTACAGCTTCGCGTATATGGGCTGGTTCCTCTTTTTATTTGATGGTATAATAGAAACGAAAGATGAGAGGTGCACTATGGAACTTGTCGTTATCAATCGTTCTTCACAAAAGGTGTGGCAGCGTTATAAAACGGATTTTTTAACGATTGCGGATCGCGCAGCGGCAGTTTTGCATATAGAAGAGGAACTGTGCGCATCGGTGATTTTCGTATCGCCTGAGGAGATACAGGAGATCAATCGGTATTATCGTAATATCGACCGTCCCACCGATGTGATCAGTTTTGCGTTGCAGGATAAAAAGGAAGACTATGAAATGATGGAAGAAGATGCACAGCTGGGCGATATTTTTATCAATGTGGAAGCTGTTCGTCAACAGGCGGAGGAATATGGACATAGTAAGCGAAGAGAGGTGTGCTTTCTGTTTGTGCATGGGCTTTTGCATCTGTTGGGATATGATCATATGACAAAAGAAGAGGAAGCGAAGATGTTTTTGCTGCAGGATGTGATATTAGATGAGATCGTACCGAAAAAAAAGAACGCGTAAATTTACTTATGCGGCAGCCGGGTTGCTGCATGGTCTTTGTCATGACAGAAGTATCCGCATACAGTTTTTTCTTGGAGGTATGACGGTTGCGGCGGGTCTTCTGTTTTCGCTGACGTGGTGGGAGTGGTGCTTTGTAACAGCGGCCATTTTTTTGGTCATTGCTGCGGAATATATCAACAGTGCCATCGAGCATATCGTGGATATGATCTCTTTGCAATATCATCCGACTGCTAAGATCATCAAGGATTATGCTGCGGCAGCGGTATTGTTAGTATCTCTTATGGCAGCGGTGATCGGCATCCTCATATTTGGAGGGAAACTGCTATGGTAGCTCAGGAGAAACTGCTGAAAGAAGCGTGGAAGGCTGCGCAAAACGCTTATGCGCCATATTCTCGCTTTTGCGTAGGAGCTTGTATTGAGATGAAGGATCATACGTTTGTCACAGGTGCCAATGTTGAAAATGCGAGTTACGGACTGACCAATTGTGCGGAACGCAGTGCGCTGTTTGCTGCGTATTCTTTGGGATATCGAAAGCAGGATATCCTGCAGATGGCGATCGTATGTGATCATCCGCATTTGGTTATGCCATGCGGAGCGTGCCGTCAGGTGATGGTAGAATTGATAGAAGAGGATACGCCTATTTACCTCTCGAACGGAAGTATGCAGAAAATGACGACGATTCGTGAACTTATGCCGTTGTCGTTTTCCGGAAAGGATCTTTTATGAGTTATAAATCTGGTTTTATTAGTATTATCGGACGTCCCAATGCCGGTAAGAGTACATTGCTGAATGCAATTTTAAAAGAAAAGATAGCGATCACATCTCCGAAGGCACAGACGACCAGAAATAATATTTGCGGTATTTTGACATTGGCGGACGTACAATATGTTTTCATCGATACACCGGGGATCCACAAACCGAAGCATGAACTCGGAAAAACATTGAACAAGAGCGCCTATTCCGCTCTTTCGGAAGCGGATGTGATCTATTGGATCAGCGATATCACCCAAGAGTTCGGAAGCGGGGATGCGTTTTTGCTGGAAAGGATCAAAGCTTCGGAGTTACCGTGTTTTCTCATTTTGAATAAAGTGGATCTTCTTGCGAAACAGGAGTGTATGGAAAAGCTTATAGAGTGGGGAGAACGCTATGATTTCTGTGAGATCTTCCCTATATCGGCTTTGCATCACGATAATGTCGATTCGCTGTTGCAAACGACCAAAACCTATTTAAAAGAAGGACCGAAATATTATCCGGACGATATGATCAGCGACCACGGGGAATCGTTTCGCATAGCGGAGCTTATCCGAGAAAAGGTCTTGTATAAGACAGAGGAAGAAGTGCCGCACTCGGTAGCGGTCGTCATCGAAAGAAAAGAAGAAACGGAGACGGCATGTGATATTCAAGCGTTGATCATTGTGGAACGCTCTTCGCAAAAGGGGATCTTGATAGGGAAACAAGGGGATATGATTCGTTCCATACGGTTGAGCGCCCAAAAAGAATTAAAGGCTTTATTGCATAAGAAAGTGAATCTGGAGCTATTTGTTCGGGTAGAAAATAATTGGCGGAATCGCTCTAACAAGCTCCAGCAGTTCGGTTATTCGGAGCTGAAAAAAGATGAATAAGACAGTAGATGGCATCATCTTGGAAGTTAAGGATTATCGGGAATATGATGCGATCCTTCGAGTGCTCACGTTCGAAGATGGAATGATCAGTGTCGTTGCGAAAGGAATACGGAAAATCGCCAGCAAAAATGCCGCTGTTTCTCAGCGTTTCATGCATGTGAGGTTTTATCTGGATTATAAAGAAGGACAGACGATCCATGGTATGCGGACAGCGGATAAGCTGGAAAGTTTTCGTCATATCCGTGAAGATTTGATCAAACAAAGCATTGCTTCCGTTCTTTGCGATATGCTTTTATCCTTTTGCAGCGATATGGAGAAGGAAGTTTATGAAAAACTGCTTTTGACTTTTAAGCGTCTTGATCAGACAGCTAAACCATATGCTCCTGCCGCCATGTTTCTGGCTTATATCCTGGCTCTTCAGGGAATGAAACCGGTCGTGGAAAGATGTGTGCATTGCGGTTCTGTTGAACGTATTTGTTCGTTTTCCGCCGCAGACGGCGGTTTTGTATGCGCCGATTGCTATCGGCAGGAAATGCGTAAGGAAACAAGAGAGGATTTAAAGTGCTTTCGTCTTTTGGTGCTCGCTGACGATGCCCATTACGATGTGATGGAGCAGTATGCGGAATGGTCGTTTCATCATTTTGACGGACTTTTTTCCTTTTTTGAGCAATATAGCGGGATTCATTTAAAAAGCATGCGCTTTTTAAGAAACATTGAAACGATGGATTTCAGAAATAGCTGACAGACCGGTAAGCCGGTTTTTCTTTTACATTTCTTTATATATAAGGAAAGTAAGGGAATTTCATTGACATCAAGGGTAAAAAAGTGTATATATTATAGTGTATTCTTGTATCTATTCAGATTTATATGATTCACCAGAAAGGGTGCATTTTTTTTGAAAGGGGCTTGTTATGGACGAGAAATTATTTGAGACCGTTGTTACGCATGCCAAGAACAGCGGGTTTGTATATCAGGGATCGGAGATCTACGGCGGGTTGTCTAACACTTGGGACTTCGGTCCGCTCGGTGTGGAACTCAAAAATAATATCAAGCAGGCATGGTGGAAGAGATTCATTCAGGAAAGTCCTTATAATGTCGGTATTCAATCGGCGATCCTGATGAATCCGCAGGTATGGGTAGCCAGCGGTCATGTCGGCGGTTTTTCCGATCCTTTGATGGATTGTAAAAACTGTAAAACGAGACATCGTGCGGACAAGCTGATTGAAGATGACGCACAGGGAGCTGTGAATCCCGGTGGATGGTCCAACGAGGAAATGATGACGTATATTCGCGAGCATAAGATTGCCTGTCCGGATTGCGGAAGTCACGATTTTACCGATATCCGCCAATTCAATCTTATGTTCAAGACCTTTCAGGGCGTTGTGGAAGAAGCTAAAAATGCGATCTATCTTCGTCCGGAAACCGCACAGGGAATGTTTGTGAATTTTAAGAATGTGCAGCGTACGACGCGCCGTAAGCTTCCTTTTGGTATCGGTCAAGTAGGAAAAAGCTTTCGAAACGAGATCACACCGGGGAACTTTATCTTCCGTACGAGAGAATTTGAACAGATGGAACTGGAGTTTTTTACCAAACCCGGTGAAGATAAGAAATGGTATGAATATTATAAGGAATTCTGTATGAACTTTTTGACGGATCTAGGTGTGAAGAGCGAACATCTGCGTATCCGTGAGCATTCAAAGGAAGAATTGTCCCACTATTCGACCGGCACGAGTGATATCGAATATCATTTCTCATTCGGTTGGGGTGAGTTATGGGGGATCGCCGATCGTACGGATTTCGATTTGACATGTCATCAGAATGCATCAAAGCAGAATATGGAATATTTCGATCAGGAAGAAAATCGCAAGTATCTGCCGTACTGTATTGAACCGGCAGTCGGAGTAGAGCGTTTGTTTTTGACCTTTATGTGTGATGCCTATGAAGAAGAACAGCTGGAAAACGATACTCGTGTCGTATTGCATCTGCATCCGTTTTTGGCACCGGTCAAAGCATGCATCATGCCGTTATCCAAGAAACTGAACGAACAGGCGATGGATATCTTCCATAAACTGGCTCCTACGTGTGCCTGTGAATTTGATGATGCCGGTAGCATCGGTAAGCGATACCGCCGTCAGGATGCGATCGGTACGCCGTTCTGTGTTACTGTGGATTTTGAAACGGCAGAAGATCAATGTGTAACAGTCCGTGATCGTGATACGATGAAACAGGAACGTGTTCGCATCGATGATTTGGTTTCCTATATTGAAGAAAAAATTAAATTTTAACTGAGGTGATCGTTTGGCACGTTTAAGTGAACAGCAGATCAACGATATACGAGCCAAAGCCGATATCGTTGAAGTTGTTTCCCGTTACATCCCTTTAACAAAAAAAGGCAAGAGCTATTGGTGTACTTGTCCTTTTCATGATGATCATGATCCGAGTATGTCCGTTTCTGCCGATAAGCAGATATTCAAGTGCTTTGTATGCGGTACCGGCGGAAATGTATTTACGTTTGTTCAGAAATATGAACAGATCGCTTTTGTCGAAGCGGTCTATAAAGTAGCGGAATATGCCGGACTGCATTTGGAGATTCCGCTTGAGCGTCCGCAGCGTCCGGTGGATCCGCATAAGGCTGCCTTATATAAGGTGTGTCGGGATACGATTGATTTTACGCATTATTCCTTACAAAGCGTACAAGCTAATCACGTCCGGGAGTATTTGACAAAACGCGGATTGAATGAGGATATCATGCGGCGTTTTGAATTGGGGTACAACCCCCCCAATGATGAGATATACAAATATCTTCATGCTAAAAAACATAAGGACGAGGATATTGTTTCTGCCGGGATCGCCCGGATCACCGCTTTGGGCATGCGCGATATCTTCTCGAATCGCATCATGATCCCGATCCATGACGATCAAGGGAATCCGATAGGATTTTCGGCACGGCGTATTCAGGAGAGCGATGAGGCGAAATACATCAATACGCAGGATACTGATATTTATGTTAAAGGGAATATCGTCTTTAATTACCACCGGGCGAAGCCGGAGGCAAAGAAGAGTCATCGCGTTTATGTCGTAGAAGGTGCGATGGATGTGCTGGCTTTTGAAAAAGCAGGGATGAAAAACTGTATGGCGACGTTGGGGACGGCGTGTACCAAAGAACAGATCATGCTTTTGAAACGCCTGAGTGTGCCTGTCGTCGTTTGTTACGACGGGGACAAGGCAGGTAAGAACGCTACATATAAATTTGGAAAATTAGCTTTGGAACAACATCTTTCCTTCGATATCGTCGATAATCGCTATGGCTTGGATCCGGATGAGATCATCGATGTATACGGAAAAGAAGAACTGATAAAGACGGCTGAGAGGACAATATCGTGGATTGATTTTCTGTTTGAATATCTGGTGGAAACATACAATCTTGATAATTATACGCAGAAAAAAGAATTTGCTGTAGAGATGGCTTCTTATATTGATCAGTTGGCTACCGATTTTGAAAAAACGGCTTTCTTTATGAAACTGAAGCAGCTGACCGGCTTTGATATGCAACAGCTTCCTTCAAAGAAGGCAGTTCCCAAAGAAAAGGAAAGCTATCGAAAAAGAGCGTTTCTTACATATCCGAAAGAAGGAAAACTGCTTGCGGAATGGGAGATTTTATCGCAGATGCTCAACGGTATTTCTGCCAGCAATATGTTTAAGGAAGAACTTGGGTTTCTCCAAGATGAGGAATGTAATAAATTGGCGATGTATATCATTGATTATTATCGCACACACGATCGGATCGAGATTGCCGATCTATTGGATATCGTAAAAGAAGAAAAAGTAAAGGCGCTGCTGTTGGACATTGCAAGCTGGGAATTGGGCAAAGAAGATGTCCGCATAAATGTTTTGAAGGGAGCTATCTCGAAGATAAAAGCTTGCTTGCTGGATGATAAGATTGCAATGCTGAACAAAGAGATAGAAAAGACAGCCGATCCTATGGAAAAAGCTCGTCTTGCTGATAATCGAACAGCATGGGTAAAGGAACGTAAAGCGATGATCGAAAAGGGAGGAATGTTTTAATGAAAAAGGAAAAAACGGCAAAAAATGAGGCTCTTTTACAGGAGTATAAGACGCTGGATGACATTAAGGCGGAATTACAGGAATCCTATCATATCAATAAGGTTCTCTATGAGAAGGATGCCATGGATGCGGTTGAGCATCTGGATATGGATGATAAGGATACGGAGGATTTTCTGAAGTGGTTCCATGATAACGGTATCGTTTTAAAAAACGATGACGATGTCGATATTACAGAAGATACTGCCTTAGATGATGAGGATGATGTTGATTTTATCGATGATGAAGAAGATGATGAAGAAATACAGGCAAATCATCTGGCGAGCGATATCGAAATGTTGGAACAGAGTTTTGCCAATTCCTCTCATACGAAGATCAATGATCCGGTAAAGATGTATCTGAAAGAGATCGGACGTGTGGATCTATTGGATCCTAACGATGAACCGGAAATAGCAAGGCGGATACAAGAGGGAGATGAAGTCGCAAAGCGGAAGCTGATCGCTGCCAATCTTCGTCTTGTGGTTTCGATAGCTAAAAAATATGTAGGACGCGGAATGCTGTTTTTGGATCTCATTCAGGAAGGTAATATGGGGTTGGTAAAGGCTGTTGAAAAGTTTGATTACACCAAGGGATTCAAATTCAGTACTTATGCGACCTGGTGGATCCGTCAGGCGATCACAAGAGCGATCGCAGATCAGGCGCGTACCATTCGTATTCCTGTACATATGGTGGAGACGATCAATAAATTGACACGGATCCAGCGACAGCTCGTTCAGGATCTGGGAAGAGATCCTACGGCTGAGGAAATCGCCGAGAAAATGGAGAATATCACACCGGAAAAAGTGCGTGAAATTCAAAAGATCGCGTTGGAACCGGTTTCTCTGGAAACACCGATCGGGGAAGAGGATGATTCCCATCTGGGAGACTTTATTGAGGATAAAGAAGCGCTGTCTCCGGATGAATATGCGAATAACCAGCTGTTAAAAGATGAGATCAATATGGTCCTTCAAGGATTGACAGAACGTGAAGAAAAGGTTTTGCGTCTGCGCTTTGGATTATATGATGGAAGAACCCGTACGTTGGAAGAAGTAGGAAAAGAATTTAATGTCACAAGGGAGCGCATTCGTCAGATAGAAGCTAAGGCACTGCGGAAACTAAAACATCCAACGAGATCAAAACGACTGAAGGATTTCGTAGACAAGCCTTGATGAAGTTAAGCAAACGCTTGGCATGTATTGCCGGCATGGTATCAAAGAACAGTATTTTAGCGGATATCGGCTGCGATCATGGGCTGTTGCCCATTTCTCTCATACAGCAAGGTGTAATATCGAAAGCGTATGCATGCGATATCAATCCTCGGCCGCTGCAAAGAGCCGAAGAGGCGATAACTCAGGCAAATTGTTGTGGAACCATTTCCACAATACTTTCTGACGGATTACAGCAAGTACCTTCTGATGCGGATTGTATTGTAATAGCAGGTATGGGCTTTGAGACCATCCGAAACATTTTGGAGAACGGCATCGATCGTCTTTATGATTGTCAGGAGATTATCGTTCAGCCAAATACCGATGTCAGAGAGATGCGCTCGTGGATCAGTGCACATCGGTTTCTTCTGATGCGAGATCAAGTCATACAGGATGGACATTTCTATCACATTTTGAAATTTTCTGCGAGAACAGGAGATGTTCTGACAGAAGATGAATTATTATTCGGAAAAAATCAAGATTCTGCTGATTTCTTAGCGTACTGTATGTATGAACGGCATAAGACGGAAGAAATCCTTGATCAGCTGTCACCGTCACATGATCATTATAAAAAATTCTTATATTATAAGGAAAAGCTTTTAGAAAAAACAGAAAAGATGGACTATGAACATGAGTAGATCCATCTTTTTTGCATACGATATACTATATTTCCATTTTATAATAATTGCATTGTAAACTAGTAGGATTCATGCTGTTTTAGGAAGATCCGCTATAAAATCTCAGCTATGTTCACTGATGGTTTTTCTGCTGCTTTATCAATAGCAAACGCTTCCAGAAAAGCGATGACCTGATTGGTCAGGTACGTGGGGGTAGAAGCTCCGGACGTTACGGCGATACGCTGAAGATCCTTGATTTCTCCTATATGTATATCTTGTACGCTGTCGATCAAAAATACATGTGGGATATGCTTTTCCTCGGCGATCTGTGCTAACCGCAGGGAGTTGTTGGAATGTCGATCGCCGACAACAAACAGACAGTCGATATTTTTATGTTCCAAAGAAGCGATCGCTTCCTGCCGTACTCTGGTTGCATTGCAGATTTCTTCACTGAAGATAGCGCTGGGGAACTGCTGGCGTATGATATGAAATAAGTGTTCTATATCAAATATGGACATCGTTGTCTGATTCGTGACGAATACGGGTTTGCTATGGAAAGCAGGAATATCGTTTGCAGAAGATATCAAATGGATATGCCGAGGATCCGTACTGCATACGGCCTCTGCTTCCGGATGATGCTTTTTTCCGATATAAAGAACCTCATAGCCTTGACGTAAGTATTCTTTGACGATCTCTTGAGTTCTTTTTACATTCGGACAGCTGGCATCAACGCAGATCAGTCCTTTTTTTTCCGCTTTTCGCATCACATCTTCACTTATGCCATGTGCTGTGAAGATGACGACACCTTCTTCTATATCGTCCAAAAGATCGATCCGTTTTTTGCGCTTATCATCGACCGACTGGATACGTAGGGCTTCTAATGCCTTCATCACATATTGATTGTGCACGAGCATACCAAGGATATAGATGTTTTGATTCGGATAAGCCGCTGCCGTTTCTTTAGCGATGGTGATAGCCCGTACGACTCCTTGACAGTAGCCTCGGGGGGTGACTTTTATAATTTCCATACGATTACCTCATCGCTATTATAACGCAATTTTGATGAAATTTCATCGGAAAACACGCATGTGCTTTTGGAAAAATTTTGAAGATATGGTTTCCATTTCCATGAAATCGTGCTATCATAACTTCGTATGAGCAACTTATTTTGGGAAGGAGACGTGAAAAAATGGATAATTTTTTAACGTTCTTAATGACGAAAAAAGGAATCATGACAGTATTTGCTTCCGTATCAACAGTTACATTCGGAAGTTATCAATTTAACGATTTCGTGCAGGAGCGCACTGCATATGAGAGACTGGATATTCAATTTAGCGAAGGAACACCTACGATCGAGTATGGAAATGCCGATTTTGATCTGACTACCTTGATAGCATCAAGCACAGGAGATGTAACGCTGCCTGTATTGGATGTTACAAAGGTAGGAGAACAGACCCTGACATTTAAAGTGAGTATGGATGGACAGGAAAGAGAATTCACAAAAGTAGTCAAGGTGCAGGATACACAAGCACCGAAGATCACATTGACATCGGAAAGAGTGACGCTGGCATTCAATGAAGAATACGATGTATCATCTCTTGTGGAGAGCGTGAGCGATCCGGTAGACGGAGCGATCGCAAGAAAGAGCGAAGAAACAACGCAAAGCTATTATGAGATAGAAGGCAGTGTGGATACGACAACACCGGGAGAATATGTGATAACGGTGAAGGCAGTGGATAAGAACGGAAACGAATCCAGTGCCAGTGCGACGATCATCGTAAAAGAAAAAGAAAAGACAGCCGCGGAGCTGGAAAAGGAACGTTTGGGCAGCGGTTATACCGCACCGGATCCAAGTGTTATTGCCGGCGGTGTGGTAAGTATTGCGACGAGTTATAACGGAGCACCTTATGCATATGGCGGCAATTCTCCGGAGACCGGTTTTGATTGTTCCGGTTTTGTTCAATATGTATTTGGGCAGGCTGGAGTATCCTTACCGAGAACAGCAGGCGCTCAGGGGGCAGGCGGAACGCCGGTAGCTTCCGCTGATATGCAGCCGGGGGATGTCGTTGTATATAATGGCGGATCTCATGTCGCTATCTATGTCGGCGGCGGTCAGATCGTCCATGCGTTAAATCCTAGTTTGGGCGTACGTATTACCGGTATGAGCGGCTATGGAACGATTACCGCAGTTTCAAGATATTAAGAATGAAGAATGCACAAAGCATTCTTTTTTTTGAAAATTCTTCCAGCATCACATAATTTAACATAATTCTGCGGTTAAGTTTTGTAGGCGCTATCATACGATAGGGTGAAATATGCGACAGGTCCTTTAATTATAGGGGAATGTGCCATTTCTACAAAATTTATATATGCAGGATACGAAAACGAGGTATTATACGATTCCCGTTGAAAACGAGAAAAAAAGTATGTATAGGGTTTTGTTTTTGGAATAATCATGTTAACATAGGGAACTGTTAAGCACTTATGGAGGAAAGGAGACGTGAGAAAATGAATAATTTTTTAACGTTCTTAATGACGAAAAAAGGAGTTTTAACAGTATGTGCTTCCGTATCTGCGGTAGCATTCGGAAGTTATCGGTTTAACGAATATGTATACGATCGCAGCGTGTTTGAAAGTTTGAATATTCAGTTTGTAGAAAATGCACGTACTGCGGATGGTGTGGAACAGCTGTCCGTCATCGAATATGGTGATACGGATTTCGATTTAACTACCTTGATAGCATCAAGCACAGGAGATGTAACGCTGCCTGTATTGGATGTTACAAAGGTAGGAGAACAGACCCTGACATTCAAAGTGAGCATGGATGGACAGGAAAGAGAATTCACAAAAGTAGTCAAGGTGCAGGATACACAAGCACCGAAAATCACATTGGCATCGGAAAGGGTAACGCTGTCATTCAATGAAGAATACGATGTATCATCCCTTGTTGAGAGTGTGAGTGACCCGGTAGACGGAGCGATCGCAAGAAAAAGCGAAGAAACAGCGCAGAGCTATTATGAGATAGAGGGCAGTATAGATACGACAACACCGGGGGAATATGTGATAACGGTGAAGGCGGTGGATAAGAACGGAAACGAATCCAGTGCCAGTGCTACGATCATCGTAAAAGAAAAAGAAAAGACAGCTGCGGAGCTGGCTGAAGAACATGCGCGCAAGATGGCAGGGACTCAAGTACCTGCTTACAGCGGCGGCAATACGGTAGCGGACGCGGCGATGGCACAGCTGGGAGTGGCGCAGGATTGTACGTCTTTGGTTACTAAGGCATTGGCAGCTGTCGGTATTCATTATCATGGATCTCCGGCCGGATATCTGTCATTGGGAACTGTTGTTTCGGCAGCCGATGCTTTGCCGGGAGATATCATCTATTATGCAGATGGCGGTGTCGGAACGGCGCACGTTGCTGTTTATATCGGAAACGGTCAGGCTGTTCACGGTGGTTGGAAGGGAACTACGACAGTTGCTTCCGCTTACGTCGGATCAGGACCTGTATTCATTCGTTTAAACTGAGAAGAGATGATCGCTTGATCATCTTTTCTTCTGTTTGGCAATAAAAATAAATTCATGTATAATAACATAGAGAATTTTTGCCTACATAGGAGGTATTATGAATAAATTCAGCGATTATGTTTTTCGTGACGAGACAAGACGCTTTTTGCAGGCAGAAGGCTTTGTTTCGCCTACGCCTATTCAAAAGGAAGTATTGCCCTTTGCATTAAAGGGAAACGATATCATAGGTATTTCTGATACGGGTACCGGGAAGACACATGCATTTTTGATCCCTATCTTGGAAAAGGCAGATCCGTCAAAAGATCAGGTACAAGCCGTGATAACGGCACCTACCAGAGAATTGGCTACGCAGATCTATCAGCGCTCTTTAAAAATGGCGGAAGTTTTTCCTGCCTTGCGCATCCGTCTGATCATCGGCGGCATGGAAAGAAGCCGCATGAGTGAGATGTTGAAAGTACAGCCGCATATTGTGATCGGCACACCGGGGAGGATACGCGATCTGTTTTTGAAGGAAAAGACTTTACGGGTGGAACGTGCTGGAATATTCGTGGTAGATGAGGCAGATATGACGATGGAGCTTGGATTCCTTGACGATGTGGATGCGATTGCCGGAAAGATGAACCGTCATTTGCAGATGATGAGTTTTTCTGCGACGATCCCTCAGCAGCTGCAGTTGTTTTTGAAAAAATATATGCATGCACCGCATATCGTGAAGATTGAAGAAAACAGTGACTTTCATCCGCATATCGAACATGTGCTCGTTCCATGCCGGCAGCATGCTTATGAAGATGTGCTGATGAAGATCATTCCGCTTATCCAGCCGTATATTTGTTTGATCTTCGCGAATACTCGTACAGAAGCGGCTTCTGCCGCACAACGGATGCGGGATAGCGGATATGCGGTCATTGAACTGCATGGCGATTTGACACCGCGTGCCCGTCAGAAAGCGATGAAGGAACTTCAGCAGCTGCACAAATCATATGTGGTTGCTACGGATATCGCAGCACGGGGCATTGATATAGAGGGAGTTACCCATGTGATCTCGTTAGGATTTCCTAAGGAACTCGATTTTTATATCCACCGTAGCGGACGTACGGGCAGAGCAGGAAAAGACGGGATCTGTTATGCGCTGTATCAAAAACAGGATGAAGCATCCATTCGTTCACTGATGACTAAAGGGATCGGATTTCATCATCGAACACTGCGTAATGATGAATGGGCAGAACTTCCGGGATTATTTGTTAAAAAGACGAAAAAGGAAGATCCTTTAGAAAAGGAGATTGCGAAGATCGTTTCTAAGAAAAAAAAGAAAGTAAAACCTGGGTATAAGGTAAAACGAAATAAAGAGATTGAGAAATTAAAGCGAAAAAAGAAAAGAGAATTGATTCGCACGGAGATAAATAAGCAGAAAAAAGAACGGGCGAAAGCAAGCGTTCGGGAAAAGAGGGGATATTGATGAAAATAGGATGTCATGTTTCCATGTCAGCACCTGATTTCGTATTGGGAGCGGTAAAGGAAGCCATATCTTATCAAGCGACTGCATTGATGCTGTATACGGGAGCACCGCAAAACACATTTCGCAAACCGATCTCGCAGCTCAAGGTAGAAGAGGCGCTTTCATTGATGAAAGAGCATGGGATCGAGGAAAGCTCTATGGTCGTTCATGCACCGTACATTATTAATTTGGCAAATTCGGTTAATGCCGATACATTTCAGCTCGGTGTTGACTTTCTAAAGCAGGAAATTGAACGTGTGAAAGGCATTCATGCTACCTATTTGGTGCTGCATCCGGGAAGTCATGTCAAGGCAGGCATTCCGGCAGGTCTGCAGAAGATTACCGAGGGTTTGAATCTGGCTATGGAACATATCGGAAATGTACAAATCGCTTTGGAGACCATGGCCGGCAAGGGAAGCGAAGTAGGCTCTTCATTTGAAGAGATTCGCTATTTGATCGATCATGTGGATCATCCGGAGAATATCAAGGTATGTTTAGATACGTGCCATATACACGATGCTGGTTACGATATCACTTGCTTTGATGAAATTTTGGATGCATTCGACCATATCATCGGTCTGGATCGTTTAGCGGTCATGCATATCAACGATTCTAAAAATGTGCTAGGTGCCCATAAAGACCGTCATGCCAACATTGGATTTGGCGAGATAGGATTTGATGCATTGTCTGCTGTTGTTCATAATCCGCGTGTGCATGATGCGATAAAAATATTGGAGACACCGTATGTAGACGGGTATCCTCCGTATCGTTTTGAAATCGAAATGTTGCGAAATCAACGGTTTGATCCTCAAGTATTCGATAAGATCCGAAATCAAGAAGGAATCGTACCTTCGTTATGAGACAGACACCTTATGTGTGATTCTGTCTTTTTTTTTATGTCTGAATGGTATGATTTTTAGAAAATTCATTTATGTATCTGCCGATCATGTCCACAATATTATGGACATGATTAAGAATTTTAACGCAGAATATGCAATGCTATAATGTGAGCGTACAAAGAAAAGGATGGGAATCAATTGAAAAAACGACAAAGGGAATTATTGATCCATATGCTAGATAACTCTTCATTTGTACCGGTAAAGGTATATGCCGACCGTTTTCATATCTCGGAAAAGTCCATACGAAGAGATATTGAAGAATTGAACGAGCTGCTTATGGACTATCAGGCGGAAATTGTAAAAAAAGCCGGAACGGGCATCATATTGGATATCGATGCGGAAAACCGTGTGAAACTCGGTGTATTTTTAGATCGTTTGAGCAATTCTGATATAGGCAGGGAACCGTTTGCAAAGGTGGTGGAGCGGAAACAGGATCTGTTGTTAAACGTGTTGCTGCGGGCACCGGAGCTATTTTCCATCGCAAGTCTTTCCGAGGAATATTTTATAAGCAAGTCTTCTATCCATACCGATGTGTTAAGTTTAGAAGAAGATTTGCGAAACTATCAGCTTTCTATGATAAAAAACAGCAGCGGTACTTTCGTTCAGGGAAATGAAATTCAGATACGAAGAGCTTTGCTGAATGAACTCCACGCATTTATACGGCATTATGGGATCGATGAGATCATAAACGGCGATGTCATCGTTTCCGAATTTGTACAACGAGAGATCGAAGAACTGTTTAAAAAGAAATATCTGGATGTCATCAATGAGATCTTGAAAGGGATCCACAATGACGGTGTGATAGATCAAAAGCTAAGCTTACAAGAACAGCAATGGCTGCGTTTGGGCATACTGATTCAGCTGTATCGCATCGAACGGTTCGGAATGATCAATGAATCCCGCAATGACCGTGTCGCTTTATTTGCCGAATCGGAAGTGTTTCATAAGGTGCTCGGATTTATGAAAGATACGTTGGACAGTGCATTGACCATTGAAGAAATGTCGTTTTTGAACTGGCTGCTGTCCAGTGTAAATCTGAATGCTGCCAGCAATGTCAATTTGGAGGAAGTCTCTGAGAAATTTACCGATGATTTCATCGATGCTTTTTCCGCTATTACCGGTTTGAGCCTGCGCAGCAAAGAAGCGTTTTGCTTGAGCATACGGCAGCATATATTTTTCATGCTGTCACGTGTCGCCAGCAATCAGAAGTTTAAAAATCCGATCCTTGATAAGATGAGAACCGAATATCGGGCGATGGAAAAAGTATGCCGCATCATTTGTTGGATCCTTTGTCAGAAGCATGGTCTGGCTCTCATTAACGACGATGAGATCAGTTATCTCATGGTATATATACAAAGTGAATTGATCGATTATGAAAGTACGATCGAAACCGCTGTTTTGTTTGATGAAAAGAACAGTTTGCGAAATCTGTTTAAAGTGCAGCTGCATAAACGCTTCCATAATCTGCATATCACGTTTATGGATCATTACAGCGATGATGTAAAAGGGCGTTATGACTTGATATTATCAACGATCATGACCGATGACATGGCAGATACATGCGTCGCAATACAGCCGATATTAGGAGAACATGAATATGATCTGATCGATGCGATGATCACCAAGATCATATCGGATAAGAAAAATTATTATTTGGAATTGGTGCGGATTTTAAATGACCTTCATGATATCAGCGTACATGTAGAAGCGATGGACCGGCGGGGAAGTCTGTCACAAACGGATGACGTCATGATGGAAATAGAAGGCGGCAGCAATATCCGCTATGAATATGTATTTCAAAGGGAAGCTGGTAACAGCTGTCTCATATTGTTAGATGAAAAAGGAGCGATCGCATGCATAGAATTTCTGATGAATAACTGGGACTATATGCTGTTTTCTTCAAAATTGATCTATTTGCTGGAAAACTGCCCGTCCAATATCATAACGAAGTTTGAGAAGCATGTAGCAGAGGAGTGGAAACAAAGATATGAGTAAATTAATGATCGTAACGCATGGGAATTTAAGCAGTGCCTTATTGGCAACGGCAGAGATGATCGTAGGCAGGCAGGAAGATGTGGTGACCTTCGGTGTCGATCTGGGGTGCAGTCTGGAAAAGCTGACAGAGGATATTCGAAAGGCGATGGCTGCGTTGACAGCGTCTGGTGAGCAGGTGATCGTATTGACCGATATCTTTTTCGGGACACCGTTCAATATCATCATGAGTATGAGTGAAGAATATGAGTTTCAGCATATAACGGGAGTGAATTTGAGCATTCTTTTGGAAATACTGATTCGAAGGAACGAACTGCAAGGTTCCGATATCCATGAGATCTTAGAACAGGGAAGATCCGGAATTATCGATTGTTCTGAAATCATCGGCAAAAACGAAGCGAACGAAAAAGGAGGTGAGCAGCATGAAGAATGTATTGATTACAAGAATTGATGATCGTCTGATCCATGGACAGGTGGTAACGGCATGGATCAAGGTATATCCCATTAATAAGATTCTGATTATCGATGACGAACTGTCTAAAAATCAGCTTATGTTGAGGATCTATAAGGCAGCGGCACCCGCTGGTGTGGAAGTGATCTTGATGAATCAGATGGATGCTGCCGAGTTTTTGCTGGATGAACCGCTGAAAGGTGAGAACATCATGGTTTTAGTAAAGGTTCCGGAAGTGATAGAAATGATGATCGAGAAAGGATTGCGCATATCAAAAGTGATCCTTGGCGGTATGGGAGCAACGGAGAAGAGGAAACGCTTCAACCGAAATGTTTCTGCGAGTGATGATGAAGTGGCGTCTTTTAAGCGCATTATAGAGAAGGGGATCGCAATTATATATCAGCTGGTTCCTAACGATCGTGAAGTAGACGTCAAAGATTTACTATGATGGAGGAAATGAAAAATGACATTACTACAGGGAATATTATTAGCTTTGCTGTATTACTTAGGGAACAGCACCTGGGGGCTGGGGGTTGGCTGGTGGACGTTGATGAGACCGCTTGTATTAGGGTTCTTATCCGGTATTATTTTAGGAGATCCGACACAAGGAGCGATCGTCGGTGCGCAGATCAATATCTTGTATTTGGGATTTATCGGAGCCGGTGGAGCTGTGCCGGGAGATATTGCATTAGCCGGTGTCGTTGGAACGGCGTTTGTAATTTCCGGAGGCGTGGATGTCAATACGGCGATGTCTCTTGCTGTTCCGGTAGGATTGCTGGGAACCGTTATCTGGGTAACGAAGCTGACGGTAAATATCGGGAATGTGCGGATGGCAGAAAAATATGCTGCACAAGGGGATACGAAAAAATTCTGGATCGCAGATGTTGTGATGCCGCAGCTGTTTCTGTTTGTCGTAAGCTTTATCGCCTGCTTTGTGATCGTATATTACGGAGTAGCCTATATCAGTGATGTTTTGAATTTCTTAGGAGATAACGTTGTAGGCGTATTGTCTACGATCGGCGGCATGCTGCCGGCAGTCGGTATTGCGCTGACGTTAAAATCCATCTTTAAGGGCGAGTCCATTCCGATGTTCTTCCTCGGATTTATGCTGGTGCAGTATTTCCATTTGGATATGATCGCAACCGGATTCTTATCTTTGGTTTTAACGATCATCTATATGCAGTTGAAAAACAAGGATGAGGAAGGCGGACTGTTCTCTTCTGTGGGAAGTGACATGATCAGTCAGGAACAAGCGGCATATGCCTTGCTCGATAAGAAAACGATCAAGAGATCATGGTTCCGTTGGATCATGTTCAATCAGGCAAATTATAACTATGAAAGAATGCAGGGTACGGGATTTTGTCACGCTATGCTGCCGGTTATCGAAAAACTGTATCCAAACGATCCGCAGAAGCGTGCTGAACGAATGAAACTTCATATGAATTTCTTTAATACGGAGCCGCAATGGGGTGCATGCATCATCGGTTTAACCGCTGCGCTGGAAGAAAAGAAAGCACAGGGCGGCGAAGAAATCAGCGATGATATGATCACTTCTATCAAATCCAGTTTGATGGGACCTTTGGCAGGTATCGGTGATACGATCGACGGTGGTGTGATCACACCGTTATTGCTGACGCTGTTTATCGGTATATCTCAAAGCGGTAATATCATGGGACCGATCGGTTATATCGTGATGGAAGCATGTATCATGTGGTCTATATATTGGTTCTCTTATAAGCTTGGTTATGAAAAGGGAAGCGATGCCATCGTTACACTGCTGGAAAGTGGAAAGATCAACAAGCTGATTCTGGGAGCTTCCGTTATGGGATGTATGGTGTTGGGAGGTCTTGTCGGAAACTTTGTAACACTGTCAACGGCCTTGAGCTTTGATGTCGGAGGCGAAATACCGTTTATTTTGCAGGAGCAGCTGTTTGACGTCATTCTTCCGGGTATGCTGCCACTGTTGCTGACATTGTTATGCTATTGGATGATCACGAAGAAAAACATATCTTCCATGAAAGTGATCGCGTTGATTTTCATTGCCGGACTTGTCGGTGGTCTGCTTGGCATTTTCGCATAAGGGAGAACGGTCATGATTCTTACATTTGATGAACAGTTCAAATCATTCCCGAAGAAAGAATACGAACTGCATGTACATAAGCTGCAAAAAGAGATGAAGCGCATGAACCTCGATATGCTGTTGTTGACGACGCCGGAGAACATCTATTATGCAACGGGATATCGCTCTTGGTATACATCCAGTTTATTTCGACCGGTATATGCTCTGGTTCCTTTGGAGGGGGAACCGGCTATCGTACTTCGCATATTGGAAAAAAGTACGGTGAAATTTACGAGTTGGATCCCGAATATATTTGTATCGGGAACCAAATCGCGCAATATCGGAACGTTGGATGCTGGCAATCATATAGAAGCGACCTATAAGGCGATTACATCCATTTATCCACAAACCGAAGTCATCGGTTTGGAAAAGGGAGAAGGCTCTCAGTTTTATTGGTCTTTGCAGATGATCGAGGAGTTTTCAAAACAGTATCCCGAGTTTACCTTTGCGGATGGGACTTTGGCATATCAAAGAGCCCGCATGATCAAAAGTAAATGGGAGATCGACCGCATTCGTAGTGTTTGTTATATTACGGAAAGGGCGATTGAAGAGACGTTTCGCGATGTCCGCCCTGGACAGACGACGGAAAAAGATGTTTCCCGCAGCATTGCCAGTAAAATGGCGGCTGCCGGTGTTGATAAGTTTTCCTATCTTACCGTAACGAGCGGTATTCAAAAGTACTCGACATTGAATGCTTATGCGACGGATCGGGTCATACAGCCAGAAGAGGTACTGCTCGTTGATATCAGCGGACATATTGATGGCTATGCCTCGGATCTGACGAGGATGATGTATCTCGGCAACGAGATTCCAAAGGACATCCGGGAAATGGCAGAGATTTCGCGAGGCTGTGTTGTGGCCGGGAAAGAATTTATGAAGCCGGGAAGATCGATTGGAGAATTAAACCGCGTTATCGAACGGTTTTTGAAAGATTCTCCATATGGCGATTATGTCATTCATTCAAGCGGTCATTGCGTGGGTCTTAATGTCGTTGAATATCCGATGATCTATGATGAAAATGAACTTCTTATGGAGGAGGGGATGGTATTTGCGGTAGAGAACGGATTATATCCGTTTGATCCTAACGATGGTGCGGATAACATGCATCTTGCTTTCCGTATGGAAGATCAGGTCCTTGTCACAAAAGACGGTGCCGAATGGATAACGGGACCGGGAAAGGCGATCTATTGCCTGAAAGATTTTAAACAGTATTGATCCTAATATAAAAAAGCTCATGAGAATTTTCATGAGCTTTGTTTTGTCATCCGTATGATTTCTTCCTTTAATCGGTGGACGATAAGTTCCTGCGGTATTTTTTCTATCACGACGCCTTTTTTTATAAGCAGGCCTTCTTTGTTCCCGCCGGCGATCGCAATATCCGCGTGCTTTGCCTCTCCTGGACCGTTTACAGCACATCCCATGATGGCAACATTGATATCCGCATCTATCGTTTGCAGAAAATCTTCCATTTCTTTTACGATCGGTTCCATATTCCATTGCGTGCGTCCGCATGTAGGACATGCGATCAAGTTCGGAACATTTTCTATGAGATGACAACATTTCAAAAGCTGTTTTACGATCGGTATTTCCAGTGCCGGATCTCCATTGACGCTGATGCGGATCGTATCGCCGATCCCTTCATTCAGCAATGTTCCTAATGCCATGCTGCTTTTCACAGCACTTCCGATATACGTGCCAGCTTCGGTAACACCCAAATGGAGAGGGTATGGGAACGTTTGAGAAGCGAGGCGGTAAGCTTCTATGCACAGCAAAGGATCGGAAGACTTAAACGAAAGGCAGATATCGCGGAAATCTTGCTGCTCTAATATGGCGACATGCCGCTTGGCGCTTTCGATCATCCCTTCTGCGGTCGGTTTTCCGTATTTTTCATGAATGTCTTTTTCCAAAGAGCCACTGTTAACTCCGATGCGGATCGGGACGCTGTGTTCCCGGCAGGCTTGCACGACTGCACGTACATTATCCGCACTGCCGATATTTCCCGGATTCAGACGGATCTTATCGATGCCGTAATGGATCGATTGAATAGCGAGACGATGATCATAGTGAATATCCGCAACCAATGGGACATGAGTACTGCGTTTGATCTGCGCGATGGCTTTTGCATCTTCCTCATCGGCGATTGCCATGCGAATGATCTGACAGCCCAGGGTTTCTAAGTGAAGAATCTGCTCGATGGTCTTGTCGATATCCTTAGTTTGCGTATTGCACATGGATTGTAGGATAACGTTTTTTTGATGACCGATCTGTAGATCGCCAACTTGTATGCTTCTGGTTTCTTCTCGTTTCATTGGAAACACCTCTTTGATGCTATTATAATCAAAATGTGAAGCATTTACAAACAGCAAACAGAAACTTTGAAAAAGAAAGGCATTTTTTTAAGAAATGTATTATAATAAAGACCAGGAGTTGAAATCATGCCTTTAAATCCCTTTCGCAAGTTAGATTTAGACCAGATGAGAAGGAGCAGCGCTCTATTGAATCGTCCAAGTGATATGCAGAGAATCGTCAACCAGCGTTTAAAAGTCTTTACAATGATGATCATCGCCGGATTTGTCATCCTTGCTGTTCAGCTTGTCAATGTACAAATCCGCAAAAATGAAGAATATACGCTTAAGCTGGAAGCATATACGCTTAAGCAGCAAGTATTGACGACACCTAGAGGCGCTATGATGGATCGCAGCGGGGAATTGGTAGTCGGAAGCGTACAAAGCCACGATATCATCTATTACCCGCCGAAAGATATCACCGCCCAGCAGGAATGGGAATTGGCGGAGAAATTTGTAGAATCTTTTGATGTTTCCAGCGATTCTTTGAATGAAGTAGATTTAAAGAATTTATACATACGGCTTCATAAAGACGAAAACGGCAATCAGGATTATGCCTCTCATCTTTGGAGCAAAGAAGAATATGAACTTGCTCTTAACGGAACCGCTGAGCAAAAGCAGCAGATGGAGGAACTTCGTTTAGAACGGATCACTATGGATATGGTAAACGAGCTGGCGGATGAGCATACGAAAAAGGTATATGCTACCGTTTTGCTGATGGAGAAGGGATCTGTCAATGAAACGAAGGTAATCATATCCGATGCAAACAGCGATCAGGTTGCTTATTTGATGGAGCATAAATCAGAACTTACAGGTTTTGATGTCGATTTTGGTTCGTGGAAGCGTTCTTATCCTTATGAAAGTACGCTGCGCGATGTTTTGGGCAGCGTGACATCAAATGTGCAAGGTGTCCCCAAAGAAGATCAGGAATACTATCAGGCAAAGGGATACAGTATTAGTGAACGTGTGGGATACAGCGGTTTGGAAAAACAGTATGAAGATTTATTGAAAGGAACTAAGCGCGTCAATGATATCCGTTACGATGATGACGGCTTTGCGATATTTAATGAGGTAGTATCGGGAAAGAAAGGATATACGCTTCATTTAAGTATCGATATGGAATTGCAGCAGAAAGTAGATGCAATTTTATGGGAGTCGTTAGAAAAAGGGAAAAGCAATCTCCATCGTCCGGATTATAAAAAGGTATTTGTCGTCTTGATGCATCCGCAGACAGGAGAGGTCTATGCGATGAGCGGTATGCTGATGGATGATGCAGGCAATATCATTCCATATGCCAGTGGTACGTATCAGGATGCGAATGCACCGGGTTCCATCATCAAAGGGGCAACATTGTACATGGGATTGAATGAAGGCGTGGTAAAGCCGGGAGAGATCATCGTCGATGCGCCGATGTATATTGCCGGAACACCGCCGAAAGCATCGTACCGCAATTATGGAGCTATCGATGACATTCGGGCTCTTGGAGTGTCCAGCAATGTGTATATGTTCAATATCGCGATACGTTTAGGCGGTGCGTCTTATATTCCCAATGGTCCTTTGTTGATCGAAGATCCTTCCGATACCTTTGCATTGATGCGCAATTATTATTCGCAGTTTGGTCTCGGTATCCCAACGGGAATCGATTTGCCAAGTGAAGCGTCTGGGTTTGTCGGATATTCCAAGGAACCGGGTAAGCTGCTGGATTTTGCGATTGGTCAATATGATTCCTATACGGCGATGCAGATCGCTCAGTACGCATCTACGATCGCCACGAAGGGGATGAAGGCAAAACCCAAAGTAGTGTTGCGCGCTACGGATATCAACGGCAATACCGTATTTGAGAATAAGACGACGATGCTGTCAAGCGTCTACGGCAATCATGATTATTTCAATCGTATTCATGAGGGATTTCAGCAATGTATCAATACGGCGTTTTGCGGGTCAGGCATGAAAGCGCTGGGACATGATATCGCTGCTAAAACCGGTACGGCGGAAGTGATGCAGAATGGAAGGGAGAGCGTCAATGCCTCTATCATCGGATTTGCACCGGCAAGCCAACCGAATCTGGCCTTTGCCTGTATAGCGCCGACTTCTTCGAATGCATCCAATCTGCAGGATAATGTATGTTCTGCGGAGATCATGCCAGCTGTTTTAGCAGAGTTTTTTAAAAAATATTAGCTTTTTTAAATAGAGTATGATATAATTCACTAGCAAGTATGAGGAGGAATCACCATGAGAGATAGAATTACTTTCAAATGTTCTGAATGTGGCGAAGAAACCTACATTGGAACACGTAATAAACGTAAAAATCCAGAGCGCATGCAAATTCAGAAATATTGTCCGCGCTGCAACAAAAAAACATTGCATAAGGAGAAAAAATAAGAGGGGTCATATGACCTTTTTTATTAAGGAAGTATATGTATAGCGTAGAACGTTTGGTATTAGGGGCACTTGCTACAAACTGCTATCTTTTATGGGAAGATCGCCATGTGCTGATCATTGATCCGGCAAGCCGATCCGAAAGGATTCATGCCGCCATTGCCGCCCGCGATGGCATTGTTGATGGAATCGTTTTGACCCATGGGCATTTTGATCATATTGCAGGTGTGGATGTTATTGCTGAGATGTTTCATTGTGACGTTTATGTTCATGAGAGGGATGCCTTGTTACTGCGGGATCCGCATTTGAATCTCAGTGAAAGCCAAAACATCACCGTACAGCATGATGTGAAGTATCTCGGTGTCGGACAGCAGTCTATCGGCAGTTTTACCTTTGATGTGATCGATGCACCGGGACATAGTGAGGGAAGCGTGATGCTGCGATGGCATGAGAATTTGATCTGCGGTGATGTGATTTTTCAGGGAAGTATCGGCAGAACCGATTTTTATACGTCTAGCAATGCGCATATGACGCAGACTTTACGCATGGTGAAAACGTTGGATCCGGATCTTCGTGTATATCCGGGACACGGTGAATCGACAACCATTCAGCAGGAGCTGCTTACCAATTCATTTTTACGATGACATGTCCTTCGGGGCATGTTTCTGTTTTTAAGAAAGAAGGGGTTGCATGGGATTGTTACGTAAACTGTTTTGCTGCAAGGAAATGCTGCGCCAGGAACAGATCATCGGTGATATTCCAAACGATGAGACGATTTACAGACGTACATTTCAAATTGCCTGGCCGAGTATGATGGAATCGGTTTTGATATCACTGATCGGCGCCGTTGATCTTATCATGGTAGGAGGGATCGGAGCGGATGCGATTGCCGCTGTAGGAATATGCAATCAGCCGAAGTTCATTATTCTGGCGGTGATCATGTCGCTGAATGTCGGGGTTACCGTCATCGTTTCCCGTAGGAAGGGGCAAAAGGATGCAGATAGCGCTAACCGTTGTTTACGGCAGTCGATCCTATTAACAGCTGGAACGTCATTCCTATTATCGTTAGCGGGATTCTTTTTTGCGCGGGATATCCTGATCTTGGCCGGTGCTTTACCGGGATATGTCGATCTTGCGGTCACATATTTTCAAATCTTGATGGTTGGTAACTTTTTTAATTGTATATCCATGACGATCAATGCGGCGCAAAGAGGGTGCGGCAATACAAAAATCAGCATGCGTACGAATCTGGCTGCTAATGGTTTAAACTTATTTTTTAATTATCTGTTAATCAACGGCATCGGCATCTTTCCGCAGATGGGAGTGGCGGGCGCTGCGCTTGCAACATCTATCGGAAATGTAGCAGCTTGCATCATGTCGATATGCTCCGTTTTTCATAAAAGAGGTTTTCTGTATATTCAACGGAATCAAGATTGGCATTTTGACCGGAGGACATTATCGGATCTGTACCGCATCTCCTCATCGGCGTTTATTGAGCAGGTATTTATGCGTATCGGCTTTTTTACATATGCAAAGACAGTAGCTGCGTTAGGCATGATAGAATTTGCGGCTCATCAGGTATGTATGAATATCATGACGATTTCTTTTTCCGTTGGAGACGGCTTATCGATAGCTACCTCTTCCTTGGTTGGGCAAAGCCTCGGAGAGAGACGAAGCGATATGGCTATCCTATATTCCAAGGCTACCCGTCGAATCGGGATGCTGCTCGGTTTTTTCTTGGGATTATTCATGTGCGTATTCCGTGTGCCGATCATCGCTCTGTTTTCCGATGAAGGAGCAATCATCCAAATGGGATCGCAGATCATGTTTGTCATAGCGATTACCATGATGTTTCAGATTACGCAGGTCATTACATTTGGAAGTCTTAGGGGTGCAGGGGATGTCAAATATACCGCTCTCATCTCTTTGATCAGCGTTACTGTTATTCGTCCGATCTTGACATGGCTCTTTTGCTTTCCGTTTGCTTGGGGACTTATGGGAGCATGGATTTCCTTATTTTTGGATCAGCTTATTCGCTATGCGCTGTCTCATCTTCGTTTTCATAAAGGCGAATGGGTCTATATACAAGTTTGATCAAGATTTCTTTTGCATATCCGCATCGTCGCGGATATGTTTTTTTTATTTCTTTAGGATTTTTCATAGAGGATCCGTATAGATATGATGAGGTGATATGGATGGAAGAAAGGCTGAACTATCTTGTTTATCTGATGCTGTCACAGCGGGCCAGTGATGTTCATTTTGTTTTTCAGCATGAGGAACTGCGCGTACAGATGCGAGGGATGCGCGGTATGGAACGACTGCGGGATGCACGGATCGATGAAAGACTGTATCACTATTTGAAATATATCAGCAATCTGGATCTGGCAAACTCCAATGAGCCGCAATCGGGGCGTTTTACTCATATATATGATGGGAAACGATACTTCTTTCGCTTTTCCGTTTTGACGACGATCCAGACGCAGACCGGGGTACTGCGTATTTTAAATAACCACAGCATTCAACGGCTGGAGCAGCTGAGCGTTCAAAAAAGCAGCATCGCCGTATTTCAAAAATGGATATGCTATCGTACGGGATTATTGCTCATGTGCGGTCCTACGGGGTCGGGGAAAACAACGACGCTGCATACATTACTGCGCTTGATATCGGTGAAGCAAAACAGAAAGGTGATTACCTTAGAAGATCCTATCGAAATCATCGATGATCACTATTTACAGCTGCAGATCAATGAAAAGGCGGGTTTTACATATGAAGAAGGGATTCGCCAGCTTTTGCGTCATGATCCGGATGTGATCATGTTGGGAGAGATACGTGATCGGGATACTGCGAAAATGGCATACCGCTGTGCGCTGACAGGACATCTTGTGTTTTCTACGATCCATGCCAAGGACGCTTATGAAGCACTTTATCGTATGGAGGAACTTGGCCTTTCACGCTATGAATTGCATGAGGTCATAAAAGGGATCGCTGCGCAGCGCTTGTGCATCCGTTATAAACGAAAGGAGAGGACTTGCATTTATGAGATTCTTGCCGGACAGGAACTTGAGGAGTTTTTTATCTCGGGAAAACCGTCAAAAAAGCATAAGACAATTCAAAAAGAGATTCACGACGCTGTTGAACAGCAACTTATCGATGCCAAAGAAGCGTTCTACGATTTGGAAGATGCATGAATGGGAATATTTAGCGAAGCTCCTGTATAAGGGATATCCGCTTATCGAGTGCTTGCACATCCTGCAAAAGGATACGCGAGAGATAGAAGATAGCATG
This sequence comes from Erysipelotrichales bacterium, assembly GCA_910575705.1. Lineage (GTDB taxonomy): Bacteria > Bacillota_I > Bacilli_A > Erysipelotrichales > Erysipelotrichaceae > CAJTFG01. The sequence goes on along the minus strand of CAJTFG010000002.1, from coordinate 392,582 downwards.
CGACAGGGATTGGGCATGCAGCAGGAAATATGCACGCATGCTCCGGCAATTTTGAAAAGACATCTCTTGTTTTTCCTTAGAGTCACTTCTTTTTCCAGTGCTATCCGTTGTTCTATTCGCATGGCCGTATTTGAAAAGGAAATAAAGAAAAAACTGAAGAAACAAACCGCATATCCGCTTTTTATATTTTATTTCGCTTATGTGACTTTAGCGTTCTTTCTTCATCTGATCATCCCCCAGCTGCTTTTGGGCTTTTTAGAAGAGATGAGCGATATGTTTTTTATGACTACGCTCTTCTTTTTAAAACTGATATACTATGGAATCACCTGTTTGAGCGGAGGTGCTCTCATGTTCTTTATTGTATGTAAAATATACAAGATTCCTGAAAAGTACATGCCACGCCTTCTTTGTATCCCGCTATGTAAGGAATATATCAGCTATGTCTTTGCTTGCTATTTAAAAGAACTGGAAGAAGAGGGGTTATCTACGAAACGAGCGATCTTTTTTTTGATATCGCTGAAGGGCAGGCCGATGTTCGTCTTCTTTGCAAAGTCTCTTCAACAAGCGATGGAGGAAGGAAAGGATCTTTCTTTTGTCATAGATAAGCATCCATATATATGCGATACGCTTCGCATGAATTTCTCCATCGGCGAAAAGACCGGAACGCTGAAAGAATGTCTGGAAGATTATATCGTTTTTCAGGAAGAACGATGGATGATGCTTATGCGTCGTATGAGTGTGCTCATACAGACTGCTTCCTATGGATTTGTCGGATGCTTGGTTATTATGGTCTATCAGATTTTGCTGGTACCGTTACAGTTGTTGGAAACTATGTAGAAAGGAGAAGTTATGAACAAAAAGGGATTTACCATTTTAGAGATGATCATCGTGTTATCGATCATCGCTTTGCTGTTTTTACTGACGCTTCCTAATATACGTCAGAAACAGGAGATCATCCAGTCAAAAGGTTGTGAGGCGCTTGTTGAGGTCGTGAATGCACAAGCTTTGTTATTTGAAATCGAAATGTTGCAGCCGCCGCAAAGCATGGATGATCTCATATCGGGAGGGTATTTAAAAGAAAGCCAGCGTCGTTGCCCCAACGGTGATAAGATAGAAATCTTCGACGGTGAAGCGCATGTGCGATAGCCGTGGGTTTACGTTGATGGAAACCGTCCTCGTATTATGTCTGACAAGCTTTCTGATATTGCTTTTCAGCATATATGCGCCAGTTCCGTCTTATTTGCAAGAAGAGATGGAACGTATACGCGAATATTTGGTACAAGCGCATATCGAAGCGATGCAAAAGCATGAAACAGTTACTTTTTCCTTTGCGTCCGATGCGCTTTTGATCGATCATCATCGCTTTCCATATCGCCGAGGAATTACATCGGATGTCTTTTCCTTGCGGTTTTATGAGGATGGAACCATATCACAGGCAAAGACGATCTGTTTCTATTATCGCTCACAGCAGGCATGTTTCTATTTTCAGTTGGGAAGTGGTTATATTGATATACGATAAACGAGGGTTTTTGCTTATTGAGGCGCTCATGTTTCTATGTATCGCTTCTTGTCTGGTATTACTTGTCGTGCAGTTGATGGCGTCTAAGAAAAATCTGGAACCACATTATGAGGGTATATTGAAAAATTCTATGATAGAGGAGATATATCGCAATGAATAAGGGATTTACGCTGATAGAAACCCTCTTTGCGCTCATGGCGTTATCCTTATGCATCGCATTGTTGTTTCCCGTGCTGCAATTGATAAGAAAAATTCCGGATCCCATTGTTTTTCATCAGGATATTCTTGCTGTTTATCAGCTACGTCTTTTGTTTTCGCAAAGCAGAGATATTTCAGTAGAGCCATCCGCAATATCTTTTCACTATCGCAAGGAAGATTGGCAGCTGTATTATCATCATCAAAATATCGTAAAGGGGCCGGGATATGAAATTTTTCTCATGCATGTGGATGATGCTGTTTTTCGATGGGAAGGAGGCTGTGCTTATCTGGATTATCAAAAAGGGGAAAAGCGTTACGATGTCGTTTTGTATTGTGAATAGAAACGGTTTTATCAATGCGTTCTTGTTGCTTTTCATAGCTTTTTTACTCATCGCCGCTCAACTGTATGTTGCACGCTATAAAACGCTTGCAGAACTGCGGAAGCTTTCTCAAGGCGGGTATTATTGTGAGTTGTTTATCTTTCATCATATCAACGAGCATTTTTATAAAATGGATCTCGATACCGTAGAAGAAGGTGAGATCACGGACGGAGATAAACGGAAAGAAGTAGAAAATTTGACGTTCCGCGAATGTGGGATATCGTTGGAATATGAGGACGATCAAGTGCGAGCGATGTATACTTTACGCAGTTTGCAGCAGCATCTGCACATATTGCTGGATCCCGATACGAAAGAAATCCTAGATATCGTATATGAAAATGAGTATGATCCACAATAGTATTGAGGTGATATCATGTTAAATTTCTCTGTTGCTTTGTTGAGTTTTTGCTTTTTTCTGGGGTTGGGGCACATGTTGATGTTTTTGGAAAGCGTATCGTATTATCTGATAATTCCGTGTCTTTTTTATCTGATCATATTGCGCTGTATATATCATAAGGCAACCTGCCGAACGGTAGAAATTCGTGATCTTGTCGTATGCCTTTTTGCCAGTCTTTTGTTTTATGCCGTTTATCATAGCTTTGCTTCTCAAAGCAGCTTTTCTCTTTTTACATACATTTATCTCATTACCTTTGTTACCACGATGGTGTTTGTAAGCAGTATCCGCTTTAAAAGTCTGATGTAGTGAAACAAAAGAAGGATTTGACAAAATGGGCAAATGAATTAAAATATAAGAGGAATAACTAGAGAAAGGTGAAGTAAACATGATAAGTTCAAATGATTTAAAGCCGGGAATGACCATACAGCAAGATGGAGAGATCTTTGTTGTTTTGGAACAGAGTCAGAATAAAACGGCAAGATCTGCCATGGTCGTAAAAGCAAAAGTCAGAAATCTGCGCTCCGGAGCAAATGTAGAGCTTTCTTTTGGGGGAGGAGATAAGGTAGCTCCTGCGCATATCGATAAAAAGGAAATGCAGTATTTGTATGATAGCGATGATGCTTTGATCTTCATGGATAATGAGACATATGAGCAGATTGAGGTCTTGAAGGATAATTTGAAATGGGAGATTAATTTTTTAAAGCCGAATGATAACGTGATGATCTCTATGTTTGAAGGAGAGATCTTAGGTGTAATCCTTCCGGATAAGGTCTCTTTGCGCGTGGTAGAATGCGAACCGGCAGTAAAAGGGGATACAGCTACTTCCGCTTCCAAAAATGCCGTTTTGGAAACGGGATTGGAAGTAAAAGTTCCGCTGTTTATCTCTCAGGACGAAGTGATTTTGATTAATACTTCGGATGGGAAATATTCCGGACGTTCAAAAGAATGATGACAGAGGATACTTCTTATAAGAAGTATCCTTTTACATTTATAAAAAACTGAAAAAATACATGGTAAGCGATATTCATTTCGAGGATTATTTGGTATAATATTATGGAATCGGGAGGCATTTTTTTATGGAAAAGTTATCAAGAGTTAAAAAATATGAGGAATTGAGAAAAAATATTGATACGGGAATGGATGAAAGCCAGAATAATAGAACAGATGGATATGATAAGGGGATGAGCGATGTTCATGCTTCTATCTTTAAAAAGATGAATTTTGAAGAGGAACAGCCGCATATGCCGGAAAGAGAGAAGATTACTAGGATCTCAGAACCGGAGGATACGGTAAACGATTTTCAAAATGAGTATCTGGATGATTTTTTGAATGAGGTAAAACAGTATAATTTGAAAAAAGGTACCAGAGAATGCGATGATACGCAGATCGATATCTTGCAGCAACTGCAGCCGAATCGTCCGACGCGTTCCCATTATGTAGAGGATATCAAGGAAGAAAAAGCTCCCGCTCCATCTATCGAGGATATGGTAAATACGATGAGCAATGAAGAGATTGCGAAAGAGGTAAAAAGTCTGCTTGATGAAACGACAAATCCGCAGCCGCGGTATGAGCAGCTGCACGAAGATGGACTCATGTCTTCCATACCACGCAGGGAAACTGTCAAAGAACCTTTTTATGAATCACCGGTACAGCCACAGCCGCAGTATCAGGAACCTTTGAAGGAAGAGCCTCTTTTTCATGAACCGATATCTCCTTCACGGGAATTTTCACAGACTGTCAGTCAGAAGGTGCCTATGAAAGCGGCAAATGATATCAGCACTTACGAGCAGGAGATGCAAAGAGAGAAGCTGCTACATCAAAAGTTGGTGGAAGAAACGCAGCAGCTGCGCAGACAATTAGATGAATATGAAGATGAACTTACGGATCTCAGCGATGGCGTGGAGAAGAATAATCGCATCTTAAACGTTATTTTGTGCTGTTTGATCCTTGCGCTGCTCGGTGTTATCGCTTTTGTTATCATCATGTTGGTGAAAGCCGGGGGAACACTGTGATGAAGATTAACATCGCAATTGATGGCCCCAGTGCGGCAGGAAAGAGCACGATTGCTAAAATATTAGCAGAAAAGCTTCATTATGCACATCTGGATACAGGTGCAATGTATCGGTGTGCTGCTTATCATGCACTGCACAGCGGTGTGAATATGTCCGATGAGGATGCTTTGGCAAATATGATACGTGATATGGAGATCCGTTTTGATCCTCACGGGAATGTTTTTGTTAATGATCTGGATGTGACAAAACAGATTCGCACGAATGATATCAGCATGCATGCATCCAATGTCAGCACGTACCCGAAAGTTCGACAGGAACTTGTTGCCATGCAGCAGGAAATTGCGAAGAATAAAGGATATATCATGGATGGACGCGATATCGGAACCGTTGTTTTACCGGATGCTGAATTGAAGATTTATATGGTAGCGTCCACGGAAGCCCGTGCTCAGAGAAGATATAAAGAATACATAGAAAAAAATATCGTTGCTCAATATGATGAGATCTATCGTGATATTGAAAAGCGTGATTATCAGGATTCTCATCGAGCAGCCTCTCCTTTGCGCAAAGCGGATGATGCAGTTGAAATCGATACTTCAAATATGACCATTGATGAGGTGGTTGAAAAAATCAGCGGATTGCTGGATACCATCCACAGATAGGAGGTGGGTCTGATCAGTTTGATCGGGCAAAATGTATGATACATGGAATTGTAGCGATTGTTGGCCGACCGAATGTAGGAAAGTCAACAATTTTTAACCGTATGGTCGGGGAACGCAAGAGTATTGTAGAAGATACTCCCGGTGTTACACGTGACCGTATTTATGGAAAAGCGGAGTGGCTGACAAAGGAATTCCGTGTTATCGATACCGGCGGGATACAAGTTGAAGATCAGCCGTTTCGCGATGAGATCCACATGCAGGTGGAAATTGCGATCGAGGAAGCGGATTGCATCGTCTTTGTCGTCAGTGGAAGAGAAGGTCTGACGAGTGATGATCAATATATTGGTCGCATGCTGCAAAAATCAAAAAAACCGGTAATTTTAGCGGTGAATAAAATCGATGATATCTCTTTGAATGACAATATCTATGAATTCTACGCTCTTGGCTTAGGGGATCCTATGCCGGTATCTGCCGTTCATGGAATCGGAATGGGTGATGTTCTGGATCAGGTGATCACCTGTTTTCATGAGAATAGAAAAAGCGATTATGAGGGAATGACAAAGTTTTGTGTGATCGGTCGGCCAAATGTAGGGAAATCTTCTTTGGTAAACGCCATTTTGCAGCAGGACAGAACGATCGTTTCCAATATTGAGGGAACTACAAGAGATGCGATCGATACGCCGTTTCGTCATGAGGGAAAAGAATACGTCGTCATCGATACAGCTGGCATCCGAAAACGCGGAAAAATTTATGAGAATATTGAGAAATATTCCGTTTTAAGAGCCATGAGTGCGATTGAGCGAAGTGATGTGGTTTTGTTTGTCATTGATGGGGAAAGCGGTATTCGGGAACAGGATAAGCATGTGGCAGGCTATGCTCATGAAGCAGGTAAAGGCGTCATTATCATATACAACAAATGGGATGCTGTGGAAAAAGATGAACGGATGATGCATAAGATCGAAAAGGAGATCCGTACGCAGTTTTTATATTTAAGCTACGCGCCGATTTTATTTGTATCTGCGCTCAAGAGGCAGCGTATCCAGACGATAATGCCGATGATCGATGCCGTTCATGACAGCAGTTTGTTACGTATACCGACCAGTGTGTTAAATGAAGTCATCAATGATGCTCAGCTGATCACGCCGCCTTCTACCCATAATGGAAAACGTCTTAAAATATTTTATTCATCTCAGGTATCCGTTGCTCCGCCTACCTTTATTTTATTTGTCAACGATCCAGAATTGTTTCATTTCAGTTATCGCCGTTATTTGGAAAACCAATTACGGGAAGCTTTTTCATTCGAAGGGACAACTCTGCGCATACTAGCTAGAGAAAAACGATAAGGAGATATTGTTATGAAAACAGTGATTATAGGAAGCGGCAGCTGGGGAACAGCTTTGGGACAAGTATTGGCCGATAATCAGGAAGACGTTACGGTATGGGGCGTTAATAAGGATGAGATCGATGATATATGCACGCATCACAATCGTAAATTTTTTAAAGATCTCACTTTAAACGAACATATAAAAGCGACGATGGATCTAAATGTTGTCAAAGATGCGGATATGGTTGTATTTTCGGTTCCGACGATCGCCATTGAAGATGTATGTACGCAGATTGCACCGCTTTTGACGAAAAAGATCATAGCGATCAACACTTCTAAAGGTTTCCATCCGCTTACTAATGAGCGGATGTCTAATGTTATCCGCCGTTTCATTCCCGAAGAAAAGCTCAGCAGCGTTGTTTCGCTGATCGGTCCTTCTCATGCGGAAGAAGTCGTATTGCGGATGCTGACGACGATATGCGCTGTTTCATTGAATGAAGAAGATGCGAAAACAGTACAAAATGTGTTTTCTAATCGTTATTTACGTGTATATCGCGGAAACGATGAGGTCGGCAGTGAATTCGGCGTAGCTATTAAAAATACGATCGCGGTAGCCAGCGGTGTGTTATCCGGCTTGGGGTATGGCGATAACACGCGAGCGGCATTGATTACAAGAGGGCTTTCGGAAATGATCCGTATCGGGGTTGCCATGGGTGGGCGTAAAGAAACGTTTATGGGACTTACCGGGATCGGTGATTTGATCGTAACATGTACCAGTGTGCATTCTCGTAATTTTCAGGCAGGATATGATATTGGAAAGGCAAATACCGCAGATGTTTTCTGGAAGACGAACACAAAGACTGTGGAAGGTATTCGTACCGCAAAAGTCCTGCATCAGTTAGCTGCCGATAAGGGAATTGAAATGCCGATTGTCAATGAGGTATACAAAGTTCTGTATGAAGGGAAAGAACCGCGCCTTTCTGCACAAGATCTGATGGAAAGAGATCTGAAAGCGGAGTTATAATCATATTATTTTGTAATAAGAGGTTCCCTTATGACATTAGCAAAAAGAATTCAGTCATGTAAAAGTTTAACACCAGTAGAAATGATAATTGCTGATTACATTTTAAAAAATGAAAAGCAGATTCTGCAAATGACAATACTGGAAATGGCAGATTCTATTCATGTATCTAAATCGGCTTTGCATCGTTTCAGTAAAAAGATAGGGTTAAAAGGATTTAACGACATAAAGGTAGAGATTTCCAAAAATCAAGTGAATATGGAAGATCAATGGTGACAAGTGGATGCCAATTATCCTTTTCTTGTTTCGGATGATTTTTCTGCCATTGCTTATAAGCTCATGAAGCTACTATTCATGATTCTCTTGCATGTCTGGATGAAGTAGATTTAGAAAATGTCGTCTCCATATTGAATCGTGCAGATATGATTGATATTTATACACACGCACATAATATAAATATTGCAGAAAATTTTCAGGATAAGATGATGACGATCGGAAGAACCGTAAATTGCCCGAAGTCTTTTTATAATCAACGTATGCAGGTACTTGCTTCTAATGAAAAGCATGTTGCTCTTATCCTCTCTTATTCCGGAAGGGCTTCTTGGATTCTTCCGATCGCAAAAAAGCTATATGAAAAGCGTATTCCAGCTGTGATGATCAGCAAAATAGGTTCTTATCACTTTTCACAGTATATACCTTATCATTTGGCTATAAGCGGCAATGAAAGACTGCAGAATCGCATTTCACAGTTTTCAAGTCATATAGGTCTGCAATATATTATGGATGTTTTGTATGGATGCATCTATAATCAAGATCGTGAGAAAAATAGAAAATATGTTTATGAATCCATAGATTATATGGATGATCGTTTTATTAAAGACACAGAAAAATAAAGAATTCAAAAAGTTTCTGTTTTTTTGAATTCTTTTTATTTTATCTGAAAAAAAGTTTCAGTTTTTACATATGCAGTTGTTCTTAGAAAAAAATACTTTATAAAGAGAGTAGAGGAGGTATTGAATATGAAAAAAGGTTTAAAAATTGTTACGATCGGTGGTGGGAGTAGTTATACCCCAGAGCTTATGGAAGGCTTTATACAGCGTTATCCAGAACTTCCAATAAAAGAAATCTGGTTGGTAGATGTAGAAGAGGGGAGAGAAAAGGTTGAAATTGATGCAAATATGGCACGAAGAATGTGGGGAAAAGCAGGCTATCCAGTTAATGTACATGTCAGCTTTGATCGAAAAGAGGCCTTGAAAAATGCAGATTTTGTTACTACCCAATTCCGCGTAGGTTTTTTTAGAAGCGCGTATAAAAGATGAAAGAATTCCATTGTCATATGGTATGCAGGGGCAAGAAACGAATGGAGCAGGCGGTATATTCAAAGCGCTTCGTACAATTCCCGTTATTTTGGAAATCGTAGAAGATATGAAAGAAGTTTGCCCGGATGCCTGGCTTATTAATTTTACCAATCCCAGTGGGATGGTAACGGAAGCGGTTATAAAGTACGGTAATTGGAAGAAATGTATCGGGCTCTGCAATGTTCCTGTTATTGCCATGATGAAAGAACCCGGCGCTATCGGCAGACAAGCTAATGAATTGATTCATCAATTTGTAGGGTTGAATCATTTTCACTGGCATAAAGTATATGAAAAAGATGGAACAGACATTACATCGCAGATCATAAAAGAGATGATACAAGGAAAAGATGTAGGATTGCCGGCTAACATTGATAATGTACCTTTTTTAGGGAACAGATTGAGCAGATGCAGATGATTCCTTGCGGTTATCACCGTTACTATTACCGCCAAGAGGAAATGTTAAGGCATTCTTTAGAGGAATATGAAACAATTGGAACACGTGGTCAACAGGTAAAAGAAACAGAAGAAAGGTTATTTGAATTATATAAAGATCCGGCTCTTTGCTATAAGCCTGAGGAGTTAAGCAAGCGAGGGGGTGCGTACTATAGCGATGCTGCTTGTGAGTGCATCAATTCCATTTATAATGATAAAAAAAACGCATATGGTAGTGAGTACGCAAAATAAAGGAGCTATTCCGGAATTACCTGAAGATGCTGTTGTTGAAATAAGCAGTTTCATTACTGGAAAAGGTGCTATGCCAGTTGTATGGGGGAAATTACCGAGTGCACAGCGTGGCTGGTTGCAATGCATGAAAGCTATGGAAGAATGTACGATAGAGGCAGCTGTCAGCGGAAATTACGGGTTATTGCTGGAAGCATTTTCTCTAAATCCTTTGATTCCTTCTGGATATAGTGCAAAGAGGGTATTAGATGAACTTCTTATTGCCCATAAGTATTATTTACCAAAATTCTCATCTATAATTAAAAAATTAGAACAACAGAACCTTCTTATCAAAGACTCTGTTGTCCGTCAAATGATAAATCAAGAATAATATTCCCTTCTTGAAAAATAATATAGTAAGACAAGCAAAGACTTGTCTTTTTTATAAAAGCCATCATATTGGAACATAAAAATTCTATGGATTTTCTGGCTGTTTACAGATCAAACCATTGGCTTCGTAGCCTTCTTTTGTCTTTTCTAAAGAGATCCCCAAATCTAAAAAGCCGCTGTCTTCAATCAGGTGCAATTCTTTTAAGTCATCGATATTCGCTTCTTCATAATCAACTTGTAAGCGGATGATAAGATTGTTGTCTTGCAGTTCCGCGGAAAGGGAAACACCGGGAATGTTTTCAAATTTCGAAGTATCGTAATGGCGGGAACTCATCAAAGAGATCACTTCTTGTTTTTGCGCATCGTTAAATTTATTGCTGTCATATCCCATCTTGCTGAGATCCAACACTTCTTCATATGTTTCAATATAAACATCATCGCCATGTGCCTGCAAGCTGGTCGTTATCTGTTTCCCGTTCAAATATCCGCTGCACAAGATACTTTTTTGCTCCTGTGAGGAGCATCCGCACAGAAATAATGCGCTGATATATAATAAGATATGTTTTCTCATACTGTATTCCCCTTTGTTAATAAGAACTGTAAAGAAAAGAAAAGGTTCGATTCGTACAGAAAAGCAGCGATTATCTTTTCTAATACGGCAATTTTTGCTATAATTACAAACGAAATGCAGATCAGGTTTATGAAAGGATGAAGGATATGGATATACGAAAGGAAATAGAGCGCAGAAGGACGTTTGCTATCATTTCTCACCCGGATGCCGGAAAGACGACGCTGACAGAGAAACTGCTGCTATATGGCGGAGCGATCCTGCAGGCAGGTTCCGTAAAAGGGAAGAAGGCAAACAAACATGCCGTCAGTGACTGGATGGAGATCGAGAAGCAAAGAGGAATTTCTGTAACCAGCTCTGTCTTGCAGTTTGAATACGAAAATTACTGCATCAATATATTGGATACTCCGGGTCATGAGGATTTTTCGGAAGATACATATCGAACTTTGATGGCAGCGGACAGTGCGGTCATGGTTATCGATGCCTCTAAGGGCGTGGAAGCACAAACGAAAAAATTGTTTAAAGTATGCTTATTGCGTCATATTCCGATCTTTACATTTGTAAATAAGATGGATCGGGCCGCTATGGATCCGTTTCGCCTTTTGGAACATATTGAAGAGGAATTAGGCATCGCTACCTATGCGATGAATTGGCCGATCGGCTCTGGCAAAGAATTTAAAGGTGTTTATGAGCGCGATCATCAGCGTATCATTGCTTTTCATGGCGGCGATCACGGTCAGAAAGAAGCGGAAATGATCGAAGGAACTTTAGAAGATGACAGCTTCATTGAAATCTTAGGAGATCATTTTTTTCATCAGCTGAAAGAGGATAATGAACTTTTGGATATTGCGAGCACGCAATTTGATGAGGAAGCGCTTCATCAAGGAACGCTGACTCCTGTGTTTTTTGGCAGTGCCTTGACAAATTTCGGAGTAGAACCTTTTCTTGAACATTTCCTTTCCATGACGACATCTCCTCTTTCAAGAGAAACCATAGATGGTACGATCGATCCTTTTCAAGAAGATTTTTCCGCCTTTGTATTTAAGATCCAGGCGAATATGAATAAGGCTCACCGTGATCGCATTGCTTTTATGCGCATATGCAGCGGTAAATTTGAAAAAGGGATGGAAGTGCAACATATCCAAGGAAACCGAAAAGTCAAGCTGTCACAGCCACAGCAGTTCATGGCGCAGGAAAGGGAGATCATCGAAGAAGCTTATGCAGGGGATGTCATCGGCGTTTTTGATCCGGGCATCTTCTCTATCGGCGATACTTTATGCGCACCTTCTATGAAGTGCCAGTTTAAACGTATTCCTACTTTTGCCCCTGAACATTTTGCCCGTGTGACACAAAAGGATACGATGAAACGTAAACAGTTTATTAAAGGAATTACACAGATCGCACAGGAAGGTGCTATTCAGGTATTTCAGGAGATCAATATCGGAATGGAGGAGATCTTTGTAGGCGGTGTTGGTGTTTTGCAGTTTGAGGTGTTGGAACAGCGTCTCAAGAGTGAATATAACGTGGATATCAAACTGGAGATCCTCCCATATCAATGTGTGCGCTGGATCGATGATCAATCCATAGATCCGAATACGCTGAATCTGACAGGAGATTCCAAAAGAGTGCGTGATCTGAAAGGGCGTAACCTGATTATCTTTATGAATAATTGGGGTATTAAATGGGCATTGGATCAAAATAAGCAGCTGACATTGAGCGAATTTGGAAATATGGAATAAAGAAAGCAAGTTTGTACATACTATTGATGAAGGAGTGTGTACGATGAATGATGATACGATTATCTGTACGTGTATGAATGTTTCTGTCGGCGATATTAAAAAAGCCATTGCCGCAGGCGCAACAGATTTTAAATCCGTACAGGACATGACAGGTATTTCTACGGTATGCGGTTTATGCCACGATGAAGCCGAGGAAGCGATACGTAAATTATTAGCAGAAAGAAACTTATAAGAAAAGATATATAAGTTTCTTTTTTTGTCTTGTAGATGATCGAAAAGCTCTATTTTTATGATATGGGATCAAAAAAATAGAAAAGCAGAATAAAAAAAGCATAATCGCTTTCAAAGACACATAGATATAGAGTGAATAAGGGAGGATTTAAAATGAATACCACGGAGATATTAAAAAATATAGCACAAAGGTGCGGCGGAGATGTTTACTTAGGTATCGTAGGTCCGGTGCGTGTCGGGAAATCCACGTTTATAAAGGGATTCATGGAAAAAGCAGTGATCCCATATGTAAATGATGAATATGAGAAAGCAAGGATGATCGATGAACTGCCACAGGCCGGTGTAGGGAAGACCATTATGACGACGGAGCCTAAATTTGTACCTAATAATGCGGCTTTGATTGAGTTTGAGGATGGCTTCAACGTGAATGTTCGCCTTGTTGACTGCGTAGGGTATGTCATTCCGGAGGCAAAAGGATATAAGGATGAAGACGGTATCCGTATGGTGCGTACACCTTGGTCTGATGAACCGGTTCCATTCAATGAAGCAGCCAAGATGGGAACACAGAAAGTTATTCAGGATCATTCTACCATCGGTATCGTCATTACGACGGATGGTTCGATTACCGATCTTTCCAGAGAGGCGTATATCGAAGCAGAAGCGGAAGTTATCGATGAGTTAAAAGAACTCGGCAAACCGTTTATCGTCATCGTAAACAGCGCGAATGTAAATTCTGCATCCTGTAGCATGGTCGTAGAGAAACTCCGTGAAAAATACGGAGTTCCGGTACTGGCAATGGCTGTCAATAAGATGAGTGAAAGCGATGTTCACGATATTTTAAGAGAAGCACTTTACGAGTTTCCGGTATCCGAGATCAATATCAACATACCGCAATGGATTGCGGTGCTGTCAGATGATCACTGGTTGAAGCAGAGTTTCAATGAGACGATCCAGAAAAGCATGTCCAGTGTTGATAAACTGCGTGAAGTAGAAAATATCACACAAGTATTAAACGAGAATGAATATATCGATTCCAGCAATATTGCGACGATCGATACCGGTGAAGGTGTTGTAAATGTGGATATTGCCGTGCGCAATGGATTGTATAATGATATTTTGAAGGAGATCATCGGTGTGGAAGTAAACGATAAAGCACAGCTGATTTCCCTGATGCAGGATTTTACCAAAGCAAAAAGAGAATATGATGCGATCAGCTCGGCTTTGAAGATGGTAAAACAGACCGGTTATGGCTTTGCCAGCGCATCTTTGCAGGATATCGAGTTGAGTAAGCCAGAAATCATCAAGCAGGGAAGCCGTTATGGTGTAAAACTGAAAGCGATCGCTCCGAGTATTCATATGATCAAGGTCGACGTAGAGAGTTCCTTTGAACCAATTATCGGTTCTAAAGAACAAAGTGAAGAGCTGATCAATTATTTATTAAGGGATGCGGGTATCAATGATCAGACGATCTGGGAATCCGATATTTTCGGGCGTAAGCTATCTGATCTTATCCGGGATGGTTTGAATGCTAAGCTTTCCATGATACCGGAGGCTGCCAGAGTGCGCCTTCAGGATATCCTGACCAAGTTAGTAAACAAAGGAAAAGGAAACGTGATTGCGATCGTCTTATAACGTCTGATGATATAAGGATACCTCCAATATTACATTTTATTGTAAAAATGTAAACGATTTCATATACGGTTTCATAAAAAAACGATAGTTCTGCTTTTAAATGTATTGAAAAAGCACTTTTGCAATGGTATCATATATCTATATTGGAGGTAATTAACATGGAAAAAATCGTTAATAAAAAAGCTTTGGTTGAAGTCGTTGCTGAAAAACTGGATATTACGAAAAAAGATGCGGCAATTGCAGTAGAAACTGTATTTGAAGAAATTATGAACACTTTGGCTGAAAATGGTAAAGTTGATATTTCAGGATTTGGAAAGTTTGAAGTAAATGAGCGTCCTGCTCGTCAGGGTATCAATCCGGCAACGAAAGAAAGAATTACCATCGCTGCTTCAAAGGCACCGAAATTTAAAGCTGCAAAAGCATTTAAAGACGCTGTAAAATAAAGCTGTCAATAAAGAGGAGCATTCCTCTTTTTTCTTTGTCTGTCCGGCTTTTTTAGTGGTGCAAGAGGGAAGAGAGGCATATACTGTATTGGTGATCTGTAATGAAAGTGATAATATGTGGTGCGAAAGGAAAAATGGGAAGTACGTGTATGGAATTTTTTAAAGATAAGTATGACCTCATACCGATCGATAACTGCAGAGACTGTTTAAATGAAAGCATACATCTCGCTGACGTTGTGATTGATTTCACAAAAGCGGATTCGGCGTTTGTGAATGGTGTAATCGCTCTTACACACAATGTTCCTGTTATTATTGGCACGACAGGGTTAAGTGAAAATCAGAAGGAGACTTTAAAAAAGATTGCAACAAAAAAAGAGATCGGTTGTATCATATCGAGTAATTTTTCCATCGGAATGTTATGGATTAAAAGAAATATCAATGAAATAGCACATTATTTTCAGGACATTCACATTCTTGAAGAGCATCATAAAAGCAAATTAGATTCCCCAAGCGGAACTGCGTTGGCTTTACGGGATATCATGAAAATATCTACCCATGACATCTCTTCCATCCGTGGTGATCAGCGTACTGTACGACATAAGATATTGATGGAAAACGAAGGCGAAAGCTTATACATCGAACATATCGTAAAAGATCGCAAGGCTTATATGATTCAGCTTCATGAGTGTATTGAAAGCATTTATCAGCTGCATGCGTATATGGAATTGGAATAAAGTGCGAAATATACGCACTTTTTTATGATTGCTTATAAATAAAGCCTTTATCACTTACTTCGCATAATGTGTATTATGTAATGTTTTAGATATAAGGAAAAGGCGTATATGAGAACGCCCTAAGAAATGTGCTGTATCAGTCTATCGATAATTGGCTTGACGAGCTGATCAATCGATTCCTGAGAAGATGTATCAAAATCATCGTCCTTGTGTATTTTCGCGATGTGTGCTGTCATTGGCAGTTCACCTAATAATTCAATATCATTTTCAGCTAAAAAGTGCTTGGTATCATCGGTATCAAATAGTTGGATTTTTTTATGGCAATCCGGACATAATACATAGCTCATGTTTTCGATCGCGCCTAATACCTTGATGTTCATCATCTTGCACATATTAACCGCTTTGGATACGATCATAGATACCATTGGCTGCGGTGTGGATATCATGATAACACCGTTTACGGGAATCGTCTGCAATACAGTTAATGCTACGTCTCCGGTTCCCGGCGGCATATCGATGAGCAGATAGTCCAATTCACCCCATATGACATCGGTCCAAAACTGTTTGACGGCATTAGCGATCATAGGACCGCGCCATACGACCGGCTGATTTTCATTTTCCATGAGGTAATTTAATGATATGGTGCGAATGCCATCTTTATCTACGACTGGTGCGATCGCATCATTGCTGCCATATGCTTTTTCCCGTTCAAGACCGAGAAGCCGTGGAATACTCGGTCCTGTGATATCAGCATCCATGATGCCGACTGTATAGCCCGTTTTAATCAGCTGTTTAGCAAGTAAGACCGTAACGCTTGATTTCCCTACGCCGCCCTTACCGCTCATAACGCCGATTACATTAGTTATTTTATTATTTGGATTGTTGACGATACCGCAGGTATCTTCCTTTTTACCGCATGTCCCTTTGCTTGGACAGTTATTGCAATTTGACATAAATCATTGCTCCTTTTTATTTCCTTGTCTATTTTAGCATGTTTTTATAAGAAGTTCCAATCGGAGGCATTGCAATATGAAAATTTTCGGCAATCGTTGCACCGATACATGCAAAGCTGCTAGCATATGGCAACAGCCCCCTTCCCTTGCATGACGGAGAATACATGAGCAAGGGCACGAGTTCTCTTGTATGGTCACTGCCTTTGAATACAGGGTCATTTCCATGATCAGCGGTAATGATTAAAAGATCTTCCTGTTTCAGCTGATCAAGTACGTTCCCTAGCAAAACGTCGAAATGCTCCAATTCTCTGCCATAACCGAGAGGATCTCGGCGATGTCCCCAAAGCGCGTCAAAATCTACCAGGTTATTAAAGCATATACCGTGAAAATCCTGTTTCATGATATCAAGCAGCTGTTCCATACCGTGTACGCTGCTCTTTGAATGATAGACGTCTGTAATTCCTTCACCATGGAAAATATCGTTGATCTTACCGATTGCGATCACATCCAGACCGCCAGCCTGCAAATCGTTTAATACGCTTTTTACCGAAGGCTTTAATGCATAATCACGGCGATTGGAGGTACGCTGATAAGTACCGTCCGCCGTTTTTATATAAGGACGGGCAATAACCCTGCCTATTTTCCATTCGCCGTGCGTTGTAAGCTTGCGAGCGATTTCGCAGTACCGATAAAGTTCTGAAAGCCCCATGATTGTAGGATCTTCGTTCCCGCATATTTGCAAAACGGAATCCGCTGATGTATAAACGATCATATTTCCTGTTTCATCTGCCTGTTGTGCCAATTCCGATAGTATTTCTGTGCCACTAGCAGCCTTATTACCGATAACAGAGCGGCCTGTTTCACATTCTAAAGCTCTGATCAGCGATGATGGAAAACCTTTTTCTGTAAAGGTTTGAAAAGGAATCGTCGTTTTTATCCCCATCATTTCCCAATGCCCGGCCATCGTATCTTTACTGGCACTTGCTTCTATTAGTTTTGTATAGTATCCTATTGGTTGTGAGATCGGTTCCACATGATGCATTCCATGTAGATTCGCAAGACCCAGACGCTGTAGATTAGGAATGGTAAAAGTATGCATCGCTTGATCGATATGGCCGAGGGTATCGCTTCCCTCATCGTCGTATTGAGATGCATCCGGATGAGCACCGACACCTAAAGAATCGATCACGATAACAAATATTCGTCGAAAATCAATCATGATCCCCCCTCCTTTTTCGCGTGCGGATGAAAGGAATTATAAGCTTGCTTCAGACGCTTTGTCTGAACATGGGTATAAATTTGAGTCGTTGTGATATCACTGTGTCCGAGAAGTTCCTGAACGACTCGTAAATCTGCACCGCCATCGAGCAGATGGGAGGCAAAACTATGACGAAAGCTATGTGCGGAAAGACTTTCATCTAAATGATTCCGCTGTAGGTTTCGTTTGATGACAGTATGGACATATTGGCGGGAAAGGACGTTTCCCCTTTTATTGATAAATACATAAGGACTTCGCTTGTTTTCCCATTTATTTCTGACAAGATGCAGATATTCCTCCAGTGCTTTTTTCGCACGCGGATGTACAGGGATCATACGTTCTTTATTTCCTTTCCCTATGCAGCGGAGAAATCCCTGATCCAGATGTATCTGATTTCCTCGGATAGAGCAAAGCTCGGATACGCGCAGACCGCAGCTGTATAGGATCTCCAGCATGGCGTGTTCAAAGATATCCTGATCGCTGTTTCCAAAGCTGTCCAGCAGTTTTTCAATATCGTGGACATTAAAATAATGTGGAAGTCTTTTTGCTCCCTTGGAACTGCGGACAAATTGGCTCGGATCAGGAATATGCTCATATGTAAAGCTGATATATTGATGAAATGTATGAAGTACGGTTATCATGTGATTGATGGAGGAAATTTTCTTTGTAAGTGCCTGTTCATTCAAAAAGTCTTGAATATCCGCATATGTAATGTTTTCCATCTGATCGATCTGTTTTTTTTGCAGATAGTCTATGTAGATATAGAGATCATTTTCATAGGATGCGATCGTCGTCATTGATTTTTGGTCAACCACTTTAATATAGTGGATATAATCTTCCAAGGCTTCTGTTATCAGCATATCATCACCAGATAAATTATAGCATATTCTATATTATGAATACAAAATTATCGGGTAATGATATGTGGCGGCAAGACGCTGCAATGACTTTTTCCATGATGAACAGCTTCAATCAAAACACTCCTTGCGGTATCCTTATATTCATCATATACAAACTGTATGCATTTTGCTTCCATTTGAATATTGCGTAATCCACACAAGATATCCGTGATACGATCGCTTCGATGGATCATATAAAAACGTCCGTTTTCTTTTAATAGACGCTCAACACTTTGTAAGAGCGTATCTAGATCCAGATAGATCTCATGACGGGCGATGCGCAAAGCTTTGGATTCATTGATATGGGAATTTTGTGAAACTTTAAAATACGGCGGATTGCATACGATCACATCCACGGCGTCTATATGCGTGTTCTGAATGTTCTCATGAAAAATTTGGAAATTTGTTATATTGTGATAGCGCATGTTTTCTTCTGCCAGTTCACATGCCTCTTTTTGAATTTCAACACCGTAAAGAAAAGAAGGATGAAAGCGGTTGGCATATAGCAACAGCGCACCGTTATTCGTACCGATATCCAAGACCCTGTCCTGTTCATTTATCTTCATAAACCCGCCGAGCAAAGCCGTGTCCGTATTTATGCGAAACATGTCTTTTCTCTGATATATATAAATATCTGTCTGCGGCAGATAATCAAAGCTCATTCCTTCTTTCATAATATCATCTCCTGCCTACTATTATACAATAAAATTGTACCTTTTCGCATCACATGAGATTAAAGAGGCGAATGAGTTCCATAACAACGGTTGCTTTTATATAAGAACCGATTAAAACGATGACAAATGATATAAAAATATCGTTTAAAACGCTGTTGATCAAGCGTTTAAAATCCAGACGCTCGCAATTGCTGCAGCTGTAGATCAAATACATGGACAGTTGTATGGCACAGGCAGATATGAGAAATGTTGCCAACAAGTCCATCAGCACTTGTGGCAGCAGTGTGATCAGGATACCGATAATGCCTTTCATTTGATACGTACAAACAAACAAAGCGCAAGAAAAGCCGATCTGCAGTCCTTTTGTGAACGTGATAAAAGATACGATAGGAATGCCGATAATGCTCGTACCTAGAAAAAATACAAAAAGGATAAACAGAATTCCGAGAAAAAACTGATCGACAAAATATGCATATTTATCAACATTTTCATTAACGGTAGTGAGATAAGCGGATAGATTCGCCGTATCCTTTACATCTATGTAGTTGGAAAGAAATATGCCCATACAAAATCCTACGATGACGAGGATGGCAATAAATAGATATACTTGTTTATATTTATGTAATAAGCCGTAATAGCGCTGATGCCCTTTCATATTCTTCACCTCTAGTAAAGCATATGAAAAAAAAGAAGGCATCTTTCCTTCTTTTCATCGACAAATATCGCTGTTATTTGATATCGCTTGCCCGCTTTAAGTTTGCCTTGGGGAATTGTTTATTCAATTCGTTTACTACATCATAAGAAGCGGAAACCTTCGTTTCAAAGAGATTGAGCTGCTGAATACTTCTTGTGGAAGAAGTAAGAGAGCCGAGCCCTATGCCTAAATGACGTATTGCTTTGTCATTATGATTTCTGTCAAATAAAAGCAGAGCATTCTCTAAGAGATTTTTAGCATCACGAGTCGGTGTTTCCAGTGATAAGGAACGAACCATATTCGTAAAATCAAAATAACGTATAGATACGGAGATCAGACTTCCCATGACATCTTCTTCTTTTGCACGGCGAGATAAGGACTCGGCAAGTCTTGCCAAAACGGCTCGTATTTCTTCATATTCCTGAATATCCCGATCCAGCGTTGTAGACTGTGATATGGATTGTACACTGCGATTATAAGAAAGCGGAGTTTTATCATAGCCACGGGCATTTTGAATAAATTGATAGCTGTGTTTTCCTAATAAGGTCATCACTTTGGTCTCATTCACAGGATCTGCCAGATCTCCAATGGTTTCTATACCATGTTTCGATAAGATCGGTGCTGATTTGGAACCGATCCCCCACATTTGCGTTATCGGAAGAGGCCACATTTTCCTTGCGATTTCCTGTCTTCTTAATACGGTAATTCCCATCGGTTTACGCATATCACTAGCCATCTTAGCCAAAAACTTATTAGGACCGACACCGATGCTACACGGGAGATGCAATTCGTCATAAAGCCGATGCTGTATGCTCCAAGCCAAATCCAGAGGGCGCTTATAAGATTTTATAAGTTCTGTGACATCAATATAGCATTCATCGATACTAGCTGGTTCCACAAGCGGTGTAAAGCTGCGGATAAAGCGAAAGAAGCGTTCGCTGAGTTCTTCATACCATGCGAAATCCCCTTGTACAACGACCAGATCCGGACATTTTTCCAATGCCATATGAAGTGGCATGGCGCTATGTACTCCAAAAGAACGAGCTTCATAACTGGCAGTGGAAACGACGCTTCGCCGATGGAGGCCAGCAACTACGACTGGTTGTCCTTCCAAAGCGGAGTTTTTTAATAATTCCGCACTTGCATAAAATGAATTCAAATCGATGTGAAAGATTACTTTTCCTGCCATAGAACACTCCTTATACGGATATTATTATAACGGAATTTCATCTCTTCGTCTAACGATATGTATGTAATACTCCTGTTTTATTTTTCAAACGATGCTCTAAACGAAGCTTATCGGATATCATAGCGATAAATTCCGAATTAGTTGGTTTTGCCTTGCTGGCAGATATGGTATATCCGAAGATATCGTCAATGGCATCGATATTTCCTCGATTCCATGCGACCTCGATAGCATGCCGTATTGCTCTTTCGACACGAGATGCCGTTGTACCGTATTTCCGAGCTATTTCGGGATAGAGGACCTTGGTGATCTGGCCCAGAAAGTCAACGTTTAGATAGGTTTCTAAAATAGCGGTACGAAGATACATATATCCTTTGATATGTGCCGGTATTCCGATCTCATGAAGCAGTGAGGTGATTTCACTTTCCAGATCGAGTTTTAAGATGCGCTCTTTTTCCTGATCATCCAGATTTATCTTCAGTACGTTTCCCTCTCTTGTTTCCGTTACATTCATACCGGCAATCGTATGTAGTTTATCGATCAGCTGTGTTAGATCAAACGGTTTCATCAGCAGATAGTCTACCTGATAATTTTGTATTTGAGATACGATAAGATCATTTATGAACGGTGTCGTACATATGATGTGATCCGCATGAATATTATTTACTTTCATCTCTTTTAACACCGCGATCCCATCCTTTTTCGGCATGATGAGATCAAGTACTAAAATATCGATATGTTTAGAACGAAGTTCCAGCAGGCATTGTTCCCCATTTGCCGCATTTCCCATGATGGTAAACATAGAACTTTTACGTATCTCATTTTTCATTTTCTGAATCATCTCAATACTGTCATCTACGATGTACACCTTATAATTTTCTTTCATGATAACTCTCCTCCTCGCGTTTTTAATTATACGTACGGAGGATGAGAAATTAATCGAAGAATGTCGAAGAAACATAATATGTTTGACAATTTTCTATGCAATCATAAAAAAAACGACGATTGATTGTCGTTTTTTAGAGATTTATGCAGTAATTCGTCGATTTATCCTTATAGCGAATTCGACTCCTGCAGCATCCATTCGATAAAAACTCCATAACCCTGCATCGGATCTGAAAGCACTACATGGGTGACCGCTCCGATGATTTTATTGTTTTGGACGATAGGACTTCCGCTCATTCCCTGTACGATACCATTTGTTTTTTCTATGAGGACAGGATCGGTGATCGTAAATTCGATCCCTTTGATAGAAGACATGCTTTGATCATGCACTTTTGTTAGTTCAATATCATATGCCCGGATCTCATTGCCATTGAGAACGGTATAGATCTGCGCGGGACCAGTGGTGATCTCTTCTTTATCCGCCCATTCCAGCTGTAAGGAGTTTGTGCCTTTTTTCTGGTAGTTTCCATAAATACCGATCGTCGTATTTTTTTGTATATCGCCTAAAAGATCGTTGTAATCAATCGTCGCATGCTTTTCACCGGCGATCTGTGATTGCGCCTTCGTTATCGACGTTACATCCGAAGAGTAAATCGAACCGTTTTCGATGTCTGCGATCTCCTGAAGATCCGTATCCATAATCTCATGTCCTAAGGCACCGTACGATTGATTGGCAGGATCATAATACGTGATGGTTCCTACTCCAGTGATTTTATCTTTTACATACAATCCGCTCTTATAGGAATTGGTAGAGCTGTCGAAAATCGTACGCAGGACAACAGACACTCTTTGATCGTTTCTTTCAATCTCACAAGGAATGTCATTGACATTGTTTTGAAAGGTATTGATGATCGCGTACAGTTCCTGCAGAGAATGCAAATCGGTGCCGTTGACTGATTTTATGATATCCCCCTTCTGAAATGTCTGAGAAGGATCATACATGCCGTCTTCTTGAGATATCGTATAGGTACCTGTTACCATAACGCCATCGTAATCGACTTCGATACCGATCGTATCGCCGCCAACGATCAATTCACTGTTAGCATAGATGAGACCGGGTGAAAATAAAGCAGCTGCCAATAAAAACATACTCCATTTTTTTAACATTTATTCACCTCCTCGATAAATAGTATGTCCGAGAAAGATGAAATAATATTAGTAATAATTAGTAAAAACTTAACTCTGTCCTTTGGCAAAGAGCTCCTGTGCCGCACGAAGAGCGTGTTCCGACTGTGAATCCGAAGAGATCATCGCCAACTCCCGTATGCGTTCTTCTTCGCTCAGTTTTACGATCTGGGTTTGCGTTTCCTGTTCCAGCTGTTTCTTTTTGACGAGATAATGGGTATCGGCACAAGCTGCTACTTGTGCGAGATGGGTCACACATAACACCTGTGTACTGTTTGCCAGCTGTTTCATCTTTTTTCCGATCGCTAAAGCAACACTTCCGCTGACTCCCGTATCGATTTCATCGAATATGATGGTTTCAATTTTAGCAAGATTAGTAAAAACCGCTTTTAATCCAAGCATGAGACGTGACAATTCCCCGCCGGATGCCGTTGTACTTAAAGGTTTCATATGTTCACCCGGATTCATGGATATCATGAATTCCACTTTATCGATACCTGTCATATTCCCTTCTGTCTCTTGGAAGGATATTTCAAAACGAGCATTAGGAAGATACAGATCTTCCAATTGCTTTATGATATCGGATTCCAGACGCTTTGCCTGTTTTTTTCGATTGGCTTGAAGCTGCTTTGCATAAGTGAAAAAGATAGCATACGCTTCTTTTTTCAGATGTTCCTGCTGTTCGATAAATTCCTGCCGGTGGAGGATCCGATCGATCTTTTTCTGCAGTTCTTCTTTTTTCTGATCCAAATAACGGATATTTCCATATTTTCTTTCTATCTTACGGATCAGAAAAATGCGCTCCTGAATATCATTATAACGCTGTTCATCATATTCCA
Source organism: Erysipelotrichales bacterium (assembly GCA_910575705.1). GTDB lineage: Bacteria > Bacillota_I > Bacilli_A > Erysipelotrichales > Erysipelotrichaceae > CAJTFG01. The sequence continues at coordinate 368,744 of CAJTFG010000002.1, read as the reverse complement.
TGAAAGAAAGATAATCGCGCAGTTCTCCCAGCTTTTCATCGATCAGATAATACGCGTCCAAAAGCGCTTCATGCGCTTTTACAAGTCGTTCGTCTTCATCAAGGCTCTCCAACTCACGACAGGCTTCGTACAAAGATGGATTGGATCCGTGGGCACCATCCAAATATTCGATAGCATTGTGAAGATGGGAAGATATTTTCTCAAAGGCCTGCATGCGCCGCTGTTCTGATTCCAGTTCTTCCAGTTCCCCGTCGTGGATAGCCGCTTGTTCGATCTCATTTAGCTGAAAGCTCAAAAATTCCAGATCATCGACATTATACGTATTCAGCAAAGCATCTTGTAATGTATCACAGCATTCTTTATACTTCTCATATGCCTTTTTTGTTTGCGTAAGCAGGTCGTCATGCGCACAATAAGCATCCAACAGTCCTAAATGATAGCGGCTGTTTAACAAATACTGTGTATCGTGCTGGGAATGAATGTCGATGAGCAAACGGATCACTTCTTTTATGAAAGAAACGGTTGTCAGACGATGATTGATGCGAGAGGTGCTTTTACCGTCTTTGGTAAATTCACGGGTGATGATCAGCATTCCTTCCTCGATATCATAACCGGCTTCCCGTAATATCCCATATGCCGGATGCTGCTCACTCAGCGTAAACACGCCTTCGATCAGGGCCTTTTCCTTATTCTGCCGAACGAGCGATGAAGAGATACGATCTCCTTTTAAAATGCCGATCGCATCGATCAGAAGTGATTTCCCGGCACCGGTTTCTCCGGTAAAAGCGGATAAATGATCACGAAACGTGAGATTGACATTATCGATCAAAACAAAATTTTCTACGTATATCTGCTGTAGCATAAAATCACCTCTTAGCTTTATAATTCCTTACGATCTGCAGTGTTGGAAATACCTTGTGGCAAGGCTCTTTTTTTATATGCATGACAAATTCTTTGTTGCCGTCTTTCCCAAGGATGCTGCTTGCCTGTAAATGATGGACGAAATATCCCAAAGATTGTACGAATTTTATCATATCCTCTATTACATGAACATGTATTTTTTCATTCCGCACGATACCGTTTTTCCCGATATGAGCTCTTCCTGCTTCAAACTGCGGCTTTATCAAAGCGACGATCTCTGTCTTACTCATCACGTTCAAGAGTGCGGGAAGGATTTGCTTGATGGAGATGAAAGATACATCCATGCAGGCAAAATCAGGAAGAGGATCAAACATATCACGTTCCAGATAACGGCAGTTACAGCCGGACATTTCCTTTACACGCGGATCGTGGGTCAGCTCTTCTGCTAACTGATCATGTCCTACATCCACTGCATATACCATGGAAGCACCGAGCTTTAAACAGACATCTGTAAATCCGCCGGTACTGGCTCCCACATCGATCACGATCCGATCCTTCATATCGATATGAAAGTCCATAAGGGCATCGTATAGTTTAAACCCTGCTCGTGAAACAAACGCCAGCTCTGCTTTTTTAACCGTTACGTGGGCATCTTCTTTTACCGGGAAAGAACATTTCCGAATGCGTACGCCATCTATGAAAACCCTGCCTTCTTTGATAGCTTCCTGTGCTTTGGTCCGAGAAGAAAGCTCTTTTGTTTCTACGAGATATTGATCAAGCCGCATCATATTACAAATAAGAACCGATCCTTTCAAATAATGAATTCATATCGATATGCTCGCTTTTTCTTAAAAGCGGCAGACTGCCATGCTCGACATAATGATCGCCGATGCCGATCCTGTCATAGTGTTTTTTACAGTTATGATCATTGGAATATTCTAAAATAGCACCGGACAAACCACCTGCTAAAATATCCGTTTCATAAATGATGACCGGAAGCTTGCTGTTCATGATCTCCTGCATCATTTCTTCATCGAGAGGTTTGAAGAAACGCGCGTTGATGACCGTGATCGGCTGTGCATTTACCGTGGCCTTAGATATGATCTTATCAACGTCGCTGCCATATGCGATGATGATCACTTTGCTTTTCTCTGCATAGCTCCATTTTGTCCAGCTTCCGATACGCACTTCTTCTATCGTATCCGATACGGTAAATGGAATGTTACCGCGCGGATAGCGAATCGCGAAAGGATGCTGCTGCTGAAAGGCAGTGTATAACAGCTGCTGCGCTTCTCTTGCATCCTTAGGCTGGCAGAGGATCATATTGGGCATAGAACGTATCATGGATACATCAAATAAGCCATGATGTGTTTCGCCGTCTTCGCCGACTAGCCCGCAGCGATCGATACCGATCACAACAGGAAGGTCCATCCTTGCTACATCGTGGTTGATCTGATCGTAGGCACGTTGTAAAAATGAAGAATAAATAGATACAAAAGGCCGCTTTCCGCTGTTGGCAAGCCCTGCCGCAAAGGTGATCGCATGTTCTTCCGCAATACCGCAGTCAAAGGAGCGTTCAGGATAAAAATGAAAGAATTCCGTTAATTTAGAACCGCTGATCATCGCCGGTGTTATCGCAACGATATCTTCGTTTTTTTCCGCCAAATACTGTAGGTTTTTAGCGATCACTTCACTCCAACTGGCATGGCCGGAAGGCATTTTAGACAAAAACATTCCGCTTTTTATATCAAATTGGGGAACACCGTGCCATTTCCCGAATTTATCGTTTTCCGCATAGGGATAGCCTTTTCCCTTTTTGGTGATGACATGCACAACGATAGGTCCATGGTGCTTTTTGGCAGCCCGCAGTATTTTGATCAGCGTCTTCAGATCATGACCATTTACCGGACCGATGTAATCCAGATTGAATTCACCGAACAGTGATGTATCTACCACGTTGTCTTTTACGGAATTTTTAAAGGAACGCAGATTTTCCAATACGGATTTTCCTATCTTGGATCCCGATAATGTGGAGCTGATATCCTCCTTTAATGTGATGTATGGCTTTGATGTACGCATTCTTGTGAATGCGGCATCCATGGCACCTACATTTTTTGATATGGACATATTATTGTCATTAAAGATAATAATCATATTTTTATTTTCATAGCCGATCTGATTTAACGCTTCCATTGCCATGCCGCCGGTTAAAGAAGCATCGCCGATGACCGGTACAATATGATAATTTTCATGATTCAGATCACGTGCGACAGCCATCCCTAAGGCCGCGGATAACGATGTGGAAGAGTGTCCTGCTTCCCAGACGTCATGGTCGCTTTCATAGCGTTTCTGAAAACCGCTCAGACCTTTATATTGCCGCAAAGTAGAAAAGGAACCTGCCCTGCCCGTAAGGATCTTATGAACATAGCTTTGATGTCCAACATCGAAAAAGATCTTATCTTTCGGTGAAAAAAACGTATAATGAAGAGCGACCGTCAATTCCACGATCCCCAGATTGCTGGAAAGATGACCGCCTGTCTTAGAAACATTTTCAATTAAAAAAGAACGGATGTCCTGACATAGATTTTCAAGTTCATCCAACGACATGCCTTTTATATCATCGGGATCTTTGATATCATACAGCTTCATGTAAAGACTCCTCTCTGTTACTTCCTTCTGTTACGCAGCGCATCGAGGATCGTAAACAATCCCGTATTATCGAATGACAACTGTTCGATGAGCTTTTTTGCCTTCGCGTAATACATATCACATAACTTCTGCGCTTCTTCCATTTTCATCATGGTAGCATATGTCTGCTTATGGTTTTGCGCATCACTGTTTGGATTTTTGCCAAGCTCCTCTTTTGTAGAAGTGATATCCAGCAGATCATCTTGAATTTGAAAAGAAAGACCGATGCATTCTCCTATTTTTTCCCACACGGGAATATCGCTTTCATGCCCGGTTATGATCGCCGCGCATACCATCGGCAGTGTTAACAGCATACCGGTTTTATAATAATGGATTTTTTCCAGATCTTCGATATGCAAAGATGTATGACTTTCAGCTTCTATATCCAGCGTCTGTCCCAAGATCATCCCATTGCAGCCGGCATAACGGGAAAAGTACCGAACGATACGTTCATTTTTAACGGCATCATTCGTTGCTTGCGCAGCCAATGCAAACGCATGGGTAAGCAACCCATCTCCTGCCAAGATAGCGGTAGCTTCATCAAAAGCGATATGGCAGGACGGTTTTCCGCGCCGCAGTGTATCATCGTCCATAGCAGGCAGATCATCATGAATCAAAGAATACGTATGAATCATTTCAATACCGGCCGCACAGGCATATCCAAGTTCTTTCTTATATCCATACCCTTTTAGGGTTTCTAACAGCAGCAGCGGGCGTATGCGCTTACCGCCGTTCATCAGGGAATACAGCATAGCATCTTTTACGTTTGATGGGAGGATGCTATCCAAAGCATGTGACAGATACTCTTCAAACATCATGCTTTTTCTCCCTGTTGGTATGTATCTAGAAGCTTTTGTACTTTGTTTTCAAATCCGGTTAATTGATCGTCGCACTGTTTCGCAAGGCGAAGCCCCTCATCAAACAGTGCAATCGATTCTTCCAGCGGTATTTCATTCTTTTCCAGAGCGGAAACAATTTCTTCCAAGCGCTTCATAGCGTCGTCAAACGGTATTTTTTTATTCATTGTTTCATTCCTTTCACATCTTCCACAGTTGCTTCTACGACTCCGTCCTGCAGGCGGAGTTCTATTCGATCATGTGCAGAAAGCTCATGAACATGGTGAATGATCGTATGATCTTTGCGGGCAATGGCGTAGCCTCTGCCTAATATCTTTAAAGGAGAGAAAGCATCCAGCAAAAGGATGTTCTCTTTCATCTGCTGTTTTTCCTGCTGCAGCCGTTTTTTTATATTGTCTATAAGAGAATATTCCATATGTTGCATATGCTGAACATGATCATTCAGCCGCTGTTGTGCCGCATAAGAAAGCCTTTGTGTCAGCATAGCAGAACGACTTTTATGACGATGAACTTTTTCATAGATCGTATCCAATCCTTTTATATGTATTGCCAGCAGCATTCGCTGATGCTGTGTATAAGAAAGCGGATCGATGAGATAGCGGTGCGTTTGATATTCATGCAGACGGTGACGATGCTGCTTTAAAGAGATGGATGCTGCCCGAAGCAAGCTCAGACGATATTGGTGTATCCGCTCTTTGCACTCTTCTATATTGGGCGTGATCCTCTCGGCTGCTGCCGTTGGCGTCGGCGCTCTCATATCGCTTACGTAATCCACTAAGGTCGTATCCGTCTCATGACCTACCCCGGTAACGATCGGTGTTTTCATATGGTAGATGCACTTTGCCAGTTCCTCATTATTAAAACACCATAGATCTTCGATGGAGCCTCCTCCTCGTCCCAGAAGTATGACGTCAAGGCCTTTTTCATCTGCCTGCTTTAAGGCATCTATGATCTCTGAAGATGCCTGAACTCCCTGTACGGATGTCGGAAAGACTTCCACATCGGCAAGCGGCCATCTTCTGGCAATCGTAGAAAGCATGTCTTGTATAGCAGCACCTTCCTTGGCAGTTACGATGCCGATATGCATAGGATATGGGGGCAGCGCTTTTTTATGTTCTAAGGAAAAATAATGTTCTTTGCGCATACGCTCTTTTATATCTTCCAATTCCATATACAGATCTCCGATGCCGTCCATCTCTACACGAGTGACGAATAACTGGCAGGAACCTTGCGCTTCATACATGGATAAAGAAGCGTGTACGATGACTTGCATGCCCTCCTTCAGAAGGATTTTGCTCTTACATGCATAAGAAGCAAACATAACGCAGGCAATTTTCGCATGACGATCTTTTAAACTGAAATACCAATGCCCACTGCGATGATTGGTAAAATTTGAAACTTCTCCTTTTACCAATATTGAGCTCACATTGAGATCATTATCTAATAACTGCTTTATATAGCGGTTCAGCGTTGAAACGCTGTACATCAATTTATTCATAATCTGTCCAAAATACCGTTTACAAATTTATAGGAATCTTCATCACAATACTTTTTGGCGAGCGTGACAGCTTCATCAATGACGATCGCCTTAGGCGCTGTTTCCAGATCCAGCTCACAGCACGCCATCAACAAAATAGCCTGCTCCACATATCCCAAACGAGAAAACTCCCAGTCTTCACGAAGAACAGCGCTTATCTTATCGACGTAAACATCGCGATATTTCATGGCATCGATCGTAATCGTATATAAAAAAGGGTCGATCTCATTCGTTTCCGTGTTATCATACACTGCCTGTTTGATGTCCTTATTCAATAAAAAAGACTGATAAAGACAAGTCATGGCAGTTTCCCTTTGCTTGTGCCTGCTATTCATATGAACGCCTCCATTCAGATATGCATATTTTATCATAAAACCATAAATATTACACGCTTTTCCTATTGATTTCAAAAGAAAAGGCTTCTCTTTAAGAAGTCTTATGATCCTTTTCTTTTATATGGTACTTTCGCACTCGGAACGACTTGACTGGCCGGATCGGCATGAACCGCCTGATCATCAAAAAAGATATGCGGAGCAAATGCTTTCAATACATCGCGCTTGCTCATGCCACCTAAGAAAAAGGCTTCATCGATACGTACATTCCATGCTCGCAGCGTCCGGATGACTCGTTCGTGTGCCGGTGCATTGCGGGCTGTTACCAAAGCGGTGCGGATCGGTGATACCGATGTGGTAAAGCGGGACTGGAGTGCGGATATCGTTTTTAAAAATTTCGCAAACGGCCCTTCCGGCAATTCCTTGTTAGCGTTTTTACGTTCGTTTTCCACAAAGGCATCTAAGCCCTGTGTTTGAAAAATCTGCTCTGACTCATCGGAGAATAAAACAGCGTCTCCGTCAAAAGCGATACGGATCTGTTTGATTTCCGATGCGCTGTCACAATCGTGAACGATGTTCGTATAAATCTGTCCGGCAGCAACTCCGGAATCAATGGCTTCTTGCACATCTTCTTCATCCGCCGACAGAAAAAGATCGACGCCGAAAGCTTCTAAATACGGGGAGATACTGGCACCGCCGCCTAAAGCAGCTCGGGAAATATCTAATCCGTAGTAGGAAATAGAATTAAAAATACGCAATGACGTATCCGCGCTGTTATGTGACATGATGATGACTTCTACCATGCGCTCTTGCGCGATCTCATTGAGGTTCAGCAGCGCTTTGACCAAAGCAAAGCCGCTTCCCGGTCGCAGAATATCGTTTTCATGTGCAATCTGGTAGGTACTGTAAGCATCCAAACCCTGCTGCTCATAGATCTCATTTTCATCATTCAAATCAAACAATGCCCTAGATGATACGCCAATTACCAGATAATCTTTCATAGATATCGCCATCACAATCCCTCACTTTGCTTCCATTATATCAAACTTCCCTTTTATTGCCATATTTTTTCATAAAATACATATTCTCAAAATATGGTATTCTCATACAAGAATCCCTTTATGGAAAGGGTTTTACAAAAAAAGAGCATCTCTGCTCTTTCTTAGAAAAAGAAACCGACTACCCGGATATCGATGACATCCGGAGCATATCCCGTCATATGCTCGGTAGCTTCATAAAGCCGCTTCTGTAGCTTTGCGCATACGTCATTCACGTTTGCGTTATAATTTACTTTCACATCCAACGTCAAGATCATTTGGTCACCTTGCACCTTACAAGACACCGCACCCTTAAATGCAGTAGATCCTGCTATCATGACCGCTTCCTCTTCCTCGACAGCGATGACAGCGATCGTCTGAAATACCGATTTGCTTAATGCTGTAATGCCCAATTGTGAGCTTTGATTTACCGATACGTATTCTTGTGCCATTTCTTATCACCTTCTATGATGGTATTATAACAGAAGCGTCTGCCATATTGCAATCATTTAAAAGCGACTTCGACAAGATACTGCTGCTGTACTTTGCTTTGTGCCAAATTCATGATCTTCTTTGCGGTCTGTGCAGAATCCTCTTGCTCAAATACCGTTATGATACATGTTCCGTCCATGATCTCCACGGCCGCCATATACCCGTTATCATTCAAAAGAGCCGCGACTTCCTCTTGCATCGCCTTATCGTTTTTTAATTCATCGATGGTTTCAAGAGCCTTTTGCTTGTCCGCATCGCTGGCATCCGGAGATGATACGGTATTGCTGTTTTTGGTGATCTCATCGTCCTTTTTCTTGCCTGCTTCTTCCTGAAGTGATGTACGCTGTGATGGGTTGTCCGCCTGTGATTCTTCCGCATTTGTATTTTCACCCATTACAGAAGCTGTATCCATGGGAAGCGTTACATAATAAACGGACAGCATAAGTATTAATGAAAACAATGTCAAAAAAGCGAGAGCCTGCTTATTCATAAAAATGTCCTCCTTGCTACTTTAACCTATGCGCAAGGAGGAGGCATTATGCTATTTAAATATAACTTCCAAGTGAGAGCACCAGTCTTCATAATAAGCTTCCTTATAATGACAGAAATCATCATACGATATAACTCTTTTTTCCAGTTCCTCTACAAAGCATACAAAGGCTTTGTTAATGGCGATCATCTTATCATCATGAATGATCTTGATCGTTCCGATCGCCGCTAGTGACTGAGCAAGAAACAAAGAAAGATCACGGTGTATTTGTTCGCTGTCCTGCATAGGAAGCTTTATAAAAGATGTATTCAGCCAGTAGTTATCGATCATATAATTTTCGATCACCTGCATGAACAAGAAGAAATCTTCCATATTGTTGCCAGGTTCAATCGCAAATAAAATATTAAAGAAGACGAACCAGTCATAATCCGTATTGATGACCGATAGCAGATATCGGCCCAAGGTGTGAATGAAGATATCGGAGGAATGAAATTCCCCATCGACGATGAGTTCATGCTCAAAATCCATATGGATGCCATTTAACTTTTTGAATGTTCGAAAAAGCGATGATATGCGGTCATTGTTACCGGTATCGTAACGAATATCTTTGATAAAGATATAATGACCGAGGATCGTACTCGTGCTTTTGATATTAAGGGTAAAACCGATGGATTCATTCATCTTCATCGTAAACAGATCATTGATCGATTTTGAAATCACCTTTTCAAAACTGCTTTCCGTAATGGCGGAATCATTCATGGACATATCTTGCATCTGATTGTATACGATATTCAACTGTCGATCCATAATGGTCAGATTTGCTTTGATACTGGCCAAAAGTTCTTTCATAAAATCATCATATACATAGTAGTTCGTGTTCTTATAAACGAGTTTATGCTCGATCTCTCCCCAAAAGGAATGTACCAGTGCCTTGATCTGCAGTTCAAAATTCACCTTGCTGCCATGATCCAGATAATAGCCGTCTAGCCGGTAAATGGCAAAGCCGTTTTTTTGAATTTGCGGCTGCTGTGAAGTGCATTCAATACATATATTCGGATTGCTGTCGCAATAGGAATACCCATCTTCCAGCTGGCGATCCAATTTATCACGCAAAAATTGCAGAACCTTGTATTCATCCTCTATAAAGCGGCATTCGATGATACAGCCGATCAGATCGCTAAGACGATCCAAAATCTCCTGTGCATCTTCCATATCGATGTAAAACCGATTGCGGATGATCTTTTCCCGCAGACTGGAACTGCTTTTTACACGAGAGTTGATATCAATGATGATATCCTGATGATCATAAAACAATTCATGCAGATATCGTTTGATCTCCCGCTCAATGAGATGATATCGCTCATTGTTGTCTTCCAGCAATTTTAATGTGTTATCAATGGTATCAAATACTTTTAAACGCATCAGATGCTCCTCTTTTCTTTAAAATAAGTTTTCGCCGTCTGCAGATCGCGAGCCAGCTGATCGATCAGATCCCGTTTGGATGGAAGCTTTCTTTCATCGCGTATGTACTTATAAAAATAGAAACAGCAGTTCTCCCCATATAAATCTTCATGAAAATCAAGGATATGCGCTTCTATGGATATACGCTCCTGATAATTGAATGTAGGATTATAACCGACATTGATAATAGCAGGATATACAACATCCTTCCATAAAACGGATCCGATGTAGACACCTCGTTTAGGACATACATAAGCATGAAGCATCCGCAGATTCGCAGTCGGAAATCCATACGTTCTCCCTATCTGGTTTCCTTTGATGATCGTTCCGCGAATTCCAAATGGCCTTGTCAGCAGTTCTTCGACTTTCTCCATATCACCGTCGCGGATCAGTTCCTCAATTCGCGTAGAACTGATTTTTTGATTGCTGTCGCAAATCTGTTCGATGACTTCTATCTGAAATTGCGATTGTTCACGCAGTGTTTTCACTGAACCGCTTCCCCGTATCCCATAATGAAAATCATAGCCACAGATAAGCGTTTTCACATGAAGGGCATGCAAAATACGATGATGGAATTCTTCCACCTGTAAATCGGCCATCGTTTTATCGAATTGCAAGATAATACAGAGCTGGATTCCCATTTCTTCTATAACTGCACAGCGGTCTTCCAATGCCATGATGTGAGGCGGATGATCGATGTTGCGTAAGACCGTCCATGGATCTGGCTCAAAGCTGATCAATGCCGGGATCGTACCATCGCGTTTGGATAGTTCCAGAACTTTGTGAATCAGTGCCTGATGTCCCTTATGAAGGCCATCAAAATAACCGATACATGCTGTTATTTCACAATTTATATCAATCGGTTCATACATATTGACATACAGTATTTTCATTGTTATCACCTTTACCATAAACCACGGGCACAGGAAAACCAGCTGCCGTGATTTCGTTTATACATCGCAATAATCACACCTTCATGGGTAATCGCCAGCATATCAGCCGAATGCGGAATGCAGATGGTCTTCCCATGATAGATATCATCAATCGGAGAATATTCTATTGTTGGATATCCCTGTAACGCCTCATTGATCGTATGGATCGGACAGTGTCCTTGTGCGACATCGTCCAATGTGACACAGTCAGCAAGAGAAAATCTTCCGACTTTCGTTCTAATCAAAGAAGTCATACAGCCGAGGTTGCCGCTTTTCTCAGCGATATCGCGGCACAATGATCGTATATAGGTACCACTGCTGCAAAAAACACGAAATTGCATCTTCGCCTCATCCAATACTTCTATTTCGTATATTTCGATATCTCTTAACGGTCGATCGACCGTTTCGTTTTTTCGTGCATATTCATAGAGCTTTCGTCCGTTGACACGAACACTGGAGATCATCGGCGGCAGCTGCTTCTGTTTCCCTACAAAAGAGGAAGCCAATGCGGACAGATCGTGTATGGGAAGGATCTCTTTTGTTTCCAACACTTCGCCGAAAACATCATCGCTCAATGTCCGCTTTCCCAGTTCCATCTCGGCAATGTATTCTTTATCCGTATCTTCCAGGTACGGAAGAATTTTGGTAGCTTTTCCAACCAAAACAAGAAGAACACCTCTTGCGTCCGGATCGAGCGTTCCGCTATGTCCGATTTTTTTTATATGCAGCATGCTGCGCAGGCGGGCAACGACATCGTGTGATGTCATTTTCGCCGGCTTGTCGATCAATAGAATTCCATCCATGTCATCACCGTTTATTATTATAACATATTTCAGCAAATGCCCTATCATATCTTTGCTTTTTACCAAAATATGATATAATTATCAAATCGCAAGGGAGCTGCATACGATGGATTTAAAAAAGATTTTACGTGTGATACGAAGAGCGGACAGAGACTATCAGATGATACAGGACGGTGATGTCATAGCGGTAGGCGTATCCGGAGGAAAAGACTCCATGGTCCTCTTAACCGCATTAGCGATGTATTCGAGGTTTAAAGGAAAAAATTTCACGGTAAAAGGAGTTCATGTATCCCTCGGTTTTCCGGATATGGATTTTCATGAAGTTATTTCGTTTTGCGATGCGCACAACATAGAATTTCACATCTTTCCTTCTCAGGTATATGAGATATTGAAGCGTAATACCGATAAAAACGGCCGCTTAAAATGCAGTCTGTGTTCCAAATTCAAAAAGGCTACCGTCATCGAAGCGGCAAAGAGCTTGGGCTGTAACAAAGTCGCTTTCGGACACCATAGTGATGATGCGGTAGAAACGTTACTGATGAATATGATACACGGCGGTAAGATCGCGACCTTTCGGCCGAAAATGTTTTTGACAAATACGCAGATGATGTTTATACGACCACTGATCTACGCATATGAACACGATATTTTAAACGCACAGCTCCTAAATGATATCCCTTATGTAAAAAGCACTTGTCCTAATGACGGTTATACGGAACGTCAGGAGATGAAAGAGCTTTTAAAACGCTTATATGACCGCTACCCGATGGCAAAGCATAACTTTCTCTATATGTTATCTAATGAAAAACAGATCGATTTATGGAAAAAAGAAGATGAGGACACATCCGTTTTGAAATGATGTCTTCATCTTTTTTTACGATTGCTTAGCCACGCCCTTTCCAGAAGTTTTCCATCACTTTATGAAATTCTTCGGGAACATCCATGTTCACACAATGCCCCGCATCTTTGAAGATAACGGCTTGACTGGCCGGTTCTCTGTTTTTCCACTGCTTGACCATTTCCTGTTCCAGAGGGATATCAAACTCTCCGCAGCCGATCAGCAGAGGATATTTCCGCTCTTGACTCTCATATGTGTTAATCATCTTATTCATACCGGCAAGGTAGCGAAAAGATCGTTTCAAGAACCTGGTATTCATCTCATAAAACTCCTGCTGTGCCTGTGGAGAATATGCGGATATTTTCATGTTGTCTTTAGCAAACCACTTTATGGAAAGCATTCCCTTTAGCATCATCCGCATCTGTGCTGCGCCGTTTTCTTTTTGCGCACAGACATCAAAATGATTGATATCATATGCTCCAAAGCATGCCAAGGATGCGACCTCCTGCGGATAGCGGTTCGCAAAATCTTGTGCGACAACCGCTCCCAAAGAAACACCGACGATGTGAACCTTACTTATGTTTTCTTGTACCAGTATCTGATGGATCCAAAGCGCCATATCGATTATGCTGTCACCTTTGCGCGTTTTTATAGATGCACCATGACCGATGATATCGACAGCCAATAAATTATACACATCTTTCCAAGCGTCATATTGCTTTTGAAACATTCTGTGATCCACAAAAGCCGCGTGAAGAAACAATATCCATTCGCTATGGTCTTTACTGTTTATATGATATGCGATAGGTGAATCTTTCAATTGATATTGTTCCATATAGCATGCCCTCCATCCTTTTCATCAATATTGAATTTCATGAATCCCGCTTACAAGGGAGTAACCAGAAATCAACATAGTTATTTCCCGATATTTTGGAAATTCTTTAACAATTCCGTTCCTTTGTCATCATCCAAAATAACGATGATCAGATCGCCGCGACTTTCTACGATCACATGTTCCACACCGACACAAATCCATTTCTGCGGATTGATGTTTTCCTTAATTTTCTCTTTTGCGGCTTCTACGCTCGCTTCATCGTTCATACGTACCAAGACGACGGAATGCGCGACGGAACTCGTCATGGACTCCCGTGCCAACGCTTCTTTATATTCAATGTCGGAAGTACCTAAAAACATTTCTATGTTATCGTCGGTAACTTCCATATTCTCCAAAAACATAGGAAGCTCATCTTCGGAAAAGCCGGCATATACTTCTTCCATGATATCGGTAAGATTTCCTTCTACCTTCTCATTTGTTTCCTGACTGCATCCTGCCAATCCTAAAAAAACAGTTAACACCAATCCCGTTATGTATGCTTTTTTCAATCTTATCCTTTTCATTTCATACGCTCCTTCATGCTATAACACTATCAATATATCATAACTATGGATTGGGGGTAAAGGATATATCCGCCTAGCATACGTATTTTTTAACCGATATTTTCATGATGATAAAAAAGCACGCCGTTAGCAGCGTGCTTTTTACGTTTTTATGCCAAAGAGAGATCCGAAAGTTTCACAGCTGCCGTAACCGCTCCGTTCAGACCGATCACAGCACGATCTCCTTTGATTTCCATAACAGTATATGTCGTTTGATAAACAAAGGAAGCTAACGGTGTACCGTTATAATCCGCAGATCCTTCTTTTACACGGACACGGGATCCTACCTGAATCGTTCCGGCAGAACCTCCCTGACCGCTCGTTATACTCTCATCATTTACCCATCCGGTACCGTTGTTAATCAAATACGGATTTGGTGCACCCGAAATGATTCTGGTTATCGTTCCTGTAGTGACAGAAGGTTTTAAAGCCTCTGTACTCGTACTGGAAACATAGATCTTATGAAAGGATACTGTTTCTCCTACTCGATGCTTCACGCCTCCGCTGTTACTTCCATCGATGGAACCGTTATTGATCCATCCGGTCCCATCATTGATCAGATATGGATTTCTTGCGCCTTCGACGATCTTCGTGATCGTACCTCTGGTAATCGCCGGCGTTAACGGCTGTGTACTTGTGCTGGATGAATATATTTCATGAAAGCTCACGACATCACCGACATGATATGATTTTCCCGGTTCCGGTTTTGGCGGTATCGGTTTGCCTCCGGATGGTATATTCAGTCCTTTTTCTTTGATCACGGTCGGATAATCGATATAAGCGATGTTCATATCGGTACGGGCACTGGAACCCGGAACGGAGCCATCACTCGTATATTGCCACATACCGAATGGCTTGGCAAACGTCGGAGCACTCGCCCATTGTGCCAGCCATCTATCATAAGGATTCAATTCATCGGAATACAGCTTTGTTTCAAACCAATACAGATTTGCGTAGATACCTGCATAGTAGTTTACGCTTTCGATCGCCTGACAGAAGCTTTTAGCAACTCTTGTTAAAAAAGGAATGTCGTTAACGACACCTTGTTCGGCTAAAAAACCGTCGGCATCTTCCATATCCACGTAACATGGATACAAAGGACGAAACTGCTGAATCAGATTTGTAAAGCCGCGAATCTCTTCTTGTAATGTCGCGTCGTTAAATACATAAGAATAATGGTACAATCCATATGGCATGCCGACTCTTTCACATTCGGAAACATTTCTTCTCAGCATGGTATCTTCTACGAAATGGCCCCAGCTGCTGCGAATGACGGCAAACTGGATACCGCTGTCTTTTATTCTCTGCCAGTCCACAATACCGTTGTGTTCACTGACATCGATTCCTCTTATGGTCATAAAGATCCCTCACTTTCATCTTACTATATGTAAAAAAGCGATATCTGCTCTGGTTAAACGCATGCATGGAAATAAACAAAAAATGGAAGATCTCATAATAGAGACAATAGATTATATATGATTAAAAAATGAATTTCAAGACGTTTATTTTGCACATATCGTGATATACTAAAAGTGTCTAGAAGGTATACATTTTTCCTACGCTTAGAGATACGGGACACCGGATGTTGTGGTAATGTGTTGAAGACCTGCCAAGAGCAGGGATCCTGAATTATGCACACAGGTATCCCACCTGGATATACCGGGAAAGATCTCTCCTTCTAGACATCATGATATAAAAAAACAGCAGCTGCTGTTTTTTTGTTGTATTACATGTCGCTCGTTTTTCTTCGCTGAATGTGATAAGAAGCGCTCATGAGAATGCGCTGTGGCATGATTTTAGCAGCCAGATAGCTGCATTTCATCAATGCGCCGGGAATGATGATCAGCTTTTTCTCAAACATCTTTCGCAATGCATAATGCGCTACATCACGGCTCTTCCACCCTTTCCATGCAAATTCCACGTGTGCTACCTTGTTAAATTCCGTCTGTACCGGTCCCGGACAAAGAACCGATATACCGATAGGACTTTTCTTTTTTCGCAGCTCTTCATGGATGGCTAATGACAAGCGAAAAACATATGCTTTTGTGGCATAATAGGAAGCCATGAGCGGCCCCGGCAGAAAGGCGGCAGAAGAAGCGACATTCATGATATAGCGGATAGATGGGTGATTGATAAAGTATTTACATAAGATATGTACAGCTTTGATATTCGTATCGATCATCTTCATTTCCGTATGCAGATCACTGTCTGCAAATTCTCCGAAACTGCCGAAACCGGCATTGTTGATCAAAATGGATATATCTTCATGGCGTACCCGTTCATATAAAAGATGACAATTTTCCACAATGGAAAGATCCAAGCAAATGACATCTACATGAACATGCAGCTCCTTCTTCAGTTTAGCCAATTCCTCTCCTCTTCGAGCGACGACGATGAGATCGACTCCCCTCGCATCCAGTTCTCTTGCCATATCTCTGCCAATACCGGAACTGGCACCTGTAATCAATGCTTTCATAAGATAGTCTCCTTTCTAATGAAGAATAAAACGATAATGTCCGCTGATTCCTTTTAAAAAATGTTCTCGCTCCAAAGCATCTTCTTCCTGAACGGGAAGATTCCCATTATGCAGCAAGAAAGGAATTCCTTTATGATTGCGTATATCAGATAAGATCCCGATATGAGAGTCGGAAAAGACGACAATGTCTCCAGGCTGCCATTTTTCAATCTCGTTCAAATCCAATGTGAGAGACTGTGCATGGCGTGATAAATACACCTGTACATTCGGTACTCTTCGAAAATCGATATTTGGATCAGGCTGTCCTCCTGTACGAGGATAATATTCCGTATGATTTTTTATATCCTCATCGATAAGTTCCTTTAGGTCATAACCAGCATCCCGCAAAGATCGCCATATGACATCGGTGCATACGCCTTCATCATCCGGAGGATAGCCGCCTTCATAATAGGTACTTCGATAGGTAGGATCTCGCTGGATCTCCGCTTTTGCGCCTAACAGGATATCGGTGAAATCATCAATGCCGTCCCCATCGGCATCATTCTTGCTGCGGATGGTCTCTATATGAAAATCCGCTGCTGTATACCGTCGATGAGGAATGATGTTATAAACATATAAAATAAATAACACGATACAAAGAAAGCATATGCCCACGGCGATAAAGATCCGATTTATCCATTTGCGGCTCATATGCGATCATTTCCTTCCATAAGAATATAAAATCATTTTAAATAAGTGAGAATAGCTTCGCAAAATTCCTCAGTTGTCGCTTGTCCATGCAGATCAGGCGTCAATGTCGTACCGTCTTCAAAAACCCGAAACAGCGCTTGGCGAATGCGTTTCGCCGCGGTCTCCTCATGCAGGTAGTCCAACATCATGCAGGCACTTAACAAAAGCGAACTCGGATTGGCAATATGCTTTCCCGCAATATCCGGTGCAGAGCCGTGAACTGCTTCGAACATGGCATACTCATCTCCCAGGTTACTGCTTGGCAAAACACCCAGTCCGCCAATCAATCCGCTTGTCAGATCGGAAATGATATCCCCGTATAAGTTCGGCATGACCAATACATCATAACGCTGCGGATGCATGACAAGCTCCATGCACATGGCATCTATGATCTTATCATTAACCTGAATTGTCGGAAATTCTTTAGCGATTTCATAAAAACAAGATAAAAACAAGCCGTCGCTTTGTTTCATGATATTCGCCTTATGCACACAAGTCACTTGCTTGCGTCCGTTAAGCAGAGCATATGCAAAGGCACGGCGAATAATGCGCTCGCTTGCTTTACGGGTAATGATCTTCGTGGCATGTACGGTATTTTCATCGATCACTTCTTCAATACCGCAGTACAGATCTTCCGTATTTTCACGAAACGTTACCAGATCGACATCGGGAAACGGTGTCTTAATAGCAGGAATGGATCGCGCAGGACGAATATTGGCATATAGATCATACCTTTTACGCAATGTTACATTCAGCGAGCGAAACCCTTTGCCGATAGGCGTTGTAATAGGTGCCTTTAATAATACTTTATTCTTATCAAACGATGCATATGCCGCATCGGGTATCAGTTTTCCGTTTCGTTTATATTCCGCTTCTCCTACATCGAATTCCTCAAATTCAAGCGGTAAGGTCAAAAACTTAAGAATCTTAAGAACCGACTCCATAATCTCCGGTCCGATCCCATCCCCGCGAAATACCGTGATCTTTTTCATATACGTTCCTCCATTGTTATATATTCCTTTTGTTCTCCTACATATCGAGTGGCCGGACGCATGATCCGTCCATCGTAAAGCTTGTTTTCGATATTATGAGCCAGCCATCCTACCATGCGGCTGCATACAAATAACGGAGTATACAGCTCCTTAGGGATTTTCAGCAGCCGGTAAACAAAACCGCTGTAAAAATCAATATTAGAACTTACGCGAATGCCTTTTCTTTCCCATATCAACTCCTTGGCACAGCGCTCAAATAGCTGATAAAACGCAAACTCTTCCAAAGCTCCTTTTTCTTCCGCCAGCGGCTGAAGCGCTTGTTTCAGCAATTCACTGCGCGGATCAGATAACGTATAAATGGCATGACCGATCCCATAGATCAGTCCTGTTCCATCAAAAAATTCCTTATCCAATATACGCGTTTGAAGACATTTGATTTTCGCAGGATCCTTGCAGTACCCGATTTCTTTCACGACTTCCTCCATCATATTGCAGACCTGTATATTCGCACCGCCATGGCGAACTCCTTTCATCGAACCGATGGCACCGGAAAATGTCGCATAGATATCCACCCCGGCAGAAGAAATAACGACATTGGTAAAGGTGGAATTGTTCCCCCCTCCGTGATCGGCATGCAAGATCAATAAAAGGTCCAAAAGCTGCTCTTCCTGTTTTGTGTATTGATGATCTTCACGCAAATAGTATAAAAGCTGTTGCGCAAAGGAAAGCGGATGAGGAAGCAAATGAAGCAGATCTTCATTAGGAACATCCATATGCTGACTATGATAGCTGTGCATGATGAGCAAAGGAAGCTTAGCAAGAACGGCGATCCCCTTCTGTAGCTGTTCATAAGGCTGTATGGCATCGGCAGTTTCATCTTCATTATACAGCATCAAGACAATCTGCTGCAGTTTATTCATCATATTTTTGGTAGGTAATTTCCAAATAGCATCGGTTAAGAAATCTTTGCTGAGATGAGAATTTTTACTCAAAAGCATACAGAATTCCCGTAGTTCCTTTTGGGAAGGGAGATATCCAAAAAGCAAAAGAAAACATACCTCTTCAAATCCATATGGCTGTGCAACCCGCTGCGATACGATATCCCGGATGCGGATACCGCGATAGTAGAGCTTTCCTTCACAATCGACCTTTTGTCCTCGTTCATCCCGTTCATATCCGATAACATCCGCAATTTTCGTAAGCCCGACACATACTCCGGTACCATCTTCATTGCGCAGTCCTTTTTTTACCTCATAACGCTGAAACAGATCGTTTTCAATTTTTGTATATCCCTTTGATTTCTCATACAATTCCTCTAACATCCGCATCCCTCTTTCACATTTTCATTTATTATATCATTTATTTTCACAAAATGATGAAATATTTTCATAAAATTCTGATATAATGAAGGCATTATGTAGAAGGAGGTATACTATGCCGACATTATGTGAAAAAATCATACAACAGCATCTTATGGAAGGGACTATGGAGAAAGGATCTTCCATCGCTATTCATATCGACCAGACGTTAACGCAGGATGCAACGGGAACCTTGGCATATCTGCAGTTAGAGGCTATGGGGATCGACCGGGTAAAAACAGAAGTATCCGTCAGCTATGTCGACCACAACACATTGCAAAACGGCTTTGAAAATGCCGATGATCATAAATACTTGCAAACGGTTGCGCAAAAACACGGTGTTTACTTTTCGCGTCCGGGAAACGGTATATGCCATCAGGTGCATTTGGAACGCTTTGCCTGTCCCGGCAAAACGCTGCTTGGTTCTGATTCTCATACACCGACAGCCGGGGGTATCGGCTGTTTGGCCATCGGTGCCGGAGGGTTGGATGTTGCCTGTGCGATGGCAGGACTTCCCTTTTCTCTTCCTATGCCGAAAGTCATCAACATTCAGCTTACGGGAGCTTTGAAGCATGGTGTGAGTTCCAAAGATATCATCTTGAAAGTACTGCAGCTGCTCAGCGTAAAGGGAGGTGTCGGAAGCGTCATTGAATACAGCGGCGAAGGCGTTAAAACACTGCGTGTACCCCAACGAGCAACAATCGCTAATATGGGAGCGGAACTAGGCGCTACATCATCGTTATTCCCAAGCGATGAGATTACCTATGACTTTTTAAAAAAGCAGGGACGAGCAGACGCCTACATTCCTCTGCAAGCCGATGAAGATGCCGTTTACGACGCGGTATACACCATTGATCTAAATGAACTGGAACCGATGATCGCTATGCCGCATAGTCCGGATCGGGTCATGACGGTAAAAGAAGCTGCCGGTATGAAAATCGATCAGTGCTGCATCGGAAGCTGTACCAATTCCTCTTATCAGGATATGATGAATGTTGCGGAAATATTGAACGGGCATATGGTCCATGAAGATGTTTCCTTAACGATTTCTCCGGGCTCCAGACAAGTCCTCATGATGCTTTCGAATGCGGGAGCACTCGGTACGATGATACAGTCGGGAGCGAGGATATTGGAAAGTACGTGCGGACCGTGTATCGGAATGGGACAGTCTCCTATCAGCAATGCGGTATCCTTGCGGACCTTTAATCGCAATTTTTACGGAAGAAGCGGTACCCTCAGTGCCAATGTATGCCTCGTTTCACCGGAAACAGCTGCCTACAGCGCCTTAAAAGGATATTTGGCGGATCCGCGGCAGGCTTCTTACAACGCCGTTCAGGAACCCGATTCCTTTCTATATAACGACGATTTTATCATAAAGCCGCTGCCCGACACATCCTCAGTGAAAGTCGTACGCGGACCAAACATCAAAGAATTGCCGAAGCAGGAACCGCTTGCAGATATCATAAGAAAAAAAGTATTGTTGAAAGTAGCGGATAATATTACGACTGATCATATCATGCCGGCCGGCGCCAAGGTCCTTCCCTATCGCTCCAATATCGAAAAAATATCACAGTTCGTATTTGAAAACGTAAAGCCCAACTTTGCGGACATATGCCGTAAAGAAAACGGCGGTATCATTGTTGCCGGAGAAAACTACGGACAGGGATCTTCACGTGAACATGCGGCATTAGCACCGATGTATTTGGGAATCAAAGCGGTTCTTGCGAAAAGCTTCGCCCGGATACATCATGCGAACCTGATCAATTTCGGAATCCTTCCCATTTCGTTTGTAAATGCAGACGATTATGATGATATCGATGAAATGGATGAACTGGAATTGAGCGATCTTCGCTCTTTGACGCCTCATTGCCGGATCTGCGTACAAAATAAAACAAAACATCATACGTATATAGGCACATGTGCACTATCTGCATTCGATGTCGATAAGCTTATGGCAGGCGGTACATTGCAATATATAAAAACGAAGCAGAAATGACATAGAATATCATGTGATATAATGATAAGCGTTAAAGGAGTAGCGAATATGAAGCTTTCGGAAACAAAAAAGATGGTGTGGGCAGCATTCCTGCTCGTCTTGGGATGGGTTCTTCCTTTCTTTACCGCCCAGATCCCGGAAATAGGAAAGATGCTTCTGCCGATGCATATACCGGTTCTTTTAGGAGGCTTCCTTTTAGGGTGGAAATACGGGCTGCTGCTGGGAGTGCTGACTCCGCTGCTGCGCAGTCTGTTTTTCACGATGCCCGTCATGTATCCTACCGCCATTGCCATGGCTTTTGAGTTGAGTGGATACGGTATCGGTGCGGCATGCCTTTACCAAAAGATACCGCATAGTTTCAAAGGTATTTGCCTGTCACTTGTCGGAAGCATGCTCATTGGCAGAGTGTTATGGGGCATGTCTATGTGGGTGCTTCTTCCGGCTGTTCAGCCATTTACATTCTCCATGTTTCTCGCAGGGGCATTCGCCAATGCACTGCCCGGCATTCTCCTTCAGTTCATCCTCATACCGATGCTCGTTTACATCATGCAAAAGGAACCGATTCCATCATGAAAACGGTACATACATATGAGGCGCTTTGGCAAGACATATGCCGGTACTTTTCAGAGGATCCTTCCGGTATCTTGGTTCTGGATGGCTACTGCGCCAGCGGGAAAACGACATTGGCACAAAGAATTGCTGAAAAATTCTGCGGCAGTATCATTCACATGGATGATTTTTTTCTTCAGCAAGAACAGCGTACACCACAGCGTCTGCAAGAGATCGGCGGAAATTTCGATTATGAGCGTTTTTCAAACGAAATCCTTCCGCATCTGAGGCAACCGTATGATTTCAGCTATACCCCATATGATTGCCATACAAAGACATTGCGATCCCCCATCCCCATCCGTTCCCAACATCCGATCATCATAGAGGGCGCATACGCTTTGCATCCTCGCTTGTCGTATCCTAAGCATTTGTCAGTCTGCCTGCAAATAGAAGACACCTTGCAAAAAAAACGGTTAAAACAACGCAACCCCCAGCTGCTGGAGCGTTTTTTACATGAATGGATACCCAAAGAGAATGCATATTTTCAGATGTTTCATATTTTTGAAAAAGCGGATATTACTTTTTTTTATAAAGAGGAGGAGCATCATGCAAAAGAAGATATCCAGTAAGATGCTTTATAAAGGCTGCATCTTTACGTTGACCCAAGATCAGGTAAAAATCGAAAATGATATGATCGTCACAAGAGATGTCATTCACCACCACGGTGGTGTCGGCGTGCTTGTGATAAAAGATCATGCGATTTTGCTCGTTCGTCAATATCGCTATCCAACGCAGCGATCGCTTTTGGAAATACCTGCCGGAAAGCTGGAAAAGGACGAAGATCCCTATGTTTGCGGCCTTCGCGAATTAGAGGAAGAAACGGGCTATCGCTGTCAAGAGCTGCGTTCTATCACATCCTTTTATTCCACACCGGGGTTTTGCAGTGAGAAGATCTATCTTTATGAGGCCGTTGCTCCATACAAAGCAGAGCATCCGCGTTCCATGGATGAAGATGAATGCATATCCATAGAATGGCATGCGTTAAAAGATGCTTATCATATGGTGATGGAAGGACAAATACAAGATGCCAAAACAATGATCGCCATACAATACGCGATGTTAAAAACATCGAATACCTGATCGCATTTGCGATCTTTTTATATGTTTCTATGCATATATATGACAGGCATTTGTCATATATATGTGCTATTATGAAAAAAAGAGGTGATACTATGCAGATTGCTCGACTGCTAGAAACGGTATATCTTTTACTTGAGAAAAGAACGATGACCGCACATGCACTGGCTGATTATTTTGAAGTATCCGTACGAACGATTTATCGGGATATCGATGTGCTCTCTCAAGCGGGGATCCCTATCTATACATCAAAGGGAAAAGGCGGTGGGATCTCACTTATGGATCATTATGTGCTGAATCGTTCCTTGCTTACGAAAGAGGAACAGGAACAAATCCTGACATCCCTTTCCGCAATGAAACACATGCAAGAGGAACAGCCATCCCGCATTCTGCAAAAGATGACAGGGATATTTCAAAAGGAACCTTTGGATTGGATCGATGTTGATTTTCATGATTGGACCCTGCAGAAGCAGCAAAAAAACTTCGACCTGATCAAACACGCTATTTTTGAACAGACCGTCATCTCTTTTACTTATATGGATATACAAGGACAGCATACACAACGAAAGATAGAGCCGATGAAGCTCATTTTTAAAGGGCGTGCTTGGTATGTATGGGGATATTGTTTAAAAAGGAATGCAGCGCGTTTCTTCCGCCTTACGCGCATACAGGAACTGCATGTAACAAAAGAACATTATACGCGAAGAGATATCGTTTTAAAAACGGATCTTTCGCAAAATCACAAGTATATTCCCGTTCGCTTGAAAGTAAATAAAAAAAGCGCCTTTCGCATATTGGATGAACTTCCCTATCGAAATATGCAGACAACCGAGGACGATATCATAGTAGAAGCCGACATCACAGATCAAAGCTGGATGATCGATTACTTGTTGTCTTTTGGCGATCAACTGGAGATCTTAGAGCCTGTTTCTTTAAGAGAGGCACTGAAAGAGCGAATCACGGCTATACAGAAACTATATGAGAAAAGAACAGGATGAGTGAAACTATGAACATATATGATTTCAAAAAAGAACAGAAGATGTATTATACGATGAAAACCGATCCGCATTATATCGAAATCCCCGCTATGAAATTCATCATGATAAAAGGCACCGGCAATCCCAACACAGAAGATGGCGAGTATCAAAAAGCGATTGAAATGCTGTATGCTCTTTCCTATGCCATACGGATGTCTTATAAAACAGGATATGCAATACCGGGCTATTATCCATATGTAGTTCCTCCTTTGGAAAGCCTGTGGACGATGCAAAACAAAGAAGATCGCTTTGCAGTTAGCAAAAAAGATAAATTATCGTGGATCGCCATGCTGCATCAGCCGGATTTTGTGGATGAAGATGTTGTTGCTTGGGCATGTGAATACGTATATAAGAAAAAGAAGATCGATGCTTCCGATAAAGTATCGTTTCAGGAGTTTTATGAAGGAAGGTGCATTCAAATGCTGCACAAAGGATCATACGATGAAGAACCGGCTTCCTTTCTTCGCATGGAAGCGATGCTGCAAAAGGATGGCTACACCCCCACATTGCTTTTTGACGAATATCATCACCATGAAATTTACATAAAGGATAACCGTGATCCGGATCATCGAAAATGGAAGACAGTCTTACGTCAGTGCATTGCTGAATAAGAATAATGATTTCATATAAAAAAGGCTTTTTCAAGCCTAGTCTAATCCTTCAACAGCAATTCCTACCAATCCCGGTCCGGTATGAACACCGAGGACCGGTGAAATCTGTCCTTCCACAAATACCTCCATACCCGGCATCTGATCTTTCATCTGCTGTATTACTTCATCGGCAGCTTCTTGGGCATCCCCATGTACAATGGCAATATTATAACGCTTATATTTACCGATCTCCTTCTTGGCGATCTCCATCAGTTTTGAGATGGATTGCTTTCTTCCTCGCACTTTCGCCACGGTATAATAAATCCCTTCCTCATTACAGGAGATGATCGGCTTTAAATTGAGCGCATTACCGAATAAAGAAGCAACAAGCCCGATCCGACCTCCCTTTTGGAGATATTCTAACGTGGATACGACAAAGAAGACTTTGCTTCGCGGGATATCCTTTTGCAGTTTTTCTACGATATCCTGGAAGGACATGCCCATTTCGATATAACGAGCTGCCTGAATCGCATGAAATCCGGATCCTATGGCGATATTCTTCGTATCCAATACAAAGATATCCAGCCCTTCAAATTCCTGTGCTACCAAACTCACAATATTGTTAGTTCCACTTAATCCGCTTGACAATGTAATTGCCAAAACCTTTTCATAGCCATCTTCACGTATCTGTTGCAATGTCTTTTCGATATATTCTCCGCTGGGAAGAGAAGTTTTAGGGATCTCCTTATCAAATCCGCGGTATACTTCTTCCGCGCTGATATCGATACCGTCAAGATATTCACGATCATGGTAGATGATTTTCACCGGCAATACATACATGCCGTATGCCTTTACCATCTCCATTGGCACATCACAGCACGTATCTACTAAAATAGCGATCTTCTGTTTATTCATTCACGTTCCCTCCCTGATTTTTACGCACATGCACAAGTTTTTCTGCCACCAGCTTGCTGGCAAACGCATAGGATGCCAGACGAAGTGCCATCGTTTCATAATCCATCTGCTCTATATGGATATCCTTTTGCGCCGTCGGCTGGATCTGTTTCATCATCGTATGAAGGGCTTCCTCCAGCTGTTCACAAAACAGATTGAATGCCTGCTTCAACCCGCTCATCTGAGCCTGATATTCGATCCCCTCTTTTACTTCACTGATCGACAATACTTCTTTCAATGGCGTAATAGCAAGCAGATATGCCAGATGCACTCTGCCATAGCGCTTTTTATTCGGTTTTGGTATCAGTTTCAATTTTACATAGTTGTTTACCATGGAAGAAGTGATGATCGCATCTTCCTGATGCTTTAAAGGAGACAAATAGCGATCGACGAGCGTAACCAGCTGATCCATGTAAATATCGAAATCCGGAAGCTCTTCCCATCGCGGAATATGATAATCCATAATTTGTATGCTCCAATCTTCCATTACTTTTTGTATAGCATCCACGATACCACCTCATGCAAAGTATAAACTAATTATAATAATTAGTCAATCTAGTTTTAAAAACTAGATAAATTATCGAAGCTGCTTATTGATCGCTATCTTTTCTTCTTTCGTTTGATTACGTCTTTTTATGATCCTTGCCGGTATCCCTGCCACAATACAATCTTCACACACATCTTTTGTAACAACAGCTCCGGCTGCGACAACAGCGCCGCTATGAATATGAATGCCTTCCAAAACAACGGCATTGGCACCGATCAAAACATCGTCATCAATTTGTACCGGCTGTGCGCTTACCGGTTCTATGACACCCGCAATAACGGCATTCGCACCGATATGCACCCGATCACCGATCACGGCTCTTCCACCGATCACCGCCCCCATATCCACCATGCTTTCATTCCCGATCACACAGCCGATATTTAAGATGGCTCCCATCATAATAACGGCTTTTTCTCCTATTTCCACATGTTCACGAATAATGGCACCCGGTTCTATACGAGCGTGGATATCCTTTACATCCAAAAGCGGAACTGCCGAATTTCGGCAATCGGTCTCTACGATGATCTCCCGTATTTCGCTTTCATGTGCACTTAGAATTTTTTTTATATTCTCCCAATCACCGAATACGATCATATCATGTAAACCGAATACCGTCGCATCCGGAAATTCCAATGGATGCTCCGCTTTCAGATATACGCGAACAGGAGTACGTCGTTCTCCATTGGCGATCTTCTCGATCACTTCATGTACGTCCATTTGCTGTTTCCTCCTTATCAAGGTATATGCCCTTACCAATATATTTTGCCGGTCCGCGCATGAGAACGCGATCTTCTTTTATTTGTATGTGAAGCATGCTGCTTTTTAAATATACTTCCATCTGATCTTTGCAGAAATGCAGCATATGTGCACAATAAGCAGATGCACAGGCACCGCTGCCGCAGGCAAGCGTCATGCCGACCCCCTTTTCATATGTTCTGACCTTGATCGCATGATCATTTACGATCTCTACGAAATTCACATTTGTTTTTTTACGAAAAAATGGGTGTTGATGCATCTGTCTGCCGACATGCTGCCATTTGCCATCATCAGCATCTGCGACGAACAATACCGTATGGATCGTACCGAAAAACATCGTTGTGATCATATAAACATGAAAGTGCATGTAAAACGGATAGTTGATCACCGGTAGTTCATTAACCAATCCCGTGTGCTCCATAGTAAACGATGGTGTTCCCATATCGATCTCAATATCGGATGCCGATTCATCAAGTACCTTTCCGCAAAACGATCCAGCTTTGGTATGGATTAAAAATTCTCGCTTCTGCATATTTAATATCTCATAACAATAGCGAACAAAACAGCGTATGCCGTTTCCGCACATCGTAGCTTCACTGCCGTCCTGATTGAAGATCCTCATAGATAAGGGATCTTGTCTAACTAAGATAATGCCGTCCGCACCGATCCCATAGTGACGATCACATATATGTTCTGACAGTGTATCGTAATCGATATCATCCTTTTCTTCCATGATCAGAAAATCATTACCGCAGCCTTGAAATTTCCAGAACTCTATCATTCTCATTCTCCTTCCTTCGGCATGATTACTTTATTCTATGCCAAATACATTTGTAATATTTACATAGATCAGAAGGAAGAAGAATATAAATAGTAATGGTGATGATATGCAAAAGAATTGTATTGAAATGCGAAGAGTACTTCATAAGATGCCGGAGTTAGACCGCTCGCTTCCTAAGACTTTATCATTTATCCTCTCCTGTTTAAATACGCTTCCCTGTCGTATTTGGTCTCCTACCCTTTCTTCTCTTGCGGCTTACTTTGACTTTCATCAGGATCATACGCTCGCTTTCCGCAGCGATATGGATGCCTTGCCTATCCGAGAAACCAATGATATTTCTTATGTATCTCAGCACCTCGGTAAAATGCACGCCTGCGGGCATGACGGACATATGGCGATGCTGCTGGAATTTGCTCAATATGCGGCAAGTTTGAAAACATGCCGTCATAACATTCTGCTTCTTTTCCAGCCGGCAGAAGAAACAAGTGGCGGTGCTGAGGATATTTGTAAGACAAATCTATTAAAAAAGCTGCATACCGCAGCTGTATTTGGTATTCATCTATGGCCCGGTCTTCCATGTGGAACCATTGCCTCTAAGAGCGGAGCGCTGATGGCGGGATCTCATGAGATCTATCTCTCCGTAAAAGGAAGCAGAGCTCATATCGCTTCCTGCGAAAATGGAAAAGATGCCCTTCATGCCGCTACAGAGCTGTTACAAACAATATATGAACACTTTCCTGGTAATGAGCATTACCTTTTGAAATTCGGCTTTATGCAAAGCGGCACTGCGCCTAATGCCATCAGTGCTTATTCTTTGATAAAAGGATCTCTTCGTTATTATGACGAACCTGTTCGTAAAAATATCATGCATGGGATCGTAATGCTTTCTAAAAAGATAGAAAAGAAGTATGACTGCCGCATACAAATGACGCTTTCCGACGGATATCCGCCTCTCATCAATCATGAAGAGCTATTTGAGAAGGTATTTTCTCTTTATCCTTTACAGGAATTAAAAGAAGGTAATTTTCTAACAGATGATTTTTCCTTCTATGCACGGGAGATTCCCGGCTTATACGTTTATTTAGGTACCGGCATGGACGAGCCTCTGCATAGTGATCATTTTAATTTTGATGAGAAGACGTTGCAAAGCGGTATTGCATATTATCGATCTCTGCTTTCGTTATCGATGGAGGATATTAATAAAATATATTAACTGTGGCAGTGATGTAGTCCTCAAAAAAATAAGAAAGCGGAAATATTTTAAAATTATCAGTTCATTAAATATCTAATAAACTGTTCTTCGAACGAAGATAAATTTGAGAGTGTTTCATTTTTTGTGTAAACCGTAAATGTTAGGAAGAATCGGAAGTAGTAGCCGCTTTTTCATTATTTTAAACGATTAGGTCATCATTGACAATCCTCCCCTCGAAATAAATCATCAACTGATTGGCGATGCTCATCCAGTTATGCGGTGTTCCCGTCCATTTCTTAGTGATATCCAAGATTGCCAAGTACAGTGATTTCAATAAGGCTTCATCACTTGGATAACTCGATTTCGTTTTTGTCACTTTTCGTAATTGCCGATTGAAATTCTCAATTGAATTTGTGGTATAAATCATTTTTCGTATCGCTTGCGGATAAACAAAATATACACTTAATTCTGTCCAGTTCTCTCTCCATGATTTGATACTGCTTGGATATTTTTCCTTCCATTTCTCCTCTACTTTATCTAAATTATATTCCGCCAAATCCAAGGTCGCTGCTTGATATACACTTTTAAGATCCCTCATAAACTCCTTGATATCTTTATAGCTCACATAACGTGTGCTGTTGCGGATTTGATGGACGATACAACGTTGTACGATCGTCTGTGGATATACTGCTGTAATCGCTTGTGAGAATCCATTTAAGCCATCTACAGAACAAATTAGGATATCTTCCATCCCTCTGTTTTTAAGTTCATTCATTACACTTAACCAGAATTTACTAGTTTCAACTTCGCCGATATACAACCCCAATACATCTTTACATCCGCTCATGTCAATGCCGATAGCGATATATACTGCTTTGTTTACGATACTTCCTTCTTTACGCACATGATAATATATCGCATTCATGAATACCATCGCATACAAACGCTTTAGCGGTCTGTTTTGCCATTCTCTGATTTCCGGCAGTATACGATCGGTAATACGTGATATTAAAGAAGGTGATACCTCAGCGCCATACATGTTTTTTATGAAATCCTCAATCTCTCTGTTACTCATACCTTTGGCATATAAAGTGATGATTTGATGTTCGATTGAACCTAGATCCTTCTGATATTTTTTAACGACCTGTGGTTCAAATTCACCCATACGATCTCTTGGGATCTTGACAGTTACATCGCCATATTCGCTTCTCATACTTTTTTCAGAGAAATCATTTCTTGAATGGTGCTGCCCATCAATTCACGAAACATGTTTGAAATATCATTGGTATCTTTTAACTCAAATTCTTTCATTAGTTCTTTTATTAATTCTTTTCTTTTGTTCATTAGAAAAACCTCCAATTTCATATGTTTATCATACTACTTTTGAAGGTTTACACAATCTTTTACACACTACCTAAAATTTTTAATATACCACTTATTTTCTTACTTCTTTTAATTTCTTTATATCAGTAATTACATTCTTATTGATTTTCAAATAGTTAATTAATTTTATTTCTTTTCTTAAGACTTACTCATTCATTAGCCAATCTGAAATATCAACCATTCTAACACCTTCATATTGATATTCTTCATGTCTTATCCTTGCTATAACCATTTTTGGATAGGCATCGTTAATCTTCAATAAAGGACTAACTTCTCTTTCAAAAGTCTTGTCATCACTAATATTATCTAAAACTTGAATATAAATCTTTTCATTTCGTTTGATTGCAACAAAATCCACTTCTTTTTTATAAAGAACTCCTACATAAACTTCATATCCCCTACGCAATAATTCAATTGCCACAATATTTTCTTTGCCATAAATATACGCATTTTCTATATAATTTTCCAATGCATGATATTCTTTTAAATTTTCAAACTTGGTTATATTAAAATTAATATGAATTATATTAGTATCAGCAGCATTTTTTAAAATATATTCTTTAAAACTTTCAAGTAATTTCGATTTCCCACTACGCCTTACACCAGTAATTATTTTAATATCTGGTGTTCCCATTACATTGATGAGTTTATCTAAATTTTTTATTTTTGGGAAATAGAAAACAATAATAATTTAAAGGGGCTGTTAAGAAATAGAGATAAAAAATCTAGGACTTAATGGTCCTTTTTCTTTGATATTTATGAGAATCTTTAGATAGCTGGTTCACTGCTTTTGTTTTCTTGTTTGTCGATTTTGGTATCTTGATTTTGGGTTTGCCCTCAGACTGTAAATTATCTGGTGCTATCCAAAATTTTGGTAATTCCCCTGTCGCTTTAAATCTTAAATATTTTCTTATATTAATGCCGATTGACATTAATATGATCTCCATTGTTACTTTATTTTTTCCTCTTCTTCTAAACCGATTATACGATAGATTCTGTTTCATGTTTCCAAAATCACCTTCTGCTTGTATGGATCTGTTTACCCTTAGTTCTATTCCTTTAGGCGAAAGTAGATTTTCTCTTACGATCTCTATAAACTTTAAATAATCAGGACATATCTCTGCTATTCTAAAGGGCTCTGTTTTCTTCTTAGTTCTCTTCTTACATATTGCCTTATATTTACACTTCCTACATCCTGTGAATCTATAAATGAATGCTTCTTTTTTTTGCGGGTGTCGATTTTTCATTTCAATCTTTTCTCCTACCCGATTATTTAAACACAGAATCTTTTCCTCTTCTTCCCTAAATAACTGCGGACTTGTTCCTTTTCTTTCTCCTTGCCAAGAAGGGTATTTTATATAATTGCCGATATATTTACTTTCAATGTGCTTATAATTATCATAGCTCCCGTATCCTGCATCAGCACATACATTCTTAGGGTATGTTCCATAAAATGTCTTGAATTGCTCTAAGCAGGGGCTCAAAGTCATATAATCCGTTCGATCTTGGCTTACATAAACCCCTAATATAAAGCCTTTTGCTACTATAAACTGTACATTGTATGCTGCGTGCATATTGCTTCCTAATCCTGAGTAATAGTCTTCCTTCAGACACATAGCCGTTGCATCATGGTCGCTCTTATAATAGGAATTTCTATTTTCTCCACATATTCTAATCTGCTCGTGATATTTCAATAATTTCGGTACATATTCTAAAAGTTTGAAATAATCTTTTTGTATTTGAGTTAATTTTCTTCCTTTCCCTCGCAACGTTTTCTTTAGACCAATATTGCTTTTCAAAGATAATTCATTCAATTTATTTATCGATTCAGATAGCGAAGCCATATCTATCGTTTGAGGTTTGATACTGTATTGGCTCAGTAATTCCTTTATTTCATTTTCTAATCTCTTTAATTTTTTAGTAGGCTTCCATACAAATTTATATTTGTTTGAATTAGCTTCAAATTTTGAGCCGTCAATAAATATATCACTTATATCAAAACCTATTTCTGAAATGAGTGCTTGATTGATCCTTTTGAATATTTCAAAAATATTGGACAAGATTATGTCATTTATAAAGTTTGAAAAAGTTACATAACTTGCTTTTTCTCCATTCATAAGATACATGTAATCCAAACTAATTTTACAGGATCTTTCTATTTCTCGCAGATGCCCATTGTCTATCATAAAGGCATACAATATGGTTGCCAGCATGTTACATGGTTGAATACGATTACGCCCTTGATAATTTGTTTTTTCCAATGAAGGGCGTATTACTTCATATAGATTTGCTTTATCCAATAGTTTTAAAAAAAGATCTAATTTTTCCTTTTCCTTGACATCTATGTCGTAGGAGTATAGAAAAAAAGATTGTCTTGTAGTAAAATAATTCATGATATATGTCTCCGAACAAGACAATTATATCAAAAAGTGCCCAATAGGTTCGATTCCTTAGGCACTTTTCTTATTTATATCAAAAAAAGGACTATTAAGCCCTAGATTTTTTATCTCTATTTCTTAACAGCCCCTTTAACCGTTTGATACTATTTCCACTCGCCTAATTCAAATAAATATTAAACTTATTTGTTTAGATTCAGTTTGATTTAATATCTATATTATTTCGTTTTTATTGTTGTATTTTTGTTTATCGGAATTTTTACTATCAAAATAGTATCAAGATTAACATATCGGGTTATTTATTAATAATTCTTGAAACATATATTATCATAATATCTGTTTTGATTCAATAAATTATTAAATCAAAAATTATTAAATCAAAACATGAAATTATAATTTATTAGAAACTGTATGTTTTTGATATTTGTTTTAAATGAAAAACAAAAACTCTTCGTAATTCGTCCTTTTTGTCTGGTTGAACATTTTGATGTGTTTCAATTAATTCATATTGTCCTGCAAAGATATAATTATTTTCATCTTTATCAAATACAAGCAATGTTCGTTTATCTTTCTTATGCGTCAAAACATCCATATTTCGGGAGTACATATTATTGTTTATACTATCTTGATGACCATATCTACCTATACCTGTGTACATACAATAATCATATGTATTCTTGGGATAGAAATAATCTGAATACAACTCTTCGTCATTCATAATTAATACAATTGCATCAGCTTTTTTCGTTAAAGAAATACCTTTTACAATATCACTACCAAGCATTTTGTTAATTGCTCTTCGATCTTCAAATCTCTGTTTGTAGTTTATTTCCATATTATTCTCCTATTTTTCGTTGTTCTAAAATATACTTATAAGAAATTTCTCTAATATCATCACGATCTAATACATCTAATAAAGTAACTGCTCCATATCTATTTATGTATTTACATAAATTTCGCCATTCATACTCTCCATTTTTATCTATACCAACATTTTTTAAATCAAGATCATCGTTAATTGCCTTTATTGCACTTAGAATTCCAACTATTACTTCCTTGTTCATTGAAAAATTTCGCTCTATAACGCTTTGACATAAATCCGAATGCGAAAATAAAAGTTCAGTTAATTCATACCTATTGGATTTGTCATCTTGATATGAGAGCTCCGCCATCCACCACAGCCTAGATATTGAATTCCTTAAAAAGCCTATTCTATTTCCGGTTTCAGATTTGCAAAAATAATGTTCTTTTATTGAATCAACAGACATTCTTGTACTAGACCATCTTTGACAAGTATATTCCCAATATATACAATGGGAAAGATAACTCCATAAATATGGATTGCTTGCCTGTTTTGGAGTAATACGATCTTTAAAAGCAGTATGAATATTTACGGCATTCATATATTCGCTATTGGATATAGATAATTGTGGAAGTGTAACATCAATACGAGATTCTTTTGAATATTCTCTTTTGTCAAATCTCTTTTCAATCCAACTATTATCAATATCGCTATAATAGTCAACATTTTTATCTACACAATCAAACAAGTCATTATATGCTGATTCTGAGAAATATTTTAATTTCATTGTTAGTTATCCTCCTCAGGCATTAAACTTTCAAAAGCATTTTTAAAGGAATCTACAAATTCCTTATATATGTGAGGAAGCACCATATTCGCTACTTTTGTTAATGACGATTCTAATTTTAAATCAATCGATAAAGTATCTAATCTTGAATTTATAACTTGATACCATTTTTTATCTTTAATATCTTCAATATCATCTTCGGGACTATTTTTGATATATGATAAAACATCAATTAAAACAGATGCAGCAAACATAGATGATAATATTGTTCTAACTTTTGCTTCTTGATATAGCGCACTATAATTGTTATAAATTTCATCATTTAAAAAGACTGTAATTTTATCATACGAAAATATATCAACATATATTTCTTCATTTGGTTTACTACCTCTGCGTATGGAAAATATTGATGGTCTATTAGCTAATGGATCATAATACTTTATAGGATAAACTAGAAAATCATTTGATATAGCAAGAATATCACCTTTTCTTATTTTAAAAGGAACACCTCCGAATAAATCATAATTGTGTTCATCTAATCTAAATGGATAAATTTCGCCTAATGAAACAACATACCCTCTAATTTCAATATTCTTACTTATTTCGTTTTTATTTATAGTAAAGTCTATTTGATTTGAGTTAGATGGAAACTTCTTTATTTTTCTATATTCAGCCTCTACGCTTTCACAATAAAGAACGACATTTGCCTTGTTTTCTTGGATTAATTCTGCCAATCCATTAGACTTAAGATTATAGGAAATTTTAATTTCTATGTTATCGCCATTCATAGTAATTTCATCTGGACCAACTATATTGAAAAAACACTCAATATAATCTTCGTTAGATGAATTTAAAACAGGATACGGATAATTTATATTTGTTTTCTTCAAGTTTTTACACCACCAAACTAAAAAATAAGTAATTGCAAAGCCATTTTTTCAGAATATTCTAAAGTTAAAAAAATTTCATTTTTTTCATTAGCTTTGATATTATGTAAAGTAATAGTTTTAGAATTTATATTTGTTTTAAATTTTCCGATTTTATAATCAATAATATTAACTTTTTCTTTTTTTCTATCATCTCCAACTGCTTTCAATTCAATGTTAACATCCTTACAATCGTTTTCAAGGATAAAAGCAACTCTATATGAAGAATCTGCAGGCATTTGAACTATTCTCTGCTGTAAAACCTTAGGAATATTCAGTGTTTTATTCCCATCAGTTGGAGATATAACATCATCTTTTCCACTAGGATCTTTTATTCCCCCTGAACGTCCTCTTCCATTACCACCTTCAGTTTCATTATGTGGATCGTTTTTCTCGTCTTTAATACCTTTAACCTTTTTAGCAGATATTGTAATCTTCCTCACATTGGGTCTAGTTTTTTTTGGTTCTCCTACTTTTGGATCTGAATCCGGAGAGATATCTTCTTTTTCTTCAACTCCTAAAGACTCATCTGTTTCATCAAACGGGAGATATGCACTTACTCCATCTAAGTCCAATTCATCAGTTTCTTCGCTTCTACAATTCTTTATGATGGTATCATTGACCCATTTGAATAATTGTCTTTTATATTTAGTTGCTTGTTTCTTTTCCTCTTCATCATCCAATATACCTGGATCCCATTCATCATGCTTTGGAGGTTCTATATTTTTAAGTAAATTATTTAGTTTTCCTTCATTAACAATCATAACTGCAGCATAATGAGAAAGTAGGCTTTTACGCCTTTTTCTAACAACCATTCCAATTGAACGCATTTCAACAATAGACATACTATAATTTTCGTCTTTTCTTATATAAAGAGTTACATCCTCTTTTTCCATTATGGAACCTTTGATAACAAGATGATCTTGTTCAATAATTGTATGATAGAATTCGAGAATAGTCGTTATAGGCTTATTTTTACTTTCAACTTCTTTATCAGCATAGAATTCAATTCTACTATGTAAAGTGTTACTATCCAATCTAATATCATTTATTTCTACAATTAGTTCATTTTTTGCAATTGCTACAAAGAAGTTTTGAATTACTGCTTTTTCAATATCTTCATCCCATGTAGCAGTCTTTTTAAATCCCGCAATAACTACGTCGGTTCCATATTCTTTTCTATTGATTAAATCTCTAAGTAAACATTTTTCAGTATCAAATATAGGATCCCATGTTTCGTTATTCAAATAAAAGCCTGTTCCTAGTGTCTTTTTCCCATTATGGTTATGCGAAACTAATCTCGCAACACCTTGAAAAGCTTTAATGCCATCCTCTTTGGCATAAGTGTTATAAAATACAGTTCTTAAGGAAGAACATGCAAATGGCGCACTTTTTCCAATACCATATGAGCCACCACTACCATCATCTTTATCTGTAACACCATCAGAACTTGTTAATGCCCTCCATTTAGAGCGTTCATCCTCAGGTTTTTTTACACCACTCAAACCAGTAGTATTTGAATCACTAATTATTAAACAATCAATATCATTATTAGAAAGAACATTATCTGCATCATCCAAAAAATTCTGCAATTTTGTGTTCATTCTTTTTGCCCATGATACTCGACATTCCTTGAAAACCTCTACTAATCCCGAAAGAGAAGGATAATCTTTTTTATTTAGTGTTGTACATTTAAATTTTACAATAACTGTATTTTCTCCGTCTGCCTTAGCATCAAGTGAATTTTGACAAATTTCTCGTGCTAAACTGTTATACAGTTGCGAACCTTTAAACATTGATATTCCGCCATCATTTATTCCTTGGTCACCAGGACCCTCATAAGACGGAAACTTCCATGAATATTTCTCCAATTTCATCTCTCCTTGATTTTAGACTATAACTTAAATTTATCTTCAACTTCATTTATGAAAAACTTCGTTTTTGCTGTTTTTATTTCTTTTTCTATAGCACTGAATATTTTTTGAACATCTGCCTCTGAATAATCATAATTTGCTTTATTTGCACAATTTCCAAGCAATCTAATCATATCAATAATTTTATTTGTTCTGGTTTCTGCTAATCTTACAAATTTTTCCCTTTTACTCTCCATAATAGCGATTTTCCTTTCGATTTTATCAGTTCTTACAAACAAAATATAATAAATATTGCAATATTTGTCAATAGATTTTTGAATATTGCAACATTTTGAATATGCACTCTTGATTTGTTACAACTAACAAAAAAAAGGAACGATTAAATTAATCATTCCTTTCGTTATAATCTTCAATAATTTTAACTACATTTTTCAATAATGCCTTCAAAACTGGTACTGCAATTGAGTTCCCGCTTTGCCTATAAGCATTTTTATCATCAACAACAATATGAAAATTTTCAAACCCCATAAGTTTAAGGCATTCTTCAGGAGTTAGTTTTCTTGCAACAGATTCTTTTCCATCATACAAACCAATGTGTATTTTTTCATTATTTCGCATTTCATCAGTAGGTGATTCTATTCTAAAATCTCCTATCCAATTAAATTGTTGATTAGCAGTTTGACACCCTATGATATCACGATTTACTCTTGATCTGCTTTGGTGTTTTTCTGGTGTAGTTACCCATTCAAATCCTTTCTTCCCCATATAATACTTTAAGTCAACTTTATTTGACAAATAATCTGTGGCAAACTTTTTTAGTTCAACTTTTTCTGGTTCATCAAATTTATCTACATTCATTTCGTTTTTAAAGCCAACTACAAACACACGATTTCTTAATTGTGGTAATCCGTAATCTTTTGCATTTAATTCAAAATCAAATACATTATATTCTAATTCATCAAAAACCTCTTGAATTCTTTTCCATATGTTTCCACCATTATGTGTTTTTAATCCAACTACATTTTCGTAAATAAATACTGATGGTCTAATTTCTTTAATTAAATTTGCATAGTGAAAAAATAATGTTCCTCTTGTATCTTCAAATCCTTTCTTTTTACCAAATGTTGAAAAACTTTGACACGGACTACCACCAATAAGCAAATCTATAGAATTTTTATACTTTTTACCATCTATAAATCTAACATCTTCGTACCACTTATCATTTGATATTTTATTGTTTGCAAAATATGACTTTTTTACAAAATTTTCCTTATTAGTTAATTTATATAAACCATTTACAAATGAAACCCGTTCATCAGAAGTCATTTCTTTTGTTTCTTCTAATATCTCTTCATAAGTCTTTTCAATTTCTCGCTCTCCATTATCACAAGCAAAAACAATATCAAAATCAATATTCAACTGTTTTAATGCTTCTTCAGGAGCACCTATACCACTGAATACAGTTGCTACTTTAATCATTTTCGTCCTCCAGAATTTCATTCGCTATATCAAAATCAATTGAATTTTTCTTACAATATTCATCAATTAATTTCATATTTTTATAGGTAGGCTTGCTTTTTCCGGTTTCCCATCTATTAACAGTTGCATATGAAATTCCTAATTCATTAGCAAAATCCTCTTGGCTTAAAAGCAACTTTCTACGAAGTTTCTTAATATCTTCAGCAAAATTCAAATGTATTAACCTCCCAATAAATATAGCATAATTATAATATATTTATAGCATATTATCAACACTAATATGTCGTAATATAAATAATTTTGTCATTTACAATTTCTCTTGCTTGATTAACAATATTGTTCATTTTTTGTACCCAAAACATTTGATTTTCCGCTTTGAGTTGCTCGGTTATGCCTTACTT
This sequence comes from Erysipelotrichales bacterium, assembly GCA_910575705.1. Lineage (GTDB taxonomy): Bacteria > Bacillota_I > Bacilli_A > Erysipelotrichales > Erysipelotrichaceae > CAJTFG01. The sequence continues at coordinate 329,837 of CAJTFG010000002.1, read as the reverse complement.
TTCGGCAAATTGATAAATTAAGTCATCATACATTTTCTTTGCTTTAACATCTATATCGTGAAGATATGAATTAAGTTTGTTTTGAGTTAGTAGATTAACTTAAATACATAATCATATTTCATCTAAAAACCCTCCTTACTGGTTTGTCCAGTAAAGAGGGTACATATCATTAAGCGTTCATACATTAGGGGTTTACCTATGTATTAAATTATGATAACAGTATCAATTTGTTTTTCAAAATCTCAAATTTCCTTTATTTATGCGGTATTTGAGCGTTCTGTTTACTATTACTCCCACTCAACACTTAAATGCAGCTCATCCAGCTGCGCCTGATCTACCGGCGTCGGCGCTTCACTCATCGGACACTTGGCATTGGCATTTTTCGGGAATGCGATCACATCACGGATGCTGTCGCTCTGCGTCAGAATCATCGCTATCCTATCCAGTCCAAACGCTAACCCGCCATGAGGAGGTGTACCATATTGAAAAGCATGCACAAAGAAGCCGAAACGCTCTTCGATATCCTCATCGCTGAAGCCTAATACACTAAATATCTTTTCCTGCATTTGCGCATCATAAATACGAAGAGATCCTCCACCCAACTCATATCCGTTAAGGACCATATCGTAGGCATTGGCACGCACTTTTCCCGGATCGCTGTCAAGATAGACCAGATCTTCTTCCTTCGGTCTTGTAAACGGATGATGCTTCGCATAATAGCGTCCGTCCTCTTCACTGTATTCAAACATCGGGAAATCCACGACCCAAAGGAATGAAAATTCATCTTTCTTCTTCAAACCGAGCACTTCTCCGAAATGATTTCTGAGTGCACCAAGCACTTCACAGGAAGTCTGCCAACAATCGGAAATGATCAAAACCAGATCTTGATCCTTCAGCTGTAATGCAGATGTCAGTCCTTGAAGCTCCGCTTCGGAAAAGAATTTCACTACAGCTCCCTGCAATGCATTTTCCATATACTTTAAAGATACCAAGCCTTTGGCGCCGTTCTTTTTCGCAAGATCGGTGATCCGGTCGATTTCCTTTCTTGACATATCTGCCTTCTCAGGTACAACGATCGCTTTAATCGCTCCCTGAGACGCAATACAATCTTTAAATACTTTAAATTGCGAATGTTGAAAAACAGAAGTAATATCGTGAAGTTCCATACCGAAACGATTATCCGGTTTGTCGCTTCCATAACGATTCATCGCCTCTTCATATGTCAAGCGCAAAAAAGGAGACGGTATATCGATATTTAAAACATCTTTCATCAGTTTTACCATCATCTCTTCGCTCATCGCCTGAATCTGCTGTTCATTTAAAAAGCTCGTTTCAATGTCTAACTGTGTGAAATCCGTCTGTCGATCCGCCCGCAAGTCTTCATCGCGAAAACATCTGGCAAACTGATAATAACGCTCAAATCCGGAGATCATCAACAGCTGCTTAAACAGCTGCGGGGATTGCGGAAGGGCATAAAAACTTCCGGTGTGGATACGAGAAGGCACTAAGTAATCACGGGCTCCTTCCGGTGTGGATTTCGCCAACAAAGGTGTTTCAATTTCCACAAAATCATGATGATCCAAATAATCACGAAGGCTGCGTGTGATCTTGTGACGCATGATCAGTTTATTCTGCATAATCGGGCGGCGCAAATCCAAATAACGGTATTTCAGCCTTGTATCTTCCAATGCATCCGTTTCATCGGCAATGATAAGCGGTGTCGTATTGGCCGTATTAATGACAGATACTTCCTGTACTTGAATTTCAATATCTCCTGTAGGAAGCTGGGGATTCTTATCTTTTCTCTCCGCAACGATCCCATGGACTTCCAATATGTATTCATTTCTTACATCACTGATCTTTTTTGCCATGTTCTCATCAAAAACCAACTGCGTAATGCCGGTACGATCGCGCAGATCGATAAAAACCAGACTGCCGAAATTACGGCGTTTGGTTACCCAGCCGATCAAAGATACCTGAGAACCGGCATCACATAAGCGAAGCTCTCCGTTAGTATGTGTTCTGTTCATCATTCTTCCTCCTCATGTGCATGACATGCACAATGTCCCGTACTTTCTTCTTCTGCTTCAAATATATGATCGACGACATCGATCAGATCGTCCATAGCGACCGTTTGCTGTACTTGCGTTGCGATCTCCTTTATATTTACAGTTCCCTGCTCCATTTCCGTTTCACCGATCAATACGGCGATCTTCGCATGACGGCGATCCACGGTCTTAAACTGTGCCTTAAAGCTGCGGTTTAAATAATCCATATCACTTCGATAGCCGGCAGCTCGCAGCTGCGTCGTCACCCTCAATGACATCAGTGCCGCCTGTGGCGACAAACATAATACATAGGCATCTAAAGCAGGTTCCTCACCCAATTCAATGCCTTCTGCCTCACATGCCAGAATCAGACGCTCCAGGCCCATCGCCCAGCCGATACCGCTGATGCTCGGTCCTCCAAAATATTCAATCAGTCCATCATAGCGACCTCCGGCGAATACCGTAGACTGGGATCCCATTTCTTTATTTACGGAAACTACTTCAAATACGGTATGCGTATAATAGTCAAGTCCTCTGACAAGACGTTCATCCACCTCATAAGGAATCCCCAGCTCTTCCAATCCCCGCAAGACCTGCTGAAAATAAGCGTTTGATTCTTCATTCAAATAATCCTGCATCTTCGGTATATTTTGCATGATCTCCTTTTCTTTATCCACCTTGCAATCGAGAATACGAAGAGGATTTTGCTCATAACGGCGTCGGCAATCCGCACACATGGAATCGATATCGTTTTTAAAATGCTCTTTCAGCGCCGCCCGATAAGCATCTCTTGATGCATCATCACCTAAGGTGTTGATCAGCACCTTCATATCCTTCAAACCAAGCGCCGATACAAAAGACCATCCCAAAGAAATCGTTTCGACATCCAACAGCGGATGCTTGGCACCGATCACTTCTACACCGAATTGATGAAAGATGCGCTGTCTTCCTTTCTGCGGACGTTCATGACGGCACTGCGGACCGACATAATACATCTTGACCGGCTGATCCGGTTCGCCGAACATCTTATGTTCCACAAAACTGCGGCATACACCGGCGGTTCCTTCCGGTCGCAAGGTAAGCGATGTAGATGAATTATCCAAAGTAAATGTATACATTTCCTTATTTACCATATCGCTGGAATCATTCCCGCGCTTAAATACATTCGTATGCTCAAATATCGGTGTCCGGATCTCATCATACCCATAAACGTAGGTAAACTGACGAATCATTTCCTCCAACTGATGCCATTTGCTAATATCCTTCGGCAAAATATCTTGTGTTCCTCTCGGCATTTGATATGCCATACAGCATTCCTCCTTTAATGATCTTCTAAACAAAAAAACGTCCAGTTAAGGACGTTTTACAACGCGGTACCACCTTATTTCACGGATATTCATCCATGCCCTCTGCACTAACGTCTGCACCACGATCACCCATTTCCTGATGATTCCTCCAAAGTGTCTTCTCTTTCTCATGAACGAAAACTTCCACCAACCGTTTCCTCTCTTTGCTTCATAAAGAAAAATCTCTCTTTTTCATCGGATGTAGTTATAGTTTAACATGGAAATGCAAATTGTCAAGCGATTGCTACAACAGTTCCATCCTCTTCAGCATGATATTTTTAGCTGCCAGTTCCATATCATCGGACAACGGTTCCAAACATTGCTCCCCATAAGACTTCCGCAGGCTTTTCATGATCACAAAATCCGCAAATTCGGGATTCCTCGGTAGAAGCGGACCGTGCAGATACGTACCGATTACCTGTCCGTTATAAAATCCCTCCTGTTTCTTTTGAGCGGTATTCCCATGTCCGAAAAGAACGTCGCCTAAAGGCGTTGCTACATCATATGTCTGCCCGCCATGATTCTCAAATCCCACTAGCGTCATCGATTGTCCCTCAAGTTCACAGCGAACCGCAATATTACCGATACAGCGTTCCTCACTCTTTCCCGAAACGGTGTAATAATCAAATATGCCCAAAGCGTCGATGCGGTTTCCGTTGGCATCGATATAGTATTGACCGAACAACTGATATCCTCCGCATATCAACAAAAACATGACACCTGCGTCCAACGCCTTTTGAATATTCTCTTTTCTGCTTAACAGATCACGCATTAAACTGCTCTGTTCCTTATCGGCACCGCCTCCGAAAAACACCAGATCCATAGCGGACAAGTCGACATCATCACCGATATCGCAATAGGAGATCCTCACATCGATACCGCGGTCTTCGCATCTCTTTTTTAAAACCATGATATTTCCCTTATCGCCGTAAAGATTCATGATATCATGATACATCCATCCGATCGTCAATATCATTTCAAAACACCTCCGATAACAGAGCGCATCGGCGCCAATGCCGTGTAGGTGGCAAGTACGTAGATCGAATAAGGATATTCTCGGGCAGCTTGCAGCGCATCTTTCAGATCATCTCGAATGATGATATCCTTTTTAAAACCGCCGTATTTCATTCGCAGCGCCGCTTCATATGCCCTGCTTCCACCGGTGATGATACATACGGTCGGATCGTGAAATATACGTTCAAAATCAGAATCGTATATCCATGACACATCCGTGCCGTCCTGAGGATGATCGTTCAATACAAACAAGACGACGTGCTCGTTTTCATCTTTGGCGATCTGCTTCAGCACTTCATTCGTTCCAGTGGGATTTTTTATGAGATGCAAGGTGATCGTCCGACTGCCGTCTTGTAAGATCTCGTTTCTCCCCATAGGCATGACAAATGTTTGAAAAGCCTTTTTCGCACATTGCTTTTCCAAATGAAGGACATCGAACATGCAAAGAACCGCCATGCAATTATATATCATGTAAAGAGCATCCAAAGGAGCTTCATATGTATGGAAGTGCACACGGAAGCTCTTCCCTGCCACATCGGTAGCCATAAGGGCGTTGAACGGTGTTTGAAAGCCGCAGCGCTCACATGCAAACGTACCGATATGCGAATACTGATAATGTGCATACGTTAAACGATTTCCACAGAGCGGACAAAACGTACCTTCCTTGGCCTCTTCCACATCATCTGTTGCCTGTGCCTCTGCACCGTAAAAATAACATTGGGCATGCGGGACGCTATGAGCAAAGCGAACGGTATTGGGATCATGTGCATTTAAGATCAGATTCCCACGGAAACCGTGAAGAGAAGCTTCCAAGCTTTGGATGAGCTGTTCCATCTCTTTTGCACGGTCCAACTGGTCGCGAAAGAAATTCGTGATGATGATATCATCGATAGGAAGATGCTCCATCACATAAGGAAGCGATAACTCATCTACCTCTAAAACGACCATATCACAGTCTATGTATCCTTTCCATGTAGCACCGCTTATCAAGGTACTCACAATACCGTTGCGCATATTATCGCCTTTGGCATTGCTGATGACTTTTTTATTCGCTTGTTTCAAGCTTTGTGCAAGCATATTGGCGGTCGATGTCTTGCCATTGGTACCGGTGATCACAATCACTTCTCCGTGTACCTGCAGCCTTTTTAAAATCATGGGACAAAGCTGTAAAGCAATCTGTCCCGGATAAGAACCGCCGCGATGAAACAGGTGCAGGATCCAGCCTGATATCTTCGCAAAAACAATCGCTGCCATCTTCATAGAAACATCCCTTTCCGATTATTTTTTAAGTCTATCATTGACAGCGTTTTCATGTCAAATCATTTTATATTTTCCCTTTTTCTTCCACGAAAAAGGGAGTATAATAGGACAAAGATAGGAGGATGCAAATGGAAAGAACAAATCATAAATTGATGACGGACGGCATTATCTGGAAAGAGATCCTGCTGTTTTCGATACCGCTTTTGCTGGGCAACCTGTTTCAGCAGCTATACAACACGGTTGATTCCATCGTGGTAGGAAATTACATCGGATCCCATGCTTTAGCAGCAGTAGGTGCTTCCAATCCGATCATCAATCTGCTGGTCGGCTTCTTCATGGGGATCTCCACCGGTGCCGGTGTTCTCATATCCCGTTATTTCGGTGCCAAAAATCAAGAGGATCTGACAAAAAGCGTACAGACTTCCATCATCGTTACAACCTTATCGGGCATTGTATTAACGTTTATCGGCATCCTCTTTACACCGCTCATATTGAAGTGGGTCGGGACACCGGAGAATGTCATGGCGGATTCGATCTTATACTTGCAGATCTATTTTGCCGGCATTTTATCCGTTATGCTTTATAATATGGGATCCGGTATTCTTCGCGCGGTCGGTGACAGCAAGCGGCCGCTATATTTTCTATGCATCTCCAGCATTATCAACATTGTCTTGGATCTATATTTTGTCATCTCTTTGCACATGGGGATCACCGGTGTTGCCTTGGCTACGCTCATCGCTCAGAGCGTTTCCGCCGTTCTTGTCCTCTATATTTTGATCCGTACGAAAGAAAGCTATCGGTTCTCCTTAAAGAATTTACATCTGGATATGCCGATCTTAAAAAATATCATTCGTTTAGGCTTGCCAAGCGGCATTCAAAATGCCATCGTCTCCTTTTCCAACGTCATCGTCCAAAGCAATATCAACGCCTTCGGTTCCGATGCGATGGCAGGATGCGGGAGTTATGTAAAGCTGGACGGTTTCGCGATCATGCCGATCATGAGTTTCTCTATGGCGATCACTACCTTTACGGGACAGAATATGGGAGCGGAAAAGTATGACCGCGTCAAAGAAGGCGCTAAGAGCTGTTTGTGGCTCAGCCTCGGTGTCATTACAAGTATCTCCTTACTTCTCTTCCTGTTTGGTGACCATGTCTTAAAGATCTTCTCACAAGATGAGCAAGTGCTGTATTACGGTGTTTATATGTTGAAGGTCCTCGTTCCCGGATATATTTTCTTATCGATCACACAGATCCTCGCCGGTGTCATCCGCGGTGCCGGCGTCGCTGCCGTACCTATGTATATCATGGTAGGCTGCTGGTGTATCTTCCGCATTATCTGGATCGTCGGTGCCATGTCGATATATCCGGATATCATCGTTGTATTTTTGGGATATACATTATCCTGGATCTTAAGTTCCATCATTATCTTCCGTTATTATCAAAAAGGCAGCTGGCTGAAAGGAAATACCATGTAAATAGAAAGACAGGCTTATGCCTGTCTGTTTTATTTAATGACCCGCTCTACCGTGAGAACGCTGTTGATCTTTTTAAGATTGCTGATCAGCATCCGAAGGTGATCCGCATCCCGAACGACCGCCGTCATCTTTGTCGTTGCCGAAATACGATCCTCTTCTACCTTAGAATCCACATGATTCAACCCTGCTTTGCATTGGGAAACTACCGTTACGATATCACTGAGTAAAAAACTGCGGTCGGTGGAATGAATGACCAGATTTACTTCATAGTTTTTCGTTTCTATCTCATCTTCCCATTCCACTGTGATCAATCGTTCTTTTTCATTTGCGACATTCGGACAATCCGCACGATGCACCTTTACACCCTGCCCCTTACTCACATATCCGACGATGTCATCACCGGGCACCGGAGAACAACAGGAAGCCAATGTGATCATCATAGAATCGATACCGGCAACACGTATGCCGCTTTTAGAAGGAGCTTTCTTGCGTCCTTCTTGACGATTGAACATCTTTACCAGGTCTTCGTTATCAAGCTGGGTCGATGTCTTATGCTTTACCAATCGTTCAATGACGGATTGCAATGATACGTTTTTCATGCTGATGGCATACATCAGATCATGATAACTGGAAAAACTGAGAGAACCGGTAATGGATTCTATCTTCTTTTGATCCATATACATAGCGGTATCAAGGTTTCTCTTCTTCAATTCTTCTTCTAAGATCTCTTCACCCTTCTTGATACCATTGGCACGCTTTTCCGTTTCTTGCTTTTGGAAAAAGGATCGTATCTTATTGCGGGCATGGGAAGACTTCACTATTTTCAGCCAATCTTCGCTCGGTCCAAAGGACTGATTGGACGTGCGGATGTCTACGACATCTCCGGTATTTAACTTGGTATTCAATGGAACGATGGCACCGTTGATCGTAGCACCTACCGTATGATGACCGACTTCCGTATGAATGCGGTAAGCAAAATCAATAGGCGTTGAACCATTAGGAAGCGCAATCACTCTCCCTTTGGGAGACATAACATAAACGTTCGCTTCAAAAATATCTTTCTGCATGATATTCATGAACTCCATCGCATCATCCGAATCGTCGCTCATCAATGAAAAATCCTTAAACCAATGCAGCTGTTCCTCGATCTCTTTCTGCTGAACAACCGAATTATAATTGCTGTTTTCTTTATACCGCCAATGAGCCGCTACACCTTGTTCGGCAATTTCATCCATCTGTTCGGTACGAATCTGCACTTCAAAGATATTCCCACCATCACCGATGATCGTCGTATGCAAGGATTGATACATATTTACTTTCGGCATGGCAATATAGTCTTTAAAGCGTCCGGGTATCGGCATGTATTTAGCATGAATATAACCTAATATCTCGTAACAGGCCGTTTCGGTATCCGTAATGATACGGATGGCCAGCAGATCCAGGATCTCTTCAAATCGCTTATTCTTGTTTACCATTTTCTTATAAATGCTGTAAAGATGCTTGCTACGGCCGAAGATACGGTATTGAATATGATTCTCATCCATCAGGGCGCTGATCTCGCTGATCATATTCTGCACCTGCTCATCTCGCTCTGCCTTTCGCTTTTCTACCAACAGCGCTATTTCGTGGTATTTTTCGTTATTCAAATACATAAAGCACAAATCTTCCAATTCATTCTTGATTTCACTGATACCAAGGCGATGAGCGATCGGCGCATATACCTCTAAGGTCTCCGAAGCGATCTTCTTTTGTTTCTCTGCTCGCATGAATTGCAAGGTCCGCATATTATGAAGGCGATCCGCCAATTTGATCAAGATCACACGCACATCCTTGGCCATGGCAATGAAGATCTTGCGATGATTGGATGCCTGATATTCCTTTTCGTCCGTAAACTTCAGATTGCCGATCTTAGTGACCGCTTCTACAAGGGTATAGATCTCCTCTCCGAACAGCGCTTTCATATCGTTACCACTCATATCACAGTCTTCGATCACATCATGCATCAAACCTGCGGCAATCGTCTTTGGTCCGGTCCGCATCTGCGCCAAGATAAATCCTACCTGCAAAGCATGCGTGAGATATGGCTCCCCGCTTTTGCGAAACTGCCCTTCATGATTTTTTTCAGCACAAAGAAACGCTCTTGTGATAAGATCGATATTTTCTTGTTTTTTGATATACTTTTTGACTTCTGCTAACAGCTCATCTAAGTTCCCTACTGTTTTCTTTTCCATACCCTCACCTGCTTTTATTAAAAAAAGAGGACATGCCTCTTTTTTTATTCGTAAGACATTAACGCTAAAACCGGATATCCCTGCAACGCATCCCTTCCATGCAATCCGGTCAATTCAATTAGAAACGCACATCCGACAACCGTACCGCCGGCTTGTTTTACCAAATCGATCGTCGCTGCCACCGTCCCTCCGGTCGCCAGCAGATCATCGACGATAAGAACATTCTGCCCTTTGCGTACACCGTCACTATGCATATGCAGTTCATTGCTTCCATATTCCAGATCATATTTTACGGAGATCGTCTCTCGCGGCAGTTTGTTCGGTTTTCGGATCGGTACAAAGCCGATTCCCAACTCATAAGCAACCGGACAGCCAAAGATGAAACCTCTTGATTCCGGCCCGACGATTACATCCGCGCCGACTTCTTTAGCAAACAACGCCAATTCATGACAGGCAGAGCGAAATGCCGTTCCATCCGACATGAGCGGTGTTATATCACGAAAAATAATACCTTCCTGAGGAAAATCAGGTATCGTTGCAATATAGTCTTTATAGTTCATCACAGTTCTCCTTCTCGAATGTATTCATTATAACAAATTCTCTTTGAAAATGCATTATCGTACGAGAACTTCCTCAACAAAAATATTCACTTTTTTTCGTCCCATGAAGTGATTTAATTTCAATGTACCGATGAATTCCAACCGCGACTTACCTTCATATTCCTTTGCGATATCTCCGCAATGAAAGTACATGCAGTCGATATCCTGTTCACTTTCCCATTTCAGATGCTTCTTTTTGCTTAAAGTTTTTAAAGAAGTAAGAGACAGATCGCTTATCAAAAACAGCGGTTCCGAAAATCCTTGCCCAAACGGTGCCAGCATTCTTAAAGCGGACACATCATGCATCGTCAGCTCTGTCCCGTCAATAGCAATGACCTCCAAAGGCTCCTCTTCCATCAATTCCTTATCCGCCATCTGCGCATCAATATATTGCCGTATCGCCGTAAGATTTCTCTCATGAAAGCCGATTCCCGCAGCGGCCTTATGCCCTCCATACGCCTGTAACAGATCTCTGCAGCCATCAAAAAACTCCGTCAGATCGATGCTGCTGCAGCTGCGAATGCTGCCGCGCAGAAACTGATCATGTCGAGCAAGCACCATAACCGGCTGATGACGCTGACTGCATATCCTTCCTGCGACCAATCCTACGATTCCCTCATGAAAATCGTCTTTATAAAGAACCTGAAAGCGTTTCTCTTCCTGAATGAGCGTCGAGGCTTCCTCACACATGGTATCGCTCATCATCTTCCGCTTCTCATTCAGCTTGTTGATCTGCCGGGCAAAGCTCTTCATCTGCTCATAATTGTTCAACATCAAGTAACGTACCGTATTATTCGCATTTGCCATGTCTGCGAGCCTTCCGGTAGCATTGATCTTAGGCACGATCTGATAAGCGATCATGGATTCTTCCCATATCGGCTGCGCATCGTTGCTCAACAGTTGAATCGGTTTACAACAGCCTTCTTTCAAATATTGTATCCCCAGCTTTACGATCGCTCTGGTCTCCTTCCATAACGGCATAACATCCGCAATAGCCGCTACACAGGCAAGAACGACAAATTCCTTATGCTCCCCGATCAAGGCACGCGAAATTTCCAAAGCAACTCCGGCGCCGCTGAGATATTGAAATTCCTCTCCCATCGTTTGCGGATGCAGAAGACAGAAACACGGTATTTCACCATCCATCGCATGATGATCCGTAACGATGACATCCAACTGTAACTGTTTTGCCATCTCCAGCGCTTCGATCGCCTTTACGCCGTTATCTACTGTTATCAATAACGTATAGCCTTTTTCTTTCGCCATTTGCACCGTATCCGTATGCAGCCCGTATCCTTCCTTAAAGCGGTTCGGTATATAAAACCCCGCCTGGATACCCAAACGTCCCAGCGTTTCGTACAAGATGGTCGTAGCACATATCCCATCCGCATCATAATCTCCACACACCAGCACCTTTTCATGCTGTGATTTCGCAAGCAAGATCCTTCCGGCTACTTCCTTTAAGCCGATGGCTTTCATCGGATCTGCCAGTACCGGTTTTTTCAAGATCTCCTCTATCTGTTTGGAAGTAAGATTTTTTGATGCCAACACTTTAGCACAAAGATCATTTATACGATATTTTTCTTTTATATCTTTATATTGTGAAATATCCAATTCAACTATCTTCATATATGCTCCTTTAATTTTTATATAATAGCATATTTCGTCTCCTTTTCCTACTTAGCGAGGTATTTTTGTAAAATTAATGATCAACTTTTATACGTCATCAAATATCTACCGATGATAAAAAAGAGGCTGCTTTACAGCCTCTAATCATTTGCTAGATAATACAATTCCACTGTTTGCATTTGAGTAGCTTCATCATTCACCCGATAACCACCCGCTATCACATTTCCATGCTTATCTACAATAAACCTTGGCAAAAATCCGCTTTTCATTCCCGTCACTTTAGAAAGTTCAATACCGGACTCCATAATTTCCATAATATAAGCATTTCCGTCTTCATTATAATAAATGAATTTATCGCCTTTCATTTGCACACCTTGATAAACTTTCATGTTCAAATCCACAATTTCTTTTACCGTATCTTTTTTTATATCGATGACATAAGAAGCAGAACGCGTATTTACAACAATGTAATTCGTCAAAGGAACGACAGTGCTGATCCTTTCTTTAAAAACTTTGCTTTTTAACTTCTCATCTTGATAGTAATAAAGCGTTGATTCCATTTCTGTGGCAGACGCCTTTTGTGTATAGAAAACAACAGATGTAGCACTATGATGCGGGTCTGTAGATATTAATATCTCCTCTTCCTCTACAATGTGCTGATCTTCCACTTTCGCTTATGAAGACCAAACAGAAACGGCAGTACCATCCTTCGTTATTTCATTTAAAGAATCTATTTGCGCATTTGCGGTATTGGTACTTGCGTCCATTTCCACTTCCTGCAAGAGATAAAATATGTTTTCGCCTGCCCTTGAGAATGCCGGACCATTTAAATGATTAAATAAACTGCCTTCATCCAGCACGGTTTCTTTGCCATTACTTTCCTTTATGATCTCAAAATGGAAAGGATCCGATTCGCTGTCTCCTAATTCTACTTTTGAATACAACATGTCGCCATTATCGCATAACACAAAATCCCATACGCGGAATTTATTTTGAATATCCTTTAACATAGTAACCTTTTTGGTTTCTATATCATAACCATACAAGGCATTTGTCGAATAGATCGTAGCATTGTCAGATTCTCCATAGGCAAAATATAATACATTATCCGTTATCCCATGAAACATGATAAATGAAGAATACGGGATCTGATTAAAATCATGGAATTCCAATTCCTGAAGCTCATACACTTTTTCTGTCATTATTACTTTCATCGGATCTGTCTCCATAATGCTTTCATCTTCTGCTTTTGAGCAACCTGTAAGCATTACAAGAAAGAGAACGAAAAGAGCGATTTTACTTTTTACCATATGATGTTCTCCTTATATGATAAAGATATCAAGAGTCTTTTATCTACATAAATATTACTATATTAACATCCTTTTATAAACACCTATATCATCCTTTCAATAATCTTTCCTCTTATCTTACAAAAAAAGCTATAGATGTATCATCATATAGCTTTTTCTTTCATTAATAGTCATTCATTCCCGGAACGATCATCTCTTCCAGTTCTTCTTTTTTCCTCGTCTTCTTCTGTTTCGGCTTTATATGCAAGTGCGTACGAATATAATACCAGAGCTGTGCGGCGATAAATAACGAAGAACCGGCACCGGCAGCAAGACCGATAAATAAGGTCAGGTTGAACGTAAAGATACCTTCACTGCCCATAAGCATCAAACATACTACCGGAATGATCGTCGTAAAAGTAGATAAGACGGAACGTATCATCGTCTTCTGAAGGGCTTCATTGACGATCTTTTTATACTGTCCTTTCGTAATCCGGCTATGGCTGTGTGCCTTTACAGATTCACGGATACGGTCAAATACTACAATAGAGTTATTAATAGAATAACCGATGATCGCTAACATGACCGCAATGATCTCCGTATTGATCTCCAAACGGAAAATCGCACAGAAAGCAAGTATGATGACAACATCATGAACCAATGCGGCGATACCGGAAACGGCATAATCCCATTTAAAACGGATGGATACATATACCATGATACCGATCCATGCCAAAAGCGATATGATCACCGCATTACGCACGAGTTCTTTTCCGATAACCGGTGTTACGGTATTCTCGTTAATCTCGTGACCGTACGTCTGCTGCAGAGAAGTCTTTACCTGATTCATCGTTTCCTGCTCGATCGCATGCTTTACAAAAACCTGAGCATTTGTATTGCCTTCACCATTGATCTTAATGGCGCTCGCTTCGATTCCCAGATCACTCAATTGCTTGTTCAGCGTTGCAGAATCAATTGCCGTATCACTTTGTATGGTAATCTTCGTACCGCTTGTAAAGTCAATACCGAAGTTCATGATCCCATCCCCTTTAAAGCCATGGAATCCCATACACAAAACGGCAATCACCAAAACACTCAAAGAAGCAAAGATAAAGTATTTCGCTTTAGCTATAAAATCAAAATTATGAAAATGGCCAAAGTAGAACTGTTCCTCTCCTTTTGCGACATTCGGAACCAACCGATCGCTTACGCCAAACCAAGAACGGCGATCATCCGCAATCCCGCTGTCCACGATCATCTTCAATAAGAAGCGAGCCACAAAGACGATCAACAGCAGCGTCGCTACGGTAGAGACGATCAGCATCGTCGCAAATCCCTTAACACTTCCGGTTCCTAATAAATATAAAATAATCGCGGAAATAAACGTCGTAAGCTGAGAATCCAAAATCGTCGTAAACGATTTTGAACTTCCTTCATAAAAGGCAGTTTTCAAACTTCTTCCGGCATACATACTATCCTTGATTCGCTCAAAGGTAATGATATTGGAGTCAACAGCCATCCCGACACCAAGCAGCAAAGCAGCGATGCCGGATAAGGAAAAGACACTACCGATCGCATTATAAATGAAGAATACCGCAAATACGTATACAGCGATCGTAATGGCGCTGACCAAACCCGGAAGACGGTAATACAAGATCATAAACAGCATGATCAATGCAATTCCGACACCTCCTGCCAACATCGTGTTGGAAAAAGCATCCATTCCATAATCCGCGGTAACGGCATTCGTATAGATCTCCGTCATTTTCACGGGAAGGGATCCGGAATTGATCAGATCCGCCAATTCCTGTGCTTCTTTCTTATCAAAATTTCCCGAAATGACAGCGCTCGTTGAGTTGATCCCCTCTTTTACGGTCGCTGCGGATATGTATGACGGCTTTTCTTTCTGATATTCTTTGGCATAGGAATCCTTCGCTTCATCAAAATCAAGCCAAGCGACCATCAGGTTCCTGCCGCTTCCCATAGCGGCAACCTTCTTCGTCACCTCGTAAAATCGGTTTTGATCAGAAAGCTTTAACGATACCATAGGACGGCTGTATTCATCGTACTGCACCGAAGCCTGTCCTTCTTGTAAAACCGTAGCGTCCATCAATAGATTATCATCGATATCACGGAATGTAAGATTGGCAGTAGAAGAAATCACACGGCGTGCCTGATCCGCATCCTGCACTCCCGCTAACTGAACGCGAATGCGATTATCCCCTTCCACCTGGATCTCCGGTTCATTGACACCCAAAACATCGATACGCTTGCTGACAGACTTAGCAACCGCACTCATATCCGGCATTTCCTGTCCGTCCAGCGGCGCTACCTCATATAAAATTTCAAATCCACCTTGCAGATCCAGTCCCAGTTTCATATTTTTTTGAATATCACCATAGTATCCTGCAATGACACCGATGATGACCAGAACGGTCAATGCAAATGCGATCAATCTGGATTTTTTCATCTATTTCCCTCCTATCACATCTTTCAGATCATTCAGTTTCATCTGCGAACCCATAATGACTGCCTGATTTGAAAGAAAGGCAACTACTTCATTTGCCGTCAAACGAAATACATCATCAATCGCTTCATGTATGGACGCCGGCTGCTTATGTTTCCAAACCATTTCCTGAAGTGCTGCTTCTACGTGTTGATAAGTCAAGGAGGATAGCTGTTCTCTTTTCAGCTGATTGGTTCGCAAAGCTACTGCCAGTTTCAAATGCTTATCATCGATAAACCGCTGATCCATTCACATGACCTCCTTACATCGTATTATTTATTATACAATAGTTCTTTTTTACAAACAATAATTATTTCTATCTCTTGAATGCAATATCGAAATATTTTTTATGAAGTAGAATGTTCCGCTTCTCATGGCCATACAATAGAGATGATCAGGAGCGTGCTTATGAAAAAAACACTACTTAAATCAACCGCTTTACTCATTTTGATATCCGTCATCGCCAAAATACTTTCTTTCGGCGGAAGAATCATTTTAGCACGGGTGTTAAGCAGTGATGCCATGAGCTATTATTCACTCGCTTCCAGTACGATGATCTTCATGATCACCATCGTTCAGATCGGAATTCCATCTGCCTTATCCAAGCTGATCGCGCAAAAGCAGCAAAAAAGAATCCCTTTGTATACAAGCATATGCATATCCGTACTGACGAATCTCATCATCGTATGCTCCTTTCTGATACTCATTCCGTGGATGGCTCATACGGTCTTAAAGCAGGATGTCATCGTTCCCGTATTGTATGCCATCGTTCCTTTGCTTCCGATAGTCAGTCTTTCCGGCATCCTGAAAGGATATCTGTACGGCGTACAAAGTCATATCGCTGCAGCAACATCGCAGATTTACGAAGAATTGTCACGTATCCTGTTTTTAGTATTTATCTTCTGGATGATTCCGAATATGGATGCCGTCGCAATGGCCAGAATCGCTATGCTGTCCATCACGGTCGGAGAGCTCTTCAGTTCCATCTATATGCTGATGCATATCACAAGCCATAAAAAAAGGACTCCTGTCATTCAGGAGCGGCCGCATAAACGAGATTTTATCGATCTTTTGCGCATTTCCTTACCTATGACCGGCAGCCGTCTCATCGGTTCCCTGACATATTTTTTAGAACCGATCGTCATGGTATGGGGCGTAAGCCTCGCTCAAAACCAAGCGATGCTCGCCACATACGGACAATTAAACGGCTACGTATTGCCGATCATCACCATGCCGTCTTTCATCACGGTCAGCTTAAGCAATTATCTGCTACCCAGCTTCACGTATCACTTTTCCCGAAACAACGTGCGGCATGCCAAAAAACTATGCAATGTGATTTTAGGATCCTGCTTTCTCATCGGTATCGGATCCTCACTTGTCTGTTACGTTTTTCCCGAACAATTGCTGCAGCTATTTTATCATAATACAAACGGCGCACTGCTGTTAAAACAGTTGGCTTGGCCGTTTGCGCTGTACTCATTGCAGCCGCCTTTATCCAGTATGATGCACTCTTTATCCAAAAGCAGCTCAGCGATGCTGGATACTTTCATCGGCTGTTTGATCCGCATCTTCTGTGTCGCTTTCCTTTCCGCACATACGACTTCCAGTCTGGCAATCGGATTGACTTGCGGTATGATGGCAACTACCCTGCTTCATGCAATAAAGGTCAGCATCTCTTTGGCACAACAGCATTAAAACAAGGAATCCTTGGAATTCAGTTCTTTTTTGATAACATAAAGTCCGTCTTTTTGATACATGCATAAAAAGACATCCCGATAGTCATCCACACCCTCTCGTAAAAGACATTCGCTTAGCCATTCCCGATCAAAGCCCAGATCTTGCAATGCCGCATCGTTGATCATGCCGTCACTGATCAACGGACTGGGATGTTTTACCTTGCATTTGGATTTCGGTATCACCGACAGATGACCGCTGTTTTCTAAAACGGCGAATTCCACCTCATCCGGTGATGAAAGATCCTTATCCCGCAGCTGTGTCATCATATCATCGATGCTGTAGCGTTCTTTTTTCATCGCTCGCTGATTGATATGACCGTTATGAATGATGATGACACCTTTCCCATCGATCAAATCACGCGCTTTTTTGCTTTTCAGCAATACCAGTGAAACGATGATCTGAAGAAACGCAAGCGTAAAGATCGGAACTAAGGATTTCAATATGCTCTCATCCGATTCCGAGATGGATAATGCCAACAGCTCCGACATGACGAGATAGATGACGATATCAAAGATGCTCAGTTCGCCGACTTCCCTCTTTCCCATAAGACGCAAAGCTAATATAATGACAAAATAAAAAATAAAACATTTGCCGATAAGTTCAAAATATTCCTGCATTTTTCTTCCTCCTTGCATAGATGAGTACCCTTCATCATACACTGAATCGAGGTGACACTATGAAATCAAATGCAAAAATCCTTCTTCAATCCATAGCCTGTCTTTTTCTATGTACAATTTTATTTTCTCTTATTTTCAGTATTTTATACTTTTTTCATATGATCAATACGAATGCCTTCCACATACTGAATTGGATATTCGGTGCGGCCGCTTACCTTATCGCAGGCTTCATCCTCGGCATGGGAATACAAAAAAAAGCGCTGTTACACGCTTTAGGAGTCATTGCGATCATCGCCGTCATCGGCTGCCTTCTTTTGGAAAGCTTCACGTTGATGGTCATAATAAAGCTTGTCAGCAAACTGCTTTGTTATACAGTCGGCTGTGCATTCGCTTTAAGCAGAAAGGTCTAATCACAGCGGAAAAGTCCTTCTTCCAACACATAACCGAGGTGAGAATAGGCTTTTTCCGTAACCATACGGCCGCGCGGCGTACGATTGATAAAACCGATCTGCAGCAAATACGGTTCGTAAACATCTTCCAATGTCATAGATTCTTCCCCGATGCTGCTGGCAAGCGCCTCTAACCCTACAGGGCCGCCTTTAAAACGCTCGATGATACCCTTCAGATACTTGTGATCGACGGCATCTAAGCCCAGATGATCCACTTTGAGACGATCCAGCGCCATCTGTGCGATCTCCTTAGAAATACGGCCGTCATTCATAACTTGAGCAAAATCGCGGACGCGGCGAAACAGACGATTCGCAATACGCGGAGTCCCTCTGCTTCTTCTTGCGATTTCGATAACGGCATCTTCATCGATCTCCACATCCAATACATGCGATGTGCGGCGAACGATGGCAGAAAGCTCTTCTAAGTCATAGAATTCCAACTGGGAAACGATACCGAAACGATCGCGTAAAGGAGCGGTCAAATCGCCAGCACGTGTCGTAGCGCCTACAAGGGTAAACGGCGGCAGATCCAGACGGATGGAACGCACACTCGCATCCTTTCCCACAACGATATCGATGCAATAGTCCTCCATCGCCGGATATAAGATCTCTTCCACTTGCTTGGGAAGGCGATGTATCTCATCGATAAACAACACATCCCCTGCCTGCAGCGTTGATAACACAGCCGCGAGATCACCGCTTTTTTCAATGGAAGGACCGCTTGTGATCTTGATCTGTCCTCCCATTTCATTTGCGATGATATAGGAAAGCGTCGTCTTTCCAAGTCCCGGAGGCCCATACAGCAATACATGATCCAACGCCTCTTCACGCTGCTTTGCGGCTTCCATAAAAATATGAAGATTCTCTTTCAGCTGATGCTGTCCGATGTATTCTTCCAAGCGCTGCGGACGCAGATTTATATCATCATCCGAAAGCTGCTCTTCCTGTGATAAAATTCGCTCTTCCATCTTAAACTCCCTTTCGTTTCGCTAACAAAACAAGTGCCTGGCGAATATATTCGTCAACACTTTTCGTTTCATCGCTCTTCCATTCCTTCTTGATGCTGTTGATCTCAGACTGTTTATATCCCAATGCTTTCAGTGCATCCACAGCATCACGCTGCGCACTATTTTGCGGCTGTACATCTTCCTGTTCTTCTTCTACGAGTTTACCGCGCAGATCCAAAACGATCTGCTGCGCTGTCTTCGCGCCGATTCCCGGCAGCTTTTTCAAAGCCGCAACATCATTATTTTCGATCGCAGAGATCATTTCTTTGACCGGACATACCCCGAGCATCGTCAAGGCTGTCTTCGGCCCTACTCCCTTAACCGATATCAGCTGTAAAAATACATCGTGCTCCTCCATACTTAAAAAGCCAAACAAAAGAATGGCATCCTCCCGCACATGCTGATATGTATACAAAGTTACTTCCCTATTTAACGCAATCTTTGTAGGATCGCTTACATAGACGAGATATCCAATTCCATGATTATCGACAATTACGGTGTCCTTCGTTATACTGCACACCGTTCCTCTGACAAATGCTATCATATTATCACCTTTTCTATTATAACAAATTAAGAAAATGAAACATAGCAAAAGAATATATAACTATTTGTAATTTTAAAAAAATGATATAATAAATATATAAAGGAGGCTTATATGGAAGAAAAAAAACAATTTGTATGTGAAAAGTGCGGTTATACGCAATATGTCAGCGATCAGTTTCAAGCTACCGGCGGTAATTTTTCCAAGATATTCGACGTCCAAAATAAAAAATTCATAACAATCAGCTGTGCTCGCTGCGGTTATACGGAATTGTATAAATCCGCGACTTCCGACGGATGGAACATCCTTGATTTCTTGACCAATTAAAAACATCTTACAAAAGATGTTTTTTCATTAACGGTATATCATATAGCAAGATCCAAAGAGACAGGACAATGATCACTTCCGTATATATCAGTGTGAATGGAGGCAGCTGTGATGCGATCCTTCCATCGCTCGCTGATCAAGAAATAATCGATTCTCCATCCGGCATTTTTTTCTCTTGCCCGAAACCGATAGCTCCACCAAGAATATACATCCCTTTGCTGAGGATGTAAAAACCGAAATGTGTCCGTAAATCCCGCTTCCAGCAATATGCTCATCTTTCCTCGTTCTTCATCCGTAAATCCCGCACTTCGGCGATTGGTTTTCGGATTTTTTAAATCGATCTCCTGATGAGCGACATTCATATCACCGCACACGATTACCGGTTTTTTTGCATCCAAGCATCGAAGATATTCCCGAAATGCATCTTCCCATCGCATGCGATAATCCAGCCGCAGCAATCCCTCTTTGGAATTTGGCGTATATACGTTGACTACATAAAACGAATCGTAATCGGCTGTGATTACCCTTCCTTCCTGATCATGCTCCTCTATTCCGATACCATATGTTATATCCAAAGGCAGCTGTTTGGTAAACAGCATCGTTCCGCTGTATCCTTTACGCACTGCGCTGTTCATATACATATGATATCCATCTGCCTTGATATCCGCCTGCCCCGGCTGCATCTTTGATTCCTGTATGCAAAAAACATCCGCATCGATCGCTTGAAAAAAGTCATAAAAGCCCTTCTGCACACACGCCCTTATACCGTTTACATTCCAAGATACCAGTTTCATATACATCACCTCATGATTATATGATAACAGACGGCATGCGAAAAAAACCATACTTCTGCTTAAAAAAAAGAATAAAGCGCCATGCTCTATTCTATAAATTCAAATTCGATATTACAAATACAAACGGTATCGCCATTCTGACAACCCGCGTCACGCAACGCTTCGTCAACCTTCATCATCCGCATCTTTCGTGAGAAACGTATGAAGTCTTCCTCATTATTCATCTTACTCGTTTTAAAAACACGTTCCAGTTCTTCTCCCGTCAGCTTCCACATGCCGTTTCCCATATTATGAACATGAAAGGCCGGCTTTTCTTCTTCAAATTTATAAAGCACACCTTCCGATAGTTCCTCATCTTCACTATAAATAGGAAACTGCGGTGTAACTTCCAACAAATCCGCGGCCTTATACAAAACCGGATCCAAACCTTCGGCGATAATCGCCGTCGTCTCATACACATCCGCATCTGGATACGCATCTTTAAAGCGTTTTAAATTTTCTTCAGCCCCCTCAATATCCATCTTATTGGCAACTACGATCTGCGGACGCTCCGTCAGACGATATTCATAATTTGCCAATTCTTCGTTGATGATACGGTAATCTTCCAAAGGATCTCGTCCATCATGGCTACCCATATCGACAACATGCAGGATTACTCGACATCGCTCAATATGACGAAGAAACTGATGCCCCAGACCTTTTCCTTCGCTTGCCCCTTTGATCAGCCCCGGCAGATCAGCCATTACAAAGCTTCTCCCATCCGGAACTTGCACCATGCCGAGATTCGGTGTGATCGTCGTAAAATGGTAATCGGCAATCTCCGGTTTTGCCTTAGAAACAACGGAGAGCAATGTCGATTTTCCAACGCTTGGATAACCTACCAATCCCACATCTGCCAATAGTTTTAATTCTACTAAAATGTCCTTTTCTTCTCCAGGTTCTCCCAATTCACTGTATTGAGGCGCCGTATTTTTACTGGAGCGGAAGTGAAAATTCCCACGGCCTCCCTTACCGCCCCTGGCAATGACTGCCCGTTGTCCATGACGTGTCAGATCGGCGAGGATCCGCTCTGTCTGCGCATCCTTTATGATCGTTCCTTGCGGAACCTTTACAACAACTTCTTTGGCAGCGGCTCCCGCCATTTTTTTGGTCTTTCCATTTACACCGTTTTCGGCAGCGATCCTTTTATGATAGCGCAGATCCAGCAATGTGCTTTTTCCTTCATCAACTTCAAAGACGATATCGCCGCCATTACCGCCGTCACCGCCGCTGGGGCCGCCGTATGCCACGTATTTTTCATGCCGAAAAGCAACGATGCCATCGCCGCCTTTTCCCGCTTTCACATGTATCTTTACACGATCAACAAACATCTCAACATCACCTCTTCATAAAAATAGAATCCCCTGACGGGGATTCTTCTATGCCTGTGGATATACAGAAACTTTTTTTCTGTCTTTACCTAAACGCTCGTATTTTACAATACCGTTCACAGTAGCGAACAGCGTATCATCTCCACCACGGCCTACATTTGTGCCCGGATGGATCTTCGTACCACGTTGACGGTAAATAATGGAACCTGCATGAGCGAATTGTCCGTCAGCCAATTTTGCGCCAAGGCGTTTTGATTCAGAATCACGTCCGTTCTTTGTAGAACCAACTCCCTTTTTTGATGCAAACAGCTGAATGTCTAATACAAATTTCATAATCACACCTCCTGATAGCTGATTTGAATATACTTATAATAGGTGATCCGCATGGTTTCCAGCTGCGCCAGCATCGCCTGCAAAAGCAGCTGTACATCATCATCCAGCAATATCACCTGAATATTTATATGCGCTTTTTCCATCTGCATATCACATGCGGATGGCTTGATCCTGTCTAAAGCATTCATCATACCCACAGCAATCGAACTCACTCCTGCACATACGAGATCCTGCCCTTTTTCAGCGGATCCAGCATGACCATGAATATCCAATTCATGAATATGATCATCTCTTTGCTTTACACATATTCGAATCATTCCTTATGCCTCAATAGATTCAATAGTCAGTTTCGTATAAGGCTGACGGTGTCCCTGCTTACGATGAGAACTTCCCTTTTTTGCCTTGTACTTGTAAACGATGATCTTTTTGCCTTTGCCATGTTTTTCAACCTTCGCATTGACTTTGATACCTTTTACATATGGAGTTCCTACACGAGTCGTACGGTTGGAATATACAACGACCTTGTCGAATACAACCGTATCCCCTTCATTAACATCTAACTTTTCAACGAAGATAGTAGAACCAGCCTCCACATAAACCTGTTTTCCACCAGTTTCAATAATTGCGTACATGAATCGCACCTCCTTTAAATAATCTTCAGACTCGCCATCATAAGGTGATGGATATCCACTCTTATATAACCTTATATGTGCGGTTGCAAGCCCAAAGGACATACAACATGGTTATATTACCACAACTGGAAAAGCATGTCAATGTGTAATCCTCCCTTGTCGGACTTTACATATTCGCATGCGTTTCTATTTTTGTCAGTTTCCTTGCAAGACAGGAATTTTCCTTATCGATCTTCCCTTCGACAAGTAGATAGTTCCCTTTCATAAGTATCCCTTGATACTGCTGATAGATGTTCGGCATGCATACCAAATCAAATTTTCCGGTCTCATCGTTCACAACGACAAACATCATGAGATCGCCGTTTTTCGTACGATGCTGCCGCGTACGCTCTATCTGGCATAAAAAGCGTACGAAACCTGTCTTTTGCCGCAGTTCGATGAGCGCGGATAAACCGGGATCGATCTTATTTCGCATATCGCTGATCGGATGATTCGACAAATAGAAACCGATCAATTCCTTTTCCCGTTCGCTTTGTTCCAAGCGATCCTCCCGTACGATGACGGGGACTGGTTTGCTTGCCAGATTAAAATCCAGCGTGATCTGATCCTCATAATCGATCTTTATGATATTTGCATACGTAAGTGCGGAATCCAGCGTCGCATTCATGCTGGCCCTTCCCATGCCAAACACATCCATCGCACCAGCATCGATCAGTGTTTCTATCGTCTTTTTGCCAATCCCATGATAACTTACGCGAGCAACGAAATCAAAATAATCAGAAAACAATTGCTTTGCACGTTCTTCTAAAAGCGTTCCGCACACATTAGAGCCGATGTTCTTGATCCCCGTCAAAGGAAGACGCAAAGCTTCTTTTTCAATTGTATACTCTTGGGTAGAATGCTGAACAGACGGCGGCAAAATCGAAATCTGACGTTTCTTTGCCTCAAACACATATTCACTCGTTTTCGTTTCGGAACCGATAACGCTGTTTAAAAGCGAGCGAAAAAAATACAACGGTGCATTGGCTTTCAAATAAGCGAGCTGATACGCTACCATACCATAGGCAACCGAATGAGAGCGATTAAAACCGTAGTTGGCAAACTTCATGATCAGATCGTATACGTGTTCTGCCAGTTTTTTTTCATATCCCTTGCGTACAGCGCCTTCTATGAAATCCTGCTTTAAAGGCACCAGTTCGTACTCGTGTTTCTTGCTGATGGCTTTACGCAGATTATCCGCCTTGGCTAATGAAAATCCGGCCATCTTCTGTGCAATCTGCATGATCTGTTCCTGATAGATCATAATACCATATGTATTTTTTAATATCTTCTCAAAATCAGGGTGGATGTAATCGATGGTCTCCGGATGTTCCCTTCGCCGTAAATACTCTGGAATATTTTCCATCGGTCCCGGACGAAACAAAGCGATCGTAGTGACGATATCTTCAAAATTCACCGGCTTGATCTTACGGATCAAATTCTTCATACCCTCGCTCTCCAGCTGAAAGATTCCTACGGTATCCACTGCCCGAATCAATTCATAAGTCTTAGCATCCTGAAGCGGTATACGCATGATATCGAGCTTATGATCCAAAGGGCGATCGGCATTGATCGCATGCACGACATCATCGATAATCGTCAGATTTCTGAGACCGAGGAGATCCATTTTGATAAGACCAAGTTCTTCTAAATACTCCATCGTGTACTGCGTCGCATAAACACCTTCGTCTAACTCTGTCAATGGGCAGACATCACTGATATCGCGATCACAGAAAACGATGCCGCCGGCATGCTGGGAAGCGTGGCGCGGCAATCCCTCCAGCTTCAAAGCTGTCTGATAAAGCTTCTGAAGCTGTAAAGAGGAATTGATCATCTGTTTGAAATTAGGAGCATTATCATATGCGTACTGCAATGTGACCTTTGGAAAATTCGGCACCATTCTGCATAGCATATCGATCTGCCGTGGATTGATCATCATCGTCTTCCCCACATCGCGCAATACTTGCTTGGTAGCGAGCGTATTAAACGTGATGATATGAGAAACACGTTTATTCCCATACAGATTACGTACATAGTCAATGACTTCATCACGGCGGTTATCGGGAAAATCCGTATCGATATCGGGCATAGATATACGTTCCGGATTCAGAAAACGCTCAAATAAAAGGTCATATTCGATAGGATCGACATGTGTGATACCAAGACAATACGATACCAAAGAGCCGGCCGCACTTCCTCGTCCCGGACCAACGTAAATGTGCTGTGATCTTGAATAACGGATAAAATCCCAGACGATCAAAAAATAGTCCGCATAGTCCATCTGCGTAATGACATCCAATTCATAACGCAAACGCTCCATATATACCTCAGGGATTTTCTGATAATGCATGCGTTTCTGCAACCCCTTATAGCTGAGTCCGCGCAAATACGTTTCACTGTCCGTATGCGCTTTATTCTTAAAAGACGGCAACTTTACTTTTTCAAATTCCATCATAACATTGCACATGGACGCAATCTTCTTTGTCGCTTCAAGATCTTCTTTATCATACAATGCTGCCATCTCTTCCTGCGTTCTAAAAAAACGATGCGGGCTGTAATTCAATGTCTTATCTTGTAAAGAAACGCCCTGATCGATCGCACACAGCGTCTTATAGCTCTCTTCATCTTCTTCGCGTGCAAAATAAACGCGTGACAATGCAGCAGTCGAAATCAAACATTCGGTACATACCTTCTTCAGCAATTGGTTTTTTAACTTCATCAATCCGCTGTCATTCAACGCGACAGATACGTAAAAATGGCGAAACAGCTGCTTACATCTTTGCAGATATCGTTCACAGAGATCCATCTGTTCATTGATCAGATGTGTTTCCAGCGTGCTTCCTTCTCCGCTCGTCATTACGATAAGATGCTCCTTCGCTCTGTGTATATCATCCAGTGTGATTTTCTTTTCCTCTATGTTCAGCATCGTAGACAACCGTAAAAGGCTCTGAAATCCTACATCATCCATAGCAAGGAGAATAAAGCGATACGTATCCTCCTCGACAATTTCTACTTCCATACCGAAGATAGGCCGTATGCCCTCTTTTTTACAAGCATGGAAAAAAGCCATGGCGCCATGCATGACCTGAAAATCCGTCAAAGCTACGGAAGTATATCCCTGCGTCTTTGCGAGAGCTACAATTTTATCGACAGTCAGCGTGCTTTGCAAAAGCGTATAGCAGCTGCGAACATGCAGATGAACACTCATGACCTCACCTCATTATTATTTTACCATATTTACATGGATTTTACGTATCCGGATATCGTATTTTCAAAACTGTGCTCTTATTTATAAAAAAAGAGCATGTGCTCTTTTCCATATATCAAAGAAGAGAAAGCAAATCGTGCAGTAGCACATCGATTGTTTCTTCACGCAGGTTTTTAACACCGCAGGCATAGCGATGGCCGCCGCCGCCATACGCAACGGCAATGTTCGTTATCTGCTTATTCTTAGAACGCAAGCTGCCGTTATACAAGCGTTCTCCATTATTTCCATCAGCTTCGGTAAACAATGCCCACACTTCAAATTCATTGACATTTCCTAACACGTAAACTTTTTCTTTTGCCTCCGCAAACGTTAAACCGCACGCCGTATATTCTTCTTTAGTTATTTTACAATAAGCCAGCTGATCCTTCAAGACGACCACGTGGTTTCTTAGGTAATTCTCATAGCGAAATTCCACTAAGCTCTTTGAAAAATTTTCTCGATTGATGCGCGCGACATCAACGCCAAACTGCAGAAGATAAGCCGCTGTACGTAGCATCTGTGGTGTTGTAGCCGGAATGGAAAACTGCAGGGTATCCGCAATGATACCGCTATACAAATATCCCGCACATCGTTTTGATAACCGCTCCTGCCGCTTTTCAAACATCCGGGCAAGGATTTCACACGTCGCTCCGCACGCATCGCATAGGATCTCCAACTCAGCATAGGTCTCCACAAAGATATGATGATCGACCTTTATACGGTATTGTGCGATCCGCCAACGCTCATCATCGATCCGCGATGTATTTGCCGTATCCAAAATAACAGCAAGCGAACGAGAGACAGTTTCATCATCGACCGTATCCACCGAAGGAAAATACTTCCGGCAAGAACCGATACTGTTTCCCAGTGCATATACCTGTTTGTTAGGATATGTATCTTGTATCCATGTCTTTAAGGCAAACTGCGCCCCCATGGCATCACTGTCTGCGGATACATGACGATAAAGAGTGATGATATCGTATTTTTCAATGAAAGAAAACAGAGACTCCCACATATTATTTTCCTAAAAGACGATAAGCATCTCGAGCGATAACAAGTTCCTCGTTTGTCGGGATCAGCCATACCTGTACATTGCTGCTTGGTGTAGACAGAAGAACCTCGACTCCTCTTGACTTCGCATTGAGCTGTGCATCAATATGAACACCGAGCGCCGCTGTCAGCTTATCGCATACCATTTGCCGGATCCGCATATCATTCTCACCAATCCCGCCGGTAAACACGATCGCATCAACACCGCCCAACTGTACAAAGTAAGCACCGATCGTTGTTATGACACGATTTACATATACATCGGTTGTCAAAATAGCGGATTCCTTTCCTTCGTTGCTCGCCGTTTCAATATCGCGTGCATCGCTGGAAATACCGCTGACACCGAGCATACCGGATTCCTTATTCATAATATTCTCTACTTCGTCTGCGGACAGGCCTTCTTTTTTTTGTAAGAAGGTAACGATTGCCGGATCGATATCACCGCAGCGCGTTCCCATCATAACACCGGCCAGCGGAGTAAA
The DNA here is from genome assembly GCA_910575705.1 of Erysipelotrichales bacterium. Lineage (GTDB taxonomy): Bacteria > Bacillota_I > Bacilli_A > Erysipelotrichales > Erysipelotrichaceae > CAJTFG01. Next base: position 301,815 of record CAJTFG010000002.1, on the reverse strand, counting down.
TCCCATAGACGTATTTATAGATTTCCCACCGTCAACAGCGGTAATGCTGGCACCATTTCCCAAATGACATGTGATGATCTTCGTATCTTTGATGTCTTTATTCATCAGTTCCGCACAGCGATGCGCAACATAGAAATGAGATGTTCCGTGAAAACCATAACGGCGCACCTTATACTGATCATAATACTTCATCGGTAAAGGATAGATGTACGTTTCCTTTCCCATCGTCTGATGAAAGGCGGTATCAAATACGAACGTATGTGATGCATGAGGAAGATTCTTCTTAAAAGCGCGATAGCCTACCAATCCCGCCGGATTGTGTAGCGGCGCCAGATCGTTTAAAGAAGAAAATTGCTCTACGACTTCTTCATTTACAGAAACGCTTTCCTTAAAGATCTCACCGCCGTGCACCGCACGGTGTCCGCACCCCTTGATATCTTCTAAACTTTCTACGATCTTATGCTCTACCAACGCATCCAGCAGCAACGCCACCGCTTTTTCATGATCGGGAATCGGTAATGTTTTCTTTACCTTTTCCCCGTTTACTTTGATGGTAAACATCGCATCTTCAAATCCGATTCTCTCAACGATCCCACTCGTCAAAACTTCTTCCTGCGGCATCTCAAATAATTGAAATTTCAATGAAGAACTACCCGCATTTACTGAAATAATTTTCGTCATAATATCCTCCTTATTCTATATCTTCCAGCTGTTTTAAATAGACAGACAGCCGGGGATCTTCCAACTCTTTCATTTTACCATAAATTGCCATTCGCTTCGATAGCTTTTCCACAAGTTTAAGATTTTCCTCAAAGTCCGATAAAATCGCTGTCGTCCTTTTCAGATGGTCACTTACTGCCGCACGGGAGATATGCATGATCTCTGCGATCTCCGATAAAGAAAAATCCTCCTTATAATAATATGATGCGATTTCTCTTTGCTTATCCGTAAGAAGTGTTTCATATGCATCCAAGAGCGAATTGATCTTTTCTGTCTTCTCAAGACGCATCATCAAACAACCCTTCACACATGCCGTATAAATACGTATGCAGATCAAATGGACGAAGATCATCCTCTTTTTCGCCTAAACCGATAAATTTAACAGGAAGGCCGAGCAGATCGCGGATTGCGATGACAATGCCGCCTTTGGCTGTTCCATCCAGCTTTGTTAATATGATTCCGGTCACATTGCATGTTTCCATGAAGATCTTTGCCTGAGAAATCCCGTTTTGACCGGTCGTGGCATCAATCACCAGCCAGACCTCATGAGGTGCTGATGGTATCTCCCGTTCCACTACCCGTTTCATCTTCCCTAACTCATTCATAAGATTCGTCTTATTTTGCAGGCGTCCTGCCGTATCACCGATCAAATAGTCGATATGATGCTCCTTCGCATAGCGGCAGGCGTCAACGAGTACAGCACTGGGATCGCCGTTTTCTTTCCCTCGTATGCACGGTACGTCCAAACGCTGCGCCCATACGGCAAGCTGATCGATAGCACCGGCTCGGAATGTATCCGCTGCCGCAAGCGCTACCTGTTTTCCCTGTTCCTTGAACAAGCGAGTCAGTTTAGCAGTTGTTGTTGTCTTTCCGCTTCCGTTAACGCCTACCATCAAAATGACCGTTGTTCCATCAGCATGTTCGTGAACCAGCTCCTCATCTTCTACTCCATACATATCCGCCATCGTCTCAACAAGACATTCGCTGATTTCTGAAAAAGATCGCAGCTTTTGATCCATCGCCCTGCTTTCCACTTCATCAATGATCTTCTGTGCGGTATGTATACCGATATCCGCTTCTAATAGTACGATCATCAGTTCTTCAAGGAATTCTTCGTTGACTCCGGTAAACCCCAGTGCCAATTTCCGAATGCGTTCGGAAAAACCCTTTCGTGATTTCCCAAGACCGCTCAAATAACGATCTTGATCCTCAGAGTTTTGAAAAGCATGCTTTAATTTAGAAAAGATACCCATCAGCCCATCACCTCTTCCTGTTTATCAACAAACTGCAACGCATCTTGCAATTTTACCTTTAACAGCTGTGAAACACCGCTTTGCTGCATCGTCACACCATACAAAGCATCACACTGTGCCATCGTTCCCGGGCGATGCGTAACAACAATAAACTGAGATTCACCGCGGAACTGTGCTATATATTTAGCAAAACGCTCCACATTCGCCTGATCCAAGGCCGCCTCCACCTCATCGAAGATACAAAGCGGCATCGTCCTTGCCTTTAATATGGAAAACAACACGCATATAGCAATCAAACTTTTCTCTCCTCCGGAAAACAGGCGAATATTTTGTACTGCTTTGCCCGGCGGCTGCACATCAATATCAATGCCGGTATTTAACACATCCTGCGGATCGACCATAAACAATCGCGCTCTGCCGCCGCCAAACAAACTTTTAAACACACTGTTTAATTCCTGATTGATCTTCTCAAACATATCTTTAAACTGCGTTACCATGACTTCATCCATCTCATCGATCGCTTCCAAGATCTTATCCTTTGCCTGATAAAGGTCATCTCTTTGTGTAGTTAAAAACGCATAGCGCTCGCTCACTTCCGCATATTCCTGCGGCGCATCCAGATTCACATTCCCTAAAGCCGCGATCTCCTGACGCAAGGAGATCACCTTATGACGGGCTTCCTCCATATCAACATCCTGCTTTTGTGATACAGCGTATTCAAACGTCATCTCATAGGTAGAACGCAAGCGCTCCAATGCATGTTCCAGCTGCGTTTCCGCTTTTACCCGCTGCATATCCACTTCGCGTTCTTCATTTTGCAGGACATTCAACGCTCTTCGCAATTCTCGGATCTGCGTTTCCTTTCGCTCCGCTTCCATGCCAGCCTTCATTCTGCGCTCTCGCTTATGCTTCGTCTGCGCCAAGACATCATCACGCCGTGAATACGCCGCACTAAGCTTTACGATAACATCATCATTCAGCACGATATCCCCATTTTGCATATCCGCAGGAGCAACCTGTTCATAATCATCTTTCAGACGCTCCCATTTTGCACGCTTTGCCTGTACGATCGGCTCCAGCTGCGCTGTCGATATCTGAAGCTGCACGATCTGAGAAGCAACGGAATCCTTTTTCCCCTGCAAACCGTATAGCTGGTTTTTCAACCCATCCATCTTCATGGACTGTCCTTCAATGCTCTGCAATATCTGATGAAGCTCTCGCTGTATCGTAAGCGGAGAGGCGGCATGACCGCTTCGTCCTCCCGTCATGCTACCTCCTTTATGTACGACATCACCATCCAATGTGATGATCTTATAGTAATAGTGCAGACGTTTTGCCAATTCGTTTGCATTTATCAGATTATCACACACCAACACATTGCCGAGCAGACTGTGCTTTATAAGATCAAAGCGCTCCTCATTATCCACAAAATCGCTTGCGGTACCTAAAAAACCTATCGTATTATTCGCCACAGTCGCATGATCCGCATTCATGGAACGTGCTTTCAATACCGTCATCGGCAGAAACGTCGCCCTTCCCGAACGGTTCTTTTTCAAAAAAGTAATCGCATGGCGAGCCGCTGCTTCATCTTCTGTCACAATATGATACATCGCTCCGCCCAATGCGTTAGAAATCGCTGTTTCATAGTTCATCTGCGGTCTCAACAGCTGAGAGACAACACCCAAGACACCATGCAGCGTCGTTTTGGCTTCCAAAACAGCTTTTACTCCCTGCTGATGATTAAAAGGCTGTTTCATCAAATTTTCCAATACATCCCGACGGTTTTCCAAACGGTTCAGCATCGCTTCCGCCTGTTGATTTTCCTGAAGACTGGCTGATAACTGATCTTCGATCTCTTTCAGCTGCTGCTCCTTTAAACGTACATCACTCTGCAAATCCTGCAGACGCTGCTGTCGATCCTGATATTCATAGTTCGCTTCTTCCACCATCTGCTGCAGCTCTTTTGCCTTTTCCGCATTGCTGGCAAACTCCAGAGCATATTTACGTTTTTCATCCATTTCGATCTTACGCGTTTCCAGCAGCTGTATCTCATTTACGACTTTCGTATATTCTTCCTGCAGTTTATTGACTTCCTGATCAAATACCGACATTTCCTTTCGCAGCTCGCTGCTTTTCAGATCTTCTACCTGAATCGTCGTTTCGTGCATGACCTTCTGTGTCTCAAGATCAAAAGACTTCTTTTTTAATTCCTCGATCTGCTCGCTCAGCGTCTCGATCTCATCGACGATAACACTGACTTCGATCACTTCCAGTTCCTTTTTCTTTTCCAAATAGATTTCTGCCTTTTTTGCCTGTCTCTTTAAAGGATTGACCTGACGTTCTAATTCCGTGATGATATCCTCTAAGCGCGAAAGGTTTTCCTGCGTTCGCTTCAACTTCAGCAAAGAATCGTTTTTTCGCTTCTTATATTTCGCTACTCCGGCAGCTTCCTCAAACAGAGCGCGGCGATCTTCCGGCTTCGCATCAGCAAAAGCGGATATATTCCCTTGGGTAATGATCGATAAGGAATCTCTTCCTAATCCGCTGTCCATCACCAGATTCAAGACATCTTTCAAACGGCAGGGCGTCCTGTTGATGAAATATTCCCCTTCTCCGCTTTGACGGTGCAGACGACGCGTAATTTCCACTTCCTCAAAATCCACATTCATAAAATGCCGAGTATTATCAAAAACAAGCGTAACCTCTGCAACATTTACCGGCTTACGCTGTGCGGAACCGCTAAAGATGACATCGCTCATATTCGTTCCGCGCAGGGATTTTACGCTTTGTTCACCAAGCACCCAACGTATCGCATCATTGATATTACTCTTGCCGCAGCCATTTGGTCCTACAATACCGATGACATCGGAATCAAACGTGATGATCGAGCGATCTGCAAACGATTTAAATCCTTGCAGTTCTATCCTTTTCAAAAACATAAAAGACCTCCATTCGATCTGTTTTTTTCATTAATTTTATCCGTATTATTATATCATAGAATTTGTCCTTTGTACGAATATGTGTTAAAATAGTGCAAATCGAGGAGGCATTCCAATGAAAGAAAAATCCATGCGGGAAATGTTTCATCTAAGCTTCGGCGAAGAGGTAGGAAATGCCGTTTCTCACGGCGTTATGGGACTGGCTTGTCTATTTGCTTTGCCTGCTGTTGCCGTATATTCCTATATTCGCGGCGGTGCGATACGGGCAACAGGTGTATCGATCTTTGTTGTCTGCCTCTTTCTGATGTTCATCGTTTCCACGATCTATCACAGTATGGAATACGGAAGCAATCAAAAATACGTATTTCGAAAACTGGATCATATATGTATCTACTTTGCTATTGCCGGCTCTTATACACCCGTTGCTTTATGCCTTGTGCAAGGTTGGACCGCCATATGGATCTTAGTTTTGGAATGGGGCGCTGTTCTCTTTGGGATATTGTTGAAATCCATAGCAAAAAAAAGCTTCCCCATTCTCTCTATGTGCATCTATATGATCATGGGATGGGCTGCTGTTTTATTTCTTCCCGCCTTGCTGTCAAAGGCATCCCCGGCTTTTTTGATCCTCATCATCGGCGGCGGCATCATGTATTCCATCGGCGCTTTTTTCTACAGTAAACCGCAGCATTCTTATTTTCACTTCATATGGCATCTGATGATCAATGCGGCCAGTTTGCTGCACTTCATCGCCATCGTATTCATTATGTAACACATCGTTTTAAAAAGGACACTTCCATAATAGAAGCGTCCTTTTTTTTATCCAAATAGCCTCGTGATATCCTGCCATGTGGCAAATAGCATGATACCTACAAGCAATACCACTCCGGCCATCGTAATGATATATTCTGCCTTTTCTCCTAATTTTCTTCCGGATATCTTCTCAAGGAGCGTAATGAATATGCGTCCGCCATCCAAAACCGGCAGCGGCAGCAAATTCATGATCCCCAAGTTTACCGACAACAAAGCGATCAAAGCCAATACCGACATCCAGCCGTACTGAATGGTATCCGCCGTAATCTTATAAATACCGACAGGTCCGCTTAAATTATTCAATCCGATGCCTCGTATAATGTTTCCCAAGGCACGGAAGTTGCTCGTAGAGCTTTCTATCAACTGCTGCGTACCGTAACCGAATGCCTCTAAAACACCGATCTCTTTTATGTTGCGAGAGTATTCAATGCCGATCAAATAACGATTTTCCTCTTTTATATAAGACGGCGTCATCACAAGATCCAGCACTTCCGCTCCCCTTTGCACTTTAAAGGTCGTCTCCTCCGGATAATACTGAATATGCTCCGTGATCTCATTCATATTTTCCGGAACAAAGCTGATACCGTGAGAAGTCACTTCTATAATGCGGTCTCCTGCCTGAAAGCCTGCGGCTTTTGCAGGAGAGCCTTCCATGGTTCCGTTAATGACCGGTTCCGGCGGCAATGCCACCGATCCCTGATACATGGTAAGACCGATAAACAATGCCCAGGCTAATAAGATATTCATAACCGCACCGGCAGCCATGATCACAACTTGCTTCCATACGTTAATTCCTTTGATCGTTCTTTCAAAAGGCACGTGTTCGTCTTCAACACCTTCTTCACCGGCCATCGCCACAAATCCTCCGATCGGTAACAGCCGTATGGAAAACGCGGTTTCCTTAAACTGATGCTTATAAATCGCAGGCCCCATACCGATCGAGAATTCACTGCAGTAAACGCCAAAACGCTTTGCCGTTATAAGATGTCCCAATTCGTGAATGACGATCAAAGCACTTAGAATCAAAATAAAATAAATGACAGATAACATATTATTCATTCGGAAACTCCTTTCCAGATGTCTCGTACGTATTTTCTCGTTTCAAAATCACTCTTTACCAGCTGTTCAAGAGTCGGCTGAGCGATAAACGGCATGTTGTTTACAGCCTCTATCACCGATGTTTCGATATCGAGGAACGATATTTTCCCATGCAGGAACAAATCAACGGCAGTCTCATCTGCCGCATTCATAACGGCACCGCTGTTCCCTCCTCTTTTACCGACCTCATAAGCGAGCGCAAGCAACGGATAACGTTCAAAATCCGCCTGTTCAAAATGCAAGACAGGATATTCCGTAAAATCAAACGGCTTGCTGTCGTACAGCTTTTTTCTCTGTGGATATGCCAAGGCATATTGTATGGGAACACGCATATCCGCTCTTCCCAACTGTGCCATCAACGCATGGTCTTGAAACTGCACCATAGAATGAATGATGCTTTCTCGATGTATGACAACTTCTATACGGTCAAAAGGGATATCAAAAAGATAAAATGCCTCTATGACCTCAAATCCCTTATTCGCCATCGTAGCACTGTCGATCGTAATGCGCCCGCCCATATTCCAATTCGGGTGATGCAATGCTTCCTCTATGGAAACATCGGCTAATTCCTTGCGGGAACGATCACGAAAGCTCCCTCCGCTGGCAGTAATGATCAGCTTATCGACTTCCTCCATGCGATTTCCTTGCAGGCACTGAAAGATTGCCGAATGCTCCGAATCGATCGGATACATATTCACATGGTGCTCTCTTTGCGCCTTCTTGACAAGCGGGCCTCCGGCAACAAGACTCTCCTTATTTGCCAAAGCCACATCCTTACCGTGTTCCATCGCTGTCAGGGTCGGTACCAATCCTCGGAATCCGACTACGGCGTTTACCAAAAGATCGTAATCTTCTAAGGCAGCCAACTGCCGCATACCTTCGTCTCCGCAAAAAAACTGTATTTGCGGATACATCTCCACAAGAGAAGTATATGCCTTTTCATCGGCCACACATACATAGGATGGCGAAAATTCTTTCAAAATTTCATGAAGAACGTCGATTTGATGACCGATCCCTAATCCGGTGATCAAAAATTCGTCTCTATGATGCCGAACGACATTCAGCGTCTGTCTTCCAATAGAGCCGCTCGCCCCTAACAACACCAGCCGCTTCATAATGCGATCACCGCCATGATCATATTAAAACAGATAAAATTGAAAATCAAAGAATCAAGGCGATCCAAAACACCTCCGTGTCCCGGAAGAAAATTTGAAAAGTCCTTTATATGAGAAGCTCTTTTCATAGCGCTGAATGCCAGATCGCCGATCTGCCCCACAACGGAAAGAAACGCACTTGATACCGCCAGCATAGGAAGTGACATGGAAGCTTGCAGGAAATAATAACCGAACAGAAAAGAACCGATCGTCCCGAAGATCCATCCGCCGATCGATCCTTCCACCGTCTTTTTAGGTGAAATGCGCGGATTCAACTTATGCTTGCCAAAAAAATATCCCGAAAAATAAGCGGCGGTATCACAGAGATAGGTGGCGAATATGATATACCAGATATACAAAGGATCCGCTTCATAAATATGGAGAAAGGAGATCGCCGTCATATAGAAAAAAACAATATAGGTAATTCCCAAAAAGCTGTCCTTTACGGTGAAATGTTCCGTAAATACAGGAGCGGAAAGACAAAGCAGGATACATCCGCCGATCATCGGTAACGACAACGCCTCCGGTATCAACAAAATAACAAAGACACAGGCGATCAGCGCCGGTTTGATGAATACAGGCCACTTCTGTCTGGTTTCGCTCAGTGAAAGAAAATCACTGCCGCCGAAGATGATGATGAACGCGATCAACGCCTTTAAAAGCCACCCGCCGCATAAAAGAGCCGGTATGATGAAAGCCATGATCAAAAGTGCTGTAACAAATCTAGTTTTCATCTTTAAGACCTCCAAAACGCCGATCACGCAGCGTATACTCATCGATCGCTTTTCGCAATTCTTCCTCATCGAATTCCGGCCATGACCGATCCGTAAAAATCAATTCCGAATAAGCGATCTGCCATAATAGGAAATTGCTGATTCTCAACTCTCCGCTCGTCCGTATAAGCAGATCGACTTCCGGAAGCTGCGATGTCATCAAATAACCAGCAAATTCCGTCTCGTCGATGCTCAAAGAGCGCTTTCCCTCACAAACATCACTCGCATAGCGCTGCGCCGCCAATATGATCTCCCGCCGTGCGCCGTAATTAACCGCCAGACAAAGCTTTAAGCCGGTATTCTCTTTGGTTTCTGCCACGGCAGTAGTAATCACATTGCGCGTATCTTCAGGGAATTTATCCAATTCGCCCAAATATAAAACCTGAATATTATTTCTTTTCAATTCTGCCATGTAACTCTTAAAAAAGAAACGAGGAAGCTTGCATAAATAATCTACTTCCTTTTCCGGACGCTTCCAATTCTCCGTAGAAAAAGCGTACAGCGTCAAAGCCTTTACCTGCAGAGCATTGCAGGCGATCGCGATCTTGCGGATATTCTCAGCTCCCTGCTTATGGCCCGCAGTTCTCGGCAATCCTCTTTTTTTCGCCCAACGGCCGTTGCCATCCATAATAATCGCAATATGATCAGGGATTTTCTGTTGCATCATCAGATACGCCTCCTAAAGTAAAACCCACTCGTGTGGGTCATTCGGATACATCATAAATATCGTTAAACTGACATGATCTCCTTTGTTTTTTCTGCCACGATCTGATCAATCTTCTTAACGAAGTCATCCGTAAGTTTTTGGATTTTTTCCTGTCCGTCCTTTTTCACATCTTCTGTAAATTCTTTGTTTTTCTTGATGCTTTCATTGGCATCACGGCGTACATTGCGCACGGCGATCTTCGCTTCTTCACCAAATTTAGATGCAGATTTGCTCAATTCCTTACGACGCTCTTCTGTCAGCGTAGGAACATTTAACCGGATGCACGTTCCATCGCTCTGCGGTACCAGCCCCGTATCCGAAGTGGAAATAGCTCGCTCGATATCCTTCAATGTCCCTTTGTCATAAGGCTTGATCAACAACTGACGCCCTTCTATGACTTGGATGCTCGCGACTTGATTGATCGGTGTTAAAGAACCGTAATATTCAAACATCACATGATCCAAAATCGATGCATTTGCACGTCCTGTGCGAATAGATGTCAAGGATGATCCAAGATTGTCAGCAGCTTTCTGCATTCTCTCTTTCGCATTTGTTAATAATTGTTCCATATTAGTTTCCTTCCTTGGTAATTACCGTACCATTTACTTGTCCCTGAACAGCCTTCACGATGTTGCCCGGCTCATTCATATTGAAAACGACTAAATCGATATCATTATCCATACACATGGATGTTGCTGTAGTATCCATAACGGCAAGACCCTCGCGGATCAGATCCATATACGTCAGTTTTTCATAGCGCACCGCATCCGGATGCGTCTTAGGATCGGCGTTATAAACACCATCTACACCATTTTTCGCCATCAAAATCACATCGGCGCTGATCTCATTCGCCCGCAAGGCCGCTGTCGTATCCGTAGAAAAATAAGGATTTCCCGTTCCGGCGCCGAAGATGACAACTCTTCCTTTTTCCAAATGACGAATCGCCCGTCTCACGATAAATGGTTCTGCAACTTTCTGCATCTCGATAGCCGTCTGCACCCTTGTCGGAACGCCTTCTTGCTCCAATGCGTTCTGTACCGCAAGAGCGTTGATCACCGTCGCAAGCATTCCCATGTAATCCCCCTGCACACGATCGATCCCCATCGTTTCCAAGATCTTGCCACGGATGAAATTACCGCCGCCTACCACGATCGCCAGATCAACACCCAGATCATGTACTTCCTTTAATTCCTTCGCCAATGAAGCCAGTATTTTAACATCAAAGGAATTGCCGGAGCATGACAGCGCTTCCCCGCTTAACTTTAATAAAACTCTCTTATACATAGTATGTCCACCTTTTATTTTATCTTCTATATTATACACGATAACCATCAAATTGTAAGCCATAATATAAAAAAACAGGACACTTTTGTGTCCTATTTTCCGAATGCCTGACTCATTACTTCTTCTGCGAAGTTATCTTCGCGTTTTTCGATGCCTTCACCTACTGCATAGCGTATAAAGCTTTTTACTTCAGCACCGGCTTCCTTTACATATTGAGCGATCTTCTGATCGGGATTTTTAAAGAACTCCTGCTCGATCAAACACATATCCTTCAGATTTTTTGAAACTCTTCCTTCGATGATCCCCTGCAATACCTTTTCTGGTTTGCCGGCAAGCTTTTCATCGTTCTTCAAGATCTCCATCTGTACGGCACGTTCATGATCAACAACATCTTTCGGCATATCATCACGGCTGATATACGTAGGAGCCATACTGGCAACCTGCATAGCGATATCTTTCGCTACTTCCGCACTTCCGCCATTCAAAACCGCAAGAGCAGAGATCTTTCCACCCATATGCATATACGTACCGAATACTTCATTATCGGCTTTTTCAACAACGCTTACACGACGCAAAGAGATCTTTTCGCCGATCGTAGCCGTAGCGGAAGTTACCACTGTTTCTAATGTCTCTCCGTTGACATCAAGCTTCATAGCTTCTTCTACAGAAGCCGGCTTATTCTTCAGCAACGCACTCTGAATCGTATCCAGCAACGTCAGGAACTGTTCGTTTTTCGCAACGAAATCGGTTTCTGAATTCACTTCAAATATTGCCGCAACATTACCTTCCGCAGCAACACGGCTCAACCCTTCTGCCGCGATGCGGTCAGATTTTTTCGCAGCCTTGGCAATTCCCTTTTCACGAAGCCAGTCGATCGCCTTCGTAATATCTCCGTCACATTCCGTAAGCGCCTTTTTACAATCCATCATTCCAGCGCCGGTCTTCTCTCTTAATTCTTTTACATTCTGAGCTGTAATCATAAATCTACTACCTCCTTTGCTTATTCTGCCGCAGCATCCGCAGCCGGTGCAGCAGGAGCTTCTTCTTTTACCGTTTCCGCAGGTTTTGCGGTTTCTTCCGCAGCTTTGTTTTCCTGCTTCACAAATGGAGCACGTCCGTTGTCACGGCGAGGACCGCGCGCATTGCGGTCATATGGACGACGGTTGCGGCGCTCTTCCATTCTCTGACGACGACGGCGTTCATTTTCTGCGATCTGCTCTTCTACATTGACGATGACATCTTTCATCGTTACATCTTCTTCATTTTCATCTTCACTATGTGCTACGGACAATAAACCACCCTTCGCTTCTACGATAGCATCTGCCATCAGCGTCGTGATTAATTTTACGGAACGCACTGCATCATCATTTGATGGGATCGGATAATCTACCATTTCCGGATCACAGTTCGTATCTACCATAGCAAATACCGGAATACCTAATTTTTTCGCTTCCGCTACTGCATTGTGCTCTTCTTTCGGATCAATGACAAACAGAGCGTTCGGCAGTTTTTTCATCTCTTTAATACCGCCAAGGAAGTTCTCCAAGCGAGCCTTCTGCTTTTTGATCTGAGCGATTTCCTTTTTCGGATATACATCGATCAATCCGCTTGCTTCCATCTCTTCAATTTCCAACAGACGCTTTACACGTTTCTGGATCGTGCGATAATTCGTCAGCAATCCACCTAGCCATCTCTGATTAACAAAGAAGGAACCTGAACGAAGCGCTTCTTCCACAACAACGGTCTGAGCCTGTTTCTTCGTTCCTACAAACAGTACCTTTCCACCTTTTTCGGAAATTTCTCTCATTGCATTATAAGCTGTTTCCAGCTGTTCCTGTGTTTTTTCCAGGTTGATGATGTAAACACCATTTCTTGAAGCATAAATATTCGGTTTCATCTTCGGGTTCCAGCGACGTGTCTGATGACCGAAATGAACACCTGCTTCCAACAATTTTCTCATTGATACTACTGACATGATAAGTCCTCTCTTTCCGTTTTACCTCCATCACTTCCAACAGCAGCAACTCTTACAAGCACGGGCCGCCGAATCCATGATGTGTGTATTTGCGTAAATTTTTCCATACGCGATATATATTATACCATGATTCTCTTTGAATACAAGCTTTATTTCAGCTTTTCGCACGCGGATGCGCCTGTATATAAGCCTGTTTCAGGCGATCTTGTGTCACATGCACATAGATCTGCGTAGTCGACAGCGAAGAATGACCCAACAATTCCTGCACTACGCGCAAGTCTGCGCCATTGTCCAAAAGATGCGTCGCAAACGTATGACGAAACATATGCGGATGTACGTGGATATTCATACCGCATGCACGAGCCTGCTTCTCCATGAGATACTGCACACCGCGTGAGGTAAGCTGTCTGCCATGCCGATTGACAAACAGATAAGGATGTATCTCCCGCATCCATTTTTCGCGTACGCTAAGATAGCTCTTTATCTTATCTGCCGCAAAGCTGTAAAACGGAACGAGACGCTCCTTGTTTCCCTTCCCCACTATACGCAAAATACCTTCTTGAAAATCAATATCTTCTACCCGCAGATTCACCACTTCGCTGACACGCAGTCCGCATGCATACATCAGTTCAAACAAAGCACGGTTGCGGATACCTTCCTCTTTTGTTTCATCCACGGAAGAAAGAAAATTTTCCATTTCGTCATAAAAGAGAAATTCCGGTATTCGCTTCGCCGGTTTAGGACTTTTCAAATATAAAAACGGATTATTCATCGATCCGATATATTCATTTAAATAGCGATAAAATGAACGCAGAGAAGAGAGTTTCCGTGCGATGCTCGTATTTTTCATAGGACCGTTTATCCCATCACGAGAGCGCAGTTCACCGATGTAGTTCATCACGACGATACGATCTGCCTGTTCAAAACTATCTATATTTTCCGCACGCAGATAGTCCCGAAATTCACACAGATCTCTTTGATAAGCTGACACCGTATGCATGGATCCGCTGTTAGAACGCTCAATATACGCCAGAAACCGCGCGATCAAATCATCCATCAAAACAGCTCCCTTATCCCTTTTATCACTTCCAACGCCTGCTTCCCATACGCCTCCTTACGCTCTTTCTTCTTTACCTCTTGTTCCAGCTTCATGATACCGAAATTCGCATTCATCGGCTGAAAATACTGCGGATGTGTATGGGTGATATAATGTGCCATCGCTCCCATACAGCAAGTAGGAGGAAAGATAAGCGGTTCTTTCCCTCGTATCAAATTCGCCATGTTCAAACCAGCAAGCAAACCGCTTGCTGCCGATTCCACATATCCCTCGACTCCACACATCTGTCCGGCAAAAAACAAATCTTCCCGATCAACGCTCTGATACGTCGGCCTCAAAACTTTTGGGGAACATAGATACGTATTTCTGTGCATCACTCCGTAACGAACGATCACTACGTTCTCCAAACCGGGGATCATCGATAATATGCGTCTTTGCTCACCCCAAGTCAGATGCGTTTGAAACCCTACAATATTATATAAGCTTGCTGCGGCATCATCCTGCCGTAGCTGAACAACCGCATACGGACGTGTGCCATCCGGCATTTCCAAACCGACAGGCTTCATCGGACCAAACAAAAGCGTTTTCTCTCCTCGGCGTGCCATTTCCTCAAACGGCATGCACCCTTCAAAATATATCTCTTTTTCAAATGCTTTTAAATCAACTGTTTCCGCATGCAGCAATTCATGATAAAAGGCATCAAACTGTTCCTTATTCATAGGACAGTTGATATAAGCGCCCTCTCCTTTATCATATCGGTCCTTGACATACGCTTTCGTAAAGTCAATACTGCTTTTCTCAACGATCGGCGCCGCGGCATCATAAAAATACAGCGTATCCTCATCATAATGAAAACGGCGAATCGCATCACTTAAAGCATCCGAAGTCAATGGTCCCGTAGCGATGATCACAGGACCATTCGGAATTTCCAAGACTTCCTCATGCCGTATATCTATCAACGGATGCTGCCGCAGAGTATCTGTAACCCACTGTGAAAACTGCTGACGATCCACTGCTAGTGCGCTGCCTGCCGGTACTTGATGCATATCGGCCGCGCGCATGATCAGCGAATCAAATGTACGCATCTCTTCCTTTAATACCCCTACCGCATTATGCAGAGAATTACTGCGCAAAGAATTGGAACAGACAAGCTCCGCAAACTGATCACTGTGATGCGCCGGTGTCATCTTCTGCGGACGCATCTCGATCAAGGTAACGGGGATCTCTCTCTGCGCAAGCTGCCAAGCAGCCTCACAGCCCGCTAATCCCGCACCGACAACCGTTACTTTTTTCATTCGTCATCACCGCTTTTTTTACGAGTATTCTTCTTCGTCTTTTTCTTTGCTTCCAAAGCAGCCTTTTCACTTTTTTTAATATAGCGGCACTTCGGATAATTACTACATCCGACAAAAGTAGTACCAAAACGCGATTTTCTCTCAACGAGTTCATGCCCGCAATCCGGACACATCTCTCCGGTAGGCTTTGGTTCCTCTTTCGGCTTTGTATTTTTAATATACTTGCATTTCGGATAGTTACTGCAAGCGAGGAATGATCCGTAACGACCTTTCTTCATGACCATTTTGCTGCCGCAGTTAGGACATGTTTCGTGAATAGCCTCCCCTTCTTCCTCTTCACTTTTCGTATATCGACACTCAGGAAAATTGATACAGGATATGAACTTTCCATAACGTCCCATCCGATAAACCAGCTCATGTCCGCAGTCCGGACACATCTCGCCTGTCCTCTCCAATTCCTTTTTTTCCATATGTTCATAAGCATGATCCAACAACGGTTCAAATTCATTATAAAAATCATGAAGCTCCTTAATATTATCGCGGTTTCCCAAAGCGATCTCATCTAAATGCTGCTCCATATCCGCAGTATACATCACATTGATGATCTTTTCAAAATACTCCTGCAGTTTGGCATCCGTCAATTCTCCTTGATCTGTCGGAAAGAAGACCTTTGTCTTGCTTCCTTCGCTAGGACGCTGCAAAGATACATAGCCGCGTGCCTGCAAAGTATCGATAATGATCGCATACGTAGAAGGACGCCCGATCCCTTTTTCTTCCATCTCTTTAATCAACCGTGCTTCGCTGTAGCGAAGAGGAGGTTCCGTAAAATGCTGTTTCCCTTCCAATTTCACATCAGAAAGCGTTTCATCTATCTGCATTTCAGGGAGCAATTCGTCTTTGGTTTGTTCATAAGGACCGTACACCTTTAAATAACCGTCAAAAGTCAAAACAGAACCGCTTGCCGTAAATTCACAGCCGTTATTCATAATAACGGCGCTTACAACATCGCTTTTCGCCGGTGCCATCAAGGATGCAAGAGCACGTGCATAGATAAGCTTATACAAGCGATACAGATCATTGGTCAAATACGGCTTGACCGTATCGGGATCATTAGCCAGATTCGTAGGGCGAATTGCCTCATGCGCATCTTGCGTGTGATCGCTGTTTTTCTGACGTGCCCTTCCTACATATTGTTTTCCGTATATCTGTTCGATATAAGCAAAGGCATCTTTGATAAAAACAGCGGAAAATCTTGTAGAATCGGTTCGCATATAGGAGATCAAACCTTCTGTATGATCACCCAGCGTAATTCCTTCATATAGTTTTTGCGCAAGCTGCATCGTCTTTTTTGCACCAAATCCAAGTTTTGTACTGGCTTCCTGCTGCAATGTAGACGTGATAAAAGGCATCTTCGCTTCTTTTTTGCGAACCTTGGATTCCAGTGATGCCACCTTGAATTCTTTATGGCAACGCGCTATGATCGCATCGGTGTCCTGTTGATTTTTCAGTTTGGCCTTTTTCCCATCGACTTTGGTCAACTGAGCGGAAAACTTCTTGCTGTCTTTTTTTATATTCGCTGCCAGCGTCCAATATTCTTCCGGCTGAAAAGCGCGAATCTCGTTCTCGCGCTCGACGATCAGCCGAAGAGCAACAGACTGAACACGGCCGGCAGATTTTGATTTGATCTTGCTTTGCAGTAATTTACTCAGCTTAAAGCCGATGATGCGATCGAGCATACGTCTGGTTTCCTGTGATTTTACCAAATCCTGGTCAATCGTACGCGGATGCTCAAAAGCTTCCAAAATAGCATTCTTTGTAATTTCATTGAACACGATGCGGTTTTCATCGTTCATATCAAGCCCAAGTTCCTGCGCCAAATGCCAGGAAATCGCTTCTCCCTCGCGGTCGGGGTCACTCGCCAAATAGACTTCATCACTCTTTTTTGCCAAATTTTTCAATGTCTTTACAACTTCTTTTTTATCTGGACTCACTTTGTAAGTCGGCTGGAAATCATGTTCGATATCAATGCCCAAACCGCCTTTTCCCGTAGTAGCCAGATCTCGTATGTGTCCCTTGGATGAAACGACATGATAATCGCTTCCAAGATATTTTTCGATCGTCTTTGATTTTGAAGGTGATTCCACGATCACTAACTTGCTCATAGTAAGCCTCCTCTATGATAAATTCACGTATCCTATTATTTCCGTTTCCTGTCAATTTGTCAAATCATTTATGAAAATATTGCGGATATCCTGATCATCCATCAAAATATTCGCTCCCTGAGAAATCAAAAGATTACATCCTTCCCCGCAAGCAGTGCCAAACACATGTGGAAAACAATATACGGGAATATCTAAACACAACGCCTCATTCACGGTCAACATGCTACCGCTTCTTTTCGCCGCCTCCACAACGACCAGTGCATCGCTTGCTGCAGCAATCAATCGATTTCTCCAAGGAAAATGATACGCAAAGGGAATCGTACCGCTCGGATACTCACTCATGATCAAATGATGTTCACGCATTTGCTCATATAGTTTATGATTGCTTTTTGGATATGCGATATCCAATCCACAGCCGATGATGCCGATCGTATGAAAAGCCAATGCTGCTTGATGGGCACATGCATCGATGCCCTTGGCAAGACCGGAGACGATAACCGCTTGCTGCCGGCATTGAAAAACAAGATGCTCACACATCGCAAGACCATACGATGTACACTTACGGCTACCGACAACACCGATAGAAGAACGATCGCACAAGGAAATATCCCCTTCATAAAAGAGGATCCAAGGAGGGTTTTGTAAACGATAAAATCTTTTAGGATACGTCGAATCCTCAATGGTCACGTACTTCCCTTCATAAGGGATTTTGTGCCAGGATTCTTTCTTATGCAAAGCCTTTTCCATCGCTTTCCATTCCCCTTTATATTTAACGGCATAATACAGGATTTGTTCTCTCATCACGACACTCCTTTTATCCTATATATACCCTCATAAAAAGAGAATTCCTAAAATCCCGCAAAAAAAAGCCTCATTGATCGAGACTTTTCACATAATTACTTTTTCAGATCTTTAGCAGCTTCTGCATCATCACGCACAAATTCTTTTGCGCTCGTCAAAAGGCTGGCAAGATTTTGCAATTCTGCCGGTACCACGATCTTCGTAGCTTTTCCATCGGCGATTTTTTCATATGCTTCCAGACTTTTTAAAGACAAAAACTCTTTTGAAGGCTGCGCATCTTTAATGGCCTGAATACCACGTGCCTGTGCTTGATATAAACGCTCTGTCGCCTGCGCTTTTCCTTCCGCTTCTGCGATCATCGCTTCTTTTTTCGCCGTTGCACGAAGAACCATCGCTTCTTTTTCTCCTTCAGCAGTCAGAATGGCACTTCTCTTATCACCTTCCGCACGCAAGATAGATTCACGGCGCTCACGCTCCGCACGCATTTGCTTCTCCATCGCTTCCTGAATATCATGAGGCGGAATGATGTTCTTCACTTCGACACGATTGACCTTAATGCCCCATGGATCCGTAGCCTCATCCAAAATCGCACGCATCTTCGTATTGATGATATCGCGTGATGTCAGCGTTTCATCAAGTTCCAAATCACCGATAATATTACGCAATGTCGTGGCAGTCAGATTCTCAATCGCCGTGATCGGTCCAACAACCCCGTACGTATAAAGCTTCGGATCAGTAATCTGAAAATACACAACGGTATCGATCTGCATAGTAACGTTATCCTTCGTGATCACCGGCTGCGGAGCAAAGTCTTTCACAACTTCTTTCAGCGTAACCTTATTCGCCACACGATCAATAAACGGAATTACAATATGCACACCGGTCGTCCAAGTGGCATGATATGCTCCCAGACGCTCTACTACATAAGAATGCGCCTGTGGTACGATACGTACCATATAAGCCAGGATTGCAGCAATAACTACAAATACGATAATAAATATTAAAAATTCCATAACTATTTCCTTTCTAGCCCTCGTTAATCTCACGAACGATGAGCTTTGCACCCTCAATTGCCATAACCTTTACTTTACTGCCTGCAGGGATCACAGAAGAATCGATGTTGACAGCACTCCACAGCGCTCCTTTGATCTTCACTTCGCCCCAGGATTCCGCTGTAATGTCTTTCGTTACCAATCCAACCTCATGAATCATGCGATCCGCATTGGTAGCAATGATATTGCCGCGCAGATATCTCGTTGCGACCGGACGGACGATCACCATCGTCACAAGAGACACAACGGCAAACGCGCAAATTTGAAGTTCCAAACCCGCGCCGACCAATTCCAGCAAACAAGCGACAACAGCACCGCAGGCAAACCATATGCTGACCAAAGCCGTCGGCGTAACCAACTCGATCACGATCGCGGCAACGGCAGCACATATCCAAAATAACAACATATCCATCACTCCTTCACAAATTCCTTAAAATCAATGATCAAGATACCTTCTTTATCATCATATGCTGCGGACATCTTCAAGCCGTTTATTTCATCTTTTATCATAGCAGATATTTCGTTGATTACAACCTTATTGCTGATCCGCGCATATCCTTTTCCCATAGAAACCTTATGCAGCTGCTCCATCGCGACAAGCTTCAAATCTATTTCGCGCTTGGAGATCGGTTTAATGGCCAATTGGAAATGTTCACGATCCAGACCGATCATCGCCCAACGGACATCTTTGAAATACTCAGCGGCGCTGCTGTTCAATGTTATATTGTTAGGATACAGCGTAACAACACATGTATACACACTACCTTTTACCCATTCAAACATTTGCACTGTCCTCCTTTTTCTTTATTATATTATTAATCTTATTTTTTTGCAATAATTTTTACCATTGAATGAAAAAAAGAATATCCGCAGATATTCCAGTAAAAGTAGTAATCAAATATCCATGCCTTCCATCACCAAATCCAAAGACAGCTGATTCATCTGTGCAACAGGTGCGTAGCTTTTGCGGTAAATAGACAAAACACCATGACGATGCAGCGCTTCCAAATGACCTTTTGTCGGATATCCCTTATGCTTTGCAAAACCATAAGCGGGATATAATCGATCATATCCCTTCATAATGCAATCCCGCGTCACTTTTGCTAATATGCTGGCGGCTGCAATACTGACCGATTTCTGGTCACCTTTGATAAGCGAAAGCACCTCTTTTTCTACATTCGGCAGCGGCATAGCATCCGTCAAAACACTGTCCCCATAAGAGGAAGCGATCGTCTCCATAGCCTTCTGTGTTGCCCGATAAATATTTAGAGCATCAATTTCTTCCGGCGATATGATCAATATCTTATACCATAAGGCATCTTGCAAAATAATACGGAACAGTTCTTTTCGTTTCTTTTCGGATATCTTCTTTGAATCATAGATCTCTTCGTGATGGTAATCGACAGGAAAGCAAACACCGGCAACGACCAAAGGTCCGGCAA
The DNA here is from genome assembly GCA_910575705.1 of Erysipelotrichales bacterium. Classification (GTDB taxonomy): domain Bacteria; phylum Bacillota_I; class Bacilli_A; order Erysipelotrichales; family Erysipelotrichaceae; genus CAJTFG01. The sequence continues at coordinate 281,294 of CAJTFG010000002.1, read as the reverse complement.
TCGGTCCTCTTCCCGCTTCATCAATACCGACAATCTGCTGTTTTCCCTGTTTCCACCAAGCTATCTCATACTCATTTGCTGTCTGCATCCGGTGTCTCCCACGTCATTCTTCCCAATTTATCATCGCGCAATTCTTTTAGAAATGTTTCAAACGTCCGCTTTTCATCCATCTCATTTCTTGAACGGCAATATTTTCGTTTCTCAGCGATCCTTTGAAAAACCACATACGGATCTTCATGCATATCTATTTGATATCGCTTTTGAATATATTCGGGATGCAAGGCAAGAAGTTCTCGCATAGCTGTCATACAAACTTCTTCTATGGGAAGGATCTCATCGCGAATGGCACCGGTGATCGCCAGCAGCATGCCGCAGCGCTCATCATCGAATTTCGGCCACAACACTCCCGGGGTATCCAAAACATCGATATCCCGGTTGACCTTGACCCATTGAAGCGCACGCGTTACACCCGGGCGATCACCGGTTTGAGCGATCTTTTTCTTTGCCAATCGATTGATAAACGTACTTTTCCCAACATTGGGAATTCCTACTACCATCGCCCGCATCGGTCGCGGTTTCATCCCTCTTTCCTTCATTTTATCTATCTTGGCTTTCATAAGCTGTTTTACCGCATCGGTTACGGGATTGATAATATTTTCTGAAGGTATATCCAAAGCCAAGGCTTCCGTATCATCCTTTTTTAAAAACTGTATCCAATCCTTTGTCAAGGCCGGATCCGCTTTGTCCTTTTTTGAAAGTATGATCAATCTCGGTTTTTGCTGAATGAGTTCTTCCAGTAAAGGATTTTTACTTGCATTAGGAATTCTGGCATCGCGCAATTCAATGACCATATCGACCACGCTCATCTTCTCACTCATATCGCGCTTTGCTCTTGTCATATGTCCGGGAAACCAGTTGATATTTGTCGAATTTTGCCCTTTATTTTCCATGTATATCACTTCCTATACTTCTTTATTTCCACCAATTTGGCATGAGTTCCTGTAGAATAATTGTACTTTTAGTTTCTAAATTTGTTAATATTTGCATGTTTTTATTCCTACTTGATAATTGTAACATTAATTCTCTACATGCACCACAGGGTATCATTATGTTTACTTGATTCGTATACATATTCAATATGCATTACATAGACTCCTGATTTTTTTTACTGACTCTTTATATTCATTTTAATACATACATTCATTCAACCGCTTGTTGGTAATCATCGGTGCTAGAAATCACATAGTTTATTCCTTCTAATTTTAATGGATCTTCTGCAATTTTATTAGTATCCGAAAATCTAATTCTAACTAATTTTCCGTTTACCTTATTAAAATATTTCTTTCTTATCCTCTCATTTCTCAAGCCAAAGATATATTCCGTCCTGAACTTCCAGATCATATTGAAAACCGCACTTTATATAAAAATCCAAATTTCCTTTTGTCGGCGTACCCTCAACGCAAAGTATGTCTCCCTTTTTCATAGATTCTATCGCTATAGCCAACAACTGCGTAACCACAATCTTTCCATATCCTTTTCTCTGATAGCACGGTTTAACGATAATATCCGTTAGCAGCGCCTTAAAACAATGATCGCCTACCAGTCTTCCCATAGCCACCAGTTCATCTCTCTCATATATTCCGACAACAGCCATAGAAGCCGACAATGCCCGATCGAGCTGTTCGATTTCTGCATCCTTCCATCGAACGCTGCATCGCATCTCATGAAAATCCATTGCACTAATTTCACGTGCCATCATCATATCCCCGTCACCTTCCTTTCGGCATCCTATATCGATAAACCCACATTATGTTCTATATTACCATACTTGCTTTCTCTTATAAAGTATATCATTCCCCATATAAAAACAACCCGTTGGGGTTGTTTGACTCTTTATAAAAGAAAGACATGATGTTTCATCCTTTGATCATAAACATTCGACCGACATCACTTTCCGTCAGTTACGGCTCTCCATCTATCCCAAGGAAAATATACGTACGCATACTTTCCTAAAATCGCACTTTTCGGAAAAGGACCGCGTTTTCGAGAATCTAATGAATTCGTACGATTATCGCCCATGACGAAATATTCGTCTTCTCCTAAAGTTACCGCCGCAAAATCATAGGTGATAGTGCCCTCTTCCAAAAAGGGCTCTTCTACAAATTCGCCATTGATATACAGCTTCCCATCACGAACCTCTACAGTCTCATTCGGCAGACCGATCACTCGTTTGATCCACTGTTCTCCGCTTTCTTCATCTTTTAAAGCAACGATATCAAACCGGTCAACACCGAACATCAAATATGCGGCCACATTTGTCAAAAAAGGCTCTCCGTCTTGCAACGTCGGATACATGCTAGGACCATGGACCTGCAAAGGACGCAAAATAAAGGTAGGTAAAATGTACAGGAAAGCCAGGCATATAACGACGAGTCGCAGCCAATCCAACGATTCGATCAAAAGATTTTCTTTTTTTGTTTTTGCATTCAGATTGCTTCGATCCATGAAAACGACTCCTTTTTAATTTGATAAAATCTTCATTTTGTCAAAGGGATATACGATCATGATTCCCCGGCCGCGTAAATCGTCCTTGGTAAATTTCTGCACCCCGTACAAATTGCGGGAATCATAAGAGCGCGGGCGGTTATCTCCCATCAGAAAATATTCATCATCCGCAAGCGTGATGGGACCGAAATTATCCGTGAAAGGTATTTCTCCGCTGCGAGTCACTTTATCGACATACTGTTGATCTAAAAACGTCTGTTCCTGCGCTTCCCCATTAATATATAATACATCATTTTCACAGGAAATAGTATCACCTGGCAGTCCGATGACTCTTTTTACCCAGTCTTCGTTTTTTTCTTCATTATGCACGACAACAATATCATAGCGGCTGACTTCTCCGAATTTTGCTCCAAAAACGTTCATAACACCGATCTCGCCATCCAGTAAAGTAGGATACATGCTCTCTCCCTGTACTCGTACAGGTTTGCAGAGAAATGTCGTTATCAAAAAAACGATGCCGTAGCAAATCAAAAAGATCTTGCATAAATCGATGACTTCATCTAATAAGCGCTTTTTCAGCGTTTTTTCCTCTTCATGAGCATCTTTCATATTGCTTCCTCCATTATAGAAGAAAAGCCGGGCGTCCGGCTTTTTCTTGTTTTACTTGCGAATTTCTTTGATACGAGAAGCTTTTCCTGAACGACCGCGCAAATAGAATAATTTATTTCTTCTAACTTTGCCGTGACGAAGCACTTCAATCTTATCGATGATCGGTGAATGAACAGGGAATGTTCTTTCCACACCGATCTGGTTGGAGATCTTACGTACGGTAAACATCTCGTTGATGCCGCCTCCCTGACGAGAGATGACCAAACCTTCAAATACCTGAATACGTGATTTTTCGCCCTCTTTGATCTTTACATACACACGTACGGTGCATCCAGGACGAAAATCAGGAATGTCTTTTTTCAACTGTGACTTTGTTACTTCATTTACTAAATTCAAATTCATAATCGGCGCTCCTTTTCTAGTTTCGTGTAACGTTGAGGTTCTTAATTACGATAACCAGCGGAACCTTCGTGCCATAGGCTTTACTATAATATCATAAGCGAATGACGAATGCAAATATTTTTTCATCCTTATACTCTTTTTATCGAACAAGATCTTTCCTTTTCATTTCTCATGTTTCATCTCTTCCATCAAAGCATGCTCTTCTTTTGTAAAGATACGTTCCTTTAATAGATCGGGACGCTTTTGCATAGTCCTTCGCAAAGATTCCTTTAAACGCCATCGGCGGATATTCGCATGATGTCCGCTTAATAAGACGTCCGGTACCGCTTTTCCCTCATATACGATCGGTCTTGTATACTGAGGATATTCCAGCAATCCGTTCGCAAAAGAATCGTCCTGATGAGATTCTTCCTGAATGACACCATCCAGCAAGCGAATAACCGCATCCGCAACGACCATCGCCGCGCCTTCTCCTCCGGTAAGCACAAAATCACCGATGCTGATCTCCATATCGATATAGTCGCGTATTCGTTCATCAAATCCCTCATAATGACCGCACAATAATATAAGATGCTCTTTTTTTGAAAACTCCTGTGCTGTTTTCTGCTGAAACGTCGTTCCTTGCGGGGTCAGCATGACCACAAGAGAATCCTCGCTCTTCACCGCCCGAAGACAATCGACGATCGGCTGGCACATAAGTACCATGCCCTGCCCGCCGCCGCACGGCGTATCATCTACCTTATGATGCTTATCTAGTGTATAATCGCGATAATTAACAGTTTCAAACGTTACGAGGTGATTATCCAAAGCCCGCTTGATAATCGATGTCGCTTGAAAGCTGTCGAAGAATTCGGGAAACAGTGTTAAAACCGTTATTTTCATAGGATCCCCTCCACAAGCGCAACCGTCAGCTTCTTTTTCTCTTTTTCCACACGTGTTACAAACGTCTTCACATAAGGCAACAGAAAGGACATTTCCTCTTTTTTGATACGCAAAACGGCATGAGCGCCGGTCTCTATAACTTCTACAACCGTTCCCAGATAGTTTCCGCCCTCATCATAAACAGCGCAATCATACAGCTCATGATAATAGATCTCGTCTTCGGGAAGCTCTGCAAGCGCCTCTGCATCCGCATAAATATCACAGCCTTTCCATCGCTCTATATCATCAATATGACAAATATCTTCAAAAGCGACGATCAGCATATTCTTATGCATGCGGCTGGCGGTGACGGTCAACGGCTTCCACTGATCCTTATCCGCAAGAAAGACCGTGCTTCCTTTTGCAAAGCGTTCTTTAACAAAATGTGTCTTCGGCATGATCTTCACTTCACCGCGCAAACCGTGTGTATTGACAATCGTTCCAATAAGAAGCTTTTTCATAGGTGAACCCTCCGTAAAAAAGGATGCATCTGCATCCTAATAAGACTCAAACTTGATGGTAATTCGTTTATTTTCATCTCTTGACGCAATTGACATCATCTGACGAATGCTGGAAGCCATGCTTCCTTTACGACCGATCAGACGCGCCACATCATCACTATTTGCATACACATACAGCAGAACTTCATTCTCATCTAAGCTTGGCATCTGTTTTACTGAAAGAGAAGTCTTATCATCTACGATCGGTGAAACCAGATCCATAACCACTTTTTCGTATTCGATCATAGCTTTTTTTATTTCGCCGTTTTACTTTCATGGAACTGCTTCATGATTCCCTGCTTTGATAGCAGATTACGCACCGTATCCGTAGGCTGCGCTCCATTTTTCAACCATTTCACAGCTAATTCACCATCTACTTTGATTTCTGCTGGATGCAATGTCGGATTATAGCTGCCGATCGTTTCAATGATACGTCCGTCTCTTGGTGAACGAGAATCCGCCGCTACTATTCTGTAATATGGATTTCTTTTAGAACCCATTCTCTTTAATCTCAATTTAACCATGTTTTTTTCCTCCTAATCATAAATACGGTATAAAGATACCACAAACAAAATGAAGTGTCAAGGTAAAAGCCTTAACACTTCATCAATTTTTAAAACCGGCGCTTACCGTACTTGCCACCCTGCATGGCACGCATTTTATTCATCGCTTTCATCTGTCCCATCATATTGGGCATCTTTCCGCCTTTTGCCATACCTGACATCTGCTTCATCATCTGTTTGATCTTTTCATATTGCGATAAAACACGATTGACATCTGCTACCTTAGTACCGCTGCCTCGAGCAATACGATTTTTGCGGGAAGCCTTTAAAATGCTTGGATTTTGCCGTTCCTGCGGAGTCATGCTGAGAATGATAGCCTCATTCATCTTCATTGATTTATCCGCCTTTGCTTCATCGAGCTGTCCCGCCATCTGGCTCATTCCCGGGATCAGCTTCATCATCCCCCCCAAAGATCCCATCTTCTTTATCTGCTGAAACTGAACGAGCATATCATCCAATGTGAACTGTCCCTGCATCATGCGATTTGCAGCCTTTGCGGATTCTTCCAGATCCATCTTCTCCTGCGCCTGTTCGATCAGTGATAAGATATCTCCCATTCCCAAGATCCTATCTGCCATGCGATCCGGATGAAAGATATCCAGATCATCTATCTTTTCTCCAAGGCCAACGAATTTGACCGGCACATGGGTGATCGCTCTGACAGACAGAATACCACCGCCTCGTGAATCACCGTCCAATTTCGTAAGCACCAAGCCGGTCACATCTAACTGTTCATGAAAACTGTTTGCAACATGAACGATGTCTTGCCCGGTCATCGCATCGACTGTCAATAAAATATCATCCGGATGAACTACCTGCTTCATTTGCTGGAGTTCCATCATCAATTCTTCATCGATATGCAGACGACCAGCTGTATCAAAGATCACGGTATCATATCCGTTGTTTTGCGCATATGCCATAGCGCTTTGTGCGGTATCCGGTGCAGAAACTTCCATACCTTTTGAATAAACTTCTATGTCGATCTGCCGTCCCAGCGTTTTCAGCTGCTCGATCGCTGCCGGACGAATCAAGTCACATGCGACTAACAGAGGCTTCCTACCTTGTTTTTTCTTGATGACATTCGCTATTTTCGCCGCAGCTGTCGTTTTACCGGTTCCCTGTAATCCGACTAACATGATCGTCGTAATGCCAAACTTCTTATAATGAATCGGCGCTTCTTTGCTTCCCAGCAATTCCACAATTTCATCGTGAACAATTTTTACGACCATCTGCCCCGGATTCAAGGAAGACATCACTTCCGTTCCTAGTGCTTTTTCCTTGATCCGTTCAATGAAGTCTTTTACAACCTGATAATTGACATCGGCTTCCAAAAGCGACATGCGCACTTCCCGCAGCATGTCGTTCATATTTTTTTCTGTCAGCTTTCCTTTTCCCGTTATATTTTTAAAAGCTTTATTCAGCCTTTCGTTCAGTGATTCAAAAGCCATAATTTCATCCTTCCTGTCATTTCCATCTCATTATAGCACACCACTAAGAAAAACAAAACGTGAGTTTGCGGACACGGTGTTTAAAATAGCCGCAGCTGTTCATTCCCCACTTTTTTATATGCTGCAATGATATCGCTCATACGATACAGAAGTCCGTATTTTTGACATTCCTCCGTAAACGCCTTGCGCAATTGCTTCGCATTCGGACATATGCAATTATACCGATCCCCGTATACTTGCTCATATCGCTCTTTCAAACCGGGAAAATGTTCTCCCAATTTATCATAATAATACGTTCTCTGATTTTGACGAAGCGTTACGGAAAAAGAAGAATGGATGAATTTAGCCCCGGCTTGTGCGCTTAATTCCACCATTTTTCGGATATCTTCCTCATCGTCACAAAGATAAGGAAGTACCGGGTGAAGAAGAACACCCGTAAAAATACCGGCAGCGCTCAGTTCACGGATAGCAGAAAAACGCTGTGATGAAAGGGATACATGCGGTTCTATGATACGAGAGAGTGCATCATCAGGGGTCGTTATCGTCATTTTCACAATGCAGGAAGCATGTTTTGAAATTCTTTGAAACAAATCGATATCTCTTATTACCAAGGTGCTCTTGGTTTCTAAAGAAACCCCAAATCCATAACGATCCAAAAGTTCCAAAGCGTGCCGTGTTAAGCATAGTTGTTTTTCAAAAGGATTATAGCTGTCCGACATCGCGCCGATGCCAACGACTCCCTTGCGCGGCTTATACATCAACTCCCTCTCTAAAATCAAAAGAGCGTCTTTTTTCATGCGAACCGTATCAAAATCCGCAATGCGATAGCAATCGCTGCGGCTGTCACAATATATACAGCCATGACAGCAGCCGCGATATAAATTCATATTATAATCACTGCCAAACCACTGGTCTCCGTATTTCACGTTTTGCAAAATCGTCTTTGCCGGTACTGTTTCCATAGTCTCTCCTTTTACCACATGCATTCTTCAGGCATACTTTCATGATCTCAGTCTTCTTTTTGATATAGTTCTAAATGGAATTGAACCCTTGTCGTCAGGCATTGTCGAGCATACAGACGCTGAACAGCCTCTCGTGAAGTCTTCCAATAATACGGCGTCATGCGAAATAAAGAACGTATGCTTTCACCAGAAGATAATTGAATCTCATAATCCAGCATTTCTTCCCTTATTAAGCGGAAATGAGGATATGACATCGCAGCTGCTTCATTTTCATATACCGTATCATAAAGCGCTTTTTTCAAACCCAGCAGATGTTGAGGGCCCGGTTCCACTTTGAGAAAATATCCCGACGGTTTCAAAATCCGGTAATTTTCTTCTTCATAAACAGGGGCGAAAATCGATAGGACGGCATCCATGCAAGCACATTTCAGCGGCAGATCCGAAACACTCGCCACAAAGTAATGAACACCGCTCTTCTGCCTACTTGCCGCAGCCACCGCACTTTTTGATAAATCGAAGCCCCATACATCCATGGAGGGGATCCTTCGTTTTATATCGTTCGTATAATATCCTTCCCCACATCCGGCATCGACAAGCGTATGAACAAAGAGCTGCGATAAAATTTCTATGATACGCTCTTTTAAAGGAGCATAATGTCCTTCTGAAAGAAACGCGGTTCGCGAACGAATCATATCCTTATCATCACCGGTAGACTTGCGGTTATCTAATAAAAGATTACAATAACCGCTTTTCGCAATATCAAAGCTATGATGTGCCTCACATGCATATACCTTTTCTTCTTTATGCAGTTTTCCTTTACATTTGGGACATTGCAGCATATCGCCTCTCCTTTTCTCAAACATATTATAAAAGAAAAGAACCTCTTTCGCAAAGGTTCTTTTTCTTCATTAACGATGGTTGTTCTGCTGTCTGTTTCTCTGATTTTGCTGATGAAAGTTGTTTTTAAAATCCTGAGAAGAATGTTCCTTATCGTATTCACGCTCATGATTGCGTTTTTCCGCTTCAATGTCAGCACCTAATTCAATACCCATCTCGTACTGATACAGATCTTCCTGTACCTGCTTTTCATTGTACTGTTTTTTTCTTTCCATTTTACTCACCTCGATAATAGTATGGGTGAGCCGTATTTCTTTATACTAAAATAAATCGCTATTTTTCTTGCTCTCCGGGTAGATATCGATAAATTCTGTTTTTTCAACAGCTTCTTTCAGCAATGATCCATAATCAAAACGCGCTTCCATTTTTTCCGCTTTGCGCAAAGTAGGCTTCGTGACCGGATTCTTCGGTGTAAAAATCGTGCAGCAGTCTTCAAATGGCTGTATGGAAATATCATACGTATGTATTTTATTGGCAATGGCAATGATCTCCAATTTATCCATTGCGACAACCGGACGGATCACCGGCATTTGCGTGACCTGATTGATCACCTGCATGCTTTCCAACGTCTGAGAAGCGACCTGACCGATACTTTCTCCGTTAACGATCGCAAGGCATCTTTGTTTTTCACAGATCTGCTCGGCAATGCGATACATCATGCGTCGCATGATCGTAATGGCATAGGATTCATCACAATTCTGATAAATGGCCAGTTGCATATCGGTAAAAGGCACGATATGTACGCGGATATGACCTTGGTAACGAGAAACAGAACGCGCTAGATCCAGTACTTTTTCCAAAGCCGCATTGGATGTATACGGAGGAGAAGCATAATGAATGCATTCTATAGCTACGCCGCGCTTCATGGTCAAATAGGAAGCGACTGGTGAGTCGATACCTCCTGAAAGCATCACCAATGCCTTTCCTCCTACTCCTACCGGGTATCCTCCGGCACCGATGATCTTGTTTGTCATCATATACGTATCAAACGTATGGACTTCTACCTGAATACGCAGATCGGGATGTTTTACATCTACCTTCAAAGATGTTTTCTTTAAAATATTCGTTGCGATCGCCCGATTGATCTTATCCGAGATCATCGGAAACTGCTTATCGCTTCTACGTGCTTCTATTTTAAATGTGGTACCTTGAAACGCCTCTGCGATATGCAGCGCTGTTTTTTTCATCTCTTCGATTTCACTGGGAATCTTAACGGCAAAAGAAAAAGAACTGATGCCGAATACATGCTGCAGTACATCTTTGATCGCATGGACGTCTTCGCCGTTCAACAGGATGTACAGACGATCATGCGTCGCTTTATACTCCAGCTTATCAAATGTTTTAAGAGCATTGCGTACATTGTGCTGCAGGCGCTTGATAAAATCTTTTTTATTTTTTCCTTTTGTGGATAGTTCACCATACCGTACAAGGATATGATCATATATGATATTCATCGGTTCCATAACTTTTTATAATCTCCTTCAATGCAGAGGCAAAAGCCACTGCTTCTTCTATTGTCGTCAAATGTGATAAAGATATGCGGATGGCATGGGTAGCGCGCTGCTCTCCCAGTCCCATCTTCATCAATACATGGGAAAACTCCTTACTTTTTGTGGCACATGTACTTTTCGCACTCACAGCAAACCCTCGTGCATTTAAAGCATTCAAAGCGATCTCACTTCCCACTCGCAGGCAGGATATATTCAAAATAAAAGGAGATGCATTTTTCGGACTGTTTATCATCACATCCTCGGCAGCGAGCTCCTGCCGTAGATAGTCATTCAGCTGTTTCACATGCTGATATGCTAAGTGCTGATTTTCCAATGCCAAACGAACGGTTTTGGCCAATACGATATTCACAGCGGAATTGCTGGTACCGCCGCGAAGCCCCTGTTCCTGTTGTCCGGCACTGATCCAAGAAAGAAGGTCGATATGTTTCTTCTTATACAAAAAACCGCTTCCCTTCAATCCGTATATCTTATGAGCGGAAACTGTCGCCATATCCAGCTTGTTTATCTCCACGGGAATCTTCCCGAAAGCTTGCACACAATCACTATGCACGACAGCTCGTGAATGCGCATGTACATAAGCGGCGATCTCATAGATGGGCTGAATGGCGCCGGTTTCATTATTGACTGCCATGCACGTCACAAGGATCGTATCCTTTCGCAAGTATCTTTTCACATCATCAAGGCAGACAGCACCATCCTCATACACCGGAAGATATGTGATTTCAAAGTCGAAGAGCTCTTCTAGCTGCTGTAGCGAGTGTGCCACGCTGGAATGTTCCACACAACTGGCGATAATATGCTTCCCGCGCCGCTGATTTTGAAGAGCAAACGCCTTGACCGCATAATTATTCGCTTCGCTCGCTCCTGCCATAAACAATATCTCATCCGGACTGACATGCAAAAGCTGTGCAATATTTGCACGGCTCTGTTCCATCAGCTTTGCATTTTCCCTACCTAAATCATGCAGTGAGTCACAATTGGCAAATGATGTTTCCAGCAATTTCTCATACGCATGCAAAACATCCTTGCCAATCGGGGTCGTAGAAGCATAATCCAGATAAACCATCTTATTCCACCTTTATTGCCGCCTGCGGCTCTTTTTTATTCAAAAGATTTTCATATGCCCCAGGATGCATTTTCTCAATAGCCTGAATACCGATCTTCAAAGCTTTCGTATACTGTCCGTTACGGAAACACAATTCCGCTCTGGTAAGTTCTGAATCTATATCCGGATAAGAAGAGCGGTAACGATTTCCAAACACGATCGCATTTTCTACCATAATAGCCATTCCTACCAGATTATTAACGCTGTTATATAATGTATAGATAAAATCGATCGCCGTCCGCAATTCCGCATTCAAACGTTTTACATCCAACGGCGTATTATCCAATATGCAAGATATATCACGAATCATCGTATTTGCCTTATGCAGATCATCGTTGTATTTTTTAGAAACGCTCGGAAGACGATGCTTCGACATCTTTACCCGGATCTCATTCACGATCAGCTGCAGTTTTACCAGCTGTTTTTTTGCCCGCTCTTCATCACTGCAGGCGCTTTCCAGCTTCACCTTCATATCGCCTACTTCTTCCGCAAAGCTCGCATTGCTCTGTTCCAATTCCTTATAGGCGATCAAGACCGTCGTATAAGGAACCGACTTCTCTAAAACGATACGCTCCAGTTTGCGTTTCATCTCATTCAGATTCGCCAGCTTATCTCCTGCTTCTTTCAGCTGCTGCGTCCAATTTTCAAAACCAAACCGTTCATTGACACGGTTATATAAAGCCTGTATATCTTCTACATCCTTGTTTAAACCACGAACACTTTCAAACAGGCGTTCAATATTCATATTGACTTCATCATAGGCTTTTTCTTCTTTACCGATCTGCTCCTGCAGCTGAACCAGACGCTTTTCGCATTCATCAAGATCACTGCTTACCCCTTCGGTCTGTCCATTGCGCAACTTATTGAGGTTTTCTTTCAGCATATCGGAAATGATCTCAAGATTTTTTTTGACCTCGAGATGATCTAAAAACACCCCACGATTTTTTGACTGTGCATAATGAAACCCGACTTCATCGATAAATCTGGGAAGCACTCCCTTCGCTCTTTCATACAACGGCGGAAGCGTATTCGTCAGTTCCTGCAAATGCTGCATGGATACCTGAATTTCCCGCTGCTGTCCATTTGCCTTATCAAATTCACTGGCGAACATCCATTCCTCAAAAAGAGAAAACATCTTTTCAATCGCCGTGATCTCCCGTTCCATATAATCGGAACTCTGAGAAAACGCTGCACGACTTTCTTCTATACGCTTTTTAAGGGCACGGAAATCATCTTTCAGCACGTTGATGTGCTCCCGCTGTTCATTTTCCTTCTCCAGCACTTCATCAAGCACTGCATTCGTACGGTTAACCTGTTCTTCACACACGTTCAGATCTTCAGACAGCTGGTTCATCTTACGGCTGGCGGACTTGATCTTGCGGACATACACCATATCATCAATCTCTGCCAGCATCATACTGCATTCTTTCAGTTTTTCCTGTACGCCGTCAAAATCGCTCTTGCATATTTCTACACGCTGAGCCATATCCCCGTTTACCCGTGAAAGCGCAACCGCTTTATTCAATTTAAAAGCCAGCGGAACGCTCTTTAAGGTATTGTATTTCAGCTCTAGCTCCTCCAGAAGCTTTTTCGCCTTTTTCTGCTTCATCATGAGGATGAATATCGTAAAAATAAGGATGAGCACAAACGCGATCCCGATATATAACACTACATCTTTCGACACGATGTTTTTCAGATTATTGATAAAGTCTTGCATAGTCACACCTCTTTAAGATTTCATTAAGGACATTGTACCATAAAACATCCCGTTTTTTAATTACTTCTTATTATTTTTTTCATGAATCATAAAGGATGATTTGACACAATATATAATGTTTGCTATAGTATAGTGGCGTAAAAATGATAGCAGCATGCAAAGTCATGTGAAAACGCGTTGATAACGTAATCCATACGGGATAGCAGTAACCCGGCTGCAATGAGGTGAACCTATCGTAAGTATCAACACAGCGCATTGATGATTTGCACCTGTTATTGTTTTATTGCAAGTAAAACAATAAGGAGGACTATAATGTCAAGAATTACCGGACCGGTTTGGAAGACATCCCGCCGCCTTGGGTTCTCTACCCTTGAAACAGGCGAGGAGCTTCAAAAACGCCAATACGCACCAGGTCAGCACGGACCTACAAAACGTGTAAAGCTTACCAACTACGGTTTGCAGCTTCGCGAAAAGCAAAAAATTCGTTTTATGTATGGAGTTAACGAACGTCAGTTCTACAACACATTCAAAAAAGCCAGCAAGATGAAAGGCGTTAAAGGCGACAACTTCTTGTTTATGCTGGAATCCAGATTGGATAATATCGTTTATCGCATGGGAATCGCAAGAACACGCCGTCAGGCACGTCAGTTAGTAAACCATGGTCATATCCTAGTGAATGGAAAAAAAGTAGACATTCCAAGTGCGATCGTCAAAGTGGGATCTACGGTAGAAGTAAAAGAAAAATCAAAGGATCTGCAGATTATCAAGGATTCTTTGGAAGCAACGCTTCACACACCTGCTTTTGTTGATTTTGATAAGGACGCGAAAAAAGGTACCTATCTTCGTTTACCTGAAAGAAGCGAACTGAATCCGGAAATCAACGAACTGCTCGTTGTTGAATACTACAACAGATAAAACGAAAAAAGAGCTGTATACAGCTCTTTTTATTATGATTATGAGTTGAGAGTTTCTGTGTGATTTTTATTTAAAAAAGATATTTTTTCAGCAATGATATCGTAGCTTCGATACATTTGCCCGTCTTTCCCTTCATAGGAATAAGACTGAATCCTTCCCTTTACCCCTATGATATCATCAATCTGACATATATCGGTAACGGTCTCCGCAATTCCCTTCCAAAGTACAATGGTTATGTAATCCTGTTCATATATGCCATTGCTGTTTTTAAAAGGACGATCCAATTCCAAGAGGAGATTGGCATACTTATTGCCGTTGGCTGATTCACGAATGGCAGGCAGTTCTTTTACACGTCCTACAAGAACGATCTGGTTTAGCATAAGATTCCTTCCTTTCTTTTACTGCTCAAACGAATGACCCGCATAAGGCATCACCTTGCTTTCTTTACTTGCATTATCCACGAAAACAGCCACTTCGTAAAATTGCCAAAAAAGAGATTGTTCCATATAAATCGAAGAGAAAGTACAAAAAAAAGCACTTCATGTGCTTTTTTATCGAATAAGAACGAATCTTTATTTATTTTGGTATTTCGGTTGTACGATAACTTCTGCAAAAGGAGCATCCGCTAAACTCTCGCATGCCTTTTCGATATCGGACATCGTGATCGCATCGAGGATCTCCATGGATTGAAAAAAATCAGAACCGTCAAAATAGCTGCGGACAAAGGATATAGCGATATCATCAAAGCTGTTCAAGCTGCGAAGAGTCTGTCCGTAATAACGACGTTTCAGCTGTTGCAGCACATCTTCGCTCAGCTTTGCCTGAGCGATGCTCTGTACTCCGTTATAAACAAGCTCTTCAAAGGCTTCCTGCTTCTCCGTTTCGCTATAGATGAGAACCGATCCATAATTCTCCCCATAATCTACCTCACTGCCAAAATAATCATTGATGATCTCATCATCGATCCATGATTGATAATCTTCATTTATACTGCTGAAATAGGCATCCAGCATGATCTTGATACACCATTCTTGACGAATCCGCTCACGAACATCTGAAATACCGCCAAGCTTATAAGCGATGCAGATCTTCGGTACCGATACTTCCATCGAAAACACATATTTCTTTCTGGCTACCTCTTCCGGTTCATCTACATATACAGTCATGACCTTTGGTGCCGGGGCGAATTTCTTTTTTTTCTGATTTTTACGAATAACGGAAAGAACCTCATCGGGATCATGGGAAGTAACACCGATAAGAACCATCGTACTCGGATGATAATTGATGGCATAGCATTCTTCCAATTGTTTTTTCGTAATGCCGGAAACGCTCTGAGCATCACCGCCGATATCATATTTTAAAGGATGTTCCGCATACAAAGAAGAAAATGTTTCCATCAGAAGGCGCTGGTCGCTCATTTGCTTATACATATTCAGTTCCTGAATGATGATGCCCTTTTCTTTTTCGATGGAAGCCTCACTGATATCCAGTTGCTGAACAAAATCCAGTAACAGCGCTAACGGCTTCTTATAATCCTGTGATGTTGAAAAGTAATAGGCCGTCTCACTGTAAGAAGTAAAGGCATTGACGTTCGCTCCTAGCTGAGAAAACACATCCATGACATCTTTATCTCCCATCTCAAACATTTTATGTTCGAGAAAGTGCGCAATACCGGCAGGAAATTCATATGATTTCCCTTGTTCGTCCCGCTGCCGCAAATCCATGGCCCCCAGTGGCGTCGCCATCATAAAAAGAGATTTTTCATAATCTGGCTTATGCCATAAAACAACTTTCAACCCGTTATCCATCGTGTCTTCATAATACGTTTCCCGATATTTAGAATTTACGATCTTCTTCATGCTCATCCTCCTTATCCGTCAAGACGAAGGTATATACAAGACGACATTTTTGAGCGGCACGTTGAATATCCTGTCTGGTTACCTCTTTCATATAGTTTACCAAATCATCAACAGTGCGCTCTTTACCCAGAATGGCATTTTGATATGCCAGAGCCAGTAATGACTGCATGCTGTCTTTCGTAGCCAAAAGAGAATTGACGACCATCGTTTTGCTTATATCTATGAGATCATCAGCAAACTCTCCGTCACATAATTTTTGAAACTGCTGTTTGATCAAATCGATCGCTTTTTGTATATGTTCCTTCTCCACTCCGGTCGTCACTCCCAATGCGCCATCATAAGAAATCATATTGGAATAAATCGAATAGCATAAGCTGTTTTTTTCCCGCACTTCCTGAAACAGAAAAGATGTCGGATACTGCCCGAACATCGCATTGGCGATCTTTAAAGCAAAATAATCCTGATCGTTCATAGACGTATCTGTAAACCAGGTCATCATGATGCTGCTCTGTGAAATATGACGGTATTCTACGGATTCCTTTGCTTCTTTATCCATATCTGCCGCATAATAGCTTTTAAAGACAGCATCCCTTCTTGAAGAAGAAAAACGCACTTCCACAAGTTCTTTCAGGTAGCTTTCCTGCACATCTCCGCAAACGAGAACATCTATACGGTCTTCTTGAAAAAGTCGCTGATGTGCCTTTTGAACCTCGTCCAACGTAATCTCTTCGATATGCTCTATTTCTCCCAGCGCCGATATTCCTAAAGGAAGTCCCTCTCCGGCAAGCTTCAGACCTTGTGACACCGCATATTGGGAAGGTTCATCCCGCATACGCTCCATCTTTGCCTGCAAAATAGCCTTGTTCTCTGTCAGCGTATCTTCCGTAAACAGCGGGTGAAGCAACGTCTCCTGTAAAAAATCAAATGCGTGCTCCAACAAAGAGGAATGTGGTGCATATCGCGGATCAATGATCCTCATGCGAATGTCCAATACTTGAGCAGCTCCATAACCGACCGTATGCGCATTAAAAACAGCTCCGTACAATTCATCCATACGCTTGCTCATCATCTTCTTCGTAGGGTATTTCTCACAACGATCACAGATCATCAAAGCAAGAAGCGAACGAAGGGTAGCCTGCTTTTCTTCCAGACGGTTCATAAACCGCACACTGATCTCAATATCTTTAAATTTGCTTGTGGAAACCACATGCAAATGAATACCATTATGTAATTTCATAGCACACCTCCATTGCTAGTATGACTCCAATTTCGTCAATCATGCACTTGCAACATCATAAAAGGCGTTTATCACGCCTTTTATTCTTCTGCATCATCCGCAGCTTTGGCATATACCTCGCGCGGCTTGCTGCCACGAGCGGGACCAACGATATTACGCTCCTCCAACAGATCGATCAAGCGAGCGGCACGGGCATAGCCAATGCTGAATTTACGCTGGATCAAAGACGTACTGGCGCGTCGTGTTTCAATGATAAATTCTTTCACTTCTTCATAAAGAGGATCATCGTCAGTAGCTGACTGCGTAGATCCGATTCCACCGTCCAACATCTCCAAGCGAAGGAACGCATCGTCGAATTTTGGTTTTGCCTGACCGCTGACATATTGTGCAACAGCATTTACCTCATCATCCGATACAAAAACACCTTGTACGCGCGTCGGCACGGTTTCTCCAACCGGAATATACAGCATATCTCCATTTCCCATCAGCTTTTCCGCACCCATCTGATCCAAAATCGTACGTGAATCCACTGCCGAAGAAACGGCAAATGCGATACGAGACGGAATATTCGCTTTGATCACCCCAGTGATAACATCCACGCTTGGGCGCTGCGTAGCAACGATCAAATGGATCCCGGCAGCACGTGCCAACTGCGTAATTCGCTGAATGCTGCTTTCCACTTCTTTGGCAGCTACCAGCATCAGATCCGCAAGTTCATCGATGATCACTACGATCCACGGCATTTTCTGGAGTCCCTCTTCCGGATGCTTTTCAATATATGCATTATATCCCGCAATATTACGCACCCCAGCCATAGAAAACAGCTCATAGCGATTATCCATCATATTGACGATGACCTTCAATGCGCGGTTTGCCTCTTCTCCATCCGTGATGACCGGTCCGATGAGATGCGGTATCTTCTGGTATGGCGTAAACTCTACTTTTTTAGGATCGACCAACAGCATCCTCACTTCATTCGGCTTTGCACGCAGCAAGATCGACGTAATAATGGAATTCACACAGACGGACTTACCGCTGCCGGTCGCTCCGGCAATGAGAAGATGCGGCATCTTATTCAACTCTCCGTAAATACAGTCGCCCATCAGATCTTTCCCTAAACAAAATAGCATTTTCTTTTCTTCATATGTATCCGGTATGCTGCGCATGAGTTCCTTCATACCTACCGTCGTCTTTTCCACATTCGGAATCTCTATCCCTACCGCGGATTTTCCGGGGATCGGTGCTTCAATGCGAATATCTTTGGCAGCAAGCGCCATTTTGATATCGTGTTGGAGATTGCTGATCTTATTTACACGCACACCGAGATCCGGTTTTACTTCAAACTTGGTAACTGCCGGTCCGATATGGGTAGCGATCAGCGTAGCCTTAACACCAAATTCATCCAATATCTCAATCAGTTTACGGCCGCATTCATTCGCTGCCTTCACATTAGATACCGATTTCCCCTGACGTCCGGTCTCCTTCAACAAGTTCAAACGCGGAAGCCGATATTTACTGTAATCTTCAGAAAAAGAACTGACAAATGTATCTTCTTTGCCAATGATCTCTTCTATGACGCTCTTATCCTCATCCGTTTTTTCTTCCTGTTCTTCTTTCACAACTGCTTCCAGCTGTACAGGAGTCTCATCAAGGAAAGAAAACTCATCTTCCGGCGGTTCCAATTCATCCACATCCAAAAACACCCGACCGCGTTTTACGCGCTCGTCGATACTGATGCTGCCGACAATCGGCTCTTTTCGCTTTGGCTCTTCAGAAACGATTTCCGGTTGCTTCTTTGCTTTCGGTTTCTTCGGTTTTTTATCGGTATTGGCGGAATGAATCGTCTTTCTCATCTTATGAAAACCGTTTGCCAACATACGATTCGCCATCACTAAAATTCCTAACATAATGAGAGCCGCAATGACGATCCACGTACCGGTATAGTCAAACAAAAACGTGCACAGAGCTACAAGAAAAGATCCGAAAAGACCGCCTCCTTGTGCCAATTCACCTTTCAGAATGAGCTCGGAATTATTCAAAAACACCGTCAGCACATCAAATCCCTTAATAGAGGAATCCTTCGGAATTGATGCGGCAATCAACCACGCTGTAAGCAAAGAAGAAATACCTACCGCATATTTGATAGGCACTTCTTTTACTGACTTTTTCATGATCAGCATAATGCTAAAAACGATGACTGCCAAATAAATGATTCCATATAAATTACCGACAAAATAACAGACGATGCTGGATGTCAGCTGTCCGATAAAGCCGATTTTCAAAGCTCCGATGAGCGATATCGTGATCATGACAAGAGCATAGATGTATATGAGAACCTCATTTTCTGCATTTTGCTTGCTCTTCTGATTTTTGCGGCTTTTGCTTTTAGCCATAAAACTCCTCACTTCCCTTACATTCTATACGCTGAATTCTATGATGACCGGCAATACCATCGGTCGCTTCCCCGTTTCTTTCATCAAATAGCGACTGATCTTATCACGCGCTTCTCCCCGGACGTTCAAATTATCATAGGTATGCTTCTTCACAGCATCCTTAATGCTTTCCTCAAGAATATTCCCTACTTCTTTTATAATATAATCCGCATCTTTCAAATAAATCAACCCACGGGTCTGCACATCCGGTCCGTTAATGACCTCTTTGGTTTTCGCATTCAGGCCAACGGCCACGATCATAACGCCGTCTGTCGAAAGAACTTCTCGATCTTTCAATACGACACCGGTCACATCCCAGTTTTCCTTTCCGTCAATGAGCGTATCATTCAATTCCAAACGCTGCTCTGTTGAAACGAGGCTGCGTTCCTCAAAGACCGCGATCTGACCATTATCCAAAACGATGATGTGATCCGGACGATATCCCATATTCATAGCTAAATTGGCATTCATATAAAGATGACGGTATTCTCCTTTGATCGGCATATAATACTGTGGACGGAAAAGATACAGCATCATCTTCAGATCCTCACTTGACGGATGCATGGATAAAACCGTTTTAGAGCTCAATGAGAAGATACGTCCGCCCTCGCGGTATATATCATTCTCCATATTGTTGGCTTCCACTTCCGTACCGGAAACTACCGGAGACGCCACAATGATCGTATCGCTGGATCGGAAGCTCACATGCTTATCCTCATGATTGGCGATATTGCTCATCGTACGAAACAGATTCTTTCCCGAACCGGTAATCAAAACAACGACATCTTCCATGTCATCGCGAAAAGAAGACGTGCTAACTTCCATTTCTTTAGGGATCTGATAGTATTTCATATCCTCCAAATGCTTCAACAGACGCCGCATTTCTTTATCGTGAAAAAAGATTTTCTTTTTTTCCTTTTTTACCAATTCGATGATCTCGATAATACGAAACAGACTTTGGTGATAACAAGATATCAGAATCCTGCCTGCACTCTTTTCAAAAATCGGCTCTATCAGGGATGTGATGCGATGATGCGGAGCCGTATGCCCGCTTCTCTCCACACCTTGCGATTCACTGAGAAGACAAAGAACGCCGCGTTTGCCGATTTCACTCAGCTCATTGATATCACAGCGATATTCCTTTTGCAGCATATCATAATCAACGATAAACTCTCCCGTGTATACGATATATCCCTGACTCGTCAAAATAGCAATACCGAACGTATCGGGATATGCATGTGTCATTGCAAATGTCCGAATCTTGACCCCGCCGATCGTCTGTTGAGAAGAACGTTTCAAACGATGGATCTTAACATCCTTTATCTTTTCCTTTTTCAGCATTTCATGAATGATATTTGCTGTTAAAGCACCGGTGAAAACCGGCACCTTTATCTGCTTTAAAAGATATGGCAGCGCTGCTACCACATCATCATGAGCATGGGTGATGAAAATACCCTGAATGCGTTCTTTATTCTCGATCAGATACGTAAAATCCGGAATGATGAATTCCACTCCCAACTGATCCGTATCAGGATATTTCAACCCTGCCTCAATGATATAAATCTTATTATCAACCTCAACAACGAGCATGTTTTTTCCATTTTCATCAAGACCGCCAAGCGCAAAAACTCGTACTTGCTCCATACTTACCTCCATTTCTATTATCATATATATTACTGTGCTTTCATAACAGCCAGTTTCAAGACATTATCGTTATTATTATACCACCTTCTATGAAAAAAAGACATTCTTTTTCATCATTAAGGACATACAAAAGGCACTTTCTCATAAAAAAAGCGATCACTCGCTTTTTATACCTGTTCTCCATTTAAAGACCACGTCTTGATATCCGTGATTCTGACATTTACGATATCTCCCACATCTCCTTGTTTTAAAGAGAAGTTCACCAGCTTATTCGTTTCCGTATAGCCACAATAGACATCTTTGTTTTTCTTACTAGGACCATCGATCAGCACACGCACCGTTTTCCCCATATAAGCCTCATTTCTTTCATGCGCATAGGCGTTGACGCGCTCATTCAATCGAGCCAGACGCTCCTGCTTTACATGCATGGGAACATTATCTTCCATCGCTGCCGCGGGCGTGCCTTCCCGTGGAGAATAGATAAAGGTAAAAGCATTATCGAACTTGCAATAATCCACGATATCCAGCGTATGCTGAAACTGCTCTTCCGTCTCATTAGGAAAGCCGACGATGATGTCTGTTGAAAATGCACACCCTTTAACCTTTGCAGTTATCTTATCAAATAATTCTTTATATTGTTCAATGGTATACCTTCTCCCCATGATCTTCAGCATGTCGCTATCTCCGGATTGTACCGGCAAGTGGATAAATGGCATAATGTTCTCATATCTTGCGATAACATCGATCATATCATCGCTAAAATCCCATGGATGAGAAGTCGTAAAGCGAATTCGCGCTATTCCCAGCTTAGCCGTTTCTTCCAAGAGCTTTGCAAAGCCGCCTTCCAAATGTAGATCCTTTCCATAAGAATTCACATTTTGTCCAAGCAGCGTCACTTCCTGAAAGCCTTCCTTTTGAAGATCGCGGATCTCGTTCAAAATATCATCCATTGCCCGAGATCGCTCTTTGCCTCTCGTATAAGGAACGATACAGTATGTACAGAACTTATCGCAGCCATACATGATATTGACCCATGCCTTATGTTGTCCAAAGCGTTTTACCGGAAGATTCTCTATCACTTCCCCTTCTTTGGAAAACACTTCTACCGTTTTTTCTTTATCCATCATCGCCTGATACAATAAGACTGGCAGACGATGTATATTATGCGTACCGAAGATAAGATCGACATGCGGATACTTTTCTAAAAGTATGCGAACGATCTCCTCTTCCTGCGCCATACAGCCGCACATTCCAAAAACAAGATCGGGATTTGTTTTCTTCAAACGCTTCAAAGCTCCCAGTTCACCAAGTACCTTATCTTCCGCATTCTTTCGCACCGCACATGTATTCAGCAAGATAAAATCCGCTTCCTCAGGTGTGAAGCATTGTGTAAATCCTATCTTTTCCAAAATACCGGCAATCGTTTCCCCATCGCGTTCATTAGCCTGACAGCCATATGTCCGAAGATAATAATGTTTCCCGTTTCCCATCTGACGCATTTCGGCAGGAACAGCAAAAAGATTCTTTTCAATGCTGACTTCCTGTCTTGTGCGAATTTGTGCTTCTTTTAAATTGGGCAGCGCCCATCCTGGTAATTTATTCATATGCTCCTCATCTTCCTATATCATAATCATGCCTGCTAAAAAAAACCAAGCCTTGCTTGGTTTACTGTGAAATAGCTTCTACTGGGCAGCTAGATACACAAGCTCCACAGTCAATGCATGTACCTTCGTCACACTGTGATTTCCCATCACTATCCATTGATAAAGCTCCTACTGGACAAACTCCTACACAAGCACCACAACCGATGCAAGTATCTTTATTTACATTTACTGGCATTTTTGTTCCTCCTTTTTCAACTATGTTTATTATACCATAACAGTATATTGTTGCAAGTGTTTTTCGATGATTGAAGATTACTTTTTTCATATCAAAAAACCCGCTGATCAGCGGGTTTTATTCATTTTCCGGACGAATTTGAATGCGTTCGATAGACACGGCTTTATTTGAAAAATCATCAATGCTCACGAGTGCTCCGCAAAATACGGCGCTTCCCTGCGCCATCGTAAAACGCGTCTTCTCATTCGTAGTAAAAC
Source organism: Erysipelotrichales bacterium (assembly GCA_910575705.1). Classification (GTDB taxonomy): domain Bacteria; phylum Bacillota_I; class Bacilli_A; order Erysipelotrichales; family Erysipelotrichaceae; genus CAJTFG01. Next base: position 257,971 of record CAJTFG010000002.1, on the reverse strand, counting down.
GGGTGATGATCTCATCCACATCGCGGCCGATCACACTCGTATACGGACCGCACATTCCCAAATCCGTAATAGCGGCGGTACCGTCTATAATCCTCTCATCGGCAGTCTGCACATGCGTATGCGTTCCCACAACAGCAGCTACCCGTCCTGCAAAGCAATACGTAAATGCAATTTTCTCACTTGTCGTTTCTCCATGAATATCGACCAGATATATGTCCGCATCGATTTCTTCCAGCACTTCTTCCATGCAACTGAACGGCGAATCCACGACGTTATTCATCCATACCTCGCCGCACAAATTCGTAACAGCGATGCGTTTTTCCTTTACCGTTTTCACGACCGTGCTTCGCCCCGGCTCCAAAGGTTCCATATTCATGGGCCGAACAAGACGATCCGCCTCTTCGATAAATGTATAGATGTTATCTTTGGAAAACGTATGATTTCCCATCGTCATAACATCGATCCCCATCTCGCACAGCTGGTGGTAGATCTTTTTCGTTATACCTTTTCCATGAGCGGAATTCTCGGCATTGGCAACCACGAAATCAACAGCATATTGCTCTTTTAACACAGGAAGATAACGTTCCACTGCCTCACGTCCGGCAGAACCGACAATATCACCTATAAACAAGATATTCATATGTTATTTCGCCAATTCATTAGCTCTGGTTTCACGAATGACCGTTACTTTGATCTGTCCGGGATATGTAAGTTCCGCCTCTATCTTATCACGGATATCACGCGCCAGCTTATGACATGCCAGATCATCCAGTTTTTCCGGAACTGCCATAACGCGTATTTCTCGTCCCGCCTGAATGGCATAAGAAGATTCCACACCATCAAATGACTTCGTAATCTTTTCCAGCTCTTCCAAACGATTGATATAGTTCTGCAAAGATTCATATCGAGCACCCGGGCGAGCTGCGCTCAGCGTATCAGCGGCAATCACCAAATTACTGATCAAAAACTGCGGTTCTACTTCACCATGGTGAGATTGAATAGCATTCAAAACGATCTCTCTTTCCCCATGCTTCTTACAAAACTTATATCCTAATTCGATATGGCTTCCTTCTACTTCAAAATCCAGAGCCTTACCGATATCATGCAGTAATCCAGCACGCTTTGCCAATTGCTGATTCAATCCCAATTCCGCAGCCATCATACCACTTAAATTCGCTACTTCCATGGAGTGCTGCAAAGCATTCTGGCCATAAGAATACCGATATTTCAGCGTACCGATCAAACGGATGATATCGCGATCGATCTTTCCGATTCCCAGCTTAAAGACCGTTTCCTCGCCGACCTTCATGATATTGGCATCCATTTCCTTTTTGATCTTATTAACAACTTCTTCAATGCGTCCCGGCTGGATGCGCCCATCTTTGATCAAGGTCTCCAAAGCCAAACGGGCAATCTCTCGGCGAATGGGATTAAAGCAGGAAACCGTGATCGTTTCCGGTGTATCATCGATGATCAAATCCACACCCGTTGCTTGTTCGATCGCTTTGATATTGCGACCCTCGCGGCCAATGATCCGTCCCTTCATCTCTTCGCTTGGGAGAGCTACGACAGAAACCGTACGATCTACCGCCTCATCCTGTGACATCCTTTGAATCGATAAGGCAACGATGTTTCTTGCCTTTTCATCAGCAGTTGCCTTAGCTTCTTCTTCCCGTTCTTTGATGTATGCCATCGTTTCATTTTCCATGCGCTTTTCCGTAATGGCGAACAGCTCCGCTTTGGCCTCTGCCGTCGTCATTGCAGCTACACGCTCCAATTCCACTACCTGCACATCAATTTTTTCTTGTAATTCCTTTTCCTTTTTGTCCAAGCTTGACAGTTTTTCTGTCAACTGCGCACTTTTCACATCGATCTGCTTTTCTTTTGCAGTTAAAGTCTCATCACGAAAATTCAGATTATCTTCACGGCGCAGAAGTTTATTTTCCATCTCCAAAACTTCCTGCTTCCGCTCCTTGATTTCCTTCTCTGCCTGAATCTTCAATTCATGTGATTGTGTACGGCCATCTAATATCGCCTGTTTTACCGTCGCATCCGCTTTGGATTCCGCTTCTTTTAAAACAAGCTTAGCCTTTTGTTGATCTCTATTTAAACCAGCCTTGGATACCAAAAACATCAATAGCAATCCAATAGCAAGACCTGCCAATAAGGACAAACCGATAACAACATAATCATTCATCATTATTTCCTCCGTTTGCCTTTTTTTGTTAAAGCGCATAGCGCTTCTATTTAATATAATACATAATTTCACAAGAAATCGCAACAATTATGTGACAATTAACCATCCCCTCTTCCACAAAAAATTTTTATATGTTTTACCCATACATCTAAAAAAAAGCCCATGTCTCCATGAGCTTCCTATCTTATAAAAGAGGGTCGATCGTATGTTCGATGATCTCTTTCAGCGTTTCACAACTGTGATCGAATTTCGCCTGATCAACTTCATTCAAATCCAGTTTCACGATCTCCATAGCACCGTTACGGTTGATGATCGTAGGTACCCCAATGTACAGACCTACCTGTCCATACTCGTTATTCTGATACGTGGATACCGTCAGGATCACATTCTCATCATCCAAAATAGCATGCACCAGACGATTTAGAGAAAGACCGATCCCATAATAAGTGGATTTCTTGCGATTTACGATCTCATAGCCTGCCTGCTGCACCTGATAATAAATGTCATGCAGATCGGTCAGCGGCTTTCCTTTTTCATCTAGCATCTCCAAAAGCGATTTGCAGCCGATGTAAGCATTCGTCCAAGGCACAAAGCTGGAATCTCCATGCTCGCCGAGAATATACGCATGAATATTGCTTGTTGAAATATGAAGGTACTCACTCATCAAATAGCGCAGACGCGCGGTATCCAGAATGGTTCCGGATCCGATGACACGATGTTTGGGAAGTCCGCTTACCTTTTGCGCGACATAGGTCATCAGGTCGACTGGATTAGATGCGATCACCATAATACCATCAAATCCGCTTTTCATGATGCTCTCTGTTACGCTCTTTATGATCTTCGTATCGGTAACGGTAAGATCCAGCCTCGTCTCTCCGGGTTTTTGCGTAGCACCGGCGGTCACTACGACGATACTGGCATCGCGGCATTCTTCATAACCTCCGGCACGTATGATCATATTATGTTTCGCATACGGAAGTCCATGCTGCAGATCCATCGCCTCTCCGATTGCTTTTTCCTCATTCACATCGATCAAGATCAATTCATCGATCCCCCCGGAATTTAAAAGCGAATATGCCATGCTCATCCCCACAAATCCGGTACCGATCAGCACTACTTTTCTTCTTGCGTTCATATCATTTCCTCCTGCAATGTTTCTGATGCCATTATACATTATTGTGGGAACTTTTTCATCTACTATACATCAAAAAAAGTCATCTTGCTGATGACTTTCTTATGCAGATGGGAACATCTTTTCTTTCAAAAGAGCTGCGACTTCTTCTAACACATCCACATGATCTCGCAAATACTGCTTTGCGGATTCCTTCCCTTGTCCGATCTTATCTCCTTTATAAGAGAACCACGCACCGCTTTTTTGAATGATATCGTGATCAACGCAGAGATCGAGAACCTCTGCAACATAGGAAATTCCCTCACCATACATGATTTCGATCGACGCTACCTTAAATGGCGGCGCAACCTTATTTTTAACGACTTTGACATTTACCTTGTTACCGATGATCTCCGTACCGTTCTTGATCGCCTCGCTGCGACGTATATCAAGACGAACGGAAGAATAAAACTTCAAAGCACGCCCGCCGGGAGTCGTCTCCGGATTCCCGAACATGATCCCTACTTTTTCGCGAAGCTGATTGATAAAAATTGCCGTACATTCACTGCGGTTCATAACCCCGCTCAGCTTACGCATAGCCTTTGACATCAAGCGAGCCTGCAAGCCTACCTGCGAATCTCCCATCTCGCCGTCCAACTCCGCTTGCGGTACCAGAGCCGCTACCGAATCGACAACGACCAGATCGATCGCTCCGCTTCGGATCAGCATCTCCGTAATTTCCAATGCCTGCTCTCCACTGTCCGGCTGAGAAAGTATCAATTCATCGATATCGACACCGAGATTTTTCGCATACATCGGATCGATCGCATTTTCCGCATCGATAAAAGCAGCTCTGCCGCCTTTCTTCTGCACCTCCGCAATCGCATGCAAAGCAAGCGTCGTCTTACCGCTCGATTCAGGACCGTAAATCTCAATGATCCTCCCTTTTGGATATCCGCCGATACCGAGAGCACCGTCAATTTTTATAGAACCGGATGAAATAGCATCGATATCCACGGCGGCACGCTCACCGAGTTTCATAATAGATCCTTTGCCATACTGCTTTTCGATTTGGCGGATCGCATCATCCAAAAGATCGTTTCTCTTCTTCTGCTCCTTATCTCCCGTTTTTTCTTTTATTACTTTCTTCACTTCTTCCATGTAATATCCTCACTTTCCTTCAACATTCGCATGATCTCCGACTGCATAAAAACGATACATTGCTGACGTATTTCATTTCTCGTACCATGAAAAAGGCACTCATAGATGTATGTGTGCGTACGCACAGCAAGAGCGCAGAAAACAGTTCCTACCTCCTTGCCTTCCATCACATCTGGACCGGCGTTACCGCTAAAGGATACGCACATATCGCAATCTAACAAACGGCGGGCATTCTCTGCCATCGCCTTCGCACATGGTGCCGATACGACACCATGCTCCTTGATAAGGTCATGAGAAACATGAACGACCTGTTCTTTCACCACCGTCTGATAGGTGACAAAACCACCTTTTAAAACAGCAGAAGCACCCGGCACCGCCGCTATGGAACTGGCAAACAGACCGGCCGTCAAACTCTCACAGCTGCCGATGGTCAGCTGTCTTTTTTTTAATTCTTCTACGAGCTGTTTCATCACATCGTTTCCATTATGATGTCCTTTAACTGCATAAAATACGAAACGCCGCTGATGATCGAAACAAAAGCCGCAAACCATAACATGATCTCACTTAAAGGAAGCCGCCACAATTCAAACGGCAGATTATTCAGCAATATTAAAACAATCGTCGCCATCTGCAAAACAGTCTTGATCTTTCCAAGATAACCAGCCGCTACGACGATACCTTTGCTGCTGGCATTCATACGCAGACCATCGACGATCACATCACGCCAGATCATCAAAATAACCGGTACGACAGGAGCGATGCCTTTGACCGCAAAGACAATCAGCATCGTATTCACAAGAAGCTTGTCTGCTATCGGATCGATAAATTTTCCAAAAGAGGTTACCAGATGATCTCTTCGCGCAATATATCCATCCAGATAATCCGTAACACAAGCAGCGACAAACAATATCAAAATCAGGATATTCGTTAAACGAAGGGTCACAAACTGAATCGTAAATTCCGGTATTGCAATCCCACATTGCGCATACGGAAAAATATAAATGAGCAAAATGATCGGCACTAAGGCGATCCGAAACAAGGATAATTTATTAGGTAGATTCATATTATTCTCCCTTCACGTGAAAGTCCAGCGTAACCGCTCCCTGAGAAGTTGCTACGGCAGATGAAAGCTGTACATCAACGCCGTTGATGCGGATCGTATTTCCCTGCATGAAACCGAATCCCAGAGATAACTTCATCCCCGGCTGCACTGTTTTTTTGATATGAATTGTCTCTTTGTAGTTATATACCTTAGAAGCAGGTTCGCTCTGCACGGCGTCATTAAGCAAAAAACGAAAATGGGAATAGGAGCCAAAAACGATCTCGATGACAATCTCATCGCCATCCTCGAGGTTTTCCAACGTATATTGCGTATCATTTACAGCACTTATCGCAAAGGGCTTTTTTTCTTCTACAGGAGGCTCCGGATCCGGCTTTTCCACTTCCGGCGGCAAAACGGGAGTATCCGTCACATCCGTTACCGGCGGTATCGTATTATCCGCAGTTCCCGTGCCCTCTCCATCATCTCTTACGGCAAACATATAGACAGCATATACCAGACAAGCGATCACAAGCAGAACGATGACCAAGAACGAAAGCATGGAGACATCGACCGTTCGGCGATTACGCCTTGTCCTCTCCTTCTTATGCATCGTCGGCTTTACCGCCTTATCCGCGTTCTTACGAACATTTTTTTCGATCTCCCGATGCTGACGCATCATCTCGACCGAAAAGGATTCCGTATAATCATCAATGGAACTATGCAGATCCTCTTTGATCTCTTCAAAATCCATGTCGAGTACGCTGCAATAGGAGCGCAGGAAAAAACGAAGATAAGACAGATCATCCTTAAAATAGGATATGTCACCTTCTTCAATTGCTTTGATATGATTTACCGTCAGCCTAGTTTTTGCTGAAATGTCTTCGATGCTCAGGCCTAGTGCTTCACGCTGCTCTCTAAGCTTCCTACCTATTTTTTCCACATGACACCTCATCACTCATAATCTTTATTATTATAACAAGCAATCCTAATTATGTAAAATAAAAAAAGGAAATCCGTACGATTTCCAATATCATTACATTGAATAAGCCATGTTCTGTCCTCTTTTTCAAGAGTGGTAATCATTTATCTACGCAATTTGCGTCCCAAAAGACATTTCATTTCACATCTCTCAGATTCCCCTACCGAATTTGGGTTTCTCGCTTGCGGGGTTTACCCGTTCCATTCCTCATGTTTCCATGAGGCTCGTCTCTGTGGCACTTTTAAAGGAGCCGTTCATAGTTTCCCTTAGAACATTTCCAGCCGTCAGTCTCCTGCCCAGATTTATGTTTTCATCTGGCACAAACACTACGATCATCGCAGATCGTGCGAGCATGGACTTTCCTCTAGCTCATAGAGCCAGCGATTACCTACAATGCAATGTGCTAACGCTTAAAAACTTCATTTTCTAAACGCGTCAGGCGTTTCAGTATATCCACATTATTCAATGGTACTTCATTATCCAAAGCATCCTGTTTTCCTTCCAGTTCGATCACTTTTGCTTTTAATGTATTTACTTGATTCTCGTACTCCTGCAATCGATCTCCCAGTTCCTTGATCATCTCATCATATTCCTGATAATCGCTGATGACCAGATCCAGAAACTCATCGACTTCCGCGGATGAGTACCCCTTAAAATCAATGTTAAACTGTTTTTCTAAAACATCATTCACAGTAAGTTTAAATCTTTTTTCCATCGAAATCACCTTCCACTTCTTTAGTTTCTCAAAAAAAAGCTTAAAATGCAAGCAGAAATTTGAAAGCATTTCTTCACTTTTATGGAAAAATGAAATAAAATCATATATAATAAGTTCGGTGATGCATACGTGATCGGTTATCCAAATCGCAAAAAACCTAATTCTACTGTTTCTTCTCTGCATACGCATACGGGAAGAGGGATGTCCTTGGAACGCGATTTAAACGACAGTAATGAATACTATAAGGAAAGCGGCAGAGCGCTGATCCATAAGAAACCGACGCCGATTCAGGTCGTCAAGGTGGATTATCCGCAGCGAAGCGCCGCAAAGATCACCGAAGCTTATTATAAAACACCGAGTACAACGGACTATAACGGTATCTATCGAGGACGGGCAGTGGACTTTGAAGCAAAGGAAACGAAATCAACGACCAGTTTTCCTTTCAAGAGCATCCATCCCCATCAGATCGCTCATCTGGAACAAGTACTGCAGCATGGCGGTATCGGCTTTCTGATCTTGCGGTTTACCAGCTTTAACGAAACTTATATGGTGGATGCCAAACGGATGATCGATCTATATCATGATAAAAGCCGTAAGTCCATATCGTACACAGCTGTAAAAAAACACGGTTCATTGATCAAAGAGAGCTTTACTCCTCGTCTATGCTATCTTGATAACGTCGATGAACTTTACTTTAAGGAGGAACACTAGTGGAAACAAAAAAACAAGCACCGAAAAAGGCTAACGCAGGCGCTCCTAAAACGTCGAAGCGTTCCTTCGATAAGAGAAAAATCATAAATTCCGTCATGATCGTCTTTCTTTCCTTGATCCTCGTCGGTGGTGTCGGCATCTTTTTCATATTAAACGATGTATTGAACAATTCGCCGGAGTACGATGTGAAAAACCTGGACGCAAAAGAGCCGACCCGGGTCTATTCCAGCGATGATACGCTGGTCGGAGAACTCGGTGCGGAAAACCGCGAAAATATTACATACGATCAAATCCCGCAATGTGTCATCGATGCATTTTTGGCCATTGAGGATTCCCGCTATTTTTCTCATAATGGATTTGACTTGCCGCGTTTCATGAAATCAGCTCTGGTCAATCTGCGCGCCGGTGACTTCGCACAAGGCGGTTCTACTCTTACCATGCAGATGATCGACAACAGCTTTTTTGTGACATGCAACGAAGACGGTACTCCTCCGGCAGGTGCTGCGACCTGTATCCCCGCCACAGGGAATCCGATCGAAAAAGTAAAGCGCAAGATCCAGGAGATCTTCATGAGCATGCAAGCAGAAAAAGAATTCACCAAAGCGGATATATTTACCAAGTACGTCAATAAGATCAACTTCGGTGATAATGCCCGTGGGATCCAAAAAGGGGCCGAATATTATTTTGGAAAAAACATCGAACAGATCACACTGTCCGAAGCTGCCTTTCTGGCCGGTGTCATCAATCTTCCGAATACTTATAACCCTTACCGTTCTCCTACGTTTGCAGAGGACGGAACGCTCACAAACAACTATTATGAATATGCCATGAAGCGGCGTGATGAGACACTTTATCAAATGTTGAATCACGGCTACATCACAAAAGAGGAATATGATCTGGCCGTATCCACGGAACTCGCTTTCCAATTGAATGGACGCACATCGTTCGAAAGCGATGCATACCGCGATTACCTCGATCAGGTTTATAAGGAAGTTCGAGAACTTACCGGACAGGATCCTGCTCTGATACAGATGGATATATATACAGCCATGGATAAAGAAGCGCAGGAATATTCCTATGATATACTGCAAGGCAATGTGATTGAATATCCGGATGATTATCTCGATGTCGGCTTTGCGGTAACCGACGTCAGCAACGGTGAGATCAAGGCTTTGGGAGGCGGACGTCCACTGGAAGGTATTACCGATACTAACTGGAAAAATCAAGCAACGGATATCGGGCTGGGACATCAGCCAGGTTCTTCCATCAAACCGATCATGGATTATACACCGGCCTTTGAATGGGCTGGATGGGCAACGACACAGCCTTTGAACGACACCGGTTCCGTATCTGTATTCGGTGGTACGCATACGATGATGAATTCCGACCGCAAGGCACACGGATGGGTAAATTTAGAAAAGGCGATCGCTGAGTCTTATAATACGACAGCAGTTCTCGCCTTCCAAACAGCATATGAAAAAGCAGGTGAGGACAAGTATTTGGACTATCTTCATAACATGGGCTTCACACAGTTGGAATACGTTGATGCCAACTCTGCTATTGGTGGCGGTGACAGCATGTTTACTTCCCCGCTTCAGATGACAGGTGCCTATTCTGCATTGGCAAACGGTGGTGTATATCACACGCCGCACGCAGTGCGCAAAGTTGTCATTCGTGAAACCGGTGAAGTGTTTGAAAACAAGATCGAAGGCGTAGAAGCAATATCCCCGCAAGCAGCGTATCTGATGTCTACTGTATTGGGAAATGCGGTTACCAACTCCGGCAGAGGTTCTTATGCTACCCTGCTAGGAAGGATCGCCAAGGGATATCCTGTCTACGGTAAGACCGGAACTTCCGACTGGGGTGATCTAGGAGTCAGCCTCGGTATTCCCGAAGGTGCTATGAAGGATCTATGGATGGTCGGTTATACAAGCCGCTATGCCATCGCCACATGGACCGGATACAATAATCCGGCGGATACACCGATCAAATACCCTTCTGACAGCGTTTTATTTGGTGAATACTCCGGAAGGATAACATCTCTTCTTCTTGATCTCATGCATCGGGACGGCTATCCTGCCGCCATTGCCAGACCAAGCAGCGGTATTTCTTCCATTACTCATCTGGCACGTAAATTCCCATTGACTGCTGTACCGTCTAATACGCCGTCAGGCTGGGCGATCACCGGTGAGATTAAAAGCGAATTCGCCAATAACTTAGGAAAAGTGGAAATCGACGGTTTAAGTGCCTTGTCTTCTTTCACGAGTTCCTTAAAGGGTGGCACATCCAACATTCTTCTGTTGAACTGGGCAGCCTATCCGGACTCCAGCAAATTGTCTGATCCGGAAGAAAACGGTGAAGTAAGCGACGTGCAGCTTTATGGAAAAGTCGTATATAAAGCAGATATCAAATATAACGGAACCGTTATTAAAACGGTAACGTCTTCCAGCAACTCCGCACAAGAAAGCATCGGCGGCGTGCCGGATGGCGCTACCTTACAAGTATGCGGTTACTATGCTTACAGCAATGCAGATATACGAAGTGCAGAAGTATGCAGTTCTGTTAAGATCCCAGAAAAAGTTTCGCCGCCTATTGAAGAACCGGATGATACCGATGATCCAGATAAGGACAAAGATTAATACAAAAAAATCTCATGAGACCTGATTCCTATAGGGATCGGGTCTTTTCCTTTACTTCTGCTTTCGTTTCTTCCCCTGTCAAAACACCAACAAAAAAATCCCTTTTCGCCATCGATCCGGCATTAGGGATTCTTTATTCATCAAGAGGCTGTTTTTCTTTGATAAGCATCCAGCTTATCCTTTCGGCAGCTTTCTTTAAACGGACATTGTTCACATTGCGGATTACGTGCCATACAGGCGTATCGTCCGAAGAAAATAAACAGATGATGGGCGCGGTTCCAGCGCTCTCTCTTAATTTTCCTTTTCAGCTTCTCTTCCACTTCGGTAACACTATCCTGCGGTTTCGCAAGACCCAGGCGCTTTGAGATACGCTCCACATGAGTATCCACAGCTACCGAAGGGATGTCAAACCATACGCTGCGGACAACATTCGCCGTCTTTCTGCCGACACCTGGCAAGGAAGTTAGCTCCTTCATGGAAGAAGGAATCTCTCCGTGATAGCGTTCGATGATCGCATTGGCTAACCCTTGTATGCTTTTCGCTTTATTGCGGTATAAACCGATTCGACGAATCTTCGCTTCAATATCCGAAAGATCGGCCTTTGCCAATGCCTGCGGCGTAGGGAACGCTTCAAACAAAGCAGGTGTCACTTGATTAACGGCATTATCTGTCGTCTGTGCACTCAGCACTACTGACACGATCAGTTCATATGCATTCCGATGTATCAATTCACAATGCGCATGCGGAAACTTCGTTTCTAAAATATCCAATATTTCATCAGTTGTCATCGTTTTCCATCCTCTATATCCTGAACCTGAAGTCCACGATTTTTCCATTCTATCAAAATGCGTTCAATGTAATCAAAGCTTTTCTTGTCAAACATGATAGCTTCTCGCAAAGCATATTGGATCAGCTTCTGATCATAATTCTCTATCCAATCGGACATTCTCTGTAATTCCATCTGACTCAAAGGACGACCGAATTCCATTTCAAACACATCGAACAGGGATTCATCGAAATGCATCGTTTTTTCCTGAAGCGATGTAAATATACCATCAATGGAAAAGGCGATCTTTTTTTCATGATAGCGTATCTGCAAATATCCCTTTGCTGATAACCCTGACAGGATATTATCAATATCTTCCAAATCCTTCTTCAGCTTTTCCGCAAGTACTCCATGACTGATATTCATATCATGCTCATTCATAAAATCGATCAACAGTATCGTCAAAGCCTCTTCGCTGTTCATCGTCAATTCCTGCAGATGATCCAATATCCAGCTTCTGCGGTCAATGAACCGCTCTTTCCACCATTGCTTTTCCAAACGATCACTTCCTTCGATAATATATTTCTTCTAATGTATCAATATCCAACAAAAGCAAATACTCCTCATTTTCCAAAACATAGGCTCCGTTTTCATAGCCATAGCCGATGCTTTTTTTCACATCTGATAAATCATGCGCCTCTGCTGCATAGGCAGAAGCCTCTTCCATATGTATCTCCTGCTTGGGTTTTTTCAGCAGTTCCCTGCCGTCTCTGTCAAACCAATAATACGCATCATCCGTTTCTCCGATATACGTGACGTACCGGAACACATGACGTTCCAACGTCAAAAACGACGCTTCTGAACTTTGCCGGATATGATCCATCTCTACTTGCATTTCCTTATCGTATTTTATACTGGGACCGCTGATATACATCGCAATCAACATCATTAAGGAAACCGCCAGTAAGACAAGCAGAAAAACCGTTATCAGCAATTTTTTCATAAGCGCCTCCTTTGTTTTTATTATACACAAAATTCATTCATTTGTCTTTACCTGCAGCGTTTTCTTTATCCATTTAGAAGCCGTATATAATATCAAAAAAATGCAACATGACCATAGAAAAAACAGAGGTTCTTCCATTGCTTTTTTTATGCTGGAACCAAATATGACGAGCGTAGCTGTCATGATGGCTTTTGAACATATGATCGTCTTGATGAACGCGCCCTTATCAAAATCGCTGAAGCCATATGCCAGATTGATAAAAAAGCTGGGCATAAAAGCACAGGCCGTCATCAAAAAAAGATCCAGACGATCCTGTTTCGATATAGCGCTGCGCAGCCTTTTTATAAGCGATAAACGACGCAAGAAAAAACAGTGATCACAAAAAAAGCGAATAATCAGAAAAACAGCAGCAGAACCGATCGTCGTGCCGATCCAAGAGTATATAAAACCCATTATTTCCCCATAGATTCCCACATGAAATGCTACGATTGCAATAAAGGGAAGAAAAGAAAAAAGGGATTCCGAAGCAGCCAAAAGGATCGGACCGAACGGACCGAATTTCTGAAATTCCGAAATGACCATCATCCAGAAATTCACATCGGTAAAGACTTCCCAGAAACCCATTTTATCACCTGATAAATTATATGAAAGAAAAATTTCAGATATGCGCAACGATCCTTTCACATATCTGTGCGCTCGCTTTGCTGGCATGGACGGTATATTCTAAAAAATCCATATGACTGTCTTCTTTAAGAGCGATATCCGATAAAGAACGCAAAACGATAAAAGGAACTTCATAAAAAGAACAAACCTGGGCGATCGCTCCGGCTTCCATCTCCGCACAGATGACGTCGGGAAACATCTCTTTTACCCGATGCACCTGTTCATCGCTATGTATAAACTGATCTCCAGAAGCGACCGTGCCGATATGATACGGTCTTCCCATCTCCTTCAACACGGACGTACAAACATCTCTAAGCCTCTCATCGCTTTTAAAATACAAGCCGATACCGTCATCGCCGTCAACTCCGCTCGTATCAAAATCGTGTTGAACGATCGTATTACCGACGACGATATCCAGTATATTCTCTTCATCTTGCAAGCCACCGGCAGTTCCGATATTGATAACATGGCAAAGGTCAAAATGCTCTAACATCACCGTAGCTGTCATCGCCGCATTTCCTTTACCGACACCACTCTGCATCAAAACGACATCCTTTCCTTGTAGCTGTCCGATAAAAAAATGAATATTCGAAATTTTCCGATGTTCCACGTGCTCCATGATTGCCTGCAGTTCCCTTGCTTCTGCCTGCATAGCCGCAATGATCCCAATCATCTGTTTTCCCCTTTCCTGCATACATAAAAATACTTTTCACCTGGTACGATCCCGGAAAATGTAAAGTCCGTGTATATCGCTACCTGAAATCCACATGCCTCCAACATCTTCATAATGTATACGGGATCATATACCCGTTGTATATGCTGCTCCAAAGTGCATTTCCCTTCAGGATTATAAAAAGCAAACGTATGATAAAGACGGTCTTCCACACTCTGAATCGTCCACTGATAGCCACAACCTTCAATGATACCGTCCTCAAAGAACTCCTGTGAAAATTCCGCTAAGCGATCCACGGAATGCATATCCATGATATACGTTCCATGTGCGCGTAGCATATTATAGATCCTTTGAAACATATCCTGCAGTTCCGCTTCCTCAAGAATATAATTAATGCTGTCACACAAACACAGCACGGCATCATAACCGGAATCTTCCTCTATCTTTCGCATATCCCGCACGCTCCATGAGACCATATCCGCCCCCGGCTTCTGCTTCGCTATTTCAATCATATCCTCTGAAATGTCACTTGCATCTACACGGTACCCCTTTTTGCCAAGCGCAATGGTTATCTCTCCACTGCCGCAGGCAAGTTCCAGCACGCGCTTTCCTTGGATGTGCCGTTGGATAAACGAAACCCACGCATTCGTCGCTTCTTCATCCTGAACCAAAGCATCATAGAAACGAGCCAGTATCTGATACATCATATATCTACCCTAGGAAGATCCGCATACAGATGCTCCAAGCGATAAAATTGACGCTCTTCTTCAAAAAAGACATGAACAACAACACTCTCTAAATCGATAAGGATCCATCGGCTGTCTTTATTTCCTTCCATATGCCGAAAGGACAATCCGGCTTCTTTCACGCGATCCCATACATTATCAGCAATGGCATGCACTTGCCGCAAATTCGATGCGCTGCACAAAATGACATAATCTATAAATGGATTAGCGCTTCGAAAATCATACACCAGGATCCCCTCTCCTTTTTTTTCATCGATCGCCATAACGGCGGTTTCCAGCAATTTACTCATGTTCATCTCCTTTTTTTCCATGCGTTTTCAAATATATCTGCTGCTCGTTCCATACAGCCGCAAATCCCGCCTGTAAATCTTTTTTACAAAGCGCTATCAAAGCATTGGAATCATATCCGCGAGCAGGATCCAGCTTATCCGCCACATATAAGATCATCGCCAGCTTACTGCGGGAAGATCCTTTCACATGATGACGGATCGCAAATAAGATTTCTTTGTCATGTATGCAGAAATAACGCTTTACAAACTTTGATGCGATATATCCATGCCATATATTAGGATGTTCCTGCATATGCTGCGGTTCTAAATGCCGCATCCATATTGCAGAAGCCTCTTTGGGCCACTGTTTGCATACATCGTGAAACATACCGCTGAGATATGCCTTCTCGGCATTCACATGGTGTATTTTTGCTAATTCTACACATAGCTGCGCAACGCTGCGAGAATGCTGCAGGCGATATTCGCTCATTGCACTCTGCACCATCGATGCCGCATATAAACCATGGTCAGCGATAAAACGACGTACTGCATACGGAAGCATCCACAGCTTATTACCATGACGGATCTCCGTAGAGCTTACTTCTACCAAAGGCATGCTTAAAAAATGAACGGGATATCGTACAGCGGATGGCTTAGTATCCCGATCCACGACATAAATATCGATCAATTCCAAAAGACGATCCGGCTCTTTCCATGAAGAGAGCTGCACCGCCTGATCCCAACCTATCAACCAGCAAAAAGAATCAAAAGGATAACGATGCTTCAGTTCTTCTACCGTATCGATCGTAAACGAAGTTCCTTCTCTTTCATTTTCCAAAGTGCATAAATGCATTTTACGATAAGGAGAAATCGCCAAAGATATCATGGCAGCCCTTTGCGCAAAGGGAGTGATCACTCTTTCTTTCAAAGGCGTATCCCTTGTAGGCATAAACCATACAGCATCGATGGGAAGATGCTTCAGCGCCTGTTTCGCAATCGCCAGATGACCGTTGTGGACGGGATCAAAACTCCCTCCTAAAACAGCGATCCGCATATCACAGCTCCAGCCGATTTTTGGAAGAACGGCGATATAGTACAAACGTTCTGCCGATGATCTGCACGATCTCACTATGTGTTGCGGATGCTAGGTGGATGGCAGCTTCTTCCACACTGAAAGAACAAGTCTTTAATAGCGATATCTTCACGAGTTCATGCGCCTTTAAAGAATCATCTACTGTTTTTATCAGATTGCCTCCGATATCATCCTTACCGATCTGAAACAGCGCCTTTCTCGTATGCGCCAGCTTACGCAAATAGCTCTTCTGTTTTGTACTCAACATTATATCATCGCCTTTCTAAACGTTATATTAACACCTTTAGGTACGTATACCCGCAGCCGATCCAGCTGTCCCGATATACAAAACCAGCCCAATCCATGAATCACAATATCTGTTTTTTCATGAAAAGACGCAAGATCGTATACGTCCATTTCCGCAAGTTCATGAGATATAGCAGGAGATAAAAGCTCCCCGAGATGACGGCCCCATAGATCATCGGCACGCTCCTGCTTACTGCGATGAATCGATAAGCGATCGGAAAAATATCCCACACATGCCGCATCACAGGCAAACAGATCCAATCGTAGCAGGCCGCCGACCGACAGCGTTTGATCTCCATGCAGCTGATAGATCCTCTGTTTGATCTCCTTTGAAGGGACTATAGTTTTCAAAAGTGCATCATCGATCCTCGTAAGCAGAGAATCTCCGCGTGTTAATCCCGGCGTATCGTATAAGGTATATGCGCCCATATCAATCGCATTGATATCTAAGGTCGTTCCCGGATAGCGGCTGGCCGTCAGGTCACGATTTCCCAACATTGCATTCAACATCGTACTCTTACCTGCATTTGCCATGCCGATGACCGCTACATCACGGTTGGCACGCAATGTATTGACGGCATTCCATACAGCATCCGCCGAACCGTTGTCATCATCTCTCGCATGATCCGCCAAATCGCCGATGATAACGATCCCTTTGATCTGAATCCCATATTCTTTCATCCGTGCCTGAATAAAGCCGGACAGTTTTTCATTACCAATCGTTTTCGGCAGTAAATCACGTTTGGACGCTACCAGCAAAATATCCTTACCAATCAGATGGCGATTCAATCCGGCAACGATATCCGCCTCAAAATCAAACAGATCCACTACCCATACGATAAGCGCATTCAGATGCTGAAGTTTGGCGAGCACCTCTTCGCTGGCAATCGATTCCTTCATCGATATCGTCACATCGTTATAATTGCGTATACGAAAACACCGCTGGCAGTATTCTGCCTTTTTTTTCGGTGTATATCCAATTCCTTTCGGATCCTCATACTGCATATCAATGCCACAACCCTTACATTTCATCATCAAACGTTCCTCTCTTCAGTTTTCCGCTGACCGCCAGCAAGCGAAATATGATATTTTCAAATATGCGGTTGATCTTCGTACATCTCAGATCCCGCTGTACTACCGGATGTGTCAAGATCGTATAAAAGCACATACGATTGGCACCGAACATATCCGTCAAAAGCTGATCGCCCAACACGGCAATCTGCGAACGGTCATAGCCGGTATCACGCATCATTTTCCGATATGTCATCTTCAGCGGCTTTTTCGCGAATGGATAGAACCGCACATGAAAAGGAAGCCCTCTCGCAAAACGGCAAACCCGCTCTTCTACATTATTGCTGATGAGGATGATCTCCAATCCCGAGTCCTTTACCCTTTGTAAAAATGCTTTGACCTCCTCACTGGGATCTGCTTCATCGTGTGCGACCAAAGTATTATCAATGTCGCAGACCAGCACACGGATCCCACGCTTTTTCAATTCATCGGGATTTACCTTTGCATAACCTGAAATATACTTATCCGGAGCAAATAATTTTAACACGAGCACCTCTCCTTTTACATATTGTATATTTTACCACGATGACAGACGACTATAAAGCATTTACCGCTTTTTTTAAAACATATAAACAAAAGGCATTACATATACTTAAATCAGGTGATCATAATGTTTACATTTGCTTTTGAAATTTTATCAAACGCTTTATACTATGTTGGCTATATCCGCAACAACAGCTTCCTCCAACCCTTAGATAAGGAAGAAGAAGCGCGCTGCATCGCCGCTCTTCAGGAGAAAAACGAAGAAGCGCGAAATAAGCTGATCGAACATAACCTGCGGCTTGTCGCATACATCGTAAAAAAATACGATATCCGCAAAGAGCAGACAGAGGATCTGATCAGCATCGGAACCATCGGCCTGATCAAAGCCATCGATTCCTTCAAAATAGAAAAAGGAAGAAAGCTTACCACGTATGCAAGCAAATGCATAGAAAACGAAATTCTCATGTATCTGCGTTCCAGCAAAAACTACTTTCAGAACATTTCTTTAAACGACCCGATCGCTACGGACAACGACGGAAGTGAGATAACCTTGATCGATGCGATTGCCTGTCCGGAAGATAAAAGCGTCGTAGAAAGCATGATGCTGGAAGAAAACATACGCAAACTGAAATCCTATATTCACATATTGGATCCAAGAGAGCTGGAGATCATCACGAAACGTTTTGGACTTTACGGACAAAAAGAGCTGACTCAGCGAGAGATCGCCAGTCAGCTTCATATCTCGCGTTCTTACGTATCCAGAATAGAAAAAAGAGCCTTTATGAAACTATACAGAGAGTTCAAAAAGGATGAAAAAAACTTCAGAAGCGAACAGCACTGAAGTTTTCTTTTTTTATTTATCCAAAATCATCTTTGTCAAATCCATCGGATCAACGATGTGACCGTCTTTATATACGCGCATATTTCCACTGGCGATCTCATCGATCAAGATGACCTCATCCCCATGGTAACCGAATTCAAATTTGATATCATATAGATCAAGTCCTCTCGTTTTCAGATCATCCGCAACGATTCTCGTAATCTTCAGCGTCTGCTCTTTCAGACTTTCAAACTGCGCTTCCGACATGATGTGCAAAGCAACCAGCGCTTCTTTGGTAATCAGTGGATCGCCTTTTTCATCATCTTTCAGCGTACATTCAACAAGTCCGCCTTCCAGCGGCGTTCCATCCGCGATGTACTCTCCGTAACGACGAATAAAGCTTCCTGTCGCGATCAGCCGGCAGATGACTTCCAGCCCTTTGCCGAATACCTTTGCACGTAACACTTCCATAGTGGCATCTTCTACATCAGCACCGACATAATGCGTCTTTACACCAACCTCTTTCAAAATTTCAAAAAAGTGAATAGAAGTTTCCAAATTCGCTTTTCCGATACCGTCGATCGTCAATCCGACCGCATTTTCTCCGGGATCAAATACACCGTCTTTTCCCGTGCAGTCATCTTTGAACTTCAACATCACATTTCCGTTGTCTAATGCAAATACATCCTTCGTCTTACCTTCATAGATTTTTTTCATGATTACCTCCGAATGAAATTTACCAAAATCACGAAATAATTATAGCATAAACACCTATATTGTAAATATTTTTTTCATTCCATCCGACATGAGATACCGCCACTCCTAGCAGTTCATATAACAAAAATAATAAATAATATATGAACATAAATATTATGAAAATATCAATTTTTATTAAATAAATATATAAAATGTATTGTATTATGTTCATTTTAGTTATATTATTTTATATATCGTAACGATAAAAGGAGGAAATATCATGTTATACGATCAAAAGCTTTTATTTACACCCGGTCCGCTGACAACGAGCGCTTCGGTAAAACAGGCTATGATGAAAGATATCGGAACCCGAGATACAGCGTTTAACGATCTGGTACAGTCCATACGCGGGAAATTGCTCACATTAGGACAAACCGATGCATATACGCATTCTGTCGTATTGCTGCAAGGAAGCGGCACATATGGAGTGGAAAGCGTTTTATCCAGCACCATAGCCCCAACAGGCAAAGTTCTCATATTGGAAAACGGTGCCTATGGAAAAAGGATGGCGGAGATTTGTGAAAAAGCGCATATTCCCTTTGAGAAAAAAAGCTTTTCCATGATCCGCTCTCTTCCCTTGGACGAAATTGAAGAGGATATCTGCAAACATGACATCACGCATGTCGCCTTTGTCCATTGTGAAACGACAGCAGGCGTCATGAACGATCTGGAAGGCATCATGAATATCATAAACAAACATAAAAAAATAAGCATTGTCGATGCGATGAGCAGTTTCGGAGGTTTTCCCATTCCCATCAAAGCATTGGATATCGATTATCTGATCACCAGTTCTAACAAATGCCTTCACGGAGTACCAGGTGTCGCGCTCATCTTCGCAAAAAAAGAAACGATCGGCTCCTGTAAAGGCATATGCCGCAGTCTCTCTCTGGATCTCTATGAACAATACCGATATATGGAAGAACAAAACGGCGCATTCCGCTTCACCTCTCCTACGCAAGTGCTGGCGGCTTTGGAAACTGCGATTGATGAGCTGATCCATACCGGAGGTATTGAGAAGCGTCATCAAACATATGCCGGTTTACAAAAAAGCATTCAAAAAGAAATGGAAGCGCTCGGCTTCCAAACATTAGTAAAGCTAAAGGAACAATCTGTGATCATCACTACTTATGTGATTCCCGAACACTTTGACTTTTGTGATTTCTATGAGTATATGAAAGCGCATGGGTTCTTATTATATAGCGGAAAACTGCCTTCTTATGATGCCTTTCGCATCGGTAATATCGGTGAAATCACACAAGAGGATGTCAACGCTATGCTCGCTTGTGCGGCAAGCTATGTAAAGGAGTGGTCTGCATGCAGGTAGAACAGTTTTTACAAATGCTGAAAAAAGCAGGGATCGATACCTTCGCCGGTGTACCGGATTCCACCTTATCCGTATTATGCGCACATCTAAATCAAATGGATAAAAAGCATCATATGTGCACCGTCAATGAAGGAGCCGCCGTAGGTGTCGCCGCCGGTCATTATTTATCCACCGGAAAGCCGGCATGCGTATATATGCAAAACAGCGGTTTAGGCAATGCCATAAATCCAATGGCATCTCTTACCCATGCGGATGTTTATGAAATTCCCGTGCTCTATCTCATCGGATATCGCGGAAAGCCGGGGGAAAAAGATGAACCGCAACATGTCTTTCAAGGCAGGATCACCTTACCGCAGCTCGATCTTATGGAAATCGAACACGCGGTGCTTTCCCCTGCTACTGATACAGAAGAGATACTCATGCTTATGGAACGGTGCATGACGAATCTTCGACAGAAAAAATCCTTTGCCTTTGTCATTGAAAAAGGAACGTTCAAAAGCGACCTTTCCTATGACTATCAAAACAGCTATACCTTCATCAGAGAAAGCGCTATACGCGTACTGGCAGAAGAAGTACGCAAAGAGGATGTTCTCGTTTCCACTACCGGAAAAATATCTCGGGAGCTATATGAACAGCTGGACAGCATAAAGGGATGTCACGATCAAGCATTCTTAACCGTAGGTTCCATGGGACACGCCTCCATGATCGCAGCAGGAATGGCTCACAGCTTTCCTGAACAACGAATCATCTGTCTTGACGGTGACGGCGCTGCTTTGATGCATATGGGGTCCCTTGCCTTTATCGCGCAACAGCAGCTAAAAAACTTTGTGCATATCGTTTTAAACAACGGTGCTCACGAATCCGTCGGCGGCATGCCGACGAGTGCCTGCGAGCTTTCGATCGCAGATGTCGCACGAAGCTGCGGATATCAATATGCGGAAACGATACGAGAAGAAGCAGGATTCAAAAACTTGCTGCAACGACTAGATAAACTGCCGAAGCCGTGCATGATCGAAGTTTTGGTCAGCATGTGCTCACGCAGCGATCTCGGCAGACCAAAAGAAACACCGACAGACAACAAACTGCAATTCATGAAACGAAACGAGGTACTGTAAAATGAAAAAAATCTATGCTTGCTTCAGCAGTGACGTGCTGCATGAAGGACACTACAACATCATCCGGGAAGCTAAAAAATACGGCCATCTGATCATTGGTGTTTTGACCGATGAAGCGATGATCCGCTTTGACCGCTACCCTACCATCCCCTTTGAAAAGCGTTATCAACTTTATCAAAACATCGCCGAAGCTGATGAGATCGTCATCCAAGACAGCGTATCTTATGAAAAGATATTAAGAAAGCTAAAACCGGATTACGTCATTCACGGTGATAATTGGCAGCATAACGAACAATCCGGCATCCGTGAAAACGTCATAGCTACACTGCGGGAATGGAACGGTGAACTGCTGGAAGTTCCTTATACCGTAAATGAAGAAGTGCGTAAGATCGATCGGGTGATGCGCGAAAAACTGGCTATGCCGGAATTCCGCAGAAAGCGATTAAAAGAACTTCTGCGTCTGCGCCCGATCGTCAAGGCTCTGGAAGTTCACAGCGGATTGACGGCTCTGATCGCAGAAAAAACCATCGTACAAGATCACGAGGAACTGGATCAATATGATGCGATGTGGATCAGTTCTCTGTGTGATTCCACCGCTAAAGGAAAACCCGATATCGAACTAGTAGATATGTCTTCTCGCTTGCGTACGATCGACGATGTCATGGACGTATCTACCAAACCGATTATTTTAGATGGAGATACCGGTGGTCTGGTGGAACATTTCGTCTATAATGTGCGTACCTTGGAACGCATGGGAGTAAGTGCTGTTATCATCGAAGATAAAACCGGACTGAAAAAGAATTCGCTGTTTGGAAACGAGGTCGTGCAAACCCAGGATTCCATCGAAAACTTCTGTGCTAAAATACAAGCGGGAAAACGGGCACAGAGAAGTGAGGATTTCATGATCATCGCTCGCATCGAAAGTTTGATTTTAGAAAAGGGTATGGAAGATGCACTGACAAGAGCGCACGCTTATGTAAGCGCCGGTGCCGACGGTATCATGATACACTCACGAAAAAAGGATCCCGAAGAGATCTTTGCATTTTGTGATGCTTTCCGCAAACAAAACGAAACGACACCAATCGTTGTCGTACCTACCTCTTTCAATAGCGTAAAAGAAGAGGAACTCGCACAGCATGGCATCAACATTGTCATATATGCCAATCAGCTTACGAGAAGCGCATTCCCGGCCATGCAGAAAACTGCCGTCAGCATCTTAAAGCATCATCGCGCAAAAGAAGCAGATCATGCGTTGATGTCCATCAAAGATATTATTACGCTGATTGACGAGATTGAATAAAATATACGAAAACCAGAGCAGTGCTCTGGTTTTTCAATCCATTATAAACGGCTTGTAATAAATATCAAACGAAAGACGATCGCGTATTTTTTCAAATGCATTCTGAAAAGCTTTACGATCGAAGATCAAAAGGTCGATGTAGGAATATTGAGTACCGCTGGCACCGCCGATCGTCCTTGCAATAGATATCGGATACAAAAGATTATGCACTTCTTTTTCTAATTGCTGGCGCACAAGTGCACTCTTTTCGGATACGCCGGCATTCGCAAAATATAAATAGCCGTATTCTCCACCCCTTTGCTTCATATCCCGGCAGATGGCCTCTTCCTTATTCAACAGTTCCTCCTGTAACTGAGGAAATGTCGTTACGATCATCTTCATATCTTTGCGCAGTCCTTCAAAAGAAATCTTTTCATCGATCTTATATGCCATATAAATAGCGGTAGGATCATGATACTCGATCCATTCGCGATCAATGATGATATCACATATATCTTCATAAAAATTAGGAAGAAGACAAACATCCGACACGTCCAATTCCTCCTGCAGCACCGTGATCGAAGAAATCCTAGCCTCAACTTCCAGTTCCCCGATAAACAGTTCCAGCATCGTGCGCACAATAGACAGCTGCCGTTTGGGATCAAGTCCTACCAGACCTTTGCAGTAAACCTGAATGGCGATCATCCGATTCACATCATCAATCTCATAGTAAATCTTAAAATCACTTCCCTGATACGTTTTCTGATCTACTTCAAACATACTGTGAAACGCCTTTTCACTTAACGGCGGGCGATACGCGTTGATGATCCAGCGATCCAGCAGTTCTTTCGGCGCATCTTTTTTCATAAGCGCATGTATATACTGTATGCTTCTATTGCCGTAAGCAGGAAGCGTCATTTCAAAAAAGCCATCTGCCTCTTCAAATTCTATGCTGCCGCCGCTGATAGCCGCGACCCTCTCATTGCACTCTTTGAGATGCTGCCGAAGACACTCCTCATCATGATGCAAAAGATCGTTTTCGAGATCCCGTTGAATAATCGTAAAGTACGTCCAAAAATCTTGAATGCGCTCTCTCAGCTCCATATAATCACTTCCTGTCATTGCGTATCATCAGGCAATACTGCTTCAAGTTAATATCCGTAAGCGAGATCGTATTCATGAGGACAAAGCCGAACTGCTGATAATACATCAGATTATCCTTAGCATGCGTTTCCATCGTAACATCCATTTCCAGATGCTGTGCATCTCGAATCAGTTCAATGAGCATCTTGCTGGCCAATCCCTGCATTCGAAAATTCTTCTTTGTATACAAAAGATCTAAATGAAAGTAATCCTTATTCACAAAATTCCGTGTCCATCTGCTCGTGAACATATCCCAATATTTTATCGCTCTGAATAATGCTGCGGGATCCGCATTAAATAGCTTTGTCATGCGCAGATTCATTCCTGCCATCCGCCTCATATAAGAAAATTGCTGACACTTGCGCGAATCAAATACCACCATTACCGAAATGCGCTGTGCGCTGTCTGCATAAAAGGTACAATACGGCATCATACCGCGTATGTATTCTTTAAAGAAGATTTCCAGTGCCTGCATGCGGTATTCCTCATCCGGAAAAACGGTAGCATACAGTTCATCATCATAGAAATTCTCAGCCAGATCTTTATAAATCAGCGCAATCTCAGATGGATTCAACGCATATAAATTCTCTAATGCCATACAGTCAATCCCTTCTAAATAAAAAATATAATCTATAAATCATGCAGTTATATTATATCAAAATATGTACATGATGAGTATACGAAGTTATACAAAAGTACGTAAAATACGAGGGATCCACTGCCGATAACATAAAAATCACATACATCTGTCAAAAAAACACTTAGAAAATCGTATCTAAGTGTTTATCAGACGATGCTTCAGCTTTTCCAATATCCTTTTTTCCAGCCGTGATACCTGAACCTGTGATATTCCCATCCGCTTGGCAATCTCATCCTGCTTCATGCTGCACTCATAGCGATAATGAAGCAGCAAGCGCTCCCGCTGTTCCAGCTTCTGTATCTCTGCATCCAAAGACAACTTCATCACAACATCCTGCGCCTTGCTAGGGACTTTATCCTCTAAATGGATCGGAGAACCGTCGTTTTCATAGATCGGCTCATCCAGAGAATAAATGAACTGATTAGCTTCGAAAGCGAGGATCACATCCCCCACTTCTAAGGACATGGCCTTTGCAATCTCTTGAAAAGTAGGTTCGTGATCCAACTTCTGCATCAGTTCATCCCTGCATTTACACATACTCAAATATCCTTCTTTTAAGGAACGTGATACACGCATACTGCCATCATCACGGAAAAATCGTTTGATCTCTCCCATGATGATCGGTACGGCATACGTGGAAAACTTTACCTGATACTTCAGATCAAAATTATTTAATGCTTTCATAAGCCCTACACAGCCGATCTGATACAGATCATCCATCGATACCCTGTTTTTTGAAAACCGTTTTATAATGGAATAGATAAGCGGAGAATTCTTTTCCACAAAGATCTCCTTGGCATGCATATCTCCTCCCTGAATCGCCGCAATCAGATCTTCGTTATCTGCTGTCTTCGTGAGTGTCATGTAATATTTTCTTAATGGATATCGCTGTTCCTTTTCCCGGCGTTGAGGTCACATGAAATTCATCCGCAAACGTTGCCATGATCGTCATTCCCATACCAGAACGCTCCAGATGTTCTTTGGTCGTATACAAAGGCTGCATCGCAAGATCGATATCTTCAATCCCGCATCCTTCATCACGCACACATATATCTACCACATTGCCTTCGTAACGTATATGTACCGTAATATTTCCGTCTTCACTTCCCTCATAGCCATGGATCATGCAATTGACAACGGCTTCTGCTAATATCGTTTTGATCTCCATAAGCTCCTCTACATTGGGATTCAAAGGCATCAGAAATGCAGTCGCACTCGTTCTGGCAAATGCTTCATTTTCCAGACAGCTTTTAAATATAAGTGTCATTTCATTCATAGTTTTACCCCATTTCTTTCATACTTCATGATTTGAAAAATCCCAGACATACGAAACAGCGCCATGTTCTGTTTCGATAAATTACAAATGATCAATTCACTGTGCATCTTCAACAGCTGTTTATATCTTGCCAATACAAAGCCGATCCCCGTACTATCCACAAAGGTGACTTCTTCAAAATCGAGCTTCACGGTCTTTGGCTGATATTTTTCAATCAGATCAATGCATATCTGCTTCAGATTGCATACTGTCAGATTATCCAGATCACCATAAAAATAAAAATACAGTACGCCATCCACTAGTTGGTGTTTCATGTTTACATCCCTCCGCCGTGTATCGTATCACGATTCATTTACCCTTTGTGGATAATCGACAAAGCTAGAAGAAATACGACAAAAAAACAATGCATACCTGCTGCATTGTTTCATAAGAAGAAATCCTGAAATGCCTTCATAAAAATATCCAAATATTCCAATGGCTGAATGTCCGTATCCACGGTAATATCCGAAGTAATGACAAAGCCGTCGCTCATCGTGACCGTCACTGTACCGATCACTTCTCCTGCCGTATACGGCAGTTCTTTTTTCGTTATGACGATATCCCGTGAGGACTCTGTCGTCTGCTTCCCTTTTTCATATACATACATCAGATCCTCGGTAGTGACCAAATTCGCTTTGTTCGGTTTTCCGTTCTCAAACAAACGCTCTTCCAATACCGTCCCTGCCGGCATAAGGGTATCCTGCGCATAAATAGAATACCCGTAATCCAACATCTGCTTGATCTCCTCATTGCGCACCTTACTGCTCGGTTCTCCCATAACCACGGCAATCAGACGCAGATTATCGCGTTTTGCCGTAACGGTAATACACGACATCGCTTCCTGAGTAAACCCCGTCTTCAAGCCATCCACGCCTTCATACTGCTTTAAAAGCTTATTCGTGTTTACCAGCCAGAATTTATGATCGCTGTCTTCCCGAATGTACGCATCGTAGGTACCGGTAATATCCAGCAGATCCTGATCGCCGACACGGATGAGCTCTTGCGCGATAATCCCCATATCTTTGGCACAAGAATAATGTTCAGGATCATGAAGTCCGGTCGCATTGACAAAATGCGTATTTTCCAATCCCAATTCCTTGGCTTTTTTATTCATCATGTCGACAAAGCCTTCATGCGTTCCTCCTACCTTCTCCGCCATAGCGACCATCGCATCATTGGCAGAAGCAATGCTGATCGCCTTTACCAGATCCCGTACGGTCATCGTCTCATTGGGTTCCAAAAAAATCTGACTGCCGCCCATGCTCGATGCATGTTCGCTTGCCGTCACAACATCATCCCAAGTGATCTTCCCGTTATTCAGCGATTCATAGATAAGTAAAAGCCCCATCATCTTCGTCATGGATGCAGGATATAGCTTTTCTGTTTCATTATGGGCATAAATCACTTTTCCGCTGCTATATTCCATCAAATACGCGGCCTTTGCGTTTTTTGCCAATTCAACAGCAGTCTCTTCACCTTCCGCTGATTCTTCCTTCTCGCTTTCCGCATGTAACGGTGCCATGTACATCCCCAGACATACCAAAAGCGATAACAGCGATATCATTAATTTTTTCATCATGTATCTACCTCATTAAAGAATATGTGAAGGATTTCCAAGATATGCGCAAACTTTCGGTTTCCTGTGCTTATCCCTTATAAAAATTACGGAAATGTAAGGTAAAGCCGTAAGAAAATTGTTATAATAATAAAAGAGGTGATGATATGCCGCAGCAGCCGGTACGCTATACTCCCGATATAAAAAAAGGGTTGCAAAGTTCGCAAGTAGAAGAACGCAAAAGAAACCATCTGTACAACGAGGAAATCCCTCGGCTTACAAAATCCTATCAGACGATCTTAAAAGATAACTTGCTGACACTGTTCAACCTTATCAATATCGTGCTGGCAGGAATGATCATTTATATCGGTTCATGGAAAAATCTCCTTTTTTTAGGTACGATCCTATGCAATATCATCATCGGAATCATACAGGAAATACGCTCTAAGAGAATACTCGACAAATTATCCCTGATCACAGAGCCTACCGCAACGGTCATACGCGATGGAAAAGAATGCACATTACATATGAATGAACTCGTCTTAGACGATATCATGCTCGTAAAGAGCGGCTCACAAGTATGCTGCGACTCCATTTTGAAAGATGGTAGGCTGGAAGTAAACGAAGCACTTGTCACAGGAGAATCCGATATCATATCCAAACAGCCGGGCGATGCGCTGTATTCCGGCAGCTTTGTCATAAGCGGAAACGGTGTCTTGCAAATCGAGCATGTCGGGAAAGACAATTACGCACAGACAATCATGTGTGATGTGAAAGTGCAGAAAAAACACAAATCGCAGCTCCGTGATTCCATTAATTTCATCATCAAATCCATCGGTATCATCATTATTCCGTTAGGGATCCTGCTGTTTTTAAAACAATACCATTTTCAGGAGTATACATTTCAGGAATCGGTATTGGCTACCGTCGCCGCTCTGATCGGTATGATCCCCGAAGGTCTCGTGTTGCTGACAAGCGTTGCATTGGCGGTCGGAACGATTCATCTGGCAAAACGCAAAACACTCGTACAGGAGCTTTATTGCATTGAAACGCTCGCTCGTGTCGATACGCTGTGTCTGGACAAAACCGGTACGATCACCAAAGGAGAGATGCAGGTAGAAAGCATCGTCAGCCTCGATGGAAACGATCATCAAAAAGCAATTTCCAATTTAGTGCATCATCTGGCCGATGAAAATTCCACTTCTTATGCTATCCGCAGCTATATCGAAAAGGATACCTCCATGGTCCCAGTTGTTAAAATTCCCTTCTCCAGTGCCCGCAAGTTGAGCGCGGTCAGTTTTGAAAACGAAGGAACGTATATCCTCGGTGCTTATCGTTTCGTTTGTGCACACAGTGATAAAGATATCCTTAAAACCATGCATCAGGAAGCAGAGCGCGGTTACCGTATCCTTACACTCGCCTACAGCAGCGCTATGATTAAGGATGGAAAGATCCCCGATGATGCTCGGGCAGTCGCTTTCCTATCCTTAAGCGATCCTGTCCGTGAAGAAGCAATATCTACTCTGGATTACTTCAAAAAGCAAAGGGTAGATATCAAAGTGATCAGCGGCGATGATCCGGCTACCGTACATGAGATCGCCAGAAAAGCAGGGATAAACAACTGCGACCGTTACATTGATGCATCTACCTTAAAGGAGGAAGATATAAACGACGCGGTTCGCCGCTACACGATCTTCGGCCGGGTGTCACCGGAACAAAAGAAACAGATGATATGCTGTTTAAAAGAACAGGGACACGTTACTGCTATGATCGGAGACGGTGTCAATGATGTTATGGCATTGAAAGAAGCAGATTGCTCTATCGCCGTAGCGAGCGGCAGTGAAACCGCAAAAAATGTCGCAAATCTCGTCCTTTTAGACAGCAACTTTGCCAACGTCCCATATATCGTCGCAGAAGGACGACGGGTCATCAATAACATTCAGCGTGCATCTTCCCTTTTTCTAGTGAAAACTACATATTCCGTCCTACTGTCTATCCTTACCTTGTTTTTAAGTGCCAAATATCCTTATGCACCGATCCAGCTCACATTAATATCTACATTGACGATCGGTGTTCCTTCCTTTTTCTTGGCTCTGGAAAACAACTACAACCGCGTAGAAGGCAATTTCCTGATCAATGTTCTTACCCGTGCCTTTCCCGGCGCTCTTACGGTTATTCTCAGTATCCTCTATGTCAATATCCTACGGTTTCTCTTTACCTTCAGTGATGAGGCAACATCGACCATGTGCGTCATCCTCACGGGTATCAGCGGACTGATCGTATTACACCGCGTATGTACTCCTTTTACAAAGAAGAGAATGTTAATCTTCCTTTCCATGACCGTTCTTTTCTTTACCGCAATCGTATTCGGACATGAATTGTTTATGCTGTACCCGCTGAACTTTCTGCAAACGATGTTTTTAATCGGGGGCGGCATTGCTATTCCTTTCATCATGGATATCATCTATCGGATCGGCAATACATTGGTTCCGCTAAAAGAAAAATTAGAAAATATCACAAAGAATTAAAAAACCGATTTTGAAAATCGGTTTTTCTTTATATCCTACAATTCTTTAGAACTTCGCTTGCTCTTAGTTACCGCCATAGCAAGAACGACAAAGGTGATCCCGAATAAGATCTCGATCCCCATGTATCCCAATAAACTACCGATCGCTTCCGTTGCATGTGCGGATAATGCAGATACTTCATTATTAAAGCGAATATACCAATATGCCGGTGTAAAACTGGCTGCCATCAGAACGTCACTGCTCAATATCGCCTGCGGTACAAAGGCGCCGCATAAAAAGCTGGAACCAAGTGAGATGATATTGGCGATACCGTTGATCGCATCTTCCGAATGACGGACATTGCTGAACAGCGCAGCTATCAAATAAGATAACCCCAGGCAGACGATCATGAAAACAAGGGAATTGCAGGCATATAGAAATCCTTCCATCGTTTTCATCGCAGCAGGTAAGATAAGAAAGATAAGGATCAAGAAGAAGAGCCATAAGCCTATGCAAAAACAAAGATTAGCTAACAAAAGCTGCAAGTTATACGATATCGAATGCAGTGGAGAAACGATATTGCGCATGCGTACTTCTACCCTATTGAATTCTCCCATGACCATTCCTACCGACAATACGACAATCGCTAAAAACATATAGGTCAGATAATTGAAAAATGTCGTAAGCGAATTCCTTTCAAATTGCTCGCTTTCATGAAAGGAACTGCCTTTTTCATACAAAGATACCGATGCACTCTGCTGCAGATCCTCTTGAACGAAGCTATCGATTTCAAAAAAATCCTTCTGTGGCGAACAGTCCATATAAACACGAACCTTATCCAAATACGAAGTAATCTTATGCTGTGCTAAAAAGCCATAGACAGCATCTGGCTTCATCTGCGTATCCAACTGCGCCTCATGCTTGCGGAAATCATCTTCAAACCCTTTCGGCACTGTAACCGCAAGATGGATCTGATCAAAAAACAAAGCCTCTCGCAAGGCTTCCTCATCATTTTCTATCGTCACCACTTCCATCTCCCGGTTTAAGAAATCGACAAGTTCTTCACTGAGCTTGGAATGATCATAATCCAGTACGGCTACCTTTGCTTTTACCGATGCATACTCCTGCTGTGATCCATCTTGTCGATAATACAGCATAAAGGCGATAAATATAAACGAAAAAGTAAGGATATACAACATGATGGATCGAAACATCTGGCGCAGTACTTTAAAATATAGTCTAAATACTTGCATATTGCTTCCTCCTTATCATCCGGTAAGAAAGTGTATAACAGAAGATCGCAAATACCAAAAGTGAAGCCAAGTTCATAAAATAGCGCTCACAGACCCCATAGTAATAAAGCGAATACAAAGCATCCGTAATCATATTGGCGGGATTGATCCTGCTGATGACCGGCAGATACGTATCGATAAAGTATTTCATCTGAATGAACATCATCCCGCTCAACATGGATAAAAACAAGGTAACTGATGTTAGAATGGCAATCTTCGTATGTTCCTTTTTTACGATGGATACACCGATTAGAGTACCCAAGCTGTTCCCTGCCAATATACCGACAGCGATACAAAGAAGGATATAACCCGTATAAGTTCCAAAGTCTATACCTAATATAAAGGTTATATACCCCATCATGATCATCAATATGACAAAATCAATACTGTAAGAGATCAAGAAACTTATCAGAAGCATTTTTGTTTTTGAAAAAGGAGAAACAGCATTCCGCGCCCCTAGATCCGACTGATTCGCCTGTACCTTCTGAATGATATTCAAAGAAATAAAGCCACCGTATAAACAGCACATGGCAATGATAGTAAAGAAAAATACACTGCTTAACTCTTGATCGTTTTGCCGCTCAGCCGCAATATACGATACATCTGCCCGTATGCTTTCCATGATCTTGTTTCTGTCCGTATCCTGCAGCAGTCTTGTTAACTGACTGTCTGTCTGCATATACGTATCCATGAAAGACTGAAGGATGGTCTGTTGGATTCCCTTTTCTTTTACATATATATGAAACGTATCTTTCTTTTCAATGATCCCCGCTATCTCTTTGCTTTCCAGCAGATCACCGGCTTCCTCAAGAGAAGTATAAGTTATCTTGAACATCGGTTCGTTTAAATGTTCTACCGCCGCAAGCGTTTCTCGAAACGATATATCCTCTTTAAAAGCTTCATTATCTATAACAGCGATAGGAATCGTTTCATACGTTTCCGTCTTATAGGCATTCGGAAGCGTCAATCCGAAAAAAGTAGAAAGGATAATCGGAAAGATCAAATTCCAAAAAAGCAGTGTTTTCCCTCTCATCGTAGCCAAAAAGCAATATTTAAATACATTCATACACCTCTTCCTTTCTAGTCACGCAGTCCCTTGCCTGTAATCTCCAAAAAGACATCATTCAACGTCGGCAACTGAGAATACACCTTCCCAAATGGCACATCTTCCTGTTTCAGATAATCCAAGAGGTTCATAAGGTTTTGCTTTCCCTTCGTAAACTTCACTTGCAAATGCGATTGGTTATACACAACATCAAAGACATTGGCAAGTTCCCGTATCGCCTGCAGCTGACGTTCGTCTAATGCGATCTGTTCAATATCGATCTTCTCTTTTAAGGTGATCATCGCTTTCAATTGTTCAGCCGTTCCTTCCGCAATCTGTTTTCCCTTATCAAGGATAACGATCCTCGTACAGATCTGTTCAACCTCTTCCATATAATGAGTTGTATAAATGATCGTGGCCCCTTGTTGATTCAACTTACGGATACCTTCCAGAATCTTATTACGGCTCTGCGGATCCACCGCTACCGTCGGCTCATCCAATATGACGAGCTTGGGCTTATGTGCGATCCCGCAGGCAATATTCAGACGACGTCGCAATCCCCCACTCAGTTTAGATGGACGAAATTTCCGATATTCCTGCAATTCAACAAAACGGATCGCCTCTTCTACATATTGTTTGCAAAGCCACCTGTCTTTGATATACAAACTGCAGAAATAGGCGATATTCTCTTCTACGCTCAGCGTATCAAAAACCGCTACATTTTGCATGACGATGCCGATATTTCGCTTAATATCATAGCTTTCCGCCGTCATATCACGGCCGAATATGCGAATGCTCCCCTTATCATACTTTAAAAGCGACAGCATGCAGTTGATAGCAGTGGTCTTGCCGCTGCCATTGGGTCCTAACAATCCCAGTATCTCTCCTTCTTCCACTTCCAGATGAAAGTGATCCAAAGCAATCAAGCTCTTATAGCGCTTTACCAAATTATCTATCTGAATGATCATACAAATACCTCCTTCACTGACATTATTATAAAGAGAAGCCCTCTTTTTTTATAGTGATAAAATGAACAAACGAGAATGACAATTGTCATGAGTTTTTCCTATTTCTATATTGTTGTCATCGCTCAGACATGATAAAATTTATCTCGACAAAGGAGACCAATATATGGCATATTTATCCGATAAATTTATTCTTTTAAGCATTTGTCTGCTAATCAACTTTTCTTTCTCCTTTACCCATTTCAGCATCGTACCATTGCTGTCGGCCATCTGTATCAGCGGCTTTCGCTATCTTTACCCTGCAAGAACGGAAAACACCGTTTTATTAGTTCTATACCTCTTCTTCTCCGCCAGCAACATCCAATTCCTATATTATCTTCCCATTTTGATGTATGACTGGTTTTTGCCAAAACAGGCTTTGCTATCCGGACTTCTGTTGCTACCGATACTCGTGCAGATATTCCAACACCCGCTTACCATTATCATCGTGGCACTGTCCTTTTTCCCCGCTGTCATACTAAAACAAAAATCAACACGTTCTCAGCAGCTGCAAAAAGCCTATCAGATACAAAGAGACGCTACCGAGGAGCTGAACATCCTCGTGACACAAAAAAACAAAGAGCTCATGATTCGTCAAAATCAGGAAATACATATCGCGATCCTACATGAACGAAACCGCATTGCAACGGATATTCACGATACCGTGGGACATCTCTTATCCAGTTCTCTTCTGCAAATCGGGGCATTGCAGACGATCAATGAACAGTCAACGCTCATAGAACCTCTGCAAGACATTAAAAAAACACTGACCACCGGTCTTGATTCCATACGGCGAAGCATTCATGATATGTATAAGGAATCAATCGATCTGGAATCAGAACTTCAAAAACTCACTCAAGCATTCGCAAAATGTCCAATTACCCTCACATACGATATCGCCAGTTACCTTCCGGATAATCATACCTTTCACATCATCTCTATCGTCAAAGAAGCGATGAACAACATCATAAAACATTCCAATGCCGATACCGCAGAGATTCTGCTGAGAGAACAGCCTGTCTTCTATCAGCTGATCATACGCGATAACGGTAGTGACATCCATATATCAAATGAAGGAATCGGATTAAAAAGCATGCGCAGCCGCGTACAGGAAATGCATGGTTATTTCCGATGCAATACGAAAAACGGCTTTGAGATCTTTATTACCATTCCTAAGGAGGTGCGCCATGAAAATCATCATCATTGACGACGACAAGCTCGTTTGCAGCTCGTTAAAAACGATTCTTTCGTCAAAGGGGATCCACGTGTGTGCGACTGGAAATAACGGGGCGGAAGCTATAAAGCTCTATGAACAGCACCGCCCCGACATCCTGCTGATGGATATACGTATGGAAACGATAAACGGTGTAGATGCCAGCAAGCAGATCCTCTCCTCCTTTCCCCAAGCGAGAATTTTGTTTTTGACGACCTTTCGTGATGACGAATATATCATCAAGGCTTTACAGATGGGGGTAAAAGGATATATCCTGAAACAGAATTACGATTGCATACTTCCGGCTTTGGAAGCTGTTTATATGGGACAAAATGTATTTAATACGGAAATCATCACTCGCATTCCTGATCTGTGGAGGCAAAAGGAATCTTTTCCCATCGATAATTTAAACAGCCGAGAGATGGAAATTACCATATTAGTCGCAAAAGGCTTGAATAATAAAGAAATCGCAGAAACCTTATTTCTCAGTGAAGGAACTGTCCGTAATTATCTCAGTATCATTTTAGATAAGCTGGAACTTCGGGATCGCACACAGCTTGCGGTTTATTATTATCAACATCGTCCCATAGATCCTAAATGATAAACAAAGAGCAGGCATTTGCCTGCTCTCCTTATTTTGAATGAATATCTGCGATAATCTTTTCGATCTTATTTCCTTTTTCCAACGAATCGTCTGCCAAAAACACTAAAGAAGGCACCTTGCGAATGCTCATTCTCTTCGCGAGCTCACTGCGGATAAATCCCTTTGAACGTTCCAGCGCTTTCATTCCCGCTTCCTTACGGGCATCCTGTCCGAGGAAAGAAACGTATATCTTAGCAATCGATAAATCATTCGTCACACGAACATCCGTTATCGTAATAAACCCTACTTTGGGATCTTTCAAAGAAAACTGAATAATCTCAGAAACTTCCTTCTGAATGATACCGCTTATCCTATCTGCTTTCAATGTCATAACATCACCGTATTATACCGCTTCTACCTGTTGATCTTCATAAGCTTCAATAATATCGTCTACCTTGATATCATTGTAATTCTCGATCGTCAACCCGCAGTCAAAGCCGTTTTGGACTTCCTTCACATCATTTTCATAGCGGCGTAAAGAAGCAAGACGTCCCGTATATACAACGACACCGTCGCGAATCAGACGAATATTGCATTCCGCTTTCAGTTTACCGTCTGTTACCATACATCCTGCAATCGTACCGATCTTGGATACCTTATACAATTGACGAACATTGGCCTGACCGATCACGACTTCCTCGTATACCGGTGCCAGCATTCCCTTCATTACGCTTTCCATCTCTTCCAATGCCTTATAGATGATATTATGCAGGCGAATGTCCACACCTTCTTCTTCCGCCTTTTTACGAACCATGGCGTTAGGCCGCACATTAAAACCGTAAATTACCGCCTTGGATGCACTGGCTAACATGATATCGGACTCTGTTATTCCACCAGCCTGAGAACGGATGACATTGACGCGAACACCATCGACATCCAGTTTTTCCATGCTTGCTTTTACCGCTTCTGCGGATCCTTGTACATCGGCTTTGATAATGACGTTGATGTCCTGAACTTCCCCTTGTTCGATCTGACGGGCCAAATCATCCAATGACATAGCGGAGCTAGCATTGCGTTCCTGATCAATGCGCTTAGAAAGACGTGTTTCCGCAATCTGGCGAGCTTTCTTTTCATGATCATATGCCTTAAACACATCTCCGGCGATCGGAACATCGTTCAATCCGATAATCTCTACCGGAGTAGAAGGACGAGCTTCTTTGATCTCTCGTCCACGGTCATCCACCATCTTACGGACACGCCCGAAGGCAGTTCCGACAACGACCGCATCTCCCGTATGCAGCGTTCCGCTTTGTACGAGCAATGTCGTCACCGGGCCTCGCCCTTTATCAAGTTTAGCCTCAATAACCGTTCCGCTTGCCATTTTATTCGGGTTGGCACGGAAATTCTCTACTTCGCTCAATACCAGAATCGTTTCCAGCAATTCCGGAACACCGTCTCCGAATTTTGCGGAGATCTTCGTAAAGATCGTATCACCGCCCCATTCTTCCGGCATCATACCATGATCGCTCATCTCGCCCATAATACGGTCCAGATTGGCTTCTGCTTTGTCGATCTTATTCACAGCTACAATAACCGGAACACCAGCTGCCTTCGCATGGTCGATCGCTTCCATCGTCTGTGGCATAACACCGTCATCGGCAGCTACCACGATGACGACAACATCGGTAACCTTAGCTCCGCGGGCACGCATAGCCGTAAAAGCCTCATGACCCGGCGTATCTAAAAAAGTAACCAATTTTCCACTGACATTTACCTGATATGCCCCGATATGCTGGGTGATGCCGCCGAATTCCCCCTCTGTTACATGCGTCTTACGAATCGTATCCAGAAGCGTCGTCTTTCCATGGTCGACATGTCCCATGATCGTAATTACCGGTGGACGGCTTTTTAACAGAGCTTCATCCTCTTCCTCGTTCATGAGTTCCTCTAAATCATCTTCTTCAATGATGATCTCCTTACGGCATTCTACATTGAACTCCATGCAGACAAGCTCGATGTTTTCATCATCCAGCGTTGAATTTATAGTAACCATCGTTCCCATCATAAACAGCAGTTTTATGATCTCACTGGCATTGCGGTTCAGCGCAGCCGCCAGCTCTCCGACACTCATCGGTCCATGATAAACCAGTTCTTTTACCTCTTCACGCTTCTTCGGTACCGAATTATTATTATTCTTATAACGATTATTATTCGACGGTCTCCTGTTTCCTTTTCTATGCTGTGTTTTTGGCATATAATCACCTATCCTTTCAAACAACCCTGTATGCTATCGGCAAAGCCTTGATCCAATATCGCGATGGATTTCCGATTCCCTCGGCCGGATATTTGACTTATGATATCATCTTCAATAAAAATATAAGGAATATGATAGAAGGAACATTTATCAACAAGCTTCTTTCTCGTATTGTTCCCACATGTATCCGAAATAACCACCAGCTTGGCGTGCTGTCCCTGAATGCTCTTCAGAACCTGCTCGCCAAAAGCCGCTTTTCGTGCTCTGAGAGCAAGTCCGAGAACCCCAGCTACATTACTCATTGACAAACATCTCCGCTAACCGTTCATAAATTTCATCGGGGATCTCACATTCCAGTGCCCGTGCTAATGCCTTGCGTTTCTTCGCTGCTTCCACAGCTTCTAGGCTTTTTTTCAAATAAGCACCTCTCCCGTTCATCTTTCCGGTAATATCGATCTCCACTTTCCGCTCAGGAGTTCGCACGATGCGGATCAATTCTTTTTTAGGACATTGTTCCTG
The DNA here is from genome assembly GCA_910575705.1 of Erysipelotrichales bacterium. Classification (GTDB taxonomy): domain Bacteria; phylum Bacillota_I; class Bacilli_A; order Erysipelotrichales; family Erysipelotrichaceae; genus CAJTFG01. Next base: position 220,000 of record CAJTFG010000002.1, on the reverse strand, counting down.
CGTAGCGACACATTTACGCATCGGTATCTTCTTCATATACGCTTCTCCTTTTTATTCTTCGTAATACTTATCGTATTCATCGAAATCGATATCATCATTGATCCAATCATTCTCTGCTTCCTGCTGTTCCTGATTTGCGATCTCTTCCAGCTCTTCTTCCGAATAGATCGGCTTCAGCTCATAATCCTTGTTCGTCAGATCAAATGTTGCCTTGCGTTTTGGTTCTTCTTTATCCTCATATTTTTTCGCCTTCTTATAAGATGGCTTTTCTTCCTGTTTCACAGGTGCACCCGCAATATCTTCAAACTTGGATACATATGTTTGTTTCTCTTTGATATTAAGGCCTTCCTGACGCTGTTTTTCCTTTGCGATACGAGCAGCTCTTTCCAGATCCGTTTCCTTTTTCTCTTCCGGTTTTATCTCTTCTATCACTGCCTTGTGATCCTCTTTCAGCACTTCTTCCTCATCGGCAACTTCTTCGATCTCTACATCGCGATATGCAAAATCAGCCTCTTCTACAGAAACGTTTTCTTGTGGACGATTATTTTCCTCAAAAATCTCCAGCTGCTTTCTTAAACGCTCTTCTTCCTGAAGACGGATGAATTCCTCACGCTGCCTTATGGCGATTTCTTTCCAGTCAATGCCGGCTGCCGCCATATCCGTCTCAGATTTGATATCAATTTTATTTCCGGTAAGCTTAACGGCAAGACGGGCATTTTTCCCTTTCTTACCGATGGCCAAAGAAAGCTGTGAATCATTCACGACGACCAATAAACCGTTTTTGCGTTCTTCGTTAGGGATGACCGCTAACACCTCCGCCGGCGCTAACGCATTTTTTATAAGCTCCGTCACATCTTCGCTCCATTCAAAAATGTCGATTTTCTCGCCGCCGAGTTCTTCTATGATTACCTGTACACGCTGTCCTCTTGGACCGATGCAGGCACCGATCGGGTCGATATTCTCATTTTTAGAATATACCGCCATCTTCGTGCGTTCCCCTGCTTCACGCGCAATCGCCTTGATTTCGATAATTCCTTGGAAGATCTCCGGAACTTCCTTCTCAAACAGCCGCTTCACCAATGTGGCATCACTGCGAGATACGATCACCTGCGCTCCCTTCGTCTCTTTATTTACCTCGGTAATAACGACGCGGATCTTCTCACCGTCACGATACCGCTCACCCGGGATCTGCTGGTTCTTCGGCATCAACGCCAGCGTTTTTCCTATGTTGACAACAACGAACTTCTCTTCTACAGATTCTATAAGACCGATGACCATATCTTCCACTTTATCGCAATATTCATCGTAAACGACTTGTTTTTCCGCCTCGCGGATCTTCTGCTTCATAACATTTTTCGCTAATATGACCGCAGCTCTCCCGAGATTAGCAATACTGACTTCCGTATCCACCAGATCGTTAAGTTCATAATCTTCCTTGATCGCTTTGGCATCCTTCAAAGAAATTTCCAGCTCATCATCTTCCACATTTTCTACAACGCTTCTTTGTTGATAAACGTGAATATCACCACTGCGTTCGTTAATATCGACACGCACTAATGCATCCGGTATTTCAATATGCTTACGAAACGCTTTTGCCAGCGCCTCCTGCAAAGCATCAACAACAATTTCTTTCGATAACTTCCGATCGGATTCAATTGCCTGCATGGCCTCCATAAAATCTTTTAAATTCATATCCCTTGTTCCTTTCTAAATTTTAACAGATAACCGTATGTTAGCGACATTGTCATATGCAATGTCCATTTTCTTCTTCACTGCTTTTACCATATATTCCATCTGTAACGATCCATCCTGTGCATGTATGAGCGTTCCCTTGACACCATCCATACCAGCTGTCGGATTTTTCAGCTTAACGTAAACGTATTCACCGACAGCATCTACGACTTCCTCCCATGTCCGCAGTTCTCTTTCCGCTCCCGGAGAACATACTTCCAAAAAGTATTCATAAGGAATGAAATCCTCTTCATCCAATTTTGCGGAAATAGCTTCGCTTATCTGAGAACATGTATCGATATCCATCGTTCCGTCATGCCGCATGATCGCGATCTGCAAGATCTTCATGCTGCCTTCCTTGCGCCAACATGTTTCATACAATATGAGATTTTGTGCTTCCAATACGGAATTTGCGATTTCTTCAATACGCTTGATTTGCTCCATAAATTCTCCTTTTTAACATAATGAAGGAGTGGGCATAACCCACTCCGTTTGAAGTATCTATGATTAGGATATCACGATTCCTGTATTTATTCAACTTATTTTCATCATTTTACAAAAAAGAACGAACCAAAACGCGATAATACCTCATCCTGGCAAACCGTTTGCCTGCCGTTCCATATTCTCTATGACCACATCATAAATCTCACCGAGACTTGCACCGTATTCCAACACCTTCCACGGTGTATTCGTGTGAAAATGTACCTTGACGAGTTCTTCGTCCCCGACTGCCAAAAGACAATCACCCTCGATGTTATGCATGATATAGTCATGGATCTCATCTTCGCAAAGATGCTCCCCAGCAATTAAAAACTGAGTATCAAATATATATTCCAGCATAGGCACTCTCCTTTCTCATCCTATTCATTATAGCATTTAAAAAGAAGCCCTCATAAAGAGGTTCTCTTCTCACGCGATTTTAAAGCGCTTCTGCAAAGCTTCTCTCGCTTTCTGTTCATAACGATCTTCCAATGGCTGCAATGCAACATCCCCATAGCGACGCTGCAAAGCCAGTTCTATAATCTTATCCGCCAATGCGGGGTTTTTCGGCAACAGAGGGCCATGCAGATTTGTGCCGAATACATGCTCTTGCACATATCCTTCCGTCATGCCATCACCATTTCCCTTTCCAAGCAGCACCTTCCCCAAAGGATCTGTAATACCCGATATCCGATATGGATGATTTTCAAAACCGATGATCTCCTGCGTTACAAGAGAAGATGAAACCCGCACATTGCCGATACACGGAGCCTTGACTCGATAATCGCTTTGGTATGAAAATACACCGAGCGCGTCTATCGTTTCATCTTCATATAGATAACGCTTGCCAAACGCCTGAAAACCACCGCATATAAGAAGAAAAAATACACCGCTGTTTAACGCTTGTACGATGCCATCTTTGCGCTGCCGCAGATCTTCTAAAACATACGCATCCTTTCCTGTGATATTCGTACCGAAATATACCAGATCATACATGCTCATATCCGCTTCTTCTTTTATCCCACACGTTGTGACGAAACAATCTATACCGCGCATATGGCAGCGCTTTTTCAAAACCTGAAGATTCCCCATATCTCCGAAGACATCTTTAATATCATGATACAGCCATAAAATTTTCAGTTCCATCAGCGAGCCTTCCTTTCCAACAGCGCTCTGGTTGGAGCAAGCGCTGTATAATTCGCCATGACATAAGCATGCTCTTTATATTCCAACAGACGATCAAGGGCGGCACTCGGCTCTTCTATGACCTGAAGATCTCCTTCATAACCACTATAGAAGAAACGCAATGCCATATCATAGGCTCTAAGACCGCTGCAGATGATATGCGCCACATCCGGTTGCATAATCCTTTCAAAATCCGCATCCCAATACCACGATACATCCCGTCCATCTCCCTCTGCATCGTTTACGATGATAACAATATCCTTCATTTCCTTATCATCTTCAATATATTTCATCGTCTCATTAGCACCGGCAGGATTTTTGATCAGCATCATCGTTACCGGTTTGCCATGCACGTTAATCGTTTCCGTGCGGCCAGCACGAAATTCAAAAGAAGCAAATGTACGGACGATCACATCGGTACAAATACCGATGCTTTGGGTATACGCGATGATAGCACAACAGTTGTAAATCGCATACAGCGCATTTTGCGGAGATGTGAAAGGCATACCGTTCACCGTAAAGCTCCCGTCCTTTTGAATGTTCTCTGCTTTTGCGGCATAATCAAAATTCCCAAAACCGCAATCGGGACATATGAATTCTCCCATATGAGCATAATTATAGTATGTATAGGACAGCTGTTTTTTACAGGAAGGGCAAAATTTTCCTTCTCCCGCTTCTTTTGCGCTATGCTGCGATACCTCGCTGCATCCTACTCCAAAATAACAGGCTCTCGCATGAGGAGCATATTGTTTCAAGCTCGAAACATTGGCATCATTACCGTTTAAAACAAGCAGTCCGGAAAAGTTACGCAGCGAATCCCCAATGCGCTTCGTCAAGGCTTCTACCGATCCCAAACGGTCTCCTTGATCACGAAACAAATTATTCATGATCAAAGCGGAAACTTTCATTTCATCAATGACAAGGGGAATATTCAATTCGTCAATTTCCAAAACGACAGCATCAGCACGAACTTTTCGATCAAAACCGGTATGCGACCCGATGAGAGAAACGATTCCCATTTTCATATTGTCGCCCTTTAAATTGGAAATCGTCTTCCATCCATTGTTGCTTAAAACTTCATACAGCTGATTCGCCGTCGTGGTCTTTCCATTTGTGCCGCTTACCAATACCACATGCTCGGGATAGATCAGTTTGCTTAAAAAGTCAGGATCGATCTTCAACGCGATCGCTCCGGGAAGGGAGCCTCCTCTTCCCAAAAGAGACAGCAGCCATTTCGATAATGTAACGGCAATTATGGCGATTCTCGTTCTCATAGTACCTCCTATAAAGTAAAAAAAGAGTTAAACAACTCTTTCCTACGCTTTTTCTACAACTGATTTTCCGTTGAACGCACCGCATTCGCACACTTTGTGCATCTGCTTGTATTCACCGCAAACCGGACATTTCGTCAATGTAGGTGCAGCCAATTTATAATGCGTTCTGCGCTTTGCTTTTCTCGTCTTTGAATTACGTCTCTGCTGAACAGCCATGTTGGTACCTCCTGCTTATTCTTCTGCTTTAAATTCTTTCAATTTTGCTAAACGAGGATCAATCTCTTTTCTCTTCTCTTTTTGATAATCCTCTTCTTTGACAACTTCCCAGTCTTTGCCCTTAGGATATTCCTTGATCCCCTCTTTGACGACTTTTAACGGAACTTCCATCAAAATCAGCTGAAATACGACCGGCAGAAGTTCCATGACATCACCTTTTATCTCATGAACATCTTCATGTTCGCATTTATCAAAAGCGAACACTTCTTCAGAAGATGTTTCAAAAGGAACTTCGACATCTTCCATCGTGATGGAACAAGGAACGATCATGATCCCCTCTGCATGAATATCGGCAGTTACCTGATTGCTGAATTCTTCAAAACGGGCAGTTCCTGATACTCTTACGTCATGCAATCCTCTGATATGATCCATCTTCGCAAAGACAGACTCCTCAAAGCAGATCTCTTCATCAAAAGAAATCGTCCTGTTTTCGCTTTGCAGAAATTGTGCCTTTGACCATCTCAAACGGATCACCTCGTTGCCTAACGTGTCTATTATACACACATGATTTTAAATAGTCAATATATTAATTCCACCCTTCCAGACACATTTATACCAAAAATATCACAGGCTTTCCAACCAGTCGCCGATGTCCCGATACACCTGAAAGCGGATATCTTCATTTAATATTTCATGCCGCTTTCCATCATACAATCTGCTCTGCACATGCCGGTATCCGAGCCTTTTCATAAAATCCACAGCCTGATGGAATTTTCTCTCGCTGACGATGCACGGATCTTCGCTTCCAGCGATAAACAAAATCGGCAGATCTTTATGACGCATGATCCAGTTCTCATCATCGTATGTCTGTATCATCAACGAAAAAAGATTCACAAACCCATTTAAAGTAAATATAAAATTACAGTATTCATCCTGATCATATGCCGAAACGACCTCTTTCACCGTACAGATCCACGCATGCTCGCTATGCTCGTGAAATTTCTTTCCATAAGAAGAAAAGGCCATATTCTGTATCCAACGGCTGCGATAGTGTTCGCCTTTCAACGATATCAAAATACGAACGAGCAGACGTCCCAGCCGAGCCATCGAATTACGACTCGGTGATCCGCATACGATCAATCCGTCGATTTCATAATCATATTTTTTCACATAGGTCCGCACGACCATCGACCCCATGCTGTGACCTAACAAATAATAGGGAAGATCGGGATAGCACTCCTTCATCTTTACGATCACCTGATGAAGATCCTCTACGATATACGTACCGGAATCATCATAGAAATATCCCAGATCCTCTTTGCTTCTCACGCTCTCGCCATGACCTCGATGATCATGAATGACACAGATATAACCGTTGCGGCACATCTCGTTCATAAATTCTTCATAGCGTTCTTTATGCTCACACATGCCATGAGCGATATGCAAAACTCCGCGCGGCGTACCTTGGGGTTTTAAGACGAGCACACTCAGCGGCAAATGATCATAATGCGATTTTATCTGCTGTTTTATCACCTTACCCATATCTCTCACCTCTTTTCAATATCATAGCATACTTCTCTGTTTTTGTAAGCTTTTCCCTTATTTAAAAAATAGCAGATGAAGTTTTGTGTCAAGTATGCTATATTTATAAAACAGGAGATGAACAGCATGCATATTACCGGAATCATCGCAGAATACAATCCATTTCATAACGGTCATCGCTACCATATCGACGAAACCAAAAAACGTACCCGATGCGATATCCTTATCTGCGTCATGAGCCCTCATTTTGTACAGCGCGGTGAACCGGCGATCTGCGGCAAATGGCAGCGTGCCGAAACCGCGATACGCAACGGCTGTGATATCGTAATAGAACTTCCTTTTCCCTATGCGCTGCAAAGTGCCAAATGGTTCGCGCAAGGCGCTGTGAGATCCTTACAGCTGGCAGGTGTCAACGATATCGTCTTCGGCAGCGAAATCGATGATATCCAAACGTTAAAGCGCATCTGTCTCATCGATGAAACGGATTATCAGGATCTCATGGCACAAGGATTATCCCCCGTAAAGGCTTACGAAGCCCTATATGGAACTATGAACGCTAACGATATCTTAGGACTGAACTACATAAAAGCAATGAAAGACACACAGATACAGCCGCTTTCCATCAAGCGGACGACGAGCTATCACGACCTTTCTTTAACCGGAAACATCGCCAGCGCAACAGCGATCCGCAATGCCTTTTATAAAGGAGAATGCATCGACCATGTCACGTGTATGGCGTCCCATCTGTCGCATGAACATCAGATGAACCGCTATTATCCGCTCATTCAGCACCTGCTGCTAACGCTTTCTCCATCGTATTTATCGACATTGTTTATGATGGATGAAGGCATTGAACACCACCTGATCAAACAGGCGAAAAAATATCATAACTATGATGATTTTCTGCATGCCTGCGTATGCCGCCGATACACAGCTTCCAGAATTCGCAGAACACTGATCCATCTCATAACGCAGACGACAAAGGAAGATATCAACCGCTTACCTCCACTCGATCATGTTCGACTGCTGGCATACAATGCAAAAGGAAAAGCGTATTTAAAAGATAAAAAGCATGATATAAAAATAGCCAGCCGCTTTAATCAAATACCAGAAGCTTACCGCAAAATGGAGTGGAAGGCTACACAGACATACGCATATCCTCTTCCCCCTCAAGATAATGCGGCCATGATGCAAAGCGAACTTCAGCCGCCCATCTACGTATCATGATCTGCATCTCGTTACTCGTCATACTGATGCTGGGAAGCGTTTATATTTTCTTTCCCAAGCCATCAGGAAAATTGCAGGCCTCCTATGATGCCATGCTCGTCTTAGGCTGTCCCGCGAAAAATGATGGAACCCCATCCAAAAGATTAACAGACCGCTGTGATCATGCCATTGCACTATACCGAGCCCAAACAGCTCCCGTCATCATCGTTAGCGGCGCTGCCGTCGATAACCCTTATAAAGAAGCCGACATCATGGAAACGTATTTAAAAAAACGTCTTCCGGATGCTGTCATACAAAAAGAAACACATGCAAGAAACACATATGAGAATCTGAAATATACCAAAGAAGCATTCCCATATAAACATCTTCTCGTCATTACCAGTCCCCCGCATATGCGCCGGGCGTCCTTTTTCACAAAAAAGTTTTATCCTCATGGAGATGTAACCGCATGCCCTTCAAAAGGAACCATTCGGGATCATCTATCAGAATATACGAGAATGTGGGTATGCCTATATTATGAGATCAAACTGCGAAAGAAGTGATGAATATCTTCTTTCGTTTTTTATCACCTTTATAAAACAGCATAAAAAAGGCACATCATCGATGCGCCTTATTTCATACTATTTTTAAATTATTAATCGCGGTCTCCTACGATCCTCAGAATATAGATGAAGATATTGATAAAATCCAGGTAAAGATCCAAAGCGGAATATAAAGATAAACGCTGTAACATATAGTCATCATCTTCAAATTGAATATAGTTTCTCTTCATCTTCTGCGCATCATAAGCCGTAATGCCTGTAAAAAGCAACAAACCCACAGAACATATCAGCATTTCCATGCCCTGCATATCCGTAAATAAAGCAATGATATTAAATACGATGAGAATCAGTAACCCCGTGAACATGATCGGCGCGATCTTGGAAAAATCCATCTTGGTCGTATAGCCAATGGCAACCAAACTTCCGAAATATGCACAAGTCAGAAAAAACGCCAGAGAGATATCCGTACCTGTATAAGCCAAACCTAATAACGCAAAGTTAAATCCCGTCAGCACGGAATAAAAGAAAAACATCGCCTGTACAGTTTTAACGCTGGATTTAAATAAGCGTATGCTGAAAGAAGATACGACAGCGATTTGAGCAACGATAAGAATTAATGGGAACCATCGAAAACGGAACACATAAAATACCAGATCGGTACGCAAAAACAACACGGCACTTATCGCTGTGATCAGAAGTCCCAAAGCCATCGTACCAAAAGTTTTTAATACATATTTACGAAAATCTGCCTGTTTGCTTTCGGATAAACTGTCAATTTCATAATTGGAATTATTAAACATAGCAACTTCCTCCTTAACAGTATATATTATATATAAGTTTTAAATATTATGCAATCACAGACGCACATCTCCTATCAGATTCAAAATGCATACACATATAAAGCGGTCTGATATTCTTGAAATATCGAACGTACTTCCATAAGCTGAAATCCGTTTCTTTCATAAAAAGAACGCAGCTTTTGTTTATGCGCTCTCACATCTAAACGCACATCAGGGTATCCTTCCCGTCTTCCTTTTTCCTTGAAAAAGGAAAGCATGATATCACCATAGCCCTGCTTTTCATAGTCCGGATCGGTTGCAATCTTATGCAGATACAAAGAATCCCCTTTCTTCCTACCCGGCCAGTATACCGGATCTACATCCACGATGCAACAACAAGCGATCAGCTGTATATCAAACAGCATATAGAAGTCCCCGATTCGATATGTCCGACATAAGGTCTCCCACTTTACATCCTGCAGCGTCCATTGCGGAATCCCTTTTCTTTCGTTATATAACACACGCTTTCTGTATAATTGTTCCAGCTGAGGAATATCCTGTTCCTCAGCTCTTCGTATTTGTATGGCCATGTTAAAAAAACCTCTTATGAGGTTCTATTCATGCAAATTGCTGACATTGTGATAGACGTTCTGTACATCATCCACATCGTCCAGCAAGGCTATCAAGCGCTCAAACAGCATTTTGTCTTCACCTTCCAGCTCTACGTAATCATTCGCTATCATCGTCGGCTCCAACATTTCAAATTTCACGTCTGGAATCAGCCCTTCGATCGCTTCCTTAGCCTTATGCAAATCCGTCGGCTCTACGGTAATCGTCATCATACCGTCTTCGATCTCGATATCTTTTAAATCGACATCCGCACTGATCAGCGTATCCATCATCATCTCTTCATCTTCATAAGCGATCACGGCAATGCCCACTTTCTCATAATTAAAGGAAACAGAACCGGAAACACCCATTTTCGCATGCGATTTATTGAAACAAGCACGTAAATCCGCGATCGTGCGGTTGTTGTTATCCGTCAAACAATCAATGATGACCGTAGCGGCACCGCCAGCACCGAATCCTTCATAGGTTGCAGCTGCATAGTTTTCACTCGTTCCGCCCTTTGCCTTTTCGATCGCCCGCTTAATGACATCAGCCGGTACCTGATTCGCTTTAGCACGTTCAATCACCTTTTTCAACGCCAGATTCATATCCGGATCCGGAACACCTGCCTTCGCAGCCATCAATATCTCTTTCCCAAAACGGGAATATACCTTAGCTTTCGCATTGGCAGTCTTCTGCATCGCTGCAGCCCGCACTTCAAAATGTCTACCCATCTATTCATCACCTTCCAAATGTACGTAAACAGTATATCATAGATCAGGATTTCCATGCAAATACAGAAATACCTACTTTACGGCATAAAAAAGCGACTCGATCGAATCGCTTATTTACGCTAATTGGCAACGATATTGACAACCCTGCCTTTGATAACCAAAACCTTGCGAATGGTTTTGCCTTCCAGTTGTGCTTTTACGGCAGCGATAGTCAGCGCCTTTTCTTCGATATCTGCATCTGCACTTCCGGCAGCCGTCATGAATTTACCACGCAGCTTACCATTTACTTGAACGATCACCTCGATCTCATCTTCTACCAGTTTCGCCTCATCATAAAGTGGCCATGGTTCATAGGCGATAGAGTTCTCATTATGGAAAACTGTCTGCCAGATCTCTTCTCCCAAATGTGGTGCATATGTACTCAGCATCTTGATGAAGTTCTTTGCATATTCCACATAAATCGTATCTGCTTTATAGCATTCGTTGATAAAGATCATCATTTGTGAAATCGCCGTATTCAAATTCAATGTTTCAATATCGCCGGTCACCTTCTTTACGGTCGCATGATACACACGATCCAGTTTCCCATCGTTTTCTGTTGTGAACTTATCGTATTCCGTATAGAGACGATATACGCGATCCAGCCATTTACGGGCACCGTCCAAACCGTTGGTATTCCAAGGTAAAGCGGCTTCTAGCGGTCCCATAAACATCTCGTAAAGACGCAGCGCATCTGCACCGTGAGATGCGATGATCTCATCCGGATTAACGACATTGCCACGAGACTTAGACATCTTTTCATTATTCTCTCCAAGGATCATCCCCTGATGGAACAGCTTCTGGAACGGTTCTTTCGTAGGAACGACCCCGCAATCATATAACACCTTATGCCAAAAACGGGCATACAGCAAGTGCAATACGGCATGCTCGGCACCGCCGATGTACAGATCGACAGGAAGCCAGTGCTTTAACAGTTCCGCATCCGCAATCGCATCCGGATTCTTCGGATCGATATAGCGAAGATAGTACCAACAGGAACCAGCCCACTGCGGCATGGTATTTGTTTCCCGGATTCCCTTAACACCGTCAATTTCCACATGCAGCCAATCCTCGCAATGCGCCAAAGGGGATTCCCCCGTACCGCTGGGCTGAAAATTCTTCGTTTCCGGAAGTTCTAGCGGCAGTTCCTCCACATCGACCGTTCTCGTCGTTCCGTCTTCCATATGGATGATCGGGATCGGTTCTCCCCAATAACGCTGACGAGAGAACAACCAGTCTCTCAGTTTATACGTCGTTTTTGCCTCACCGCAGCCATGCGCTTTCAGCCACTCTATCATCGTATCGATAGCTTCCTGCTTTCCCATGCCATCCAAAAAATCAGAATTGATATGTACACCATCCTCGGTATACGCCTCTTTCGTTACATCCCCGCCTTCTAAAACGGGAATGATCTCCAAATCAAACTTTTTCGCAAATTCCCAGTCACGCGTATCATGCGCCGGAACTGCCATGATCGCTCCGCTTCCGTAACTTGCCAATACATAGTCGGAAATCCAGATCGGTATTTCTTTGCCGTTTACCGGATTAACCGCATAAGCACCGGTAAACACCCCCGTCTTGTCCTTATTTAACTCCGTGCGTTCCATATCGGATTTCGTAGAGCACATCTTTTTATATGCAGCAACCGCTTCTTTCTGCGATGAAGATGTTATCTCATCTACATACGGATGTTCCGGAGCCATTACGCAATACGTCGCACCGAACAGCGTATCGCAGCGCGTCGTAAATACCGTGAATTCTTTCTTGGTATCCTTGATCTTAAATATGACATTGGCTCCCTGAGATTTCCCGATCCAGTTGATCTGCATCTCCTTTGTTGAAGAAGGCCAGTCGCACAGTTCCAAATCTTCCAGCAAGCGTTCCGCATACGCCGTGATCTTCAAAACCCATTGACGCATCGGTTTACGAATGACCGGATAGCCGCCGCGCTCGCTTTTTCCGTCAATCACCTCTTCATTCGCCAATACCGTACCTAACTGCGGACACCAGTTTACCGGGATCTCATCAACATAGGCAAGCCCTTTTTCATACAGTTTTAAAAAGATCCATTGTGTCCATTTATAATATTGGGGATCTGTCGTAGATATCTCTCTATCCCAGTCGTATGAAAAACCCAGAGCCTGGATCTGATCCCGAAAATGATCGATATTCTGCTTCGTAAATTCCGCCGGATGATGCCCCGTTTGAATAGCGAACTGCTCCGCCGGCAAACCGAAGGAATCAAATCCCATCGGATGCAGGACATTGTACCCTTGCATGCGGCGCATCCTGCATAATACATCGGTCGCCGTATATCCCTCCGGATGTCCTACATGCAGTCCGTTTCCGCTCGGATATGGAAACATATCCAACACATAGCATTTCGGCTTTTCAAAATCTTTCGTATCACAGGCAAAAGTCTTCTGCTCTTTCCACACCTTTTGCCATTTTTTTTCTATTTTCTGATGATCAAAACTCATATGCATTCTCCTTTCAAGCATAAAAAAACGTCCCTCTCTAAGGACGCAAAACTACGCGGTACCACCTTAGTTCACACCATCGGCATGCAACTCATTCCTTTTAACGCAAGGTTTACGGATCCCTCAGCTCCACAGCGAGTTCCCCATGTCCAATGCTCTGATTTTCACCATTCATCAGCTCTCTTTGCCATCTTCCACAGGTACTGCTCTGCATCATTGCCATTACGTAAACAGTATAATCAATTCCTTCCGTTTCGTCAATCGCAAATTCACGCTTTTATAAAATCAGAAGAAAAATTTTTAAATAGGTATGTAAACCGAAAACGAAGAGTACCAACGATTTTTGATCCTCGTGTACAGATCAAAAAAAGCAAACCGCGAAAGGCCGTTCCTACATTATGAATGTTTATATACTTTTTTCATGATTAGTCTTTCTTTTCTTTTTATTCATGGTAAAATTATATCGTTTTAAAAGAGGATGATGCATTTATGAAAATAGTTATTGTCGGAGACGGTAAAGTAGGTTTTACCCTTGCCAAACAGTTAGATAAAGAAGGTCATGATGTCACCATCATCGAAGAGAAGCAGCGCGTGCTGAACAGCACCATGAATCTTCTGGATGTTGTAGGCATTCAGGGAAACGGTGCCAATTATGATATACAAAAAGAAGCAAATGTCAAAGAGGCCGATATTCTGATAGCGGCGACAAGTGCGGATGAGCTCAATATCATCTGCTGCATATTAGCAAAAAAAATCGGCGCAAGATCTACGATCGCCCGCATACGAAATCCTGAATACATAAAAAGCTTATCTATTTTAAAAGACGAACTGAGACTGAGCATGCATATCAATCCGGAAATGGCGGCCGCTCGGGAAATTGCCGGCGCTTTGCGTTTTTCCAATGAGGTAAAGCACAGTACGTTTGCGAAAAGCAGAGTGGAGATGGCAGAATTCAAAGTGAGAAGCGGCAATCCGCTGATCGGCAAAGCAATCAGCGATATCTATGTGAAAAGGACGCAGATCCGCGTTTTATTTTGTATAATCCAAAGAAATCAGGAAGTATTCACACCGAACGGTTCCACGATCATTCAGGAAAATGATCGCATTACCTTGAGCGGTTCCATGCGCGATATAGAAAAATTCCTGTCTTCCATCGGGATCTTTTCCCGCAAGATCCGCGATGTCATGATCGTAGGCGGCGGACGCATCGCCTTTTATCTGACCGGCTCTCTGCTCGATTCCGGTATGAACGTAAAAATCATTGAAAAAAACAGAGATCGCTGTCTACTTTTGGCAGAAACATTTCCGACAGCCTGTATCATAGAAGGCGACGGTACCGATCACGAACTGCTTTGTTCGGAAGCACTGGAAAAGCAGGATGCTTTCATCGCCTTAACCGATAACGACGAAGAAAATATCATCATCAGCCTGTTTGCCGCCAATCAGGGCGTTTGTAAAGTCCTTCCGAAAGTGAATCATTTCTCTCTTGGCTTTTTGACCGAAACACTGGGATTAGACAATATCATCACACCGAAGAACATCACCGCGGATCAGATCATCCAATATGTGCGGGCAATGCAAAACAGCGTCGGCAGCAATGTGGAATCTCTGCTACGGATCATGGATGAACGTGTGGAAATTTTGGAATTCCGAATCAAAGAAAACTGCCGCTTTCTGAATCGTCCGTTAAGCGAGATCAAATTCCGCAAAGGTATATTGATCGCCTGTATCACCCACAAGGGAAAGCCTTGTGTCGCCAATGGACAGTCCGTCATACAGCTGCATGATACCGTTATTGTTTTCAGCACGATTCTGAAGATGGGAGATATCAACGATGTACTGGCATAAAGCACTTACTAAGTTGAACTGGTGCATCATTTTAAATTTGCTGGGATATGTTCTTCTGGCAACTGCTTGCTTGATGGTTTTTCCGCTGATCGTATCCTTATTATATCGGGAACGCGTATATTCCTCTTTCCTTTTAAGCATCGCCGTTACCCTTATCGTTGCGCTTCCTCTGCTATGCATCCGTGCAAAAAAAACGACCTACTTTGCCAAAGACGGTCTTATTGCCGTCGGTCTTTCTTGGCTGTTCGTTTCTATTTGCGGTGCACTTCCCTTTTATCTGTCACAGGAGATCCCCAGCTTTATCGATGCCTTTTTTGAAACCGTATCCGGCTTCACTACCACCGGGGCTTCCATCCTGATCGATGTCGAAGCATTATCCTACGGTCTATTATTCTGGCGCAGTTTTACCCACTGGATCGGCGGAATGGGCGTTCTCGTATTTATTTTGGCACTGCTTCCAAAAAGCAACGAGCGAACGATGCACATCATGCGTGCCGAAGCGCCGGGTCCTACGATCGGAAAACTCGTACCTCGCCTAAAAAAAAGCGCTATGATCCTATATCTGATGTATATGTGTCTGAGCATCATCGAATTCTTTCTTTTATGTATCGGCGGTATGCCGCTGTTTGACGCGCTCGTCAATACATTCGCTACTGCCGGAACCGGAGGCTTCGCGATAAAATCCATCAGCATCGCCGCTTATGACAGCGTATATTGTGAAATGATCATCAGTCTCTTCATGTTGCTTTTCGGCGTTAATTTCAACTTGTATTATTTTTTGATGATCCGAAATTACCGCAATGTGTTTCGCGATGAGGAAATGCGAACGTATTTCGGCATCGTCATCGCTGCCATCATATGCATCGCTATCAATATTTATCCGCTTTATCAATCGGCAGCGACTTGTCTTCGCTACAGCGGATTTCAGGTTGCGTCCATCATTACCACGACCGGTTTCTCCAGCGTCGATTTTAACACATGGCCTTCCTTCTCAAAGATAATCCTCCTCTTACTGATGGTGATCGGGGCTTGTGCCGGTTCTACCGGTGGAGGCGTGAAAGTTTCCCGAATCATGATCATCGTAAAGAAGATCAAACTGGATATCCAGCGTATGATCCATCCGCAGAAAGTAAATGCCGTCACATTGAACGGACATATCGTAGCAGAAGAAACCGTAAATCAGATCATGAGTTTCTTCACCTGTTACATCATCATCATGGCCTTTTGTCTTCTTCTTGTATCCTTAGATAATTTCGATATCGAAACGACGATATCTTCCGTCTTCGCATGCCTCGGCAATATCGGCCCGGGATTTGGATTATGCGGTCCGTTAGGAAGCTTTGCGATGTTTTCTAACTTATCCAAGATCATATTAAGTGCCGCTATGCTGATAGGACGCTTGGAAATATATCCGATTATTATCTTTTTATCCCCCTTGCTGCACAGATCTTCCATAAAAAAGGGCAAACGGCGAAACTCTTAACTTTAAAATAAACAACCATTATTAAAGGCACGTTTAACGTGCCTTTAATAATTATCGAAAGGAAATCGATATGATGAATACCCATGCTTCCGAATATGTGCAGAAGCATACCTTAAACTTCGTAATAGAGCCAATATTACGAATAGAAATAAGATACTTATTCCTGATATCATCATATCATAATTTCCATGAAAATGTAATCCCTTTCAAAACAAATTAAGAATTTTTGTGACGGATGTACTCATCAATGGATTTTGCGGCCGTCTTTCCAGCGCCCATCGCCAAAATGACCGTAGCCGCTCCGGTAACCGCATCTCCTCCGGCAAAAACACCTTCACGAGATGTTGCGCCATTTTCATCCGCAACGATGCATCCCCACTTATTTGTTTCCAGATGATCGGTCGTCTTCCGCAGCAGCGGATTCGGTGAAGTGCCGATCGCCATGATCATACAGTCAATCTCTTTGACAAAATTGCTGCCCTTGATTTCCACAGGACGTCTGCGGCCGCTCGCATCGGCTTCTCCCAGTTCCATCTTCACGCATTCGATACCGCTTACCCATCCGTTTTCATCACCGAGCACTTGGATCGGATTCGTCAGCAGTTCAAACTGAATGCCTTCTTCCATAGCATGTTCCACTTCCTCCTTACGAGCCGGAAGCTCTTCCATGCTGCGGCGGTATACGATCGTAACCTCATCCACACCTAAGCGCTTCGCGCAGCGTGCGGCATCCATAGCGACGTTTCCTCCGCCGACGATCACCGCTTTTTTCGCATGCTGGATCGGTGTTTCTCCATCCTCTTTATACGCTTTCATCAAATTGCAGCGCGTAAGGAATTCATTGGCACTGTAAACACCGTTCAAATTTTCCCCCGGCATATTCATAAAATTCGGAAGACCTGCACCACTGCCGATGAAGATCGCTTCAAAACCGGATTCAAACAGTTCATCCACCGTGATCGTACGTCCGATCACCATATTGGTTTCAATTTTTACACCTTTATTTTTCAGTCCTTCGATCTCTTTGCGGACGATCTCTTTCGGAAGACGGAATTCCGGAATCCCATAAACAAGGACACCGCCTGCTACATGAAGCGCTTCAAATACCGTTACTTCGTATCCCAGATTCGCAAGATCTCCGGCACATGTAAGTCCTGCAGGACCGGATCCGATGATCGCTACCTTATGATGATTGGAAGCGATCGCCTCCGCATGTTCCTTGCCATGATGCATATGATAATCCGCTACAAAGCGTTCCAAACGGCCGATAGCGACCGGTTCATGTTTAATACCGCGGATACAGAGCTTTTCACATTGTGTTTCCTGCGGGCATACGCGACCGCAAACAGCCGGCAAAGAGCTCGTTCCATGAATGATCTGATAAGCTTCTTCAAAATCACCTTTGGCTACCTGTTCGATAAAATCAGGGATATGCACCTTTACAGGGCATCCGTTCATACAAGGCTTCGTCGGACAGTGCAGACAGCGGCTCGCCTCTTCCATCGCCATCTCTTTTGTATAGCCAAGCGTAACTTCATCGAAATTATGACAGCGGACATTTCCCGGCTGTATCGGCATTTCTACCTTTTTAGGAGACATGTTTGCCATATTACCGCACCTCCTTATGCAGCAGATTGCATGCTGCTTCCCGTTTTCTCTTTTCAAAATCCTGATAAGTCCTGCCACGCGCCATCGCTTCATCAAAATCTACGAGATGACCGTCGAAATCAGGACCGTCTACACATGCGAATTTCGTTTCACCACCGACCGTCAGACGGCATCCGCCGCACATTCCCGTACCGTCGATCATGATCGGATTCATAGAAACAACGGTTTTAATATCGTACTTCTTCGTCAAGAGGCTGACAAACTTCATCATGATCAGCGGTCCGATAGCAATTACTTCATCAAACTGTTCGCCTTTTTGGATCAGTTCTTCCAGCACATCCGTTACCAATCCCTTCGTTCCCGTACTGCCATCATCGCTTACCAGATAAAAGGAATCGCTGACGTCTTTGAAAGCATCTTCCAATATGACGAGATCTTTGTTGCGGAAACCGGCGATCGTCGTTACTTCACAGCCGTTTTCATGCAAAGCTTTGGCCGTAGGATAGGCGATCGCACAACCGACACCACCGCCGATCACACATACCTTTTTAAACCCTTCCACATGAGAAGGCATACCCAAAGGACCTACAAAATCCGCAATGCTCTCTCCTTCTCTCACTTCATTCAACAGCATCGTCGTGGCCCCGACGATCTGAAAGATGATCGTAATCGTTCCCTTCTCACGGTCATAATCCGCAATCGTCAGCGGAATGCGTTCTCCTTCTTCGTTTACCCGAAGAATGATAAACTGTCCGGCATGTGCCTTTTTCGCAACTGCCGGTGCCTCAACCACCATTTGCGTAACGGTAGGATTCAGGCATTTCTTCTCAAGAATCTTATACATCGTTTCACCTTTCCTCTCTCTTATCTATCATTTTTGATGAAGCATCATCCGATGTGTTCATCCAAAAGACATCTCATTTCCGCACAGGGGATCTGTCCCGGAGCACTTGTTTTTTCTGCACAGGCAAATGTTACACAAGAGTTGAAGCTCGCCGCTTCTATGCGGCTCCTTCTGCCGATATCGCCCATCGCCATGGCGATCACCGGCTGCGAGATCTTCGCATGTACGCATCGCACCGCATCCATCAGACAAAAGACATCTTCTTCCGTATGCGGCATGACGGCAAGTTTAACGATATCCGCTTTTCGCTCTGCCATCTGCAGCAATCGCGCTATCAGCATTTCCCGTGGTGCCGTACCTTGAAAATCATGACTGGAAAGAATCGTATGAATACCCTGCTTTTCAGCTTTCTGTTGGAGCACATCCGTCAAATGCAGCGGACGTGACGCCTCTAAATCGATCATATCACACAGATGATGCTCTATCAGCACGGTGTACAAGCGCTCATAGGCTTCATCGGAAAGCGGTTTGCTGCCGCCTTCTTCAAGGCTGCGAAACGTTGCCAGCAGCGCTTTGTCCAAAAGGATATCCCGTATCCTATAAAAGGCTTCCCACAGATTTGCTTCCTCAAGCGATGTAAAAAAATCCATACGGATTTCCACAAGTTCACAAGGGAGGTGTTTTATCAAACCGCATTGCCGCTGAATTTCTTCGATATCAGATGCTACGACGGGCACACAGATATGAACCGTTCCATCGCCTAAGACAATATTTCTAACACATACCAATTTCTTCATCCGATTTCTCCTACCTGATAAGTATATCATAAAAATTACCCGCGACTCTTAAAATGTTCAGATTTTCATAATTTTTACATTTGCTTTCATGTATTTGCAGATAACTATTGCAATTCTTTAAACTTTGTTATATGCTATACGCAAGAAAGAGTGATTTTATGCATGTAGCAGTATCTTTTTATTTTATCTTTTCATAGCTCCGAACGATCCATCATCATGGAATTTTCTGTTCGGAGCATAAAAAGCATCTAACCATATCGAAGATGCTTTTTTTATTACACAAAGGAGGACATGCAAATGTACGGTCTTATCGGTGAAACATTAGGACATAGCTTTTCAAAGGAAATACACGAGCAACTGGCAGATTATACATACCATCTGTACCCGTTAAACAAAAAGGAATTTCATACATTCATGACGGCAAGAGAGTTCCGGGCCATCAATGTCACCATTCCTTATAAACAAGCAGTGCTTCCCTACCTGGATGGCATCGATGATAAGGCGCAAAGGATCGGCGCCGTAAATACCATCGTTCATAACGAAGGACGACTTATCGGCTATAATACGGACTATGACGGATTTCTCTATACTTTGCGGCAGCATCGCATACAGGTCATCGGAAAAAAAGTTTTAATGCTCGGTAACGGCGGCGCCGCACAGGCAGTCAAAGCCGTGTTGAACGATCTCCATGCTAAAGAGATCATCCTTGTGAAAAGCCGACCAAGCAAAGAGACGATTCGCTATGAAGAAGCTTATCGCTGTCATCGTGATGCTGCAATCATCATCAACACATCTCCCGTCGGCATGTTTCCTAATAACGACTCTCCGATCGATCTGCGGCAGTTTCCTTCTTTGGAGCATGTCGTTGATATCATTTATAATCCACTTCGCACTTCGCTTATCATGCAGGCAAAGGAACTAGGTATCCCTACAGCCGGCGGATTGGAGATGCTCATCGCACAAGCAAAAGCAGCCGTTGAACACTTTACTGGCAACCGCATCAGCGATAGCAGTATACATACCATCTATCGAAACATCCTTTGTACGCAAAGCAATCTCGTACTGATCGGTATGCCGAGCAGCGGAAAAACTACCGTCGGCAACATCATGGCCAAAAAGCTTCATAAAAACTTTGTCGATATCGATGAGGAGATCGTAAAAGAAAGCGGAAAAAGCATTCGGGAACTATTTGCCGAAAACGGAGAAGGATATTTCCGCGATATGGAGGAGATGATCACTAAGCGCTTTGCCATGCGGCATAATCAGGTAATCGCCACGGGCGGAGGTTGCATCAAGCGCTCTAGCAATATAAGACATCTGCAGCAAAACGGCATTCTCTTCTTTTTGGATCGTTCCAAAGAACTGCTTGTTTCGGAAGATATAGAACGCCCTTTATCCAGCAGCCGGGAAAAGGTATATCAGATGTATGATGATCGATTTCCTATCTATCGGCAATATGCTGACTGCATCATAAAAAACGATAAAACAGCAGAAGAAGCCGCGGAAGAAATACAGCGTCATTACATAGAAATCATACAGAACACATAAAGGAGAACATACCAATGATTATTACAGTTAAAAAAAACGCTTCGAAAGAAGACATCAGAAATCTGATCAAGGGATTTGAAAACAGAGGATTATCCGTTACCGAAATTCAAGGAGAAAGCTTTAATGTCTTCGGACTTGTCGGCGATACCAGTAAACTCGATGAGCGTCTGATCAAAGCCAATCCTTTTGTAGAAAACGTTACTAGGATCGCGGCGCCGTACAAAAAAGCGAATCGTCTGTTTCATCCGGAAGACAGCGTTATCGATGTAGCTGGTATCAAAGTCGGCGGTAAAGAAAACATCGTCGTTATCGGCGGTCCTTGCTCTGTCGAAGGAAACGATATGATCTGCCGAATCGCTCAGCAAGTCAAAGCTGCCGGCGGTGTCATGCTCCGCGGCGGCGCCTATAAGCCGAGAACTTCCCCTTATGCTTTCCAAGGCATGGGTAGCGAAGGCATCTTAGCTATGGCCAAAGCCAGAAGCATGAGCGGTCTTCCGATCGTTACCGAGCTCATGAGCGCCGATAAACTCGATGAATTCATCGAGTATGTCGATCTCATTCAGATCGGTGCCAGAAACATGCAGAACTTCGATCTTTTAAAAGCGGTAGGACGATGTG
The DNA here is from genome assembly GCA_910575705.1 of Erysipelotrichales bacterium. Classification (GTDB taxonomy): domain Bacteria; phylum Bacillota_I; class Bacilli_A; order Erysipelotrichales; family Erysipelotrichaceae; genus CAJTFG01. The sequence goes on along the minus strand of CAJTFG010000002.1, from coordinate 198,416 downwards.
ACAAGCCCGTGCTATTAAAAAGAGGACTTGCCAATACGATCGAAGAATGGATCATGGCGGCGGAATACATCATGAGCGAAGGGAACGATAAGGTGATCTTCTGTGAAAGAGGGATACGTACCTTTGAGAAGTATACGAGAAACACCTTGGATCTAAGTGTGATACCGATCATCAAAGAGAAGACGCACTTACCGATCATCATCGATCCGAGTCATGCAACCGGAGATTGGAAGTTAGTAGAGAGCATGTCATTAGCGGCGATCGCGGCAGGAGCGGATGGTTTGATCATTGAGGTGCATGAACAGCCGGAATGTGCATGGAGTGACGGAGCGCAGTCTTTGAAGCCGGAGAAATTCCAGAGAGTTATTGAAAAAGGCAGAGCTATTGCTCATGTCATCGGGAGAGATATGTAAAAAAAATGATGCTGACAGCATCATTTTTCTATTTCCCTGTAAATACCGCAAATCGACAATATACGTCTATGAAAGAGGACAATAATCGAAATCCTCTTCCAAGGTACATAAAAATTCACTCAGAAGGTCAATGCATTGCTGCATATCCCGATAACTCGCTGTTTCCACAGAAGAATGCATATAACGAAGCGGTATCGATATCAATACGATCGGTACACCCATATTCGTGAAATACACCATGTCACCATCTGTCCCCGCCTTGCCGGCAGCGATCTCCCATTGTACAGGGATATGCAATTCCTCACTCAATTTCAAAAGCCGTTCATTCAAGCGATCGTTTACCAAAGAACTTTTGCACAAAACCGGTCCTTTATCCAAACTCACTTCTCCTGTCACATTCCCATCCACCCCCGGATAATCAGACGTAAACGTCACATCCACGATGACGGCGCAAGTGGGTTTTGCATATACCGCAGCGCTGTAAGCTCCGCGCATCGTTGTCTCTTCTCCAACCGTGGTAGCACAATAAACACCGTTACGGCACTTTTTTTCCTTAGCTTTCTGAAATGCTTCCATGATGATAAACGCTCCGATACGATCATCCAGCGCCCGTCCGCAGAAACGCTCATTCAGCAATTCTTCGCTATCGGTTGCCGCACATACACTGTCTCCTACCGCGACATGCTGCAACGCTTCCTCACGAGAAGAGGCACCGATATCGATCGTCAATGCGTCAACAGGAAGTTGGCCGCGCTTTTCAAGATCGGATGTCGTTATGACAACGCCAGCTATATTCCCTTTCGCACTTATGATCCGGACATGCGTACCTAAATATAAAACCGGATGAATGCCGCCGGCCTTGGTTACCTTCAGCATTCCCTCTGCGGTTACGTTCGTAACGATAAAGCCGATTTCATCTACATGTCCACACAATAAAATACGCGGTTTACTCTCTTCGTTCATAATGCTGATCACGTTGCCGGTAGCATCTGTATGTTGCTTATCCGCATACGGCCGCATATGCGCCAGCACTTTTTTCTGCAGCTGTGTTTCATAGCCGCTGACAGACGGTGTCTTCAGCATGTCCTTTAAAAATTGTCGATCCATTTTTATCCCTCTTTTCTCATAGTATATCCGTTTTTTTCTGTTCTATCGCGGCGAGAAACCGGCATGTTTCCATAACCGCATCTTCAGCTTGCGGATAATATCCGATACGATCCATAAAAGCATGTTGCATCCCTTGATATTGAATCATCGTCACCCTGTTCAAGCGCTGAGCAAAGTATTCCTGCTGAATGCGCAGATAATCAAACTCGGCAGTTATGATCAACATGGGAGGAAGCATATCCAGTTGCTCGTAAAACAGCGGTGAAACAAGCATATCTGTTTTCTCGGCGGCGGACTGCAAATAGTAAAACTCACTGGCCCGTATCACTTCTCTCAACCCCAGTATATTTTTCGTTATTTCTATTTTATCTTTATCATTTATATAATACATGGATAATTTCCAAGGATAGTCTTTTGTTTCTACCATACTGACATGCGGATAATATAAGACACATGCTTTTATGCGATTCAGCTGCAGTTCCTGTTCCCGTATGCAGCAATTTACCGCAAAATTTCCACCGGCACTGTCACCAGCCACATACACCGCATCCATCTCGATACCGTATTGCTCCGCATGTTCATATATCCAGTTAAAACACCCGTAACAATCATCGCTTCCCTGCGGGTATGGGTGTTCTGGCGCCAAACGATAATCCACATTGATCACCACTGCTTGATGAAGGTCGCATAACGTACGACAAAGATTTGCCGTCGTTTTAATACTGCCGCCTGCATAAGCACCTCCATGAAAATACATGATGCATGAAAACTTTCCCTCTTTATGGAAAGGACGATACATAACCGCTTCTACATGATGATCACTGAATGGTATGCGCAGCGTACTTTCTTCCACAAGTCCGTCGGTAATACTTCGATTATCCGCCGCCATCGCATCGCGTATCCGACCGACGGGGATACCTTTATAAAAATAATCTGATTGCGTACCTTCCGGTTTTTCTCTCTTATATGCATGATAGCACGGTTCCAACAAGCCGTCTTTGCGCCGGTTGCCGGCGATCGCGATATATGCGGGCAAGGAAAAACGCGGATCTTTTACCTTTTGCATATCGATAAGCGTCCTCTTATGTGCATAGATGAAACACCACCTCCGCATTATATTTATATTATACCGCATTTTTACATATAGTAACCATAGGATCCGCACAACATAGTAAAAAGAGAACGGTCGTTCTCTTTATTTCTTTATATATTGTACGGCAATGCAGGATGGACCGCCCTGCGTTATAAAAGCCGGTGATAATTCCAAAAGCTCAAATTCAACTTCCTGAAAGCGTTCTTTTAAGCGGTTCATGATCATCATGGCATCGTCCATAGCATCGGCATGAGATATGAATATCTTATAGTCTTTATTCACTTTATGCTCCTCAAAGAAAGAAGCGATCTGATCGGCGGCCTTTCCTAATGTCCTCACGATGGAAAATTTATCCAATCGGGTACCTCCGTCCACAGCTTCCATGATCGGTTTCAGTTTTAAAAGTCCTCCCAGTTTGGCAGCAGAAGGTTTCAGTCTTCCCCCTCTTTTCAAAAAATCAAAGTCCTGCGGTATCAGAAAAGAATGCAGATGCTCCATGCTCTCATGAAGAGCGGCGATGATCTCTTGAACGTTTTTTCCCGCTTTCGCCAAATGACTGGCTTTTTGTACCAGATAACGCTGCGGCCCACACAGCGTCGTAGAATTCAGCACATGTACATCCTCCGGATGATCAGCTTGTTCTCTTGCACTTAACGCACTCTGGTATGTTCCGGATAATCCATCCGCCATCGTAATGTTAAGCACAGGAACATCATAAGCGTTATATGCATCGATAACTTCTCCGATAGGCGGCTGAGAAGATGCCGACGCATGTCCTTGTTTAACTTCATCCAGAAATTCTTTTGTATCAAAGCACAGATCACGAAGATGCTTCCCGTTGATGCTCACACAAAGCGGTACGACATGCACTCCTATCTCTTTTCCTTCCTCTATAGTATATAATGCTGAAGTATCGGTAATTATTTTAACCATGATATATCCTTTCTCTACCCTGCCAGTTTTATTCTTTCTTTATAATCCGGCATATAGTATTCAATAATTTGATAAAAAGCTTTGGAATGATTCGGTTGAATAAAATGCACGAGTTCATGAAGAATCACATATTCCGCAAATTCGATCGGATAATGGATCAGATTCTGGTTCAGTGTGATCTGCTGCTTGGCGGGAATACAGCTTCCCCAGCGCGATTTCATCTTACGGATCTTAAGGACAGGCGTCGGTAGCGAATAATCTTGCAGCCGCTTTTGCATCAATCCGGCGATATCCGTAAAAACATCCATGCACAGCTTCCGCATAAAACGCTCCATCACCGATTCAAAGGAAGCTTCCTCTTTCAGATGTACATATAAGATATCATTCCCATAATGAACACGAGAATACTTGCCCATGATCAACTTTACCTTTAATGTCCTGCCAAATAAAACAAAATACTCCTTCGTATATGTCAATACCGCACGCCGTTCCATCAATTCCTTTTGATGCTTCAGAATCCATGAGATCTTCTGATTTACAAACTCATCGATTTTTTTCTGCGGCACAAAGGGATTCGCGCTCACGACGATCTCACCGGAAGGCTGTATCCGCATATTGATATGTTTTACTTGCTTCGTTAACAATGTATATGTAATCGGGGAATTTTTACATTGTAAAACTTTTTTGTCTGTCATTCAAAACTCATCCTATCACCATATTGTAGTGGTATTATCTCATACTTCACACAAAGTTTCTATATATAATCCTATTAAATATGATAAAATTACAGCGGTGATCTTATGGCATATAACAATCCCTTTCCCTACAGCGATGACAATAAACGCTATCATACATGGAATTATTACCTGAAACATCGCTATCATCACAAAGTATTCAAAGTTGCCCTAAATGCAGGATTGAGCTGTCCTAATCGAGATGGAACGTGTGGTACAGGCGGCTGTACTTTCTGCGGCAGCTTAGGCAGCGGAGAATGTGCCGGCAACCAAAAAGAAGATCTGACAACTCAATTTCAAAAAGGAATGGTTCTTCAAAAGAAAAAATGGCCCGATGGTAAAGCGATCGCTTATTTTCAGGCATATACCAATACATACTGCTCTTTAGAAACGCTGAAAGAGATGATCCGTCCGTTCATACAGATGGACGATGTACAGGCGATCGCCATCGCTACCAGAGCCGATTGCCTGGAACAGGAAAAAATCGCATATCTGCATTCCCTTACCAAACAAAAAGATATATGGATAGAGCTGGGCCTACAAAGCATTCACAACGATACCGCCGCAAAGATACATCGCGGTCACACATACGAAACCTTTCTGGACTGTGTCAAGAGCCTGGAGCCTACGAATATCCGATGCTGTGTACATCTGATTAATTCGCTTCCGGATGAAACAAAAGAGGATATGCTGGCATCGGCAGCAGCGTTAGCCGCCTTGCCTATCCATGCGGTAAAGATCCACATGCTGCATATCATGGAACATACGCAGATGGCAGAACAGTTCAGACAGTCTCCTTTTCCGCTGTTAAGCAAAGAGGAATATATCGATATCGTCATTTCACAGCTGGAACTTTTTCCTCCTCGTATGATCATTCAACGCCTTACCGGTGACGGCATACAAAATCAGCTGATCGCCCCGCAATGGACAAAGAAAAAGGTATGCGTGTTAAACGATATCGATAAAGAGATGGTCAAAAGAAATACATGGCAGGGGAAAAAATATAAAGAGTCCTAAACGTTAAAATTCCTACTGAAAATCTCGGTAGGAACTTTTTTCTCTATGCTTCATAATATAATAAAAAAGCACATGAAGTGCTTTCTTTGATGATTAAGACAGTGATCCTAGATTTAAATTTGGGGGAGATACTAACCTATCCATATGGGTGGGGGAAGAAAGGATAGATTAGCTAGGATCACTGCCAGGTATCACTACCCGTGAATATATTACAAGAAAATCAATTATTTGTCAAATAAATTACATAGAAGTTTATTGACAATATTTGTTATTTCATAAATTTTCTCATATTTCAAAAAAAATATCATAAATCAGGTACCAAACGACCTGGAAAGGAACTGTTATGAACATCGCCATAATGACCAGAACTGACTTTCTGGATGGGAAAAACCGAGTTTTCGTCAACGAAACATACATGCAGAAGATCATCGCCTTTTCCCATACGCCGATCCCCGTTTACGGAAACAGCGGAAACGATGAGATCGCCCAATTCTGTGATGCGTTGATCCTTCCCGGAGGATATGACATCGCACCGTTTTACTTTCGCTCTCACTATGATCCGCATTCCCAAATGTATGAAGATCCTACGATGGATGTGCGTGATTTTGCTGTTCTTCATGCATTCATCAAAAAAAAGAAACCGATATTAGGTATCTGCCGGGGCATCCAGCTCATCAATGTCTATTTTCAGGGAACGCTACATCAACATATCGATACACAGCGGCATGAAGGCAGCTCTCATATGCACAAGTTGCATGTCGTTCCTGACTCCGTACTGTCGATGTGCATGAACGACGGTCCCATCAACAGCTATCATCATCAGACGATCGATGAGCTGGGAAAACACCTTTCCGTATGCGCATATGCAGAAGATGGCAGCATCGAAGCGATCGCACACGATACATTACCGATCTTCGCTGTACAGTGGCATCCGGAAATCATGGAAAACGATGCCGTCTTCCCTTTCTTCTTTCATTTCTTTATGAATACTCCTTTGTAAGTTCCCGTTTATTTTTCCACCATTTCCATAAAAGCCATATGATGATCAGCATGGAAAAAACAGTGCCATATGCATCTACGTTCATAACCGTTCCCAATGCTCTCAGCACATAGGTAACTAGCAAACTTCTCAATAATCGCGCTACCGCATCGCATAAAGCAAACGATAAAAACCGCATATGAGTAAAACCGGCAAGGTACGCTAGAAGAAAATCGGGAATCGGTGTGATCCCGCCGATAAATACAGCAAGCAAACCGTATTTATTCATCAATCGCTCCCCTTCTTCCACATCTTTCTTTCCTGCCAGATGAACCAGCGCGTTACGACCGGCTTTATAAGCGATCCAATAACCGATAGCCCCACCGATAAATGTACCGGCAGCTCCTTCCAAGGAATATATGATCCACTTATCCATATTCGCCAAGCAAAGCGGAACTAAGATGACCTCCAAAGAAGGAAGCGGCAAAAAAGCTTTCAAGATCGCATATAGAAAAAGACCTATATCCTGCCATACGATAAAAAACTCCTGTACTGTCATAGTATCGCCTCTCTATAGTTTACAGAACTGGAGTTTTAATTATGATACTTTATACAAAAGACATCATATCTTCCGGAAGATGTGATAAAAAATCATCAGATTCACTGTATCGTTTTCCATTGAACATAAAATAACCAAAATACAAAGAGGCATATACCGCATATTCCGGCTGTTTTAAAAACATGGACGTCCGCTCATCATAGTGATCGATCTGAAATATGAAATTATCATCTTCATAGCCGATCAGCATATCTTTTCCCATCAGCCGTCCACTGTAACATATATATCGTATCCCCTTTTCTTCCAAAGATGCCGCATGCCGATCTGCACAGAACGTTCCCGCCTGTCTAGTCTCAAAGATAAAATCATAGACCGTCTTCTTTCTTTCTGGAAAAAACGAAAAGGGATCCTTTGAAGGACGCAGTACAGCAACCTTGCGGTCATAAACATTTTTCAATACATAGCAGCCTTCTTCCTGCATGATCTTATAAATGCATGTCATATCATCATACACTTCAAAACCGCAGGGACCTCGGCGAATTTCCAGCATCTTCATCCTCATCTCTCCCATCCGATATAACAAAGAAGCCGCATGTGTACGGCTTCTGTTGTTCTTAGTATTCTTCCTTTAAAATTATAGATAAGTTTTCCTTATTTTGCAAGTCCCTTTTTGCTTGTTTTCAAATAAAGAAAGATGAGCGCAAGCGGCAGCAAGGTAAAGGCCGCCACACCGTACAGCGTATGATCATAGCCGATATTTTCCGACAAATAAGAAGTGATGAGCGGTGTGATCAAACCGCTGACACCGATAAACACGGCCATTGCGAACATCTGTGCACTGGACTGCAGCTTCTGCGGTGTGATTTCCTTGATCATGACCTTGCTTGTCAGCATGACGATCGGTAACGTAACCAACTGCAATGCCGCAGTCGCCGTCACCATCCATCCTTCATAGGAAATTCCATATAAAAGAAATTTAATACCATACATGAACGTTCCGAAAAACAACAACGTACCCGGTTTAAAGCGATCCAATATCTTCGACGCAACCAGAAAAAGCGGTACTTCCATAAAGGACTGCAATGCCCATTTGATACCGACCAAGCCGTTGGAAGCGCCGATATCCAACATTTTATCAATCACGACATACTGATCGGCCGTACCGACCATATAGATGAGAAGATAAATAATGACAAGCCAGACATAGCGCAAATTTTTTATGAGATCCTGAATACTGGAAAGCGATATTCTCTCACGGCTTTCTTTTTTCACATCCGGACTGTACATAATCAATCCATACAAAAACAAAGATACGGCAATCAGTGTTATCATAAGTGAAATATAAGAATACCGTCGAACGAGAAAACCGGCCAGCGGCGATCCCGCAGTCAACCCCAACGCTCCCCATGCCCGCAGCTTTCCGTAATTCTCGGGATCCAACTCCAGCATCCATGTTTCATTCAGTCCCATAATGACTTTTACCATCCCTCCCATGACGGCGATCGTCAGCAGATGATAAATAAAAAACTGTTCCGTTTTTAAAAACATCAGAATACCGCTTATAAAAAGAATCGTATAGGCCAGAAAAAAGAACTTCTTCATCTGGGAAAAGCGATCGCATAAATATCCGAACAGAAACTGTCCGGCAATCGCCACTATAGAGTTTGCGGCTAAAATATATCCGCGCTGTATAACATCATAGCCAATACTTGTCATAAAAGGGATCATTTGGGTATTGACCATAGAAATCGCAACAAATGACAGAAAGTTCATAGCATATGTTGCATATCGTTTTTTCTTTTCGATATCGATCACTTCCTAAAGCTAGTATGCGGACATTCTGCATATTTATGCCATATCTGAGAACATCGCAAAAAAACGGCATATACGCCGTTATATCGTTTGATTTTCTTGAATGATGAGATCCATATTTATATCATGCGGTTCCTTCACAAACATCGCCTGTTGACAAGCAAAGGCAAGCCCGATCTTATATGCCTTGCTGCTTTCAAGAAAACGATCGTAATACCCGCCTCCGTATCCCAGACGGGCATGACCGCAAAAGCCCACCATCGGCACCAAAACAAGATCAATATCCACTGATGCAACTATATCGGCATCTTGCGGCTCTTCGATCTTCATCGCATTACGGACGAACACCGTATGCTCCTCCACTGCATAGAAAGACATGATACCGGCGCTTTCACATACGGGAACCGCTACTTTTTTGCCATGCTCCAGTAAATATCGAATGATACCGGCAGTATCGACTTCCGATGCGATGCTCTTATACACTGCGACACACTTTGCGTCATGCAGATAAGGAAGCAGCTGTTTCAAAATACGTTCGCTCTTATCAGCGATCTCCTGCTTCGTCAACTGATCTCGCTTTGCTAAAAGACGCTTGCGCAGCTGCTGCTTCTTCATCATCCGATGGAGCCTTCCATATCAAGCTTCAGCAATTGATTCAATTCCACGGCATATTCCATAGGAAGCTCTCGGGTAAAGGGCTCCAAAAAACCCATGACGATCATTTCCGTAGCCTGCGCACGATTCAAACCGCGGGACATGAGATAAAAAAGCTGTTCTTCAGAAATATTGGAAACCGTCGCCTCATGTTCGATCTGACTCGTTTTATTCCTCGTTATGTTCATAGGGATCGTATCACTGCGGCTTTGCTTATCCAAAATAAGCGTATCGCACTCCACTTTGCTTTTTGCCCCTTCGGCAAGCGGCCCGTGATGAATAAGTCCGCGGTAATTTACTTCCCCGCCGCAACGGGAAACCGATTTCGATACGATATTGCTATACGTATGCGGTGCTAAATGAATCATCTTTGCCCCGGCATCTTGAATTTGCTGTTTGCCGGCAACCGCAATGGAGATCGTCATTCCCCGCGCATATTCTTCTGCCAGCACACAGGCAGGATATTTCATCGTAATATGCGATCCGATATTTCCATCGATCCATTCCATGGAACCGTGACCGTATACCTTTGCCCGCTTTGTAACCAGATTCAAGATATTCCCTGACCAATTTTGAACGGTGGAATAGCGGCACTTCGCATTTCGATGAACGAATATTTCCACAATAGCGGCGTGCAGACTGTCTTTCGAATACGTCGGCGCTGTACACCCTTCCACATAATGTACGTCAGCTCCTTCATCTACGATGATCAGTGTTCTTTCAAACTGCCCCATCTGCTCTGAATTAATGCGGAAATAAGACTGCAAGGGTTTTTCCAAATGTACGCCTTTCGGTACATAAATAAAGCTTCCTCCGCTCCAGACCGCACTGTTCAAAGCCGCAAACTTATTATCGCCGGGAGGCACTAGCGTACCAAAGTACTTCTTGAAAAGATCCGGATGTTCACGCAATGCAGTATCCGTATCAAGAAAGATAACGCCTTTTTCTTCCACTTCCTGCAGCATATTATGATAGACGACTTCCGATTCATATTGTGTGGATACTCCGGATAAAAACTTAGCCTCTGCTTCCGGGATCCCCAATCGCGCAAAGGTGTCTTTGATGGTTTCCGGTACTTCGGACCAATCTTTACCCTGTTTTTCACTCGGCTTAATATAGTACGTATACGCATCAAAATCCAAGTCCGTAAGAGCCGGTCCCCAATCCTGCAAAGGCATACGCAAAAATTGTTCAAATGCTTTTAGACGAAACTCCTTCATCCACTGAGGCTCTCCTTTTAAGCGCGAGATCTCCTCGATCGTTTCTCTGGTAAGACCTTTGCCTGTTTTATAAACGCTGACATCCCGGTCATGAAAACCGTATTTGTATTCTTCTTCCATATGTATGCTATTCTTGCTCATGTGCTTTCTCACTTTCATCCATCAGTTCTTCTATCGCTTTCCAGCCGATCGTCGCACATTTTATACGGTTTGCCTGCCGGCCGACATTATGAAAGGCAACAGCCTCTTCCAGCATTTGCGCATCATAATTCTTCCCATCGATCATTGCATAATACTGTTCTAAGATCTGCCGGGCTTCTGCAATGCTCTTCCCTTGCAAGAGTTCGCTCATGATGGAAGTACTCGCCGTTGAGATCGTACAGGCAACACCGTCAAAGCGTATATCGTCGATCACACCATTCGCTATTTTCGCCTGAACGTAAATATCATCGATGCAGGAGTCAGAAGCCATATGCTTCTGACAATAGCCCGCATCTTTGCTCAGCTCATGATTTCTGGGGTATTCATAATGATCCATGATGATCTGACGAAGAACCATCGGATCATGCAACATATCTGACATAAGGTTTCCTTCTTTCTGCTATCAGAAGAAGATATCCAAACAGTTTTCCAAAGTCGCCTTTGAACAAACATCCAGAAAGATATCCGCTTCTTCTTTCGTGTTATAAAAATATAAACTGGCTCGTATGGTCGCGCTTGTTCCCAACTTATCCATCAGTAGTTTAGCGCAATGCTGACCGCTTCTTACCGCGATGCCGTTCGCATTGAAAAATGAAGCGCCGTCCTGAGCAAATACATCTTTCACATTAAAGGTAATGATGCCGGAATCGCTGTATGGATTATACACGACAAGATTATCCATCTTCATCATCCGCTCCACAACATACCGATGCAGCTCTCTTTCATACGCGTGGATCTCCTCCATACCGATGGAATCGATATACTGAATCGCCGCTTTCATCCCAAGAACGGCTTCAATCGCCGGTGTACCGCTTTCAAATTTATAAGGAGGCTGCTTCAGCATGATATTTCCGCACATATCAAAGCGCGCATTGCTGCCGCCTCCCAACAGAAACGGATCCATCCAATCCAGATATTCATATTTCCCATACAAAACACCGATACCGGTCGGTCCGCATAATTTATGAGCGGAAAATGCCAAAAAATCACAATCCATCTCCAGCACGTCTACCGGCATATGCGGAACCGACTGCGCCCCATCCACAATGACTTTAGCGCCATAGCGATGAGCGATCTCACAGATCTCCTTTACCGGCATTTCGTAACCAAGCACATTCGTTACCTGCGCAAGCGCAACGATTTTCACGTGATGATCCATGCATCTCTCAAAATTATCGGCTGTCAAACGTCCTTCCTCATCCAAAGGTATATACGTCAATTCCGCTCCCGTCTCCTCACAGGTCTTCATCCATGGAAGGATGCTGGAAGCATGCTCCGCCTCACTCGATAAAACCACATCACCCGGCTTCAGCAGTTTACGGCCAAACCCATAAGCTACCAGATTCAACGCTTCGCTGGCACCGCTTGTAAAAACGATTTCCCGCTTATCCGCATGAAGAAACCGAGCAACGGTCTCACGAGCACTTTCATACTCGGTATCCACCTGATAGCTCAACTCATAATCACCGCGATGCGCATTAACGCTGATATCCGTATAATAATGCGTGACCGCATCGATAACGCTCTGCGGTTTAAACGTTGTAGCCGCGTTGTCTAAATAGATCAAGGGCATTCCCTGCATCCGATGTCCTTCTAACATCGGAAAATCTTTTCTTATTTTATGAACGTCAAGCATGATATCCCACCTTTTTTTCGATATCTGTCCGTAACTGATCACGCAGTTCTTCATGATCGATAATCTCTGCTATCGGCATCATATACCCTATAACGAGAAGAGAAATTGCTTGTTCTCTCGTCAATCCCCGCGTCTGCATATAATAAAGCTGGCGTTCATCCGGTTGGCCGACCGTCGTTGCATGTCCCGCCTTGACATCGTTCTCATCAATCAGCAGCAATGGGATTACTTCACTTCTCTGTTGTTCACTCATCGTCAATACACGGCTTTTCTGTACAGAAGTGCTCTGATAAGCTCCTTTTTTGATCTGCCCATTTGCCTTCATGATATAATCACCATGCTTCTTCACGACACAGTAATTTTCCATCTGAGAAGATGTATGAGCCGCCTCATGCAGGCAATGCAGCGCATAGTGTTTCTTCTGCCCGCTAATGCATGCCGTAAGCAGCTGCACCTGCGCGCCTTCTTCCAAAAGAGCTGCCTGTACATCGGAAACGACTTCCGCTTCTGACAGATCGCCATACCCGATCGTCAAAGAAGCATCGCGACCGACTTCGGCTGTTTGCTGAAACCTCATCGAAGAAGAAACTTCATTCCAGAAAAGAATCTTACAGCTGCTGCCCGACTCTATCACAACATGGCAGTTACAAGCGATATCTATACCATGATATGTTATATATAAGGAAGCGCTTATGTGTTTATCCACCGTGATCAGCAGCTGACTCGCTTCGCTTCCTTCTATATGAAAGGAAAAAAAGCCATCTTTTTTTATATGCAACTGCACATCGCGTTTTTTTATCGTTTCGCTTTTCATGAGCCCGCCTTCTTCGCCGCGCAGGAACCTAAACGAACCGGCTCTTTTTTCTTTTCCTTTGCAGCGGTTATACCGTATTTTTCCAACAACCAGTCATAGCCTTCTTGATCCACTTTTTCAACCAGCTTCATATCGCCGCTTTCTACGATCTTTCCATCGAGCAACACATGCGCATGCGTAGGCTGCAAAAGCTGATAAAACCGCTCATAATGAGAAACGACGAGCAAGCCCATCGCATATTCATGCTGCATGGCATTGACGGCATCTGCGACGATCTTCAAAGCGTCTACATCCAAACCGCTGTCAATCTCATCCAACATGGCGATGCGCGGTTTCAGCATCTTCATTTGAACGATCTCATTGCGTTTCTTTTCTCCGCCGCTGAATCCTTCATTCAAAAAGCGATGCGCCAGATCCGGTTTCATCTGCAGTTCCTCGATCGTCTTTTCCATCTCCTTGATAAAAGAAAACAGTCCGATCGGCTTATCAAGCCGCGCATTGATTGCCGCCCGCAAAAAATCGGAATTCGTTACCCCGGAAACCTCACTTGGATACTGCATGCCTAAAAACAGACCGACACGACTACGCTCATCGACTTCCATCGTTAACACATCATTCCCATCCAAAGTGATGCTGCCTTTGGTAACCGTATATTTCGGATTACCCATGATCGCCGCCAGCAACGTGGATTTTCCATTGCCGTTCGGTCCCATCAGCGCGTGGGTCTCCCCTTCGTTGATCGTCAGATCCAACCCTTTTAATATCTCTTTCCCTTCCACATTCACGAAGAGATCTTTTATCATCAGCTGTGTCATTTTGATCATCCTTCCTTGACTGCATAATCATACCAGATTTTATGGCTGATTTCCATTTAAACGATTATGAATTTCTTTCTTATTATGCCCCTTAAAGACACTTTCATCACAAAAAGGAACGTTCCTTACGCATTTTGAAAAACAGATGAATATAAAACGATAAATTGCTTTTTGCATAGAATTATCTTATAATGAAAAAGATATTGAATTAACAGGAGGTCTTTATGATCGATATATTGAAAAAACAATGGTTCGTCGTTTTGATCGCATGTATCCTCGTCATATTCGGCGTTTATGTGATCTATGACACGAACAAGGGAAAATTACCTGGAAAAAAGGTAGACGGAAATGCTTTGGTAGCAAGTCTGGACAGCGCATCGTTTACTGCCGACGATCTTTACAACAAGATCGATGAAGTAAAAGGCGACGAGCTGTTGGCGACTCTCTTCCAGCAGGCGGTGATCATGGAAGCGGTAGAAACGACGGATGATCTGAAATCGGAAGCCAAACTGCAGGCGGATCAGATCACGGAAAGCATGCAGCAGCAAGATCCCGCAGGATATAAGAAGACCATCGGTACTTCTTTGAAAAACATGGGATTTGCGGAAGATGACTTGGAAGGCTATACATTGCTGATCGCCAAGAACAACAAACTTCTGTCCGACTATTTTGATGCACATATGGATGAATTGTTCACACCGATCTATAAAAACAAACATCCAAGAAGCGTTTCCCATATCCTCGTCAAAATGGAAGACAGCCAGAATCCTACCGAGGAAGAGCTGGCAAAGGTAAGAAAGATAAACGAAGCATTAGCTGCCGGAAAGGATTTCTCGGAAGTCGCAAAAGAATTCAGCGATGATACCGGAAGCGCCGCGGAAGGCGGATGGATCGGCTATGTTGACAGCGACAATTCCGGAAGTCTGGTCAAAAAATTTCATGCAAAAGCAATGGAACTCTCCAAAGGCGAAGTCAGCGACTGGGTAAAAGTTACCATGGAAGATTCCAACAGCTACAGCGGATGGCACTTGATAAAGGCAATTGAAACAGAACAAAAGGCACTATGTGAGAACGAAGATCTCAAAGACGGTATCTACACTGCGATCTCCAATGCCAACAAGAATATCGGCTATAAGATCGTATGGGAAGAAAGCAAAAAATTGAACATCGAATTCCCCGATGAAACGGTAAAAACCAGAATCATGAATTTTCTGGGCGTAAAGGAATAGGAGGCGTTATATGAAAAAGTTACATCTATTGACATGCGCTGCTCTGTTTTTAACGCTCATGAGCGGTTGCAGCGATGCCAGCGCAGACATCAGCGACGGCAGCACCGTACTCTTTAAAATAGAAGGCAAAGCCATAACCAAAAGCAACGTATATGATTTAGCCAAGCCGAGCGTAGCGGGTGATTTCACATCTACCCTAGTCAGAAAATCTCTTCTGGACGCCGAAGTCCCCGTAACCGAAGCGATGGAAAAAGAAGGAAAAAAGACACTAGCTTCCTCTAAAGAAAATTTCGGCAGCAACTTTGAAAGCATGCTGAAATACAACAACTATAAAGACGAAGAAGCTTATTACAACGAGATGATCCTCGCAAACTTGCAGACGAAGGAATTGACGAAAAAATACCTGAACGAGCAAAGCAAACTGACCGAATATCAGCCATTGAAAGTTCAGATGATCGCTGCCACGAGTCAGGAAAAGGCACAGCAAGCTTTGACCGCGATCAAAAACGGCACAAGCTTTCAAAAAGCCGCAAGTTCCTACGGAGATACAGCTAAAAGCAACGGTGACGAGATGATCCTATGCAGTGCAAGCGGTCTTCCTTCTACCGTATGGCAGGAAATGCTGAATGTGAAAAAAGGAGCGCTTTCCGGTGTGATCGCCGATACTTCCAGCAACGTATACTATGTCGTTAAAGTGATCGATACGGATGTAGAGAAATTCAAAGACGAAGCGCTGGATGTCTTATCCAATGTATCCTCTATCACAAGCACCGCATTCATCTTCTATCTGGAAAAACATGAATTCCGTGTTTGGGATATCGATGTATACAATCAGATCAAAGCAAACAATCCATCTTATCTCGTACAAGATAATTAAACCCGCAGATTGCGGGTTTTTTATGCTACAATATAAAAAAAGGAGGAACTGTCTATGTGTATTTTCTGTAGTATTATAAAAAAAGAGATCCCTGCCGGCATTCTCTATGAAGACGAGGACGTCATCGCCTTTTTGGACATTTCACAAGTAACCAAAGGCCATACGCTCATCGTTCCCAAGAAACACGTGGAAACGATGTTGGACTGTGAAGAGGAAACACTCGCACATGTGATGATGCTCGCCAAAAAAATCGGTAATCATCTGATGAACAAGCTCTCTGCGAACGGTATGAACGTATTGAGCAATGTATATCAAGCAGCAGGACAAAGTGTGCCGCATTTCCATGTACATCTGATTCCCCGCTACGATGAAAACGATGCTTGCATAATACACTTTGAAGAAAGCGAAAAACAGGATCTCGATGCACTGCAGTCGCTATTAAAATTATAAAAAAATGGCAAAAGCCATTTTTTTATAGCAATATAACATCATAGCTTAAAATATATTTATTGCGAAAATAACAGATAATACCGGTTTCCTCTCCCAGATTTTCCTCCGTATACAACGCTTTCTCACCATAGATCTGATGATCGCTCAACTGCATATTACTATTGATATCATCAAATACAAGCATATAATAAATCGTTTCCTGATATACGCTTCCATCTTCTTTTTTTCCTTCTGCCTTCATCTGATAAATATCGATGATCTTATCATGAATCTGCATATCATTGGCTTTTAAAAATACGCGCTGTAACATACGTTGATCGATCAGTGCGGCATCGGATGCAAAATTGAAGTCCTGTCCCAAAATATAATCCATATGCGACTTCATATATCGTTCGCCTTTTTCTGTGACCCGCCGCAGAAAGTCGGCAGGGATCTCATCTTTGGAAGAAAACCTCTGTGCCAATCCCTCGACCGTTCTTACCATCGTATTTTCATCTATGACGATGTTAAATTTCTCAGCCAAAGCATTATCATACATGATCGTGACCGTGACTTCATCTCCGTTCGTCAAGGTTCCGTCACTGCTGAAAGACGTCGATAAAGAGTCATAAAAAGGCTGGATCCGCTGATTATAATTCAAATCATGCCTCTCTATCTCAATATGACCGCTGCCGTTTTCACCTACGAAAGACACTTCTACATTATGTGTCAAATCCATATGGATTTCACGAAAAAAGCAAGCGTAATATACAGTTCCAAGCACCCCCAGCATCGCTGCGAAGCAGACGACATATATACATTTATTTTTCAGGTTATGATATCTCACATCCCGCTTTTCCTTATCTTCCATATTCGTTCCTCTCTATCTGTTTTGTATTATAGCACAACCGCTAAAGAAATCCCATACTTTTCCCCGATATGTACGGCGCATGTCCCAAAGCGATCCGACAATATCATTTTATATTTTTTTACAAATTTTTCATAAATTATATTAAAATTGTTAATTTTTTAACATAATATGTAAAAAACTATATACTTTTTAAAACACATGAATTATAATTACATTGTGTGAATCCCCTATCTTTAGGTGAGGAAGAAAAGGAAGATTCACACATCGGTATGAGCAAGATGCACAGACATTTGTCTTGCATTTTTATTTTACCAAAAGAAAATACCAGAAAAGAGGATTTTTGTATGAAACTAAACGATTTGACAATTACCACAAAAATCAAAGACTTAAGCAGTTATATATTTCAGGTATCAGAAAACGCACCAAAAAAGTTTCGTTTTACTCTTACATCCAGAATGCAGAACTACTCATTGACTTTGATTGAATTGGTTTACAAAGCAAATGAAGTAAAGATCATCGATAAGGAGACTTATCGAAGACGATGGAATTATCAGTCCGAAGCATTAACGACGCTAAAGCTTCTCGCCTATCTGGCACTGTTTGCGAAAGAACAGCAATGCATTCTTCCTAAACACTATGCCAATATATCCAAATACACCTATGATTGTTTAAATCTGATCGTTGGATGGATGCGCAGTGATGAAGCCAAGCATAAGCAAATCATGAAAAAGAATTCGCAGCAATCTTTGGATTTGCCATCATAATAAGAGGTCGCAATGGAAGATATCATCAATCGGAATACAGCAGAAAAAACAAAAAAGCCGATCATCGATGAGATCATCGAAGATGATTTTCAACGCATGACAGAATTTTCTGCTTTATACCGAGCACATCAAAAGGCAAAACGGGGGAAAAAGAACAAACGTGAGGTCATGGAATTTGAATTGAACCTCGGATTAAATCTCATGAAAGTTCAAGATGAACTAAGAAGCGGAACATATGCGATTGATGGGTATCGCAAATTTTTGGTCTATGAGCCAAGAGAGAGAGAGATTCAGACATTATCTTATCGCGATCGTATGATTCAGCATGCCATCTGCGATGAAGTCCTAATCCCTCAAATCTCAAAAAAACTGATTTATGACAACGTAGCCTGCCAGGAGGAGAAAGGAAATAATTTTGCGGTAAAACGACTGACGGCCCACCTGGTAAAATTTTATAAGGAGCACGGCAATAAGGGATATTTCCTGAAAGCGGATATCAAAAGCTATTTTGCCAGCATCGATCATGACATCATCAAGAAGTTGATCGCCAAAGAATTTACGGATGAAAAAATACGTTCTATGGTTGACATGTACATCGACAGCTATGCAAATGAAAATGGTACCGGACTGGCGCAAGGCAATCTGGTCTCTCAAGTGCTCGCTCTTTACTATTTGAATCCCCTGGATCATTTCATCAAAGAAGAACTGCGGATAAAATATTATATCCGCTATATGGATGATATGGTATTGATCCATGAAGATAAAGAAAAGCTCAAGGAGATCCGTTTTCGCTTGGAATCTTTTATCGAGCACAAACTGCATCTTCGTTTTAATGAGAAAACCGAAATGGCTGCCCTTTCTCAAGGAATCGATTTTATCGGCTTTCATTTCTATGTCACCGAAAGCGGAAAAGTGATCCGCCGCCTAAGAAAAAGCGCCAAAAAAAGATTGCAGCGTAAATTCAATAAAATGAAATACGATTACTATTGTGGACGTACAGACCTAGAAACCATCAACAAACAGATCGTTAGCATACAAGGACATTTAAAGCAAGGGCATACATATCAGCTGCAGAAAAAGATCTTTCAAAATTTTACGATTGAAAATCTGGAAAAAGGCAAACAGCACACGATCAAAAAAATCGAAGAGCGAAAACGAAAGCAAAAGGCAAGACAACAAGCGCAAAAACAAACAAAGAGCCCTCCGCTCGATAATTCAAAAAGAAATGACGCTCCTCGTAAAACCGCATAAATCAGTAAGCGCATTCTAAAAACAGATAGGAATTTCGCACATCGCGATTCCCATCTGTTTTTTTATTTCCTTCAATATCGTTCTTCTTCAGCGTTTCTGCATATCATATGCATCGTATAATACCAGCGCTACATGCGGATCCACAAAAGAGGAAAGATCCCCTTTCTGTATTGCTACCGCTTTGGCATTGCTCGATGAAACAGATGCATATTCCGGCTTTGATAATAAAAACATCGTCTCTATTTCAGGCTCCAAAAGCTGATTAACAGAGGCTATCTGACATTCATATTCATAATCCGTCACAGAACGCACCCCTCTGATCATAATCGGAATATCATGATCTTTGGCATATTGTACACTTAACCCTTCATAGACATCCAAAACGATATTGGAAATAGGCCGTAAACTCTCTTCCATCAACGTAAGCCGAACGGATACATCCAAAAGCGCTTTTTTTTCATGGTTCAGCATCATTACGACATGCACTTCCTCAAACAAAGAGGCAGCACGCCGGATAAGATCGAGATGCCCTTTTGTGATCGGATCAAACGTACCCGGAAACAAAGCTTTCATAGTTACTCTCCTTCCCTTCTTTTATAATAGGTGATCCGTGTAATCCCATATGTTATTTCCCTCACCTTAACAAGACTGCCGTAAGTATCCTCAAATACATCTTCCTTCAAGCTTTCACAAACGATATCCCCGTTTTCCTTCAACAGATCATGCTGTTCGATAAAATACAATATTTCCGAAATCTTCTGCTTTCGATACGGCGGATCGAGAAAGATAAGATCAAAACGGCATTTGTTAACGGAAAGTTCCTGAAGCGCGCGATGATAATCCATCTTCATACAAGTGCATTGATCATACACATCCAAACTTCGTATATTTTCCTTTATGGTCTTCATCGCCAGATCATGATGATCACAAAACACAACATGCTCCATACCGCGCGACAAAGCTTCCAAACCCATTCCCCCACTGCCGCCAAACAAATCCAGCATGCCACCGCCATCAAAATAAGGACCGATACGGGAATATATCGCTTCCTTTATCTTATCCGCCGTCGGCCTTGTCTGATCTCCGGGAAGACTCTTTAAAACACGAGAACGATACGTTCCAGCAATAATTCTCATTTTTTTCTCCTTTTGTTGTATAAAACAAATATGAACGGGAATGATAAGAATGCATCTGGTAAGAAGATGCACCCCAATCTTTGTTTCTCCTCTTCCCTTTCTTAAAGAGTCCCAACCCCTAGGGACTCTTTTTCTATTCTCCCTGACGGCGTATACGGGCAATGATCGACTGACATATCCCCAACGCCGCCATGATCGCCATCAATGAAGAACCGCCGCTGCTGATAAACAGCAACGGAACACCGGTAGCCGGAATCAATCCGCTGACCCCTCCCACATTCAATACAAAATGCGCAATAATGTACATAGCGGTACCCATCAGGATGATTTTATATCCTTCGCTTTTGGTACGCAAAGCATAATGGACAAGACGCTGCACGATGACAATATAACCGAGTACGATAAAAAGAAGCCCGAAGATACCCAGCTCTTCAATAACGATAGAAAAGATAAAGTCATTATCCGCCTGTGTAAGAAATCCCATCTTACGAGTGGAATTCGCGATTCCTCTACCGATAAAATTGGAATTGGCAATTCCGAACAATCCGTTGATCAGCTGTAATCCGGTTCCATACGGATTCAAAAAGGGATTGATGGAATTCTCGATGCGGACGGCAATATGACCGAGACCCGGCACCATAGAAAACAAATGAATACCGATATCGCTCATCAAAAAAGTACCAAGACCCGCACCGACCATGATCAGCAGGCACAACCAACGCTGCATCTTCTTTATATTAGGGTGCGAGGGTATGAGAAAACAGACACCGCAGATGATAACCATGATCAGCAAGGTCCCATAATCCTTTTGAAATACGATAAAAGCAAAGAACATCAGGAAAAAGTAAACGGGAATCTTGACGATCGTCCAAAAATCAAAGTTGCGGCGGCCGGCAATCTCGATATATACCGCCATGATGACGATCATAAATACCTTGACAAATTCACTCGGCTGCAAAGTTATTTGAAGTCCCGGAAAATTAATGCGGATCCATGCTCTGGATCCACCTTCCGCCGGTGTCAAAAGAGTTAGAATCAAGCAGCCGATCAAGGCAAACGCGATCGGATATGCCAGCTTTTTTGCTTTTAAAAGCGTAAAATTATTCGCCAGAAAGACCATGATGATATAAGCGGCTACGATAAACGCACTCTGCTTCAGCATTACTTTTAAAATGATCAGCTGGTCATCCTGCACATTTCCCAAATTGGTAGAAATGATCATCAGCGTACCGAACAGGATCATCAGCAAAGAAGAAAAATGCAGCCAAAAATCATATTTCTTCGGCATTTTCGCTGTCAGTTTCATATTGCCAATGCGCATCTTTCATCCTCCGCTTCTCTTCAATGGTGTATTAATGATATCATATTCATGCAATATTTTTAATAGAATTTATAAAAAGTCTTCCCTTCCCGTTAAAATATGTTTAAAATAAAATAGATGCGAAGGAGGTATCTCATGAAACTGAATTATCAGAATATCATAAAGGACGACAATTCTCTTTTAAGAGAAAAAAGTGAACCAGTGGCACTTCCTTTATCCGCAGAAAATCAGGAATTGCTTACAGCCATGCTGACATATGTCAAAGATTCCGTAGATCCTCAAAAATCACAAGAGGAAGATCTGCGGCCTGCCGTCGGCATCGCAGCGATACAGCTCGGCATCAGAAAACAGATGATCGCTGTAGCCATACAGGATGAAAACGGTGACTTTCTGGAATATGCGCTGGTAAACCCAAAGATCATATCGCATTCGGTTCAAAACTCCTATTTAAAAAACGGAGAAGGATGTCTGTCTGTGGAAAACATGCATGAAGGTTACGTATATCGTCATGCCAGAATTACCGTAAAGGCTTATGATCTGCTGCAAGAGAAAGAGATAACTTTGCGGGCAAAAGATTATCTGGCAATCGTGCTCCAGCATGAAATCGATCATTTAAGCGGTACTTTGTATTATGATCATATCGATAAAACGAATCCTTTTAAAGAAGACCCGGAAGCAGTGGTAATTGAATAACACTGCTTTTTTTTCATAAGAAGCAGATATGTTCACCAGCAGGAGCATTGACTTACCATATCGTTCGCTCCTCTCTTTCAGACATCCATATTCGTCCCTTTTTATATAATGCCAAAGACATTTCTTCCGAATTGCATAAAAAAGAGGTTATTTTGAGAAATATATGCTATAATAAGCAAAGAATGAGGTGTAAGAAAGGAGTTTATATGACAAACCATCGCGAAAGCAAAGGTACACCGAGAAACAATCATGGAAATTTGAAGAGCACATATAATCATATCGATCATAAAAAAACAGATACGCTGATTTTTGCATTGGGTGGATTAGGTGAAATCGGCAAAAACATGTACTGTATTGAACACGAGGATGAGATTTTGATCATCGATGCCGGTGTTCGTTTTCCTGAGGAAAATTTACTCGGAGTAGACTATGTAATCCCAGATTACGATTATCTGGTTAAAAATAAAAGCAAGAAGAAAACATTGATCATTACCCATGGACATGAGGATCATATCGGAGGTATCCCTTTCCTGTTAAAAACAGTAGAGGGAATACACAAGATCTATGCCGGAAGATTTGCCATATCGCTGATCAACCGCAAACTGGAAGAGCGCAAGATGCTGAGGAGCGTCAAACTCATAGAGATCAACGCGCAAAGCAGCATCAAGACAAAGCATTTTACCGTTGGCTTCTTTAACACGGTGCATTCCATTCCCGATTCTCTGGGAATCCTCATCAATACTCCAAACGGCCGCATCGTCGCTACCGGAGATTTCAAGTTTGATCTCACACCGGTCGGAACCAATGCTGACTATCAGGTAATGGCCTACATCGGTCAAATCGGAGTAACTCTTCTGATGAGCGATTCCACCAATTCCGGAGTAGAAGATTTTTCTATTTCTGAAAAAAAGGTTGCGGATATGATCATGGAGATTACGCGGCAGACGACCGGAAGGATGATCGTGGCAACCTTTGCCAGCAATGTCCACCGGGTCGCACAGATCTTAGATGCGGCCGTTTCCTGCGGACGCAAGGTCATCATCTTCGGAAGAAGCATGGAAAACGTAGTAGCGATCGGCCGTAAGACAGGCACGATCAAACTCAGTGATAAGCATTTCTTGACACCGGAGCAGCTGAACAGCACTCCAGCCGGTAAAATATGCATCGTCTGCACGGGATCACAAGGAGAACCGTTAGCAGCATTATCACGCATCGCTGCCGGTACGCATCGCTTTATCAAGCTGATCCCCGGAGATACGGTAGTGTTCTCCTCCTCCCCGATCCCCGGAAATACCGCCAGTGTCAATCAGGTCGTAAACAAGCTGTTCCGTGCCGGAGCAAACGTGCTGACCAAATCGGTATTGACGAATCTGCATACAACGGGACACGCTTCTCAAGAAGAACAGAAACTCATGCTGCAACTGATCAAGCCGAAATACTTTATGCCGGTTCACGGAGAGTATAAAATGCTCAAACAGCATAAGGAAACGGCAATGGAAACCGGTATTCCGGAAGAGAATATCTTCACATGCGCCAACGGCGATGTCCTGATCATGCGCAAGGAACAAGTATTCCAAAGCAAATACCGCATCAATGCGGACGATATTTACGTAGACGGAAATGATATCAGTGGCGTATCCACTGCTGTTCTAAAAGACCGTAAGATCTTATCTGATAACGGTTTGGTTTCGGTCATCGTCGCAATCGATTCCATGGAAAACAAAATTCTATGCAAACCAGTCATCGTTTCCCGCGGCTTTGTCTTCATCAAAGATTCGCATGGCCTTCTGAAAGAAGCAGAACAGATCGTCTATAATGCGTTAAAGCAGAAGATGGAGCAACGGACGACGTTTTCCGAGCTGAAAAATACCATCCGCGGCTCCTTAGAACCGTTCCTCTATAACATGACACACCGCAATCCGATCGTCATTCCGGTCATTCTGAATTCCAAAGCTGCCATGGCTGCCATGCAGCAAGCAAGAACGAATAAGACGCATGGTCATACTTCTAAGAAAGCAAAAACAACACTGTCAGATTCTAAATAGAATCTGACTTTTTACTATATGTTTCATGTTGCTTTTATGATAAAATAATAAAATAATGAGGTGATGGCATGGTCAAAAAACTATTGAAGATCTTTTCCGTATTGTTGATCGTGACATTGATCATCGCCGGTATTTTCTTTTATTCCATCTATATATCTGTAGGACGCATAAATATCGATTATGGAACGTTGTCTTCCGAAAAGATACCTACAGATATGGACGGTGTTTCCATTGCCTTTTTTTCGGATATTCATTATGGAACGTTTATGGATCATGAACGGCTGCAATCCATGATCGAAAAAATCAAGAATACCCATCCGGATATCCTCATCTTTGTCGGAGATATATTCGATCATCCGGAAACTTCATCTCCCGATGAAGAAACCGTTCAAAAAATGATAGCCGCATTGCGCTCATTAGATGCACCCTTAGGCAAATTCGCCGTTTTAGGAGAACATGATGAAGTTAATGAAGATGTCAAAACAATGGTAAAACAAATCTTATACCAAAGCGATTTTGAAGTATTGGAAAACAAAAGTGTACGTCTGCGCAACGGCACCAATTCATCCATTACCCTGATCGGTATCGATTCCCTTATTAACGGAACTGTCGACATAGCTGCAGCATTCCATAATGTCAATGCTGAAGAATATAATATCCTGATCACGCATTGTCCGGATCTAGCCACATCCTCCGATCTGCCGCTCACATCGACCGATCTCATCGTAGCCGGTCATTCCCATGGCGGTCAGATCTATCTTCCTTTTATCGGTCCGATAAGTCCTATGGACGGAGCGAAAACTTACTATCACGGTTCCTATACCATCAACGATACACAGCTCGTCATAACAAACGGGTTAGGCACTACCGGTATGGATATGCGCTTGTTTGCCCCTCCGCAGCTCACGTTTTACCGTCTTTATTCAAAAGCTCCAAAAGCAAAAGAATAGCATAAGAAAAGAGCCGTCTCGGCTCTTTTTTATTTCCAAAGAGGCTGCGGATACTGCCCTTCCTCGAGCAATTTCCGAATTCCTTCTTTTACAACGGGCTTATCCTCCTGATATGTTACGCCATACCATTTATCCCTGCTGGAAAGCATATGAACTTCGATCTCTTCATTCCTCAGCATTCTTCCCACTTCTACAGGAATGAGATCTTCCGCACCCATCGGATTTGCTAAAACATCCTCTGCAAAGAACTTCAAGAATCCCTCTTCTAAACGATCCAATACCGTTTCCTTAAATCCCCACATGTTCATGGAAACAAGAGAGTCTTTCGCCAGCGGTTCCCACTGTTCCCCATCCAGCGTATATTCGATAGCATCACCATGTACTTCAATTCGTTTCAATTCACGAACATTGGTAAGTCTGCCGTTTTGATAACTGCATACACCGCGGGCGACACTTCCATGAAGGCTGACTGTATTTTCTAAAATATATCCAACCATCGCATAAGACCGCTCCTCATCATTATGACACAAAAAATCATACAGACTTACAAATGCACTCTTTCCGTAATAGTCATCTGCATTGATAACGGCAAACGGAGCATCAATGACATCTCTGCAGCAAAGAAGCGCATGCGATGTCCCCCATGGTTTTTTACGCCCGTTTGGCAATGCACAGCCTGCAGGAAGTTTATCCAATTCCTGATATACATACACAACCTCGCAAAACTGACTTATCTTATTGCCTATCGCTTCTTTAAAGTCCTTTTCAATCTCCTTTTTAATGATGAATACGACTTTCTTAAATCCAGCCTGCAAAGCATCATATACGCTCAATTCCAATATGATCTCACCATTAGGGCCTATCGGATCGATCTGTTTCAATCCGCCATACCGACTGCCCATTCCCGCAGCCAAAACGACTAATATCGGTTCTTTCATAAAGATCTCCTTTCAAAAATAGGAATATATGTTTACAATTGTATTCTATATGATTTTCTGTTCGGTTTCAATATCGAAGAAATGGATTTTATCCATGTCTATCGTTAAAACAAGCTCATCTTTATACGATGTAGAAAAAGGTGCATAAACCATCGTATCTGTAGGATTCTCCCCGATCCTGCCATGCAGAATGCATTCATGTCCCAAGTATTCCACACTATGTACATGATACGAAAAACCGTCTTTTTTTAATATCGCTTCTCTTTCTATATGCAGATTTTCCGGACGGATACCGAGAAATATCACCTTTCCCTCATAAGGCCGCAATACCTTATGAACAGATGCAGGAAGATCGATATTTCTGCCGCATACGGACAATTTACGATCATGATACATCCCTTCTAAAAAATTCATTCCTACAGTCCCCATAAAATGTGCTGTAAATGTGTTAGCAGGTTCCTCATAGATCTCATCCGGTGTCCCGACTTGCATGATCCTGCCATTTTTCATGACTACGATACGCGATGCCATCGTCATCGCCTCCGTATGATCATGCGTGACATAAATTATCGTTGACTGCAGCTTCTCATGAAGCGCCATAATCTCCGAACGCATCTGTACACGCAGCCTTGCATCAAGACTACTGAGCGGTTCATCAAACAATAATATGCTGGCATTGCGGACGATCGCTCTTCCTAAAGCTACCCGCTGTTTCTGTCCGCCTGACAGCGTATTCGGCTTTTGCATCAGTAATTCGGAGATCTCGAGAATATCCGCCGTATCGCGTATACGACAATCGAGCTCCTGCAAAGGAAATTTTCCTCTCATCCCAATGCCGATATTATCATATACACTCAGATGCGGATAAAGGGCAGGCGTCTGAAATACCATGGCTAGATCCCGATCTTGCGGACGAACGTCCTTCATCGGCTGCCCGTGAATATACAACTCCCCACAACTGATTTCCTCTAATCCGGCAATCATCCGAAGCAACGTACTCTTTCCGCAGCCAGAAGGACCTACGATCACAATGAACTCTCCCTCTTCCACAGACAGCGAAAAATCCTGTACTGCCTGTATATGATTGGGATAACACTTACCGATCTTTTCTAACACCAATGCTGTCATGATACACTCTCGGTAAAGAAATCCATACTAGCCGCGAAGCACTGCATGAACATCCTTTTCCAAAGCAGAAAGGATCACCTGATGAACCTCATTGATCTCATCATCTTTCAATGTCCGCTGCGCAGATTGGAATGTAATAGATAAAGCGATGGATTTCTTCCCTTTTTCCACATGTTCACCGGTATATACGTCAAAGACCTCCACATCGGTAATAATATGTTCCTTATCAAGTTTTCCATGCCGTTCAATGCTATCCGCGATCTGCTGAACTTGAACATTTTCCTCTACCACAAAGGCGAGGTCACGGGTAATTGCGGGATACTTGGAAAGCGGCTTGAATTTCACCTTAGCTGCTTTATTTTTCAAAACGACATCCAACCGAAGTTCTGCCATTACCGTTTCTTTTGTAACGGAGTATTCCTTTGCCATCTGCGGATGGATCTTACCAATGATCCCAAGCACATCTTTTCCTAAATAGACGACCGCACTCTGATATGGATGGAAGTGCACCGTATCCAATGTATTCTCCTTAAACAGAATACGTTTTTTATCATACCCCAAATGTGCAAACAAGCTTTCCACAAGTCCTTTCACCGTATAAAAATCTGCGGTAAGCGCCAGCTTCTGCCAACGGCTTTTTTGGATATCGCCGTTCATAACGACAGCCAAACGTTCCTCTACCGCACTCTTGCCATATACATTGCTGATCTCAAACAAAGCAAGATCTTTTATAGAACGAGCTTGATTATAAGCCGCACTTTCCAGAAGGCTCGGCAAAATGGAACTGCGGACAAACCTGCGGTCTTCACTCATCGGCGAAGCCAGTGAAATCGCATCATCCAGCGGCATAACACCATCATGGATCAACCGCTCGGATACTAACGTATACGTCTCTGCCTCATGATACCCCAACGCTGTCAGCGTCGTACGCAGCTTTCTTCGCAGCTGCTGACGAGGATCCAAAGCACCGACGGTTGCCGGCATCGTCGGCATGGTGCTAGGCAGACGATCATAGCCGATAATACGAATGATCTCTTCCGCAATATCCGCTTCCATCATCAGATCTGTTCGATAACTCGGAATCACAACCTGAATTGCCTCACCTTTTTTTACCGGCTGCAAATCCAAGCGCTGCAATACGTCCATCACTTCTCCCTCTTCAAAATCAGTTCCTAAGAGCGTATTGATGTTCGTTAAGTCGATCGTAAAAGAAACCGGTTCATAATTATTGGTTCCGTATTGTACGGTCTCTTCCATATCCTTCGCATCTGCATATTCGATAAGCAGCTGTACTGCACGATCCATCGCCTTAAAAGTTGCCAGCGGTTCGATTCCTTTCTGATAACGAATGGACGCATCCGTGCCGAGGTTCAGCCTGCGCGCTGTGTTGCGTATGCTAACATGATGAAATACAGCTGCTTCTATGATGATCCCTCTCGTTGTATCTTCGATCTTGGAGTCGTTCCCTCCCATGATACCCGCGATACCGATCGGTTTGCCCTCACTCGTAATGACAAGATCATCTTTTTCCAACTGATAATCCACCCCATCCAAAGCGGTATATACTTCCGTCATATGATCCTTAACGGTGATCTCCTGAGCCGGAAGCGCATCGATATCATAAAAATGCAGCGGCTGTCCGGTTTCCAGCATTACGATATTAGAAATATCGACCACATTATTGATCGATTTCATGCCTGCTGCATGCAGCAATTTCCGCATCCATCGCGGGGATTCCTTGATCGTAACGGAATTGATGACCTTACCGAGAAACAAAGGGCATTTATCCGTCGTAGAAGCAACTTTCAAGCGGCCTTTCACCCCTGTATCCGCCGCTTCATCACAAGAAGGAAGCGTAACTTTGCGGTTTAACACGGCTCCTGCTTCTTTTGCCATCGCCCATGCCGCCATACAATCATTGCGGTTCGGGGTCAGACCAACATCCATCACGGCATCATCCAAGCCTAAATAACCAAGCGGATCTTCACATCCGACCGGTGCATCTTCATCCAAAACTTCAATACCGTTTTTGCTTTCTTCACTGAGGCTGTGCGGATCCACACCCAATTCTACCAAAGAACAGATCATACCGTTGGAAGGCTGGGAACGGATAACGCTCGCCTTGATCTCTCCTCCTGGTAATCGAGCACCGACACGTGCCACGATGACCTTCTGTCCGGACGCCACATTAGGAGCTCCACAGACGATCTGTTCTACTGTGCTTCCTACATTTACCTGACATATATGCAGGTGATCGGAATCCGGATGTGCCTCACAGGAAAGCACTTCTCCAATTACCAGATGACTCCCCTCGCTCATACGAAAGATCCCCTCCACTTCAGAACCTGCCGCAGTGATCCGATCAGCGATCTCCTCGATAGTAAGGTCTTCTATATCCATGTATTGACTAAGCCATTTCTTACTGATGTTCATATGTATGCCTCCTATTCAAACCGAGTAAATGTCTTTAAAAAACGAATATCATTTGTATAGAAATGACGGATATCATCAATCCCATACTTCAGCATCGCAACTCGTTCTATACCTACACCAAAAGCAAATCCCGAACATTTTTCAGGATCGTAACCGGCCATTTTCAAAACATTCGGATGTACCATCCCGGATCCCAAAATTTCGATCCATCCAGTCCCTTTACACACACTGCAGCCCTTACCGTTGCATATATGGCAGCTGACATCTACCTCTACACTCGGTTCAGTAAATTGAAAATAGCTTGGACGAAAACGGATTTCACGAGCTTCACCGAACATTTTTTTAGCCATAAATTCCAATGTCCCTTTCAGATCGGACATCGTGATATGTTCTCCGACGACGAGTCCTTCTATCTGCGTAAATTGATGAGAATGCGTCGCATCATCATCATCCCGGCGATACACTTTCCCGGGGCATATGACCTTGACCGGCAACTTCGGTGCATATGCTTCCAGCTGCCTTGTCTGGATCGCCGTCGTATGCGTTCTCAATAATTCTTCCGCATTGATGTAAAATGTATCCTGCATATCCCTCGCCGGATGATCTTGCGGAATATTGGCACGTTCAAAATTATAAAGATCCAGTTCCACTTCCGGTCCCTCGGCTATCGTATAGCCAAGACCGATAAACAGATCCTCGATCTCCTGCTGTACGACGGTCAAAGGATGCAGCGTCCCCAAAGAAGGGCGATAGCCGCTCAACGTGATATCGATCTTCTCCTCTTCCATCTTTTCCAGCATTTCCTTCTGTTCCAGTTCGGCTCTTTTTTTCTCGATCGCCTCTGCCAACAGTGACTTCACGGCATTCACCTGTTGCCCAAAAGCCGGACGCTCTTCTGCCGGAAGATCCTTCATCGTTTTCATGACCTCCTGGACAGGACCCTTTTTACCCAAATAAAGCACTCGCAGCTGCTGCAGTTCGGAAGCATTTGCACATGCATGGATTTTGGATAACCCCTCTTGCTGAATCATTTCTAGTTTTTCCATACTCATTTCCTTTCCTAAATAAAAAAGCCGTAATATCACAGGAACGCTTGGCTTTGCGCGGTACCATCCTGTTTCATCTTACGACGCACTTATTTCTCGACATGATAACCGTATGTACGGGAGATGATTAGTCCCACTCCAAGGTGAATTCATAAAGCATGACCACCGGCAGCTTCCAGTCCATGACTGCCGTTCCCTATCGACCACCCGCTTTATTACTGCTCCTTTTCAACGTATTCCTTGATATTATAACGTAATCACATAAAAATTTCAAATATGTTTTTTCTTTTTAATCTCTTATTCGCAATGACGAAAATGATACATACAGATCCCTGCCGCTACACCTACATTCAAAGACTCAAAAAAATCCATTTCAATGAATATACGCTCATCGCACAGATCCAACAATTGTCTGCGTACACCGCTGCCTTCATTTCCCATCAGTAGCACATGCTTCTCTTTTCTTTGGATCTGCTGCAAAGGAACGGCATCATGCAGGCTCGTTCCATATATGTGATATCCCTCTTGCTGCAGCTGGGGCAGCATATCTTCGAAACAACAGCGGCAACATGACAGATGAAAAAGAGCGCCCTGTGTAGAACGAATCACCTTTTCATTATAAATATCCACGCATCTTTGAGAAAGAAGCAATGCGGAATAACCAAAAGACACCGCTGTACGGATCATCGTTCCCATATTTCCCGGATCTTGCACATCATCAAGCGCCAATATGCGCAATCCCTTTTCCACACTTGGCTCCTTATAACGGCATACTGCGATCATCTTCACGGCAGATACATGAGAACTGATCTTATGCAGGATCTGCGATGTAACCGTATAAGCATCATATTGCGGATACGGGTTGGGAAGATGCTGTTCCAATATCAGATAACGAATACAGCCGGCTCGATGCGCTTCTTCAATCAGATGTTCTCCTTCGATCAGAAAACTCTGATCCATATCGCGGTATTTCTTTTCTCGATACCGCACCCACTGCTTAACCTTCGCATTGGTCAATGAAGTAATTTCCATCTCAACACCTCTTATGTTAGTGTATCATTTCTCAGCCAGTATTTCTATATTTTTATGCTCTGCATGTTTTTGATTTACAAAAGCTCCGTAGACCCATAAGCCAAACGCGCTGATGAGAATCGTAAACACAAACGATATCACAGCCAACGTATAATCTTCACTTCCCAAAGCATGCCCACTGAACGTAGAAGTGATGATGCTCGGAATGCGGGCGATCGTAGAAACCAGCATGAATACCGATATTTTCATATCGGTAAATCCTATCATATACGTCATGATATCCTTTGGTGTACCGGGGATAAAAAAAGCGATGAATGTCCAGAGCGTCAGTTTTGAGCGATCCTGTAAGAAGCGAACGCTCTGCAGCTTTTCTGTTGAAAAAAAGACATTTACCAAACGAAGACCAAACCTT
This sequence comes from Erysipelotrichales bacterium, assembly GCA_910575705.1. GTDB lineage: Bacteria > Bacillota_I > Bacilli_A > Erysipelotrichales > Erysipelotrichaceae > CAJTFG01. Next base: position 165,874 of record CAJTFG010000002.1, on the reverse strand, counting down.
CTTACCAGCCACACAACAACACCACTCGCTGCCATAGAGCCGAGCATACAAAGAAACGTCCCTTCCCAAAATCCAAACGCATATCCTGCGCCGATCTCAAAAATCTCTCCGGGAATAAACGCGATCACGATCTGAAGAAATATAATGCCTGCCATATACAGGCGAGAAAAGATCCCCTGCTCCTCCAACCATAAACGAAATGCTTTCGGATCCTTTGCCAGCTCTACCAACGGATTTCCCGCATACCACGCAATACCGATAAAACCCGCAAGGATGATCAGACATACGCTGATACCGATGATGCGCTCTTTACGCTTTTGTGCCATATTCCTTCACCTCATGCTCTAGTATAATCAGAAGTTCTTAAGATAAAGGGACAGCACATATTAAAAATTTCGAAAGATATTCTTTACTTTTCATAAATCTCCTTTTACAATGAAGGACAAAAAGGAGGAAGAATCATGTCCCTGCACATTGTACAAGAATACCTTAAACCATATGCCAAAGATTCTCAGATCATAGAGCTCAGCCAGAGCAGCGCCACCGTAGAATTGGCTGCACAGGCACTGGGTATTCAGGAAGAAAGGATCGCTAAAACATTATCTCTATGGGTTAAGGATCATGCCGTTGTCATCGTCTGTGCCGGTGACTGCCGGATCGACAATCACGCTTTTAAAGACGTTTTCAAGACAAAGCCCAAAATGCTGAAAGCGGAAGAAGTGGAACGATATACCAATCACACCATCGGCGGTGTCTGTCCTTTCGGTATACCGAAAACCACAGACATTTATTTTGATGAATCTTTAAAACGATTTGAAAGTGTCTATCCCGCTTGCGGTTCCGCCAACTCAGCGATCGAGCTTACCATTGACGAGCTGGAAAACATCGTTCCTTTTCTGTCATGGATCGATGTCTGCAAAGGATGGAAAGAATAAGATAGCGGTAAATAAAAGGTATGTATCCTTATGGAACATACCTTTTTGTATATTTATGATCGCAAGACAGCCGCACATCGCTCACATAAACCGTCTTCGGCTTTTGAATCCGTAATATTCCAACAACGCGGACAAAGCGTTCCTTCACATTTCGCAACGCTTACCTGACATACTTCATATGGTGTCAGTTCCTCATCGACGATCGCTGCTTTCGATACGATAAGCCACTGTGCAAATGCTTGACCCAATATGCGTTCGACTAAAGATCGATCTTCCTCCTGCAGATGAACGGTCACATAAGCTTCCAGTGATTTGCCGATCACCTTCTGCGCACGGGCATTTTCCAACGCCTTGAAAACATCGCTGCGGATCGCCATAAGACGAGCCATATCCTCACGGATCTTTCCTTCCTCTTCCAGCGGCAGCTCCTCGGCAAACCTCGTTAAGTGAATGCTCGTCTCATCCGCATGGAAGTAATCGTTAACTTCCTCACATGTATGTACCAAAATCGGCGCCCACAGTTTCAGCAGCACATCAACGGCGTGATAAAGAACCGTCTGCACCTGACGACGGCGCAGGGCATCTTTCTTTTCAATATACAAAATATCTTTCGTAAAATCCAGATAATAGGAAGAAAATTCATTGGTCATCAGGTTGGTCAAAGCACCGGTTACATCGGCAAAGCGATATTCCTTATATGCTTTCTGCGCATTGCGGTTTACTTCATTCAGCAGCAGGATCATATACTGATCGATCTCCGGCAGCTCTTTCACAGGAATGAGATCTTTTTTCGTAAAATCATCCGGTGAAATATTGGCAAGCAAGAAACGGAATGTATTGCGCACCTTGCGGTAATTCTCACTGCACTGCTTCATGATTTCATCACTCATGCTGCAATCTGCTTGATAATCAACGGTCGTAGCCCATAAACGCAGGATATCCGCACCGTATTTTTTCGTGATCTCAGAAGGTGCAACGGCATTCCATTGACTTTTGGACATTTTAACGCCCTTGCCATCCATAACGAAACCGTGGCTCAATACTTGCTTATAAGGTGACTGTCCATATACTGCCGTTCCTATGATCAAAGAAGAATTAAACCAACCGCGATACTGATCGCTTCCTTCAAAATACAAATCTGCTGGATAGGTCAACCCTCGATCAATGGAACATCCTGTATGAGAAGAACCGGAATCAAACCATACATCCATCGTATCCATCTCTTTGCGGAAGATACCGTTTGGTGAACTCGGATGCGTATATCCTTCCGGAAGCAAGTCCTTAGCATCTTTCTCGAACCAGATATTAGAACCGTGTTCGTTAAATACATTCGCTACATGTTCAAACACGACTTCATCCATGATCGGCGTATCGTCTTCTCCATAGAAAATCGGAATCGGTACACCCCAAGCACGCTGTCTGGATATGCACCAGTCGCCTCTGTCCGCAATCATATTGTGCATGCGCTGCTGCCCCCAAGCCGGCACCCAGTCTACACGATCGATCTCTTCCAAAAGCTGATCGCGGATCTTATCGATGGACGCAAACCACTGTGTCGTAGCACGGAAGATAATCGGCTTTTTCGTTCTCCAGTCATGCGGATAGGCATGGGTGATCCATTCCATCTTCAAAAGATAACCCTCTTCATCCAATTTTACCGCAACCGTCTTATTGGCATCATCCACAAACTGTCCGGCAACAAAGTCACCGCTTTCCTCTGTGAGATATCCTTTTTCATCCACATTACAGTACGCAGGCAATCCGTATTTCTGGCCGATGAAAAAGTCATCCGCACCGAAACCAGGAGCCGTATGAACACAGCCGGTACCGGCATCCGCGGTAACATGATCTCCTAAGATAATGAGAGAATCACGATCATAAAAAGGATGCTTCGTCGTGATCATTTCCAATTCAGAACCCTTAAATCTCTTTAAAATCTCCTTTTTTGTCAACCCGAATTTTTTCCAAAGAGAATCTACGAGTTCCTCCAATACGATCAGTTTTCCCTTTTCACTGTCTACCAGCGCATATGTAAAATGCGGATTTAAACAGATTGCCAAATTGGCAGGGATCGTCCACGGCGTCGTCGTCCAGATCACAAAAGAAGTATCTTCATCCAATATTCCTTTGCCGTCACGTACTGGGAATTTCACATAAATCGTCGGTGATTTGATATCATGATATTCAATCTCTGCCTCCGCAAGAGCAGATTCACTGGAAGGTGACCAGTATACCGGTTTCAATCCCTTATAGATCAACCCGCTCATAGCCATCTTACCGAAAATACGGATCTGATGTCCCTCAAACTGTTTCTCCAGTGTCATATACGGATGATCATAATCACCGACAACCCCCAAAGAAAGAAAGCCTTGCTTCTGGTTTTCCACCTGCTTTAACGCATAGTCGTTACAAAGCTTACGGAATTCGGAAAGCTCCATCTTCTTACGATCATATCCGAGCTTCGTAATCGCTGTTTCAATCGGAAGTCCATGGGTATCCCATCCCGGGATATACGGTACATGGAAACCGGCCATAAAACGGTTTCTCACGATTACATCTTTTAAGATCTTATTTAATGCATGCCCTAAATGAATATCCCCATTCGCATAAGGAGGACCATCATACAGATGAAATGTCGGCGCTCCATCTCTTCTCTCCTGCATTTTTTCAAATATGCGCTGTTCTTGCCAGCGCTTCTGAAAGCCCGGCTCCTTCGTCGGAAGCTTGCCTCTCATCTCGAATTCTGTCTTTGGCATTAATAACGTATCTTTATAATCCATCATTGTTCCTCCTTGATTATAAAAAAAAAGCGCCCTGATCTAAGGACGCTGATCACGTGGTACCACCTTAGTTCATATCGCTTGATATGCACTCTGTACTCGTAACGTAAGCAGACGGGCAATCCTACCATCCTTCGGACTGCCAGCTCAGAAGTGATATCTTCCCATGAATCCTCTCAGGCTTTCACCAGCCGCCTGCTCTCTTTGCATTCATCATCAGAAGCGTGTCTTCATCGCAGCAATTGATCTTCATCTTTTTTCAGCAGATCCATATCCGGCAGCGGCGGGATCTCAAAATCATCCAATGCCTTTGATATAATCTTCAGCTGTTCATACATATTACCTTTCAGCTCGGTAGCTTCCGTCCCCATCTTTGCTACTTCCAGAAGGATCGACCTAGCCGACATCAGCGCTTCTTTCACGATCACATCCGCATTCGCCTGCGCCGTTTCCACGATCCGATTTGACTGCCGCATAGCCATCCGCGCCATATCGTCAGCCGCCTGTTCCTTCGCAGCAAGATTATCTACGACATACTGATACTTGCGCTTGATCAAAATGAGCTGATGCTCCACTTCCTCACTGCGCTTGCGGTACATCTCTACCTTACGGTTCAACATGGCTGTTTTTTCCTCAAGCTCATTCAGATAATCTTCAACCTGATAGCGGTTATATCCGTTTTTCATCGTATCGAATAACTGCTTTGCCATGTCCTCACCTCACACTATACATACGTTCCTATTTCTACAACGATATTTCCCTTCTTTGTTTTCCGATCCTTGAGGCTGATCTGAAAACGTCCATATCCGCGTATCGATAGAATACTGTTATTATTACATAAATAATCGCAATCTTCAAGTAGCACTTGATCAACTTTTACCTGTTTCAAGCGGATCATATTCTGCGCTTTTGCTCTGGAGAGCGATGTGATTGCGGAAACAAGCGCATCTAAGCGCAAAGAGCTCACAAAGACCTGCCGATATAGCAAAGACGGCTCATGCGTGACAGTCCCGGAAAACTCCTCAAAACAAACAGAGCTGCGTCCGATCCGACGGCAATTCTGCATTACATACGTCCGGATATCTTCATGCACGAATACATATATCGTTCCCGTTTGCACGAGGATATCGCCGAACTGTTCCCGCCGGATACCGAGATTCATAAGCGCTCCCAATACATCGCGGTGCTGAAGGCTGCTGTAACGTTCAGAAAACGACGCTTTCAGACATGCGATCGGCATGCATACCGCATCTTTCATACCCTCATCGGGATATATCGCCAAACATTTATACTCTGCCTGCTCATAGCCGCCGTCCATCATATATAAAACCTGTTTCCCTAACAGCTGATGGCATATATGCTGCTGAGCAGACGTTAAAAAAGGTGTATAAATCACCCGATAGCTGCGCTGCATACGTTCGATACGATCCAGCATTCGCTTTACGAATTCTTCATCACCCCGATAATGCTCATAGACATTATTCATCGTTGGCATCTAAATTGATCTGACCATGTACACCCATACTTTTCGGTGCACACAAAATGACATTGTGACCTATTTTCTGAATGCTCCCATCCAACGCGAAGATCACACCTGTCAAGAAATCGATCGTACGCTGCGCATAATCTCTTTGCAGCTTATGCAGATTCACGACACACGCTCTGTTTTCTTTCAGTCTCTTTGCAACCTCTTCCGACTCATCGAAAGATCTGGGTTCAAAAAGAACCATCTTTGTATCATGAGAAAACTGATTGACCACTTTGGATTTCGGTGCTTCATACTCAGAAATCGGCCGTGCTTCATCTTCTTCAAATTCTAAAACATCATCTTCATCCATAGGGGCAATGAACTCTTTAAACTTATCGCCTAGCTTCATGGTGCATACCTCCTGTACGTTAGAGACATTATAACACAAATGAATATACAAGAAAAAGAGCTAATGCAAAATATTTTATCATCTTTTTCTCCAAAGAAAAAAGGATAGTTTCCTATCCCATTTCATCAGCATGACAGTTTGACCATGATGACATCCTCTCCAATATGAACGATATCGGAAATAGGAATTTCAATTTCTTCCATAGGAAATAACCACGGCAGCATTCGGTTGATAAAACCGGCACACTCCACGACATAAAAGCTTTTGATACAAAGATCTTCACGGTAAATCTCCGCATCATGCACCTTACCGATAATGCTTCCGTCTTTCATATTGACAACCTGTTTGCTGCATATCTCACTAAACCGCATATACTCACCTTCCCTATAGTATATGCAGCATGTAACATTTATGAACTATTCGAAATTCTTTTTTAATACCGCTATCGCACTTTTCTCCAAACGCGATACCTGCGCTTGAGAAATACCGAGCTCCTGTGCGATCTCCGTCTGCGTCATATCCATATAGTAGCGTTTCCGAATGATGTCCTTTTCCTTATCCTTCAAATACTTCATAGCCTTTTTCAACGTCATCAGATTAGAAAGATACGCGATCTCATCCTTATCGTCTTTGATCTGATCCAAAAGATAAAGCTCATCACCGTCACTGCTGTAAATCGGTTCAAATATGGAAATAACGCTCTGCATGGAATCCAATGCTACCGCGATATCCTTTTCTTTCACTTCCAGCTGCTTCGCTATATAAGATATCGAAGGTTCTTTCTGATAACGATGCATATAATCCTCTTTGATCTTAAATGACTTATATGCGATATCCTTTAAATGACGAGAAACGCGTATGACCTGATTATCTCTTAAATAACGCTTGATCTCTCCCATGATCATCGGCACCGCATAGGTAGAAAAACGCACTTCATGCTTCAAATCAAAATTATCAATGGATTTCACAAGTCCTATGCACCCTACCTGAAACAGATCATCCATGTTATCACAACGGGAAGAAAACCGCTGAACGATGGACAAAACAAGTTTCAGATTACCGGTGATCAGCTGTTCTTTCGCCGAGTCATCGCCTTCCTTTAATTTTATAAAAAGATCTTTCATCTCCGTATTTGTCAGCACTTTCAAATCGGCTGTATTCACACCATTGATCGTAACTTTATAGCGACTCATGTTCTTCCTCCTAGCATTACTAGAAGTTTTCCCTTGAGATATATGCTTATACGATGAAATAATTGGAAAAAAAGCTACGGTTTCCCATAGCTTTTACATATTATGCTTCATATGAACCTGCAGCTTGTGCAGAATCCGTTTTTCCAAACGTGAAATATAAGACTGCGAGATACCGAGGCGCTTCGCGATATCTTTTTGCGTAAGCTCTTCATGTTCGATGCCATAGCGCATCTGGAGGATCTGCCGCTCTCTGGTTTTCAGGCATTTCATCGCTTCCAACAATTCCCTCTTGTTTTCCTTTTTTTCAAATTCCTTCGTCACAAGGTCATCTTCCGTGCCTAGAATATCCGAAAGTAACAGTTCATTGCCGTCGTAATCTACATTCAGAGGTTCATCAAACGACACTTCAACTTTTCTTCTGCTCTTTTTCCTTAAAAACATCAGGATCTCATTTTCTATGCAACGTGAAGCATATGTAACCAGTTTGATATTCTTATCTCTTTTGAATGTATTTACCGCCTTAATCAAACCGATGCTGCCGATACTGATCAGATCCTCCATAAAAATAGGATTTGTCTCATAACGCTTCGCAATATAAACCACCAGTCGAAGATTATGTTCAATCAGCGTATTTCTGGCTTCTTCATCGCCGTTTTCAAGAGCGATCAGCGCAGCCAGTTCTTCCTCTTTGCTCAGCGGCTGAGGCAGAACATCGTTTCCTTGTATATAGTATACATAGCGTTCACTTTTTCGCTTCCATATCATCATCCACATCTTCATCAAAAACTTTTTCATAATCTCACCCCAACCATAAATTTACATTCAATAATATTTGACAATGCATCGGCAGCCGCAGATTTTCGCGACAGCAGACCAACACCTTTTTCATCTCAAAACCACGGATCTGGATCATCCCTTCATAGCACATGACAGGTGCATCACCGCCCATCGTATTCATTATTACATAGTGTATGCGTTCCTTTTCAAAATATGTCTGATAATGCTCATCGATAAATATGACTGCAATATCGTCCGATGCAAGCATATTCCCGCTGTCCAAATACCCCTTCATCCATGCTGTCTTTGAAATCTGAGGTATCCTGCATTCATATACATAGCGAAGACGTCCTAGCCAGTAATTCCATTTCCGATATAGAAGCACAAGCACGATGCATTCTATCACAAACAAGGACAATGGTGAGCGCAGCGGAAAAAAATATTGAAAGTTATGAATACCGCCTCGATAAAAAACGATCCATGTAAAACTGAGAAGGAACCGCAATGTCAGCATACATGCATACGTACGGATGCGACAGCGGAAATACAGTAGAAAAAAAAGGACTTCTATAGTCAGCACATAGAACCAGCTATATTCCATCCACATAGAACAAGCGGCAAACGGCAAAACCAGACTATATACTAACATCTGTTTGATAGAAAGTGGCTGCAGGGACAGATAGCCGGCTGTCATGCAGGAAATCATCATGGTAAAAAACTGAACCATATAGCTGATTTCCACATAACTTTCCATCCTTATCACCCGCTATCAGTATACTGTTTTAAAAAAACATATGTTGTCGAATTTGTGATGCGTGTCTTCATTCCTATCGACATATTCCGAAAAATAAAATAAGATAAATATAAAAGGTAATGACAACAGTATGCATGCATCGGCACGATTTCTTATTCCCACCATATTAAAACAGTCGCTACCAGTGGATGTCCCGGCGAATTCGGCTGCAATGGTTCCGCAGATTTTTTCCTACGATATCATCTTGTAACAAATGTTTACCATGATATGTTTTGGATGTCCTCCAATACTTGCCATTCACCGTATTATGTCGGTAAGTTCGGTTGGTTTGCCACAAATAGGAATGCAGCTTTCATCAAAGATACAAATGTTTATGTGCATCAGCGTCCGGCTCTGAAGATACAACAATATAGCAAGATAAGTATCTTGATAATCATATCTACAGAGGAAATAAAAAAACCTCTAAAGATCTTCTATCTTTAAAGGTTCTTAACAACATGACGTTTATTCTGTTTCTATCAAACCATAACCACCGTCATGACGTTTATAAACAACAGCGACTTCTTTCGTTTCAGCGTCCTTATAAATAAAGAATGAATGATTCAGCATTTCCATACGCATGATGGCTTCATCCAGTTCCATCAGATCCGGAACAATGGATTTCGTACGAACGAGTTCATCATCAAGCGCATCATAATCATCATAGTCGCTTTCCGTATCCACAAAGGCCATCGCCAGTTTTTCCTTATTCTTTCTGGACAATCTGGTTTTCTGTCGGCGAATCTGATCTTCCAGCTTGTCAACGACAAGATCGATTGCCGCATACAGATCGTCATGGGTAACCTCCGCCCTCAATATAGCTGTCTTACACGGGATCGTAACCTCGATCTTCTGCTTTGCTGGGTATACTCTTACGACAACATTCGCTATTGTGTTTTCATCGATAATAAAATACTTTTCCAAAGATGAGAGCTTATTCTCGATCTTTTCTGCAATGGCTGGAGTCACCGTAATATTCTTTCCGTAAATCTGGACTTTCATAATAAATTCCTCCTTTTACTATATCTCTATTATAGAAGTATCTCAGGAATTAAAATAGCCTTTCATTTTGAAATTTTTTCTGTTATACTGTTGTTGTAAGGGCTGCTCATAAGCAGCTTTTTTTATCGGCTGTGCCTCTCTTTCCACCACTTCAAGATCATAGATGACACGCTCATTATCCGCAAAATAAGCTTCTGTATATAAAAGACGTGGTTCAATCTGAATAAAGATCCGCAGCTTCCGACACAGATCCGCAAGGATCGAATACACATAGCGGTCTTTCACAAGAATCGTCTTTGGACGTCCATGCTCCACAAGGATATTGATCATCATATCCAAAAGCGCATTTTTAATGTTCTGCTCTTTATCGAATATATGTTCGTAATGAGAACGGATGTGTGGCCCCAAAGCGGAGACATTCAAAAGATAGGCACGCCTTTGCTGTACATTTCCCTTATATGGCTGACGGATAAAGTGATAATCCATCTCTAAGAACGTCGACAGCGTTTCCTTTCCCTGCAAAGCATCGATATTATGTTGCTGTTCATAAGGAATAACAGGGAGAACCATCGTTTCCGGCGGTTGAATGCGTACCTGACACATATTTTGCCGTGCATGATTGTATATATGGAGGATGCCCTGCCGCATCGAAATGCGAAAAGCCTCGTAACGCATGCGCGTCAATGCACGCAGCAACACCGGCAAAATCATCTGCAGCTCCTGCGCTGCACCTTCCGATATACCATCCATCTCCCAGCCGCGCCGCATATCCAAAAAAGAAATGAAAGAATCCCCGTAACGCCGATACGGCAAAGTCGGCAAAGGCTTTTTGGAAATCCTCATAACGGAAGCATGTTTATATTTATAAATACTCTGCTGCGGCAACGTATCTTTACATACACAAAAGAAACGGCGATAGCTCTCCTCATCAGCAAAAAAATATAAAAGGAACTGGTGCGCCTTGTTTTCCACATAAACCGGCTGTAGCATATCATCCATATGTATCATCAAAAACTGCTTATCCGGCAAATAGGAAAATATACCGCCGTCATACAGCCGCTCACCGAGATCATACAGCGCATATAAAGACTTTTTAGATATAAAATTGCGGCTGATGATCGTTTTTTTCGCCATATTGCGAATCTTCCCCTGCGTAGCAAGGAGCTTTGCTTCCATCGCCGATTCCTCATCGACAACGCCCACACTGCTGAAACGGACATGAAATTCGGAATGATAGATACGATAGTAGATCGTATCTCCCGACTGCACATAAGATGTGATCCGCGATGCGGCGCTCTCTTCAAAACTGCGTGTTATCCTACGAATGAGAAGTTCCGATTTAGGGAGATAAAACGCATACGAAACAGAGACAGGAACAGATAGTTTATGGCAGATGATCTTATGCAGGTCATCAAAGCTGATCGTATTTAAAGCCCGTATGACACATAGCCGTTCTCTATCTATGGATAAGTCCATCTGCATCATCTGCAGACCGGTCGATACCAGCTGTTCCATGACATGTCTCCTTTCATTAGATGTAAATTATAGCACGGATAAAACAAAAGGGAAATTCTTTTCCCTTTTATGTCAATTAAATGCTGTTTTTAATATTTTTATAGCATTTTTATAACATATTTTTTCTAAATCAGTATCACTTATGGATATTTTTCTTAATTCATGTACGATATTCTGCGCTTGGGATGCATCTTTGAGCCCCTTCACATAAGCCTCTTCATATCCAGTAAAGAAATCCATAAAATCAAAGCCGAACGAAGCATGCTCCACACCGATGCGATCTTGCACATAGCACGTATGTTCCGCCATATGCGCGGCATCCCAATATTCTTCATTTTCATGAATAAACCACGGTGCCGCCACCGCTCCGATCACACCGCCGCGTTTGGCAATCGCCGATAACTGCTCATCCCATAAGTTACGAACATGATGGCAGAGCTCTCTGGCATTTGAATGCGTCGCTATGACCATTCCTCTCGTATGCTCCATGATATCCCAAAAACTCTTTTCGTTGGCATGCGATACATCTATGATCATATGATGCTTTTCCATACGCCGTACAGCCCGTATACCGGCTTCGCTTATCCCTCGATTCGGATCTCCTTTTACACCGGTAGCCAGATAGTTTTCATCATTCCACGTCAAAGACGCCAAAGCGATCCCCTGCTCATGCAGCCAATCGATACGAGTTTCCTCCTGCTCCCTGATACCGCACATACCTTCCACGCTCAGTACCGCCTTGATATACGGAGATGAAAAATCTTCTTTCTTCCGTACGAGAACAATTTCTTCACAAGAGGCGATCTCTTCTTTTAATGCGAGGATCATCTCCTGCATATCCTCCCATGTTTCATGTCCGTCAAAAAAGGAAGCCATGCAAACGGTATCGATACCGCCCGCCTGCCATTTCGGAACGTGAAATTTCTTTAAAATATCGCGATATCCCTCTTTTTTCTTCTGCAGGACATCATATCCGATATCCGCATGCAGATCCACCAGCTTCACTTATCTTCCTCCTCGTAGATGATCTTAAAATACTTCATATCCTTCTCTCCTCTCATCCCTGTATCATATGCCCGATCATCCAATAAGGACAACAGCTTTTCTTTAGGAGCGCCATAGGCGACACATCCATACAGCTCTTCGATCACAGATACCGCTATGTCAACCGCTTGATAAAACAGCTCCATAAAAGAATCACGATGGGTACGGCTGCCATCACAAGGATGCATCCATTCTCTCTTCTCTTTGTTTAAAATATCAAAACGAAGATCTGTATGTTTCAAAACGACATTGCCGGAAATAAGCCACGGTTTCTTTAACATCTTTTCCATCCCTTTCAACAGCACTATCTTATAATTATGAGGATCATATAACAGCCGCTGAATATCTTTCCATTCATTCAAAGAAACGCGCAGATCATATACTTTTATGTCTTTTTGCAAGGCAGCACGCACGGCAGGCACATAAATACGGGCAATCGCTTTCAGCATCTCCTCATCATAAGTACATATCTCATAATAGGGATACTCCGCAATCGTCATACCGTGAAATTCTTCCAGCATCATCGTATCCATCATGGATTCAAAGCGATGATGATGTGCCGCACTCTTTCCGCAGCAGTTTCCCGTCCGATAAAAAATATACGGATGTGCACTCATATCCAACGCCCAGTGACAGAGATGACCGAGGATATAAGCAGTCATGCGTTCTTTGACGCTTTCGCATTTCTCCCTGCATATGCTGTGGACGGCACTTTGATAAAAAGCATTGATCCCCCGACTGTGAAGATCGCTTCCAATTCGATTCATATCGTGATTTTTCAATGCCTCCCAAGGCTTCGCATGATAAAAAAACAAAAAATCAGGACCGTTGCTTCCGATGTAATATAGTTGCAGATTCCTTTCTATCACACGGCGAATATCCGCATTGTCTAATTTTTTTAAAACCTCTTCGGCAAAAATCTTATGAGTAATGATATTCGGCATACAAGCGCCTCCTTTATGTAATGAAATTATACAACATAATTTCATAGCTTTAAACAGAAAAGAGATGCTCAGCATCTCTTTTCGCTTAATTCCTGATACAGCTGCTGAATGAGTTTCCTCGTATCGGCATCTGCCTTACCGCTTTCTTTTATACCGAGCATTCGCTGCAGCATAAGAATTGCCTGCCGCGTTTTCTTAGAAAAGATACCATCTGCATAAACGCGGGGAATTTCTTTATAATGACCGGAAATAAGATACAGCTGCTTCTGGATGCTCCGGATGTCCTCATCCCCCATAAATGTTTTTTCCTCTTCCGAAACAAACGTGTGTTCACATGAGTCATCCTTTTGTGAAGAAACATCAATCATGTTTATACGCGCATTCCCTGCATAGCAGTGACATAGTATCTTCTCAGCACAATATCCCCGCTGCGCCAGCTCCATCAGATCCCACCAACGGCATTCTCTTGTTTCCTTTTCCGTTACCATCACATAACGTCCGTACACATCATCGACCGCTTCCGCGATCCGCATATAAATATTCCTGTTTCTTATATACGGCAATGCAACATCCGCATGGATCATCATACATCCGTCTACCTCTTCTCCTTTTAAAGAAGAAACGACCTGTGTCATCAAGATCAATATACCCGCTTTTAAGCTTTCATACGGCCATCCCGGATATAGCACTCCACTTGCCCAGTTCTTCAGATAATCGCGCAATGCAACCGGTTCTTCTCCTTCAATATAAATATCTTCTTTTATCATATCCGATGCTGCATCGCATACGTAAGGAAGAACATGCGTATCGTGTTTTTTATACAACATGTGCGGTAAGATCGCCTGTGAGCATATCTCTTTGTCTTCCTGCCGCAGCGGCTTCATAAACAGACGGATATAGGAATACTCCTCCGCAAAGATCTGTACCCCGGTGATCCTTTGAGCAGCATATCCTTTATGACGTATTTCTACATCATAGCACGCATAGGGACACGCATCACTGTCTTTCTGCATCATGAGCATACGCGGCGGAGCATACAACGGTACATCCGCTGTCTGTCCATGATCATCGCTCATAAAAAAATCCTCATAGATGATCTCGTTGCTTTCTTTTCTGTAAATGCGTACCAAGGCATAGCGAACCGCTTTTTTCCAAAAAGAATCGTATACTGTAATACGCAGATATCCCGTCGCTATGATGACCACCCCCAATCCACGTTATGCTTTTTCGCAAATTCCGTCTAGTCGCAAGCCTAATCAAAAGACTCAGAATTTGTGAATTATGTGATAATTAAATATAATTATGTTGATTTTACAAATCTCATTGACTATTTTACAAATGGACTTATGATAATCACATATGATCAGCAGAAGCAGGCACCAGAAATACAGAGTTTTCTATATCCTGTATTCCAAGAAGGAGTATCTTATTTATGAATAAACAAAAAAAGCCGTTGTATTACTATTATTTCATCATCTTACTTATCTTCGTTCTTATCAATACCTTCGTTCTCCCCTTGTTTTCTACAAAAATAGAAAGCGTCGCCTATAATCGGTTCATGAGAGATGCCGAAGAAGAAAAGATCGATACGGTAGAGATCGGCGATACGAGCATCCGTTATACGTTAAAGGAAGATGCGGGAAAGATATACGAAACAGAAACTATGGAAACAGACACTGCTCTTTCGGAACGGCTATATGCATCCGGAGCTTCTTTCAGTCGCATCCACACAAAGGAAATGAATCCTCTCCTATATTATTTTCTGACACTCGTACTGCCGATCGCCTTCTTATGGTGGTTGGGCAACCGCACATTTAAAAAAATGCAGAAAAAGCTCGGTGATGACGCCATGTCTTTCGGCGGTGGATTCAATCCGATGGGATCGTTTGGGAAAAGCGACGCAAAAGTATACGTGAAATCACAGACGGGAAAGACATTCAAAGATGTGGCGGGGCAGGAAGAAGCAAAAGAAGCCCTCGTAGAGATGGTGGATTTCTTAAAAAACCCGGAAAAATACAGCAAAATCGGTGCACAGATGCCGAAAGGCGCTCTTCTGGTAGGCCCTCCGGGGACCGGTAAAACACTTCTGGCAAAAGCAGTGGCCGGAGAAGCGGAAGTTCCGTTCTTTTCCATCAGCGGTTCTGAATTTGTGGAAATGTTCGTAGGGCGCGGAGCTGCCCGCGTTCGCGACCTCTTTAAACAGGCGAGAGAAAAAGCCCCTTGTATCATATTTATAGATGAGATCGATACGATCGGTAAAAAACGCGATACATCAGGCATCGGCAGCAACGACGAACGAGAACAGACGCTGAATCAGCTGTTGGCAGAGATGGACGGCTTTGACGGTAGTAAAGGCGTTATCATACTGGCTGCCACAAACCGTCCGGAATCCTTGGATCCCGCCCTTTTGCGGCCGGGACGCTTTGACCGCCGCATTCCCGTCGATCTCCCCGATCTGAACGGAAGAGAAGCCATTCTCAAAGTGCACGCAAGAGATGTAAAGATGGGTACCAACATCGATTATAACGCTATTGCCCGTGCCACAGCCGGAGCCAGCGGTGCAGAGCTGGCAAACATCATAAACGAAGCGGCCTTGCTGGCTGTCAAGGATGATCGTACGATCGTTTCACAGCGCGATCTGGAAGAAGCTGTGGAAACCGTCATCGCTGGTGTCCAACGAAAAAATGCCGTTATCTCATCCAAGGAAAAAATGATCGTCGCATATCATGAAATCGGCCATGCCCTCGTAGCCGCAAAATCAAAACATGCGGCACCGGTGCATAAAATCACCATCGTTCCGCGGACAAGCGGAGCTTTGGGTTACACCATGCAGATCTCCGAAGACGAGACAAATCTGATTTCCAAAGAAGAGGCCTTTACCAAAATCATGACGTTTACAGGCGGACGGGCTGCGGAACAGCTGATTTTCAATTCCATCACGAGCGGAGCCGCAAACGATATCGAGCAGGCAACCAAGATCGCTCGTTCGATGATCACCCGTCTGGGTATGAGCGACGCTTTCGGCATGACTGCTTTGGAAACCCTAAACAATCCGTATCTAGGCAGTGATACGACACTCTCTTGCAGTGCGGAAACCGCAGCCAAAGTAGATCAAGAAGTCATCACGCTCATCAAAAAAGCATATGAAGAGGCATACCGCATTTTGGAAGAACACAAAAGCAAACTGCACGAACTTGCAAAATTCCTTTATGAAAAAGAAACGATAACCGGTGAGGAATTCATGGAAATCCTCAATCAGCCTTCCCATTTTTAAAAGATCTCCCTATGAGAGATCTTTTTTACGTTTTGCATATGGTTTTCTTAGACGCTTTTGATCATGAGACGTTCTTTTTCGAGGAGGAATCAAACATTTCGAAGATGTCCCCACAAGATCAAGGCGTCCCGCCTGTTTTAAAGCTATATAAACCAAATCATAATTCTTGGGATATGTAAACTGCATCAAAGCACGCTGCATTGCCTTCTCTTCAAACGTCTTCGCTACATATACCGGCTTCATTGTACGCGGATCCATACCGGTATAATACATGCATGTCGCCAAAGTTCCCGGGGTCGGATAAAAGTCTTGTACCTGTTTCGGCGTATGGCGGATCTTTTTTAAATAACAGGCAAGTTCAATCGCCGCCTCCAGATCGCTTCCCGGATGAGAACTCATCAAATACGGAACGATATACTGATCTTTATGAAATTTCTCGTTTTTTCGCTCAAACTTTTCTACAAAGCGCAAATACAACTCTTTCCGCGGTTTTCCCATCTTATCCAGCACCTTAGCGCTGATATGCTCCGGTGCTACCTTCAGCTGGCCGGAAATGTGATGCTGTACAAGTTCATCGAAAAAGGTATCGTCTTTATCGTACATCAGGTAATCATAGCGGATCCCGGAACGGATAAACACCTTTTTTACCTTGGGAAGCTTCCGAAGTTCCCGCAGGATCTCCAAATAGCGGGAATGGTCCACCGTCATATTGCTGCACGGACGAGGAAACAGACATTCCTTATGTCGGCAGGCGCCGTGCTCTTTCTGTTTTTCACACGCCGGCTGCGCAAAATTGGCCGTCGGACCGCCAACATCATGAATATACCCTTTAAAGTTCGGCATCTGTGTGATCTTTTTTCCTTCTTCGATAATATTTTCCTTACTGCGTGAAGAAAGGATCCGCCCTTGATGATGAGTGATCGCACAAAATGAACAGGAACCAAAACATCCGCGGTTAAAGGCTATGGAAAACTGTACTTCCTCGATGGCGGGAATATACGTATAACGCGGATGAAATGTCCGCTCATACGGAAGTGAATATGTAAAATCCATTTCCTCCTGCGTCAGCGGCAACGGCGGCAAGTTCTGCACCACATACCATCCGTCATAAGGTTCGATCAATACATGTGCATGGACCGCATCGATATTTTCATGCTGAAGACGGAAACTGCGACAATATGCATATGGATCGGATGCCACTTCATCAAAAGATGGAAGCATCTCATAATCCACAACATGCGAAATATCTTTCGTTTTCCATACACAGCCGCGGATAAAGCAGATATCGCTCGCTTTTAAACCGCTGTTTAAAGCATCCGCAACTTCGATAATACAATTTTCACCCATACCATACAGCAGAAGATCCGCCTGAGAATCCATCAAAATGGAACGTCGCACTTTATCATCCCAATAATCATAATGTGCCAAACGCCTTAGACTCGCTTCCACTCCGCCAATAATCACCGGTTTGTCCGGAAACAGACGCTTTAAAATTTGCGTGTAAACGATAGTAGGACGATCTGGACGCTTTCCCATCACACCTTGATCGCTGTAGGCATCTTTGTCTCTTCTGCGCTTGTTCACACTGTAATGATTGACCATGGAATCGATATTGCCGGCAGATACGAGAAATCCCAGACGCGGTTCATGGAATTGGAGGAACTCCTCATCCCGATGCCAGTCCGGCTGCGGGAGTACGGCACAGCTATAACCGTATGCCTGTAACGTTCTCGTAATGATCGCACATCCGAAAGAAGGATGATCCACGTATGCATCTCCGCATACGTATACAAAATCAACCTGGTCAAATCCCTGCTCCAGCATCTCTTCTCTTGTCGTCGGTAAAAAAGCCATGATATCCTCTCCTCAGAATAGTTTATATACATTTATAAGCCATGATTGTATCAGACATCCTGCAACTGCATCGCTCGTTCTTTTTCTTCGAGGATCTCGGTGATCGCATGATAGACGAGCACTTCGGCATAGGTATCCATAGCACAATACTCTAAAAGATGCCGGCGGATGCTTTTTACTTCGTCTGCATCTGCACTTTCCAAGCGGCGCCAGTTTCGCACCGCATCCATGCCATACGATATATCCAGATCTTCATAGGAATATGATGAAAAGATAGGAACCAGTGTCTTTAAGGAAAACAAGCCCCGCATGCGGCTGTCATAAATACTGGCAGTAGAAAACGGCAGTGCCAGATCGACCATTCGATCGCATACAGCATCCAGTTGCGCTCCATACTGCGGAAATTGTTCTTTCAGCTGATGCAGCCGCAGCTTTTCCGCTCCTTCCATATTAAACACCATGATAGATCCCTCTTTCGGAAGATCCTTTAAAAGCTGACAAATAAACTTCTCGCGGCAATCGCCCTGTTCCAAAAATTCTTTATGAATAAGTTTATCTCCCGGCTGTTTTTCTATATGCAAGCTATATTGAAAACATAAGACATCAAAAGGCTTCATCCCCTCATAAGGCGGATACGCATATGTCTCCCATTCGAAGTCAAGATAAGAGAGCGGATAATGAATACCGCTGTCTATCCATGTACGTACGGCCAGCGCATCAAAATGCATAGTATCCGAGCGAGCAGCCATAATTTGGGAAAACTGCTGCCGAGTTCCTTCGATCTTCTCCAAATCCACATCCTTTATATCAAGAATTCCCTTATTCTGCATCTCATAGCGAGCAGAGCAGGATATCAAATGCATGATCGACGTATCTTTGGGTGGCTGCGGAAAGCATGTGTCGATATATGGACATTTCATCCCTCTTGTACATACGCTGGAACGCTGAGCCGATATGTTCGTTTCCCGTAAAAGTTCCTGCATATTCCCGATAACTTGGGGAAGATCGCGATGACATTCCGCCAGCAATTCCGTTATTTTCTTATGCGCCTTATTTTTATGATTATATAAATATTCACTTTCCGTAAGCAATGCATCCGCATCCAGCCGATCTTTCCGGATATAATCCGCCTGCAGGTGAACTACACGAATATCACCGACGGAAATCCCTAATAAGCGCAGCACTTCCAGATGATCAAAGATGACTTGCGATTCCGATTCCTTTGGATAGCAGCTACCATACGTAAAATAGAGATCCCAAACAGAAGACTTCCGCATCATCAGAGGAATTTTGATACGCAATTCCCCATAAGCAAAGCGGGCATTTATGAGAACGTCTTCGCATTCCATAGCCTGTATAGCCAAACATGGATCATCACCGACATGGCCTTCAAAAGCATCCGTGATATGAAACTTTTCTTTCAAAAGCTTAACAAGATCTTCATGATAATATACATAGGGCTGCCTCGGCTGCGGATCTTTTTGGGACAGCCAAAACAGCTTCTCGCACCGGTCATATTTTTTTATATCCGATATATGCAGCATATATTCCACATCCTAACTGATATTCATTATATCATAGGTGTTCTTCCTCCGCATAAATTTCATACATTTTACATATGACGGCACGCAGTTCCTCTTTCAGATAATCAGGAGAAAGCACCTTTACATGCGCTCCCATAGAAAGAAGAAGGGATATCACATTCATCTTTCCTTCCATAACGGTCTTTATGTAAAGCGTATCTTCATCCTGCCAACGCATTTGCGGCTGAAGGCCGATCTCCTTCTCTGCCGCCAGCAATGCAGGATAACCGCTTATCAAAATTTCAAGCTCGTGAAGATCTCCTTTCATGATCCCCAGCGCACCCACGTGATCTTTCACACGAAAATCTCTATCCCTTGTAAAATGCCGGTCCATCAGTGATACGTGTTTCATCCTCTCGCGGCTGAATTTGAAAAAACGAAAATCCTTTGCGGATAAAGAATATGCCAAACAATAATAAGCGGATTGATAATGAAGTATCTCATAAGGATGGATCATCAACTTCTTCACGTTCGTATCTTTTGCTCCCTTATATTCCAACGCTACCGTCAAAGAAGAAGAGATCGCCTCTTCGCAAATACGGATCCACGCACGAACAGCATCCTCCATATGAGGAAGCTGTTCCTGCATATAGATATTATCCACATTCGTATGTTTCAGCTGAACACGTATCTTATCCATCGCTGCCGTAAACGTATCCATCGACAAAAAATCCGCATGAGCACATAAATACCCCTGTGCATCCAAAAGCGCTTTCTGTTCCTCCATATTCAGTTTCAGCATCGGAATATACGCCGTTGACATCAGCTGATATCCCCCATATCTGCCTGTCGTACTTTCAATGCGATACCCGGCCTCTTCCAATTCCCGGCGGTATTCCGTGATATTGCGTACATTGGTATGCAGCTCCCAAGCCAGTTCTTCTCTGGACATGCTACCCCTTGCCGCAAGCAGCTGCAGCATGCGGATGCATTTTGCACTTTTTCCCATAGTCCTCCTTTATGAATGATACGGATAATCCAAAGGCGCATAGCGTGACGGATACGGACCGAAATACTCCAATCGTTCCACCGGCTTCGGTACGACTCCCAAAAAAGCAAGCGGCAATACCATCTCCCCGATTCCGCGATCCAAAGCAAAGCCGAGCGCTTCGGAAAGCTGGGAGGCTCCATAGCGGATCAGAAGCATCACCGTTTCCAAATTTCGAGTGAAAACCGCATGTACCAAAATAGGATAACCGTTAAATATCCAATTGGGATCCGCACCTTCCAACAAAACTCTTTTTACCTTTGCGTCATCCTCATCCCATACTGCATTGAGCAGTTGTTTCGCTAACATTCTTTCCTTGTTCATCATCATCACCTCTGATGCAATGATACAGTGAATTATTACATTATTAATGTTATAATATGAAAAAGAATTTGACAATCAAAATATCGAAAATATAAAAAAACGGACAGATTCCTGTCCGCTTACTCTCCTACCGGAGCAGTAGAAGAAACTCCTGGATTTACGGTATTCGATGTTTGAGGAGCATTGGGATTAAAGCTCGGAAATACTTTTAAAATAGAGTCCATATTCGCTTCCTTATCGTAAAGGAACAAATAATCGCCGTTCACATGAGCCGCATACGATTTCTGAACACCGTTTTGTGTCGCATCTAGAACACCATTATCCCGAGCGCTGTTCAACAGCTTCTTCATCGTATCGTCACTGGTATCCACCCGATACAAATATCCGGTATTGCCATCAATGGAAAAGCTTCTTCCTTCATGCGCCGTAATATTCATGTCTTCTATCGGCTGCTCATCCATATACTCTACACCCTGTGACTTTAAGTATCCCATAAAATCATCGATCGTAGAATTGTTAACCGTCGCAGAATCATTTTGTGTCTGCGGTGCCGTTTTTGTCTGGTTCGTTTTACTGTTGTCAACACCATCCGAATTACTGCAGGCGCATAGTGCCGCAGCCATCAACAGACTAAGCATAATTTTCTTCATATTAGGTTTTCCTCCTATCAGCCATAGTATGGACATGCCATAAAAGAATATACAAAGAAACGCATGTTCATAAGAAATTTTATATAGTATAATACGTTGCGGAGGATAGACTATGCAATATAAAATCAAAAAGCCTTGGCTGCACATACAGATCGATGAAGCTTTTCACGATCATAGTATCGATGACGTCTTGCGGCATTACAGACAATCCAAGAAAAACCGCTATCTTCTCTATCTGGAAAAACGGATCCTGCACAATCGAAAGCAGCCTGTAAAAAATGCCGTGCTGAAACGAGGAGATACGCTGTCTTTGCAAATTTTCGAAGATCAAAAAGAAAGCCTTCCATCCGATGCGACTTGTATCGATATAGCGCATGAAGATGATATCTTTCTCGTTATAAACAAGCCTCCCCATATTTTGATACATAGTGACGGAAGCGATGAAATGACCCTTTGCAACCGAGTTCAGGCTTACTTCAACAAAACGCAACAAGCATGTGTGATACGTCCGATCCACCGTTTAGATAAGGACACCAGCGGCCTTGTTATCTTCTGCAAATGCGCCTTCTTTCAACCGTATCTGGATGAACAGCTACAGCAAAAAGCGATATCACGGGAATATAAAGCTATCGTAGAAGGCATCCTGCCTTTGCATAAAGATATTCAAATCAACCAGCCCATCGGACGAGATCGACATCACAGCAGCCGGCAGCGAGTCTCAAAAACGGGAAAAGCTTCTAGTACATCCATTCGCTGTGAGAAGCATATACAAGGAAATTCTCTTATCAACTGTACGTTAAAAACAGGACGCCGTCATCAAATACGCGTTCACACGGCTTTTTTAAACCACCCGATACTCTCCGATAAACTATACGGGCATCCTTCCCCGCTCATCGAACGGATAGCACTTCACGCATATAAAGTTACCTTTCCCCATCCTTTGACTATGAATGATATAACGGTAACTGCCAATCTGCCGAAAGATTTCCCTATAGCGGATCGTTCCGACATGAAACAGTATTAAAAAAAAGAACCTCTGTGTTCTTTTTTATATCTTTTTTTCTCTTATGATGAACAACATCAATGCCATATGAAACTCATCGGGAAAAATTACCGCCATATTGTAAAGTTCTTCATAGCACGGAGTTTCTGCCATCGCCATCTTTTTATAAAAATAATGAACCGTGTCATTCACAACATAACCCTTCAATAACACAATGACTTTCTTCACGCTTTTCTCTTCCAGAAGATCCTTATATTTTGGATGATAACATTCCACTTTTTCTATTACCTTGTCACAGAAATCATGAAATTCATAAATTTCCAGATCATCCACACCAAAAATCCATGCACAGGTCTCCAGCAAGCGAAGATACTTGTATGTGTAGCTATCCACTTTTTTTGCTGTTGTATCCAACTGATGATTCAGCAGTTTGGCATACAGCTTCTGTAAAATGGAATCACCGATCGCAAAGTCGATTTTTTCAAGATATTTCTCATACATCGTTTCAAAAGAGCGTATTTCTTTTTTCGATGCTTTGGCAAACGTATACAGAGAACCGAGACAACGATCGAATTTTTTCATCGTATCCAAATACCCCAACCGTATATTGCGGTGAATGCGCTCTTTATCAAACATCAGAAAAGAACCTAACGGAACCATCGGCTCAATATACGTCAAATGCCGCTGCGGCTCATGAAGCTGGTTTTTCCCAACCGACTTCAAATCCACTGCTACGATTTCCTTTGCGCCCATAGAACGCGCTAATTCAATCGGCACATTATCATAATACCCGCCATCCACATAATACTCATCCTTAATCTTCTTCATCGGAAATGCCGGAAAACAAGATGCGCTGGCAAGCAGACAGTCCTCCGCATTTTCCTTTGTCATATCTCTTTTCTGAAACGATACCGGTCCCGGTTTTGTCAAGCATACCGTCATGCAGGCAAAATCTATGTCAGAAGCAAAAAAACGATCGCTGTCAAACATAGCATGGATCATTTCGGTAAACGGTGTGATATCGGCGCCTTTATGCTTCACATAGTTTTCCAGCAATGTGAGATATTTATTTTTCTGCGACATGAGAAGTTCAATATCCATATCGACATTTACGCCACCCTTGATAACCTGATCAATCGTCAGTTCCGTCCACAGCTGCAAACATCGATCATAATCATGCTGCACATACATAGCTCCGATCAGCGCACCGATCGATGTTCCCGTTACGATATCAAATTTCTCACCAAGCTCATCCAGCGCTTTCCATACGCCGATCTCATAAGCTCCTTTACTTCCTCCTCCACCTAATACAAGCGCTCGCTTCATCATGCTCTCCCCGCTTTCATTTCTCTGCATAAAGACAAACTGCTCGTTGTGACAGCACATACTCCGAGTGCCAGACATTCCTCGATATCTTCTTTACAGCGGATCAAACCACCTGCGATCAACGGTAAGGAAGATCGTTCCCGTACATAAGAGATCCCGTTTTTCGTATTGGCGGGAAGAACCTCTAAAAAATCCGGCTGCAGGCGATTCCCGAGTTCACAGCCCCTTTCTATCGAACGGCTGTCGATCATAAACAGACGCATGATCGTCAATACATGATTCTTTTTTGATGTTTCGATAACCTTTGCTTTGGTCGAGATCACACCATCGGCATGCAGTTTTTGACAAACATACTGCGTCCCCGCCTCATCGGCGCACAAACCGTGAATCATATCCAAATGCAGGATCACACGCTTATTCGCCCGATGCAAACGACACATGAGATCTTCTAATGCACAAATATGAAAATCCATGAGAATACACCATGGAATATCCGTCTTTAAAAAAAGATCAACAGCTTTAAAATCGCAAATCACCGGCAAAACATTCTGATCCATCGCATAACCTCCGTCAAGTTATACTTAATATAGCAAATTCACTATCCGAATGCAATTCACGATTCTCGTTCCATCGTTCGGGAAGCAATCAGATCCGCACCGCTGTCAGCGATATTCAAGACAACGGTATCTCCCATCTTTACCGGTGCTTCTACTGTCAAATACCGGCACACCTCCATCACCTCCATCATTTTATTTTTTGATATCGCTTGCGAGGTCATTACCGGAAGAAGAGGCAGTTGAGCGCCATAAATACGAATCGTAGTCGTCAACATCCTCTTAGGATCGATAGCTTCACTTCTAGCATACGCTTCCCCTCTGGGACAGCGATTTCCTCTCACTTGCAAAATGCTTCCTTCCTCATTCATCTCCAGCGTCATATGACAGCTCATCGGACATACGATACAACACATCTCTCGAATCATCAAAATTCCCTCACCTTCAGTTTTAGCCCTTCGCAAAGACCAGCCAGTTCGTTTGCTTCCACACGGCATTTTCCCATTTCCGCAGGAAGAAGATGCTGTTTTTTTATACGTTTGATAAGCCGTCCGTCCCCATACAATTCGATTTCACCAAGAGCGAGCGGCTGCTTTACTCGATAGCAGATCTCGATATCACAGTTGCTTTTCGCATGTATGTGTTGCGGTAATACATACGCGATATCCTCACCGGCTTCCATACGCAGCATCTCGACACCCGCATGCAGCTTACCCAAGACATCCTGCGCCGCATAAGATCCGCAGCGCCTAGCTTCCACACATACAAAATCAGCAAGATCATGCACATGCAAAGCATTGCCGCAAGCAAACATATGCGGCATGCTCGTCTGATAATATTCATCCACACAGGCTCCTTTGGTACGCGGATCCAACACGATGTGAAGATCTCTTTCCAGCTGTGTTTCCGGAATCAATCCAACGGATAAAAGAAGCGTATCTACATCAAAAACCTTTTCACTGCCAGGGATCGGCTGTTTCTTTTCATCCACCTGCATGATCGTAATCTGTTCCAGCGTATCTTTGCCTCGTATATTCGTAACCGTATGGGAAAGATAAAGAGGAATATCAAAATCTTCCAGACATTGGACGATATTTCTCTTCAACCCATTGGAATACGGCAGCAATTCGGCAACACCTAACACTTTCGCCCCTTCCAATGTCATCCGCCGCGCCATGATTAGGCCGATATCCCCGCTTCCTAAGATAAAAACACGATTGCCGATACGCACGTTATCCATATTCAGATATCGTTGGGCACTTCCTGCCGTATAAATACCTTTTCCTCGATCACCGGGTATGGAAATAGCTCCCCTGCTTCGCTCATAACAGCCACAGGCAAAAACAATGGCCTTTGCTTTTACCTGCATATATCCTTCTTGTGCATTCACATACGTAACGACACAATCCGAACTTACCGATACTACCGTTGTATTGAGGAGCACTGCAATTCCGTGCTCTTTGATCTGCTCCTTATATCGCTCCGCATAAGAAGGTCCGCTTAATTCCTCCCGAAAAATCTGTAACCCAAACCCGTTATGAATACACTGCTGAAGTATACCTCCTAAATCTTTATCGCGCTCGATAATCACAATATCCTTTAATCCGGCTTCTTTAGCACCAAGTGCAGCCGCCATACCAGCACAGCCGCCGCCGATGATGATCATGTCTCTTATAATCATCCTTTCCCTCCTTTACCGATCTCTCCAAGATGAGAACTATGAGAATCATAGAGAACTTCTTGTAACGGTATGCCCAATTCCTCAGCCAATATGGCAGCAACCAGCGGTTCACAAAACCCTCCCTGACACGGTCCCATACCAGGCCGGACACGTTTTTTAATTCCTTTGATCGTCCTTGCACCGCATGGGCGATGAATCGCATCGATGATTTCCTGTTTGCTGATCCGCTCACAGCGACAGACGATCTCCCCATATGCCGGATTTTTTTCAATCATCTTCCGTTTATCTTCCATAGAAAGCTTTTCCATAACGACCGGCGGCGTACGATGATGGTATACTGCTTTTTCACAAAACCCCTCATGCGAGAAAAATTTATCGAATACGTATGCTGCAATCGCCGGTGAAGAAGCAAGTCCCGGAGAATCTATACAGGCCACATGCAGGAAATGACCTTCTTTGGCAGAAGGCTGAATATAAAAATCGTTTTGATTCCCGGTCGCTCTTACACCGCTGTACGAACGAATGATCTCCTCATAAGGGACATCATAAAGCATAGTTGATAATCGCATGCGGATACTGTCCAACCCTTCCTTTGAAGTAGACGTATCCTCATGATCACAACATTCGCTCGTCGGTCCAAGCAATGTATTTCCATGCACCGTAGGAACGCAGAGAACGCCTTTTCCAGCCGCTGTAGGTGTTGGATATAGGATATGACGCACAAAATCTTTCGCCCTTTTTGACAGCACATAATATTGACCCTTTTTCGGCTGTATATGATAGGGAAGATCATCTTCATACAAGGAAGCGATCTCCTCGGCTTTGACTCCGGCAGCATTGATCACATAATCCCCTTCATAAACACCTTGATCCGTTTCAACGATAAACCGCTCTTCTTTCCGGATAGCGATCACTTTTTCCGACAGTTTTATACGCGTCTGATTCTCTGCCGCCTCCTCCATCAGCGCTATGGCAATCTCCCAAGGATAGATCACCGCCGTATCGGGAACGGACATGACTTTGGTTATGGACGCATGCAGCTTCGGTTCTTCTTTGCGCGCTTCCTCTATGCTTAACATAGACGCACGGATACCACGCCTACAAGCTTTCTCATACAATATCTGAAGATCTGCTTCTTCTTGTTTATGCGCTGTTATAAAAGCACCGCAGCGATGATAAAAGCATCCCAATTCCCTACATACAGCAGGATACATCCGTGCTCCCTGAACATTTAACAGCGCCTTTAACGTACCTTCTTCGGGATCATAGCCCGTATGCACGATCGCACTGTTCGCCATCGTCGTTCCCGCCGCAATATCATTTTCCTGTTCAATGACGGTCACATTTACTTCATAATGACTCAGCTTATGGGCAATAAAGCATCCTGTGATACCTGCCCCGATAATGATAATATCTTTCATGATCCTCCCTCAACAAAAAAAAGACATCAAAAAGAGTGATCCCTCTTATTGATGTCTCCTGTTCTCGCATCTCTTAACTTGTATCTTCATTATAGCATATGCTTATTGGGAAATAAAGCCCGTACTTTGCAGTTTGGAAACGACCTTAGCATATTCCTTGTTGCCTACAATGCTGTCCATAAGCTTTCCATCCTTGATAAACAGTGTCGTCGGCGTAGACGGCATCGTCACTGTTTTCTCTTGCAGTTCACGAAAATGCACACGCACCTGCTCCTCTTCTCCTTCTACCGCTATCGGGTCTTCATCATCGATATAGATCTTTACAAGCGGAAGTTCCTCATAATTTTTCATGATCTCCTCTAAAACCGGATCATATGACTGGCATGCATGGCATGTTGTAGAACCGACAACCAACACCATACTCTCCTTATTATCCAATCTCTGAACTGCTTCTTCCGCTGAAATCACGGTAATCTCCTTTGAACTGCAGCCGGCCAAGAAACACAAACAAAAAAAGCCGGCCAATATAAATTTTTTCATACAGAAAACCTCCCATACGTATGTCTTTATTATCATACACAGTTTTATTCGCATAATCAAGAAAAAACAGGGATAAGCTCCCTGTTTATAACGAATTGATCTCGTTTTTTATTTTGCTTTTTCCAGCGCTTTATTCGCTTTATCGCAAATATTCGCAAACCCCTTCGGATCGTGGATTGCGATCTCGGAAAGCATTTTGCGATTTACTTTTATATTTGCCAGCTTCAAGCCGTGCATAAGACGAGAATAAGAAATGTCATTCATTCTCGCAGCCGCATTGATACGAGCGATCCACAACTTGCGCATCTCTTTTTTCAGATCTTTACGATCGTTATATGCATACTTCAATGAGTGCATTACCTGCTCATGCGCTGTCTTATACAACAGATGTTTTGAACCGAAATAACCTTTGGCTAATTTCAATACTTTTTTTCTACGATTACGTGTTACTGTTCCACCTTTTACTCTTGCCATGTCAATTCCTCCTTACTATTTCTGCAGCATCAGCTTAATACGCTTGTAATCTGAGCTGTTTACAATCGCTGACTTTCTCAGATGACGCTTCTGCTTCTGCGTTTTTCCATGGAAACGGTGAGAAGTATAAGCATGACTTCTTTTCAGTTTGCCTGTACCTGTTTTTTTAACGCGTTTTGCTAATCCACTATGAGTTTTCATCTTTGGCATAATACTACCTCCTACTATTTATCTATTTCTTTTTTGGTGCCAATACACATGACATTGTATTGCCTTCAAGAAGCGGTTTCTTCTCTACATTGGCAATGTCAGAAATTTCGGTAATGAAGCTATCCATAATTTTCTTACCAACTTCCAGACGGGTAATCAGACGGCCGCGGAATCTCATATCCACCTTTACCTTCATGCCATCTTCAATCCATTTCCGCGCATGACGCATCTTTGTATCAAAGTCATGCTTATCGATCACAGGAGACAGGCGCAAAGGCTTCACTTCCGTAACATGCTGTTTTTTCTTAGCCTCTTTCGCTTTTTTCTGCTGTTCAAAATGATAGCGGCCATAATCCAATACCTTACATACCGGTGGTACTGCGTTAGGGCTCACACATAACAGATCCAGTTCCTGTGCATAGGCGATCTCTAATGCTTCACGGCGCATTTTAATCCCTAATTTCTCACCATCGGAATTGATTACCAATACTTCTTTGAAACGAATTTTTTCATTTACCAAGTCGTCGTTCACGTTGTTAGGAATAACTTTTTTATTAATAAAGGACACCTCCAATTTGCCAATAGAAAAGCGGGCATGAAAGTTCCGCCCGCTTCCGTTTACGTATCATCTTAGATATCACGTAGCGTTTACCTATAGCTTCAGCTATCAGGTGAGAAGGGGTCTTCTACTTTCCACTGCTTTTCTGCCTGTTTATGATATCATATCTCCACATCTATGTCAATTAATATTTTATCTTTTTAATACGTCCAAAGCCAATGGTACCAGGTCCGGTATGCGACATGATGACCGCTTTAAACGAATGCTGTTCGACCGGCTGACCGGTAAGCTCTTCCAGTTCCTTTTTTAAAGCATCGCTTTGTTTGCGGTTATCGGCATCGATCACCATCCACGTATAATCCTGTGGATCCACATCTTTTAAAACAGCACGTATTCCCTCCTTATATGCTTTGGAGATCGTTCTCACTTTATCCTGAACACCGATACTGCCATGATCCACATTCAACAAAGGATGTATTTTCAGCATTCCTGCAAGCGCAGCAGCTGCCGGTGATAGCCTACCGCCGTTTTTCAAGGTCGTGAGCGTTTCGGGAATCAAAATAGCAAATAAACTGCTTTCCGTTTCCAGCTTCTTCTTTACTTCCGCGCTTGAATATCCCTTTTGGAACATTTCCCGGGCATGCAAAAGCTGAACAACGATCGGATAACAAGCATATTCGCTATCGACAACCGTTACACGTCCCTTATATTGCTCCGCCATGGTAATGGCATTCCCGCACGTCCCGCTCAGTTCTCTGGACAAAGGCAAATAAAACACCTCATCATGCGTTTCCAAAAGAGCATCCCACATATTGATCATCTCACCAATACTTGGCTGAGCAGTCGTGATCCGCTCCCCTGCCTGCAATGCATCAATGATCTCTTTGTCTGTAATCGTCTCTTCCTCTATATATTCTTTCCCATTTATGATAAGCGGCATGCGCAGCACATGTATATGAAGGCGTTCAGCCTCCTCTTTGGCGATGTCCGCAGCCGAATCACACATTAATGCAATCTTTTTCATGGAATCACTCCTTGAGCATGATTATATCAACTTTCCGCTTAAAATACAATAAAACTATTTACAAAAAAGAAGAGATAGACTATAATACAGTTTGTCTGATTTACGGCGACTGTGGTGAAGTGGTTAACACAGCGGGTTGTGGTCCCGTCATGCGAGGGTTCGATCCCCTTCGGTCGCCCCATATTGAAAACAAGTCTTCGTTAAGAAGACTTTTTTTATGAATCGAACTCGCGCATGTCTCATTCATCTCATACAACATTCATATCTTATAAGGCATTCCTATGTTTTCTGGTATGATTTTCTTATAAAGGTAGGTTAAAAAATATAACTTTGAGTAAATACTTTAAGATTTTACATCTGCGAAAAGCACGATTTCTAATGTCCACTATATCAAAACAGTAGAATCCATAGACTGTTTAGGTCAAACTTCATGTACAGGCTCCGCAGATCTTACCTTCACGGTAGCGCAGCATTTTTATTTATCTTCCAAGCATCCGGTGTCGTTCGCCGCATACTTCGTATTAAAATATGGAAAAGTACAAGGAAAATGGGCACTTTTTCAACCAACCTGGGAAGATTATCAGCGTCCGGCTCTGTGCATATTCGATAGCTATCATACATATGATAGCTCTATACAACTCACAGAGGCTCCTTTATTTTATAAGTCAAAATATATATGGCGTTTTTTTGCACGAATGCAAAAAGAGAGCCTCGTCATAGATCGCTCTCTTTACTCATATCATAATCGACGATACACAAATGCTTATTCTAAATTCGCATGACTCTCCATAAGACCAGCACTGTCCTGTCCGCTTTCCTTCGTCATCGATTTTCCTACCGCATATGCTCTGCTGATAGTCCCCTTCTGACTATCCCTGCCACAAACACGCGCTTCGCTGCCATAACAGCCTGTATCATGCGATCCATCTCTTCCCCTTGTATCTCAGAGGTACCGTGTATCAATTACCGGCTGATGGTCATCAGGTCAGCAATCGTTCGTTTTTCATCTCGTACGACTCTATGATCTAAAATAGTATAATAAGCATTATCGTTTTATACGGCTATATAGAGGAACTTACTCAAGATGCGAAAGAATACTGCTTTCTTCGTTTAAGATGCTCTCTTCCTCATAAAGATATTGCATGGAAGGTGCCAGAATATCAATTTCACCGATACGCTCGGCTTTTTTTAAGTACATGATCTGTTCGTCATTAACCGCCAATATGGCAACATAAGGAATATGCGAGGAATCCGCATCTGAAATATCATATCCGTTTCGATCTTTGATCCCCACAACGCGTACCGCCTGAATCAATTTATCAACAAGTGGAGCTCCTTTTGACTGGTCGATAGATACATAGATATCCACTTTTTGATCCTCAGTAATCGTATTGCCCGAAAGCTTTACCAAATCCACGGGAAGCGTAAAAGCTGTCTGTCCCTTTTTCAGCTTTAAAGAAGGCGCATCGGGAAGATCCTTTTCATGAAACAAAGAACCGGTATAAAACAACGACCCCTTTTCGATCTTATAACCAAGCTCGGTATATTTGCCGACGATATCCTCTTCTTTACGATATGCATGATCCTGTACATATGCACTTGGAAGCTCCACATATTCCAACATAGAAGCATCGATCTGCGTTCGGGCATAAATATCACATGCTGCTACCGGCACGCTGACAAGATCGATCGCTTGTTTACAATACCAATGTATCCATACGACATCACCGATCACCAGAAGTAACAACACACAGAAAAAACGTCTTCGCATTTACATCACCTCATATAATCCATACGGATCCATGAAAGAAATACCTAAAAAAAGATCGCCGATGCGATCTTTTAAAATAGAAGCGTAACTAACAGTACGACGATTCCTAAAATGATTCGATAGTATCCAAATATCTTGAAATCGTGTTTTCGTATATAACTTAACAGCATACGGATCGCAAACAGCGATATGATGAATGCCACAAAAGTACCGACAAGCAGTAAAAACCACTGTCCAAACGTAAACCATCCGATCTCTTTGATATATTTGATGATCTTTAAACCGCTGGCACCCGCCATGACCGGTATCGCCAGAAAAAACGAAAACTCACTTGCGACATAACGGGAACAGCCCAGCAATACACCGCCGAGAATCGTCGCTCCGGAGCGAGAGGTTCCCGGAACCAAAGCCAGTACCTGAAAACAACCGATCAGAAAAGCCGTACGATAATCCAAGGTTTCCAAACGCGTAATATCCGGCGTTCTCTTCTGCTTTTCCATCATGATAAAGAAAACACCATATAAAATCAACGTGCATGCGATCACTAAATTACCGGAAAGAATATCTTCGATAAAATCATCAAACAGCAGACCGATCACCATAGCGGGAAGGATGCCGACAAAGACCTTAAACCACAATTGAAAGGTTGCTTTCTTTTCCTTTCCTGTTTTCTTCGGTGAAAATGGATTCAATTTATGAAAAAACAGGACACATACCGCAAGAATAGAGCCAAACTGTATCACGACTTTAAACACTTCAAAAAATGCCGGATCCTCCATCGGCCACAAGCTATCCACGAGGATCAAATGACCGGTACTGCTGATCGGCAACCACTCGGTTATTCCTTGAATGATCCCAAGGAGAATAGCTTTTAAAAATTCTACCATAACACTCCTCCATTTTTATACTGTATTATTGTAACCCATTGTATTAAAAATTACAATCTCCCGTTTCATAGGCATAAACGAGTTCTTTAAAAAGACGGCCCCGCTCTTCGTAATTATGAAATTGATCATAGCTGGAACAAGCCGGTGATAGTAATACAATATCGCCAGGAGCACTGAGTGCAACCGCTTTTTCAAACGCTTCGCGTAAATCTTCCGCTGTTATGACACGGGTAAAGATATGCGAAAAGTGATCCTTCGTCTCACCGAAAGAAACACAAGCCTTTATCCGATGATCAAATGCTTTCAATTCATCAAACGAAATTCCCTTATCATGACCACCGGCTAACAAAATGACATTTTGATCGAAAGAACTCAGAGCCGCTGCAGATGCATGCGTATTAGTCGCCTTCGAATCATTATAGAAACGAACGCCCTGTACTTCTTTTACAAATTCCATACGATGCTCTACCGAAGCGAACGTACGAATAACTTCCTGAATATCTGATAACGAAACGCCCAGCCTATAAGCCATACAGGAAGCGACCATGGCATTGGCAACATTATACTCTCCTACGATCGTAAGCTCATCAATGGAAAATAACTTTTCTTTCTTTAAATATACAGCGCCGTCCTTACGATAAAGATCGACATCCTCGCGATGCAAAGAAAAATCAATGACGGTACAAGGGATATCTACCGCATACTTCATAACGGTTTCATCATCCGCATTACGCAAGAACCAAGCATCCTTCGTACAGTTTTCATAAATGCGCATCTTGCTTTCATAATACGCTTCTACGCTATCCATATAGTCCAGATGATCCGGTGCAAGATTGCATACGACCGATACTTTCGGGGCAAACGTATCGATGCCCAAAAGCTGAAAATTGCTTAATTCCAAAGCGACGTTTACTTCTTGGTCTTCGTACTGCAAAACCTGTTCGCTCAAAGGACAGCCGATGTTGCCCGCGGCGATCGCATGCCCCTTTCTTTTCAGCATTTCATACAGCATGGTCGTGATCGTCGTCTTACCATTGGTACCGGTAACGGCACCGTAATGAAATCCCTTCGCATAGCGATATGCAATCTCAATCTCCGTATAGATCGGAACGTGATGATCCGCAAAATATTTCACAAAAGGGACACGGTAAGGAATCCCGGGATTCTTGACAACGAAGGACCACTGCGTATTGCGAAGCGCATCCGGATGAGCGTTTGCATATACGTGTATATGCATCTTTTGTAATTCCACAGCCTCGGCAATAGTCCCCATATCCGTAATGCTGACCTCATAGCCATGACGATGCAGCAGCTTTGCCGCCGCAACACCGCTGCGAGCAGCACCGATAACCAACACTTTCTCTTTCATATCAAACAACTCCTAACCATAACCCTAGACAGGCAAATAGAAAGCCGAGGATCCAAAGCATCAAAACGACTTGCGTTTCTTTCATCCCGCACAGTTCAAAATGATGATGGATCGGCGCCATCTTAAATATCCTCTTTCCCGTGGATTTAAAATAAAGAACCTGGATCACTACACTCAGCATCTCTATCAAAAATACACCGCCGATAACGATTAACAGCAGTTCTTCTTTCAAGATCATCGCAGAGGCTGATAAAAGACCTCCTAAAGCCAAAGAACCGGTATCTCCCATGAAGATCCTGGCAGGATGCAGATTAAATTTCAAATAGCCTAACAAAGCACCGCTGACAGCTAACAGAAATACAGCGAGATCGCTATTGGACTGCATCAACGCAAAGATAATATACGGAAAGATCGCGATAAGCGAAGTACCGGCACACAAGCCGTCCAACCCATCCGTAAAGTTAACGGCGTTGGATTCTGCGGTAAACATGATAAAAATGAGAATAAAATACAAAAAGCCGAGTTGCATCGTCACATGGAACACAGGAATCTGAATATGCGTAGATGCGATCTTCGTATACCATATGAAAAAGAGGACCGCCAATACGGACTGCAGAAAAAATTTATATTTCGGTTTCAGCCCGTCATTTACCTTTTTTACAACGATGAGAAAGTCATCAATAAAACCGATCGCCGCGTAGCCCAAATAAGCAAATACGACGATCAGCATCTCCGGCGATGTAAAAGAAGCAGGACTGATCACCAACATAACGATGACGGGAACGATAACGAATACGATACCGCCCATGGTCGGCGTTCCCTGCTTCTTTTTATGAGAAGCAAGACCTTCCTCCCGTTCGATCTGTCCGAATTTAATTTTATGTAGGAATGGTATCAGCAACGGCATCACGCACAGTGTTGCCAATAGACTGATCCCAAAAGCCAACAGATAGGTAAGTTTCAAGTGAGTTCCTCCCTCTTCCATATTTCATAAATACAGTCTTCATCATGGAACGGATACTCCTTGCCCATAAATGACTGCGTTTTTTCATTTCCTTTCCCAGCGATTATTATTATATCACTTTTTTCTGCCATGTTAACAGCTTGTTTTATCGCATACCAGCGATTTTCAATCACCTGAATATGGGAATGCCGCTTTGGCAGCATATCACTCAAGATCTTATCCGGAAGCTCATGGCGCGGATTATCCGTCGTGAAAATCGCATGGTCACACATATTTTCCGCATAGCTTCCAATCATATGGCGTTTTGCCTTTTCTCTCTCTCCGCCGCAGCCTACTACAAGAATCACGTTTCTCTCTTTTACCGAATTCGCAAAATCAATGATGTTTTTTACTGCGGCATACGTATGCGCATAGTCGATCCATACCGTATATCCGGTATGCGACAAACATTGCAGGCGACCCGGCACCGGATGCAAATCCTCTACATCCCGCTGCAGCTTCTCATAAGAAATACCCAAATGTCGACAAACGATCAATGCCTGCGTAATATTATACACGTTAGCCATACTCAACAAACGTGTATGAAAGATTTTATCATCAATGCGAAAACGGCTGCCGTAAGCTTGCAGAAAGACATCGCAAATCGTAACGTGCGCTTGCGATGTTCCGCACGTTATGATCTTATGTCCCGTTAAAGAATACAGCGTTTCCAATACCGGATCGTCGTTATTAAGAACGATGATCCCCTTTTCTTTCAATGCGTTTCTGAGTTTGAATTTCGTATACTGATAATGCGTTTTTGTCAGATGATAGTCCAGATGATCCTGAGTGATATTCGTATAGATAACCATATCATAACAAATACCGCGAATACGCATCTGATCTATGGCATGAGAAGATACTTCCATGATGACAGCGGTAAGTCCCAATTCTTTTGCCAGTGCAAAATAGCGCATGAGCAAAAAAACGGATGGCGTCGTATTATCGATCGGATCCACATGGCCGGGATATACGACTTGGCCCGTACCGATCGTCATAGTGAAATATCCATTCTTTTCCAAAAGCTGCTTTAAAATATCCGATACGCTGCTTTTTCCATTTGTTCCTGTCACCGCGACCATCAACAGATCCTTCCAAGGGTCTTTATAATATACGTGCAATAAAACCGGTAAGACATCCTCTACATACACCACCCGATAAACATCGTCTCGCTCATCCGCGTCTTCCTGTACTACGACGGCTCCTTTGGCCAAAGCATCAGCAATATACGCCTTACCCTGTTCATTACGTACCACAAATACCCAATCGCTTTGAATCTTTCGGCTGTCATCGCTGATCCCCTGAACGATACGATCATCCTGACAATCTATATGAACTTTTGAAAGCAGTTCACTCAACGTCATCTTTTCCAAGATAGAGCCACACCCTTCCCCCTTCATTCAACACAGCACCGGCTTCCGGAAGCTGATCAATGACAGTATCTCCTTCACCGATCGTTTCAAAGATGATCCCTTCATGATACACATCTTTTTTATCCATGCCGACATAGTTTTCCAACGTTATTTTCACAGGATCCAGCCATGTCGTCTTTTTAGGGATCTGCTCTGTCGTTTTCTTTACATCCAAATAAGGAAGTATATCCTCATAGCACGCTTTCGCAACCGGTGCAATGACCGTTCCGCCATACTGAACATCATTTTGCGGACTGTCGGCCGCAATATATAATACGATCTTAGGATCATCCATCGGTGCGGCGGAAAGAAAGGACAAAATATATTCACTGCTGGAATAGACACCGTCGATCGCTTTCTGCGCCGTACCTGTTTTTCCCCCGATCTTATATCCTTCTATATATGAATTCTTTCCTCCGCCGTTCGCAACGACACTTTCCAAAGCATACCGCATCTTCTCACTCGTTTCCTTTTTGATGACCTGCCGCTTCGCTGTCGGTTTGAATTCAACGATCGTCTCATGGGTGACCGGATCTAAGATCGCCTTTGTAATATAAGGCTGATATAAAGTTCCGCCGTTGATGATCGCACTGAAGGCGGTAACCAACTGAATCGGTGTGGTCGACAATCCCTGCCCAAATGCCACTGTCGCCTGTTCTACCTCTCCCATGGCTTCTTTTTTAAACATGATCCCTGTACTTTCTCCGGGCAGATCCACACCGGTCTTTTCACCAAACCCGAAATTCTTAACATATTCATACTGATTATCCAATCCCAACCGCCTTTGAATCTCTACAAATCCCGGATTTGACGAATTCTCCAGCACCTGAAGAA
Organism: Erysipelotrichales bacterium; assembly: GCA_910575705.1. Classification (GTDB taxonomy): domain Bacteria; phylum Bacillota_I; class Bacilli_A; order Erysipelotrichales; family Erysipelotrichaceae; genus CAJTFG01. Next base: position 128,273 of record CAJTFG010000002.1, on the reverse strand, counting down.
ATGTCTGCAGTCCATGACCGCCGGCACGCCATGATTTAATACGGGCACCGCCGACCATCTCATATCCTCGGTCATAGTACGTATCGGTAAACATGTCAAATAGATCTAAGTCCAAAGCGCTGGAAAACGTAACGCTTTTAAATGTGGAACCGGGCTCATAGCTCATCCATATCGGAAGATTGCGATTGTAAATGTCACTGGAATAATCTTCGTAATGATTCGGATCAAAATCAGGTTTCGATACCATTGCCAAGATCTCCCCCGTATTCGGATCCATCGCTAACGCAAGAGCGGAACGCGGTTTATAACGCTCCATCAGATTATTCATCTCCCGCTCAACGATATCCTGAATATGCGAATCGATCGTCAGCATGACGTCCATTCCTCGCCCTGGAGCCTCATAGCTTTCATTATACAGTTCTACGTTATGTCCCTTCGCATCAAAGGGAATATTCAAACTCCCATTCTTTGCGCTTAAAATCTCATCGTATTGCAGTTCCAATCCCGCAAGTCCCTGATTGTCAATACCGGTAAATCCCAACACCTGAGCCAGATAATTATTATTAGGATAGTTGCGCAAGGAATCCTGAACCAGATATACACCGGGCAGGTCGAGTTCCTCTAAAGCTCTTGCCTTATCATCGGAAATCAACCTTCCTTCCGGCTGAATCTTCTGTGTACTTACTTTTTTTGTGATAATACCGTATACCTTCTCTTTATCCGCTTCCAATATATCGCTCAATACCTGCGCTGTTTTATCAGCATCCTGTATTTGGGCAGGCACTACCATTACCGATGTAGAAGGAATATCATAAGCAAGAATCTCACCGTTCACATCTACAATGCTCCCACGAAGTCCGGCGATGGTAAAATCACGTTCCCACAGATTCATGGCTTTCTCCATGATATTCGTATGATTAACGATCTGCTCATAACCAAGTTTGCACAATATACAGCCGAAAATGACACAGCAGCATAAAAAAATGATATGTATCCTGTTTTTAACCTTTCCTCGAATCATACCATCACCTCTGTTTTCAGTGTATGACCGTCTTCTTCGGAAAATGATATGCCGCTTTCACGATAAGAAAAAAGCGCCTTTACGCGCTTTACACCATCACATTGAGAAAATAAGGTAGCTGCTTTGTCCACCAGCACCAATCATGGCTGACATCATATCCCCAGAAATCCACCCATGCATCGATCTGTTTTTCCTTTAAAATCTGTTCCAGATGATGAAGGCTGGCAATCATATCCTCTTCCCACGCCCCTTGTCCGCAGCAGAGGATGATCTGTGCACGGCGATACAATTCCATATATGGATGCTGCAGATCGGTCTGCGCCAGATACTCATTAGGAGAGTTTCGATACGTCAATTCATCATGATACCCGTGAAAAAAGAAATCTGCATGAAAGATACCGCTCAAAGACAGCACCTTATCAAAGACATCCGGCCGTCTCAAAAAGAAATTTACCGCATGGTATCCTCCCATACTGCAGCCTGTCGTCATGATCGCCTCATGAGAACAGCTGATCTCATATATCCTCGGCACAAGCTCACAAGTGATGTAATGATACCAGCGTTCATGCTGCACGATGCGTTCGCGAGGATCGCCATCCTGCTTGCTCCAAGTTTCCTGATCGATGCTGTCGCAGCAAAAAAACTGTATCCTGCCTTGTTCGATATACTCTCTAGCCGCTTCGATCATCCCCATATCTTCATAATCGAAGAAACGACCGTCCTGACTCGGAAACACAAGACACGGCTTTCCGGCATGACCGAATACTTTAAACTCCATATCACGATTCAGTTCGTGACTGTATTCCTTATAATATTCTACTTTCATTCATTTCCTCCATGATCAGATCTTTGTACATAACGAATAAAACAATCGACTTCTTTCTGCGTCGTAAATCGCGCTGTATACATCTGATTCCCCATCGCCGCCGATAAAATATCCGGCATCCGCTCTTCCATCACAATATGATTTCCATACTTCTTTAAAATATCCTCATGCGAATACAAATACCGCTTGCCGTCTCTTCGAGACGCAAAAACACAGCTGTATTGCCGCTGTATCTTCGGAATGCGAAGTTCATCAAAACAAACCATATCTGCCCAAATCCGATAAACATCGGTCTCATTCGCAAAGTTCATCATATCCGGTGTATATCCCCCTGGTGGGCGCATATTAACTTCTAGGCCTACCAGATCGCCTTTTTTGCCAAGCCCCGCCTTATCTTTTGTCAAACGGAAAAATTCCAGGTGGAAAAAGCGGCTCTGCGTAGAAAACGCTTCTACTACTCGTCGTCCCGCATCCCGAATATCCTCATCAATTTCAATCATACTGTAATACGAAAGGTGATCCCTCGTATTCACGATATCCATGATAGGCGTTGGAAAGACATGACTCGTCTCAAACAAAATCTCCTTACGGGAATCGGTGATACCGTCATAAGAAATGATCATCCCAGGAATAAATTCTTCCATAATATATGGAATAGCGGGAAGGTTTGCGTAAAAATCTCTCATATCCTTATCGTTCTTCAGCTTAAACGTCGCTTCTGCGCCAACACCGATATCCGGTTTCACAATCACCGGATAACCGACTTCATCAATAAAGGAATATCCTGCTTCCAATGTAGATACCATATGATAACGAGCTGTAGGAACCCCTGCTTGCGCATAGTGCTTTTTCATGGCACTCTTGCTTTTGATCTCTACTACGCCCTCACTTTGAATACCAGTCGTGACATGAAAATCCGTCCTTAACCGAGCATCCTGCTGCAACCAGAATTCATTGTTGGATTCGATCCAGTCAATCTTCCCATGCTTAAACGTTATCAACCCAAAACAGCGCAACATCTCCTCATAATCCTTCATATCATCTACTTTGAAATACTCGTTCAAAGATCTTTTTACACAGTCATCCAGCTGCTCATAAGGCGTATCGCCAACCCCGATGACATTCACACCGCGCTGCTTTAAACGATCACAGAAATTCCAGTACGTCTTCGGAAACTGCGGTGATATAAAAACGAAGTTCATCAAATCATCCCCTTTGCTGATCTTTTATAGTGTACCATGTTTTCGATGATCTGAACATCCTTATCCTTTTCGTTCATAAAGAAAAAAAGCAGATCGCTCTACTTTCCTTCCATGATCTTCCCCGCTTTGTTTTTTCCATATGCATACAAGTCGGACACGGTTACCAGCTGATATCCGCGATCCTGCAATTCCGGAACCAAAATTTTTACCGCCTCGGCAGTCGATGCGTACATATCGTGCATCAATATGATGGAGCCATCCTCTACTTCATTCAATACCTTTTCCACGATCTGCTGCACATCCTGACTGCGCCAGTCTTCCGTATCGATCGTCCATGCGACGATTTTTTTATCTGCCGCACATTGAAATACCGTATCGTTGCGAGAACCATAAGGCGGACGGATCATCTGCGGATACGTGCTGGTCATCTTATAAATAACTTCCTGCGTATGGGCGATCTCATCTTCTATTCTTTCTTTAGATAACGTTGTCAGCTGCTTGTGCGAATACGTATGATTTCCTATTTCATTTCCTTCCAAGATCATACGCTGTAATAATTCCGGTTCACTTTCCGCTTTGGAGCCTAACACAAAAAACGTCGCGCTGGCATTATATTCTCTCAAAGTATCCAAAATGATCGGCGTATATTTTTTAGAAGGGCCGTCATCCAATGTCAAAGCAACCATCGGTTTATTCGGATCGATCTCTTTTACCGGTTCGTTCAGCACTTGATCATAAGCGACAAATACTTGCCTTTCCTCCTTTATATCCACATGATCTTCGATCTGTTCATACGGCACTTCCAATGTCGCCAAGCGATCAAAGAGCGTTCCTTCCTGAAAATAAAACACGATGGCATCCTTGCGTAATACAAACTGATTATAATTGGCAATCGTAGGAGCGCTGGCAATTTTAAATTCCTGCGTATTGCATTCCTGCGGGAAGTTCTTCTGAAAATACGACACCGCAAAAGCAGACAGATCCGGCAAAGCTTCATCCTCGTAAATATCATACAGATCGATCAGTTTTCGCTCCTCGGCATCATACACAAAGGTCTCTACCGTTTCCGATGTCTGATAGATCGTACGATAAAAATCAAGCTTTACTGATATATAGCGATCATCTTTGATATAGGATTGATAAGAAACATTGAATTCGGCAATCGCTTCCTCCTTATAATTAGCCACTTCTGCCAAAAAACGATCCTGATGATGACGAACGGACTCCACAATGGCAGTATCCAGCTCTTCAATATCCGTTTTCGGATACGTTAAAGACGTAACGTAATGTTCGTCATACGATAATTCACTTTGCTGTTCTCCGTATTCACGATGAGGGTTGACGGTTCCCTCCAGCTTTTTCGGCGTACAGCCGCATAGCAGCATGAGAACCATGAAACCGCATAGCATTTGCTTTTTCATTCATTATCACCTGTTCCATACAGTATAGTTCTACACAGAGGAAAATAATACGTAAAATAGCAAAAAAAATTGTAATCTTTCTGTTTTCGAGGTATGATAATACGTGAAATTCAAAAGGTGGAATACATATGAATACGAAAGAAAAAATTATCAATATCGCGGTGATCGCGCATGTCGATGCCGGTAAATCGACACTGGTAGACGCTTTCCTGCGCCAAAGCGACGTTTTCCGCAGCAACGAAAAAGTCGTCGACTGCGTCATGGACAGCAACGATCAGGAGCGCGAAAGAGGAATTACCATTTATTCTAAAAACTGCTCTGTCATCCATGACGGCGTTAAAATAAATATCGTAGATACTCCCGGGCATGCGGATTTTTCAAGCGAGGTAGAACGCATCATCAAAACCGTTGATACGGTAATTTTGCTTGTCGATTCAAGCGAAGGGCCGATGCCGCAGACGCGCTTTGTTTTAAGCAAATCCTTAGAAATCGGATTGCGTCCGATCCTTCTGATCAATAAGATCGATAAAAAAGATCAGCGTGCTCAGGAAGTCGTCGATGAAGTCTACGATCTCTTCTTAGATCTGAATGCAACGGATGAACAGCTGGATTTTCCTATTTTATATGGAATCGCAAGAGAAGGCATCGTTCAGTATGACATGGATACACCGAGCGATAATATCGAACCTTTGTTTAAGACGATATTGCAGCATTGCAGCGTATATCCCGATCAGGACGAGGAACCTCTTCAAATGCAAGTCTCTGCCCTCGCTTATGATGAATACATTGGCCGTTTGGGGATCGGCAGAATCTATAAAGGCGTATTGAAACCGCAGATGGCAATAGCCGTATGTGATAGCAACGGCAATATTCGCAACCAGACGACATCGCAAGTTTTTACCTACCGCGGGTTGAACCGTACGACGGTATCCGAAGCGCACAGCGGCGATATCGTAGTCGTAGCGGGAATAGCGGATATTTCCATCGGCGAAACGCTCTGTCTTCGCGATCATATCGACCCTCTGCCGAGCATTGCGATCGAAGAACCGACACTGAGCATGAATTTTATCGTTAACAAATCCCCATTTGCGGGAAGAAGCGGAAAATTCGTTACGAGCCGCAACTTAAAAGAGCGTCTGGAAAAAGAGCTGGAAGTAAATGTCGGCTTGAAAGTAGAACCGACGGAAAGCGGAGATGTCTTCAAAGTAAGCGGACGCGGAGAGCTTCATCTGTCCGTTCTATTAGAGAATATGCGCCGTGAAGGCTATGAAGTAGCCGTCAGTAAGCCGGAGGTCATCTTACATAAGGATGCCAGCGGAAAAACCGTAGAACCGATGGAAGAAGTCGTTGCCCTCGTTCCAGAGGAATACAGCGGTACCGTCATCAATAAGTTAAACTTACGAAAAGGTACGATGATCGATATGGTAGATGAAAACGGCTATACGAAGATCATATATGAAGCGCCTACCCGCGGTCTGTTAGGATATCGCAGTGAATTTATCAACGATACGCGGGGAGAAGGAACCTTGGTACGCCGCATCAGCGGCTATACTCCTTATAAAGGTGAAATCAATCAGCGTGCAAACGGGGCGATGATCTCCACCGAAACCGGATCGGCCATGACCTATGCTTTATGGAATCTGCAGGAACGCGGCACATTGTTCATCTCTCCGCAAACAGAAGTATATGCAGGGATGATCATCGGTGAATCCGCACGCAATATCGATATGGATGTCAATCCTTTGAAAAATAAGAAGCTGACGGCCATTCGCTCCAGCGGTAATGACGAAGCCATGCGGTTAACCCCGCCTAAGATCATGTCACTGGAAGAAGCGCTGGAATTTATCAACGATGATGAGCTTGTCGAACTGACACCTGATGCGATACGTGTCCGCAAAAAAGGACTTACGCCTCAGGAACGTCGTCAGTACTATCGTGATAGGATCGCCGAAGAAGAAGTTTAAGCAGCTGCGGCTGCTTTTTTTATGCATATAGAAAAGGACGATCAGTTTCTCATTTGAAAGCAACCGTCTTTCCTATATTCTATTTAGTTTTTATGTGTTAATTAGCTGAATCACTTCCTCAAAATGAGATACTTTCGTTATATCAAATGCACCTAGAAACTGAGATTTGTCTTTGTACCGTTTAATTTTTATTTATATAATTTAATACTCTGGTTGTTAACGGCTTGAATATTAAATATAGTAGATACCCAATAAATCCGCCTATCACATTTGTTATTAAGTCCGTTATATCTGATGATCGAAAATCGTTTATTAAAGGTTGTAGCAATTCTATGAATAAACTCAATAAAAAAGTATATAAAACAACTTTTGACACTTTAACATTTGCTTTTTTTACTAAAGGCAATAAAAATCCAAAAGGAATTGTCATTACAACATTTAATCCGACTTGTCTAGCAAAATCTCCTCTACCATCTAAAACGTCAATAAAAGGAACTAAATTCATGGAAATATACGGGTGATTAAATATAAATGGTAAAGCTGTTATTATCGGCATTAACGTAAAATATAATACAAATGATAAATATATATACATTATAGTATTTACAAGCAATACATCTTTTCCTTTCACTTTCCATTTTTTATATAGTATAAAAACATATAAAAGTATCAAAACAATAAAATCTATTATTTCCTTCATAGTTACCTCACTTACAAATTACTGTTTATCGTTCTCTTTAGCATAAATTATATCACTCCGGAAACAAACAGTCATTTTTTCGGTTATCTGATGAAAATCTATCAGATAACCGAAAAACGCACTATGTGCGCTTTTCAAACTTTGTCCGGCATTTCGGACATGTGATCACGATGCTCCCTTTGCCTTTAGGAACACGAAGTTTCTGACGACAATTAGGGCACGTATAAAAACGGTGTGTCTTTCGCTCATGAAAGCGGTGCTTCACATGCTGCACCTTAAATCGAACCATATCATAATAACGCAGGAAACGGGCATTTTCCTGTGATCGCTTAAAATGACGCTTGGAAAAAATCCGATAATAACAAAGAACTGCCAGCAGCATTTCCAAAACCAACCAGATACGAGACGGAAAAAACAAGGATAGCCCCCAACAGATCATAAACAGAATCAGGATCGCAAAACTGAGTTCATCAGGTCCGTGACGGCCGGCCATCCATTGACGAAACATTTTCATAACATCAGCTCCTGTGAAAGAAATTATAGCACCAACCATATGAAATGTCATCTGTACATCAATCATAAAGTGTAATGTAGAATTTACAAAGAACGGAAAGCATTGACAATATAAGCATACAATGATATAGTATCAGCGACAAAACTTCAGGGTCGGGTGAAATTCCCAATCGGCGGTAAACCCCGCAAGCCACTAAGGCAGAACCGGTGAAACTCCGGTGGCGACAGTATAGTCTGGATGAAAGAAGTTAAACATATGTTTTTTTATGTCCCTAAAGGTTTGTTGAAAACCTTTTTTATTTCGGTAAAAAAGGCTGACAGTACAAAGGAGGAATAAAAAATGTCAGCAGAAGTTTCAACAAAAAAGTATTCGCATGTGAATTTGATTGCAAAGATCGCTATTCTGGGAGCTATCGCCGTTATCGTCATGCTCTTCGAGGTAGCAATACCGTTCTTCCCACCATTTTATAAACTGGGGTTAGACGAAGTCATCGTCATGATCGGCGGGTTCGCTTTAGGATGGCTGCCGGCCATCATCATCGAAGCTTTGAAAGTCGTTTTAAATCTGTTGCTGAACGGCACGATGACCGGAGGTATCGGTGAACTGGCGAATTTCATTATGGGATGTTCCTTCGTCGTTCCTGCCGCTTATATCTATCAACACAAAAAGACGATGAAAAGTGCTATTATCGGCATGTGCATAGGTACGTTATCTCTCGTTGTGATCGGAGCGCTTGTAAACTATTTTATCGTATTGCCTCTGTATGCGGGGGTATTCGGATGGCCGATTGAAACGATCATCGAAATGGGAACAAAATTAAATGCTTCCGTTACCGACCTGAAAACATTTGTATTGCTGATGAATTGCCCATTCAACCTGATCAAGGGAGTGCTCAGCTCACTGATCGTGTTCATCTCTTATAAAAAGATCTCCCCGTTATTAAAATAAAAAAAAGAAGCGGATTATATGATTTAAGAAAAAACAACAGGAACTATGATAGTTTCTGTTGTTTTTCTAAATTCTTTTATACAATCCTTATGTTAAAAGCATATTTTATATAAAACGATATTATGAGGAGTGCCATACTCTTTAATCATTCGTTTCAAAATAATTTTATAAATGTTTCTATATATAACGATACTGCTGTTTTCTTTCCAATACATTATATGTAAAATACCCAATCCCCTTTTCCCCTCTGTATCTTATATAAAACCATGATACGTATCATAGTTATCTTACATTCACAGAGCCGGACGCTGGCGTACTTGATGGTTTTTCTCGAGAATAACCGAACCAGGATTAGTCAAACCAAAAATGTAGAGATTGATAGATGATTGAAGATCGTAATTACTAGATGACCAATACCCACAATCAAACCCGGGCGTACATGATCCATCCGCCGCATACGACATGGAATCAACTGCTGATGAACCAATGATAACAGGAATATGATGAGCAACAGAAATCGTGCTTCCTCACAATAGAACCCTTGACCTTATTTTTCTACCTTCTTATCTATCATAATAAAAGCTTACTAAGTAATGCAGCCTTCATATTCGATATGGTATTACTTACGGATTCTCTCATAGAAAAAGCAACAATCATATATCAGTATTAAATATTTTCCCTCTGTATCTTAATATAGAACTATGATGCCTATCATAGTTATCGAATATCTACAGAGCCGGACGCTGAGAACGGAATACATTCGAAGTAGATAGCGCAGATCCCTGATAGGAATTAAAATAACCAAACAAACCAATATCCCATGCACCACTCCCTCCGTACACAGCAGTAGCCGTAGGGGTTGACATCCATGTTTCTTCATGGTTCGCATCAGATTTGCTTTGCCATGATATATTGAGTAATATGCTGCCATCACAGTATTGACCGGCGGATATGCCGCCAGACCAGCATGTTCGTGTAGCACTGGGAATTATTTTCTGATCGTACGAAATCGTGCTATAGCTGATCCAAGTACTTGGGTATTGATAGGATCCATAGGTTTTTCCTCTTTATATTTATCATAAATTTATATACATATGTCCTACCTTCCTATACATCTTAACAGAAAATATACATAATATCCTTGACAATCTCTCTTCCGTTTAAGAATATACTATGTGAAGTAATCAATATATAGAAAAATCGTACCTACTTTTTTAATTTGTCCATACTATATTTACGAATCCACTCCAAAATCAACAACAATAAAATGATCCATAACGTCCATGCAAAAATAGCCGTCATATCCATATTAAATCTCGCTATATTTAACTGACGTCCGATACCTAGCTGTACCTGACCGATGATCTCTGCCATAACACCTACCTTGAGAGCCAACCCCAAGCCGCTGGAAAGACTGGCGTTGATCGCAGGAAGCAATAGCGGTATGTATACTTTTTGCAGCATGCGCCACGGTGTTTCCGGATACAGGCGAATCACGTCTTTCACATCCTGATCCATATGCAGCAATGCATTATAAAGATTCGCATATATCACCGGAAACAAGATCAGAAAAGGAATGATGACGGAACTGCTCTGTGAACCAAACCAAACGAGAATGATGATGATATAAGAGACATTCGGTATGCTTTTCGTCAATAGAATAAAAGGAGACAGTAAATACTTTACAAATGTATAAAAATAGGAGAGAAACGCACAAAGGGCAGCACAGCACAATGCCAAAGAAAGACCAAGCAAAGAACGAAATAACGTATGTATCACGATTTCATAAAAAGAAGATTCCCTACACTGTACTGCCATCAAAGAAAAGACATCCATAGGATACGGCATCAAAAAATCATTTTGTATTCCCATTGCTGCCAGCTGCCATACCCCCAATAAGATCATGATGGAAAAAAAGACGCCGCTTCGCTTCATACCTTCACTCCTTTTGCGATATTATATCATAAACCAAGAAAAAGATGGATGTTCTTCATCCATCTATTTTACAAGCATATCCTCTTGAAATGCGATCTGAAACAGCTGTAAAAAATCTTTTAATTCCTCTTTCACATCCGCAGCATCCACATATTGTATATGCTGATTATTCCATGTCTTCTGGGCAATGACGGAAGACGGAACCCCGATTCGCTCGGCCAGATCGTTCTTGTCGATCATATCGGCAATTACATCAGGATCCTCCACTGCCGTTTCATTCGTGAATGTCTCAATTTTCTTTAAAACACTCTGCACTTTATCTTCACTGCCTTTTTTCACAAAGACGGCTGCCTGCGGATATCCATGGCGATCGGAAGGGTATACTTCCTTATATGCCTCTTGAAGATCTTTCTCTATATGCAAAGAAATTCCCTGTTCTTTTGCCTTGGCAATCGTTGCCGTCGCTGCCGGTTCTGCTAACATACCTCTTTTAGCATTGCCGCTAAGCAGCTGTGCCTGCACATCTTGCACCGAATTATAGAAAGATACTTGCTCATCCGGTATCGTCAAAGATAAGATTTTACCAGGAACGGCATTTTCTCCGAATGCTGCCAGAGGACCGTCTTCTTCCCCACTGATAATATATAGGTTCCCCCATGTGAGAACAGCCTGCAAACGATATTCACTGTTTCCTTTTTCCAACAGTTTCGCTCCAAGATTCACAGGTGCTACAATAATATCATATTCTCCGTTTTCTTTTACAAGTTCGGCGCTGACAATATCACTTCCTGATACCGTCTCTACTTTATTTTCCGTTTCAAATAACGGCAAGACAGCCATAGCTGTTGCTCCTTGCGGTACCAAAACCGACGCCGTTTCTTCTTCCTGTGTCTCCGCCTGACATGCGCTTAACAGCAGCAAAGAAACAAGCATCAAATTTCTAACGATCTTCTTCATGCCTTATCCTCTACTTCCTTCAATAAAAGCTTCTTGCATTCTTCCAAAGACAGCGTCAAAGAATCCTTAGATTGTGCACGACGCAGCGTAACCGTACCGTTTTCCGCTTCGCCATCACCTACTACCAGCTGTACCGGTATCTTATGCAGCTGCGCTTCTCGAATACGATATCCCAGTTTTTCATTTCTTGCATCCAGTTTACAACGCAATCCAACAGCCGTTAACGCATCCGTTACCTTTTTCGCATAAGCCGCATGCTTCTCATAATGCACAGGAATTACCGTAACTTGCTGCGGAGACAGCCACAACGGGAAATGACCTGCATAATGTTCAATCAAAATACCGATAAACCGTTCGATAGATCCGTATATTACACGATGCAGCATGACCGGTCTGACCTTAGAGCCATCCTGTGCCACATACGTCAAATCAAAGCGCTCCGGCAAGTTCATATCCAACTGGATCGTTCCGCACTGCCATACACGCCCTAAAGAATCACGAATATGGAAATCCAGCTTTGGGCCATAGAAGGCACCGTCTCCCGGATTGACCTTATATGTCTTTCCCGCATGCGTACAAGCGTCTGCCAGCGCTTTTTCACTGCGTTCCCATATTTCAATATCTCCGATGTATTTTTCCTCCGGACGCGTACTTAGCTCGATCTCATATGTCAGATGGAAAATAGAATACATACGATCTATAAAGCGGATCAATTCAATGACTTCGCTTTCGATCTGATCCGGACGCATATAAATATGTGCATCGTCCTGCGTAAATGTACGCACACGGAAAAGTCCGTTCAATGCTCCGCTCGCTTCATGACGATGTACCTGTCCCAGTTCCCCTACGCGCATAGGCAGGTCTTTATAGGAATGCAGACCATTCTTAAATACCAACAAAGACCCCGGACAGTTCATCGGTTTGATCGCAAATTCACGGTCATCAACCATAGATACATACATATTATCCTTATAGTTATCCCAATGACCGCTGATCTGCCACAGTTCCTTGCTCATCATGATCGGTGTTTTAATAAACTGATAGTTTTCTTTTGTATGTTCTTCATACCAGAAATTTTCCAGCTGATTGCGCAAGATCATGCCATTCGGCAGAAAAAACGGCATCCCCGGAGCATATTCGCTCATCATGAACAGATTTAATTCACGCCCCAGTTTCTTATGATCGCGTTTTTTTGCTTCCTCCAGCAGATGAAGATACTCTTCCAATTCTTCGGAACTCGGAAAACATACACCGTAAATACGCTGTAAAACCTTATTATTGGCATCCCCTTTCCAATATGCACCGGAATGCTTCATTAATTTGAAATGACGGCATAACTTTACGGATTCCACATGCGGGCCACGGCATAGATCAATAAATTCCCCCTGACGATATGCCGTAATATTTCCATCTTCCAAATCGGCGATAAGATCGAGTTTATAAGGATCATCCTTAAACATCTCCAATGCGTCTTCTTTGGAAATCTCTTCCCTTACGATACGCTTGCCATCTTTGGCGATCTTTTTCATCTCTTTTTCAATCCTTAAAAGATCGTCATCATGAATGACTTCATCTCCCAAATCCATGTCGTAGTAAAAACCCTCGCTCACGACCGGACCTACCCAAAATTTTGCCTGCGGATACAATCGCTTTACCGCCTGTGCCATCATATGCGCACAAGAGTGGTTCAGCATATTTAATTCCTCATGTTCTTTAAAATCAACCATTGCAACCTTCCTTTCATAAAAAAGACTGACATCCAAAGGACGACAGTCTTGCGTGGTACCACCTTATTTTATGTATTGCTACATCTTTATATCGGTAACGACGATATACGGCACACCTTTTCAGGGGCAACTCCGAGGGAGTAAGATCAACTTTTCTCAAATGATTTTCACCGGCCATCATTCTCTCTGATCAAAAAGGAAGATCCCATGTCCTCTTCTTCGTTCATACGTTTATTATATACACCATCTCATCCAAGATGTCAAATAATTTCCCTCTTTTTCTTACGATATCCTGCATATGCAATTCCTCGTTACTATAAAATTAAATATTGCATTAAATTCTTACATAACTACCGTTTATGATGATTTCATATCTATAATACAATTATTTATAAATTAAAAATATTACCTTTTTTAGTATAATCATCTCATACATCAAGGAGGGTATTATGAGTACAATGTATGGTTATATGAGAGTATCATCAAAAGATCAGAATCTGGACCGCCAATATCGAAAACTGATCAGCTACGGTGTAGACGCTAAAAATATCTATACCGATAAGCAAAGCGGAAAAGACTTTAACCGCCCCGCATACCGTAAGCTGGTCGGAAGAAAACTGAAAAAAAATGATATCCTGATCGTTAAAAGCATCGATCGTCTGGGAAGAAACTATGCTGACATCTTAGAGGAATGGAAATACATCACGAAAGTCAAAAAAGCCGATATCCGCATTCTCGATATGCCTCTGCTGGATACCGATCAAAACAAAGATCTGATCGGGACATTGATCGGTGACATCGTTTTGCAGCTGTTGAGCTTTGTTGCGGAAAACGAAAGGATCAACATACGACAACGACAGGCAGAAGGAATCGCGGCAGCCAAATTAAGAGGCGTTCGCTTCGGCCGTCCGCAGTTAATCCTCCCTGACAATTTTGAAGATATTCTTCGACAATGGCAGATCGGTTCTCTCAGCAGCAAAGAAGCGATCGCCGCAAGTGGTATGGCATATTCCACATTTTATAAAAAAGCAAAAATGATACTCAGCACAAAAAAATAAATGCACCTGATGTGCATTTATTTCATATTACCAACTTCCGCTGGAACCGCCGCCAAAGCCTCCCCCAGAAAAGCCGCCACCAAAACCGCCGCCGGAGAAACCACCGCCGGAAATTCTTCCGCCGCCGCTGCCGGCTTCGATCTCAGGGCGGAATGCCGATGCTGATGAAATCCCATGGAAACTGCGATGAAAATGATTCCACCAAAGCATAGTATAAAATACATCTCCTTGTCCATAGCTTCCTACATACCAGGAAGGCGCCTGCATGACAATATGTTCAAATTTCTTTGCCCATACATCACTGACTCCTAATACATACGCATATGGAAGGATATCATAGAACGCTGTCGGATTTTCCTCTACCATCATTTCCAAACGATCTTTTTCACACGTCAAAATGAATTCCTTTAATCCAAGAACCTGCCCCAGCCAACGAATCCCTAATTTTGTGCGCTTATCCATAAACAGCATCACAAACAGCAAGAGCACGGTAGTGATCACATAAATTCCTATATGGATAAAGGACATCTCATACATGATCATGACGGATGCTGAAACAGTCAAGATCAAAATAAACGAAATGACGAAAAATACAGTTGCCGCTACCAATGTAAGTTTGGTCATCGTATGCCGTTTCAACACAACCGCCATACATAGAAACGATAATATGATAAGAAACGGTGTCGTAATCGCGGCAAGCCATGCAAAATCAAAAGTTTCATAATAGCTGTATACGGCTGCGCAGGTATATAAGAGAGTAGGAATCCCTACGATAAACCCCAAGAATATTTGTAAAAATCGCCCTGTTTTTTCAAATACGCGGCGCTCTTTTACCGAAAAATACTTGGAAACGCCTGCAATCGTATTCACCAATCCTCTATATGTCTTCTCAGATTTCAGATCTTCTTCCGAAACTTCATCACAAGTGAAGATCGCATCAAAAAAAGTATGCTCATACGGCGGTACATCATCTTCGAGATCCGCTTTTTTCCGTAACGTAATGTGGTCATTTTTATCGATAATCTCAACATAACCGCGATTTGCCCAATCCAAAATGAGAGACGTCACATCTTTGACATCTACTGTATTATCGATCACATAACCGACACCGGCACTGTTAAGCCCCTCGGGCGCTTGAAACTCCACGGTAACAATGACCTCATCATCTTTTCCAAACTTATAGAACAGAAAGACAGCTAAAACACTGATCGTGATACAGATAGCAGATACGATAGGGCCATAATCCACAGGTTCAGGAAATGTAAAATACTGATCTGGAAGATTGATGACGATCGTAGCCGCATCCTGTTCCTGCAGCGGTGCTGTAGACCGCCCGGAAATCGTCAGCTGATCAAATTCATTGATAATGGTAGTCGCCGTGCTTCCATACGCACCGGAAGTCGTATAAACACCTTCTTGATCAAATTCCTTTGGCATCGAGATCGTATACGTCAAACGATTGATCTTAGCATGATCATATCCTACCAGATTCCAATAGATCATCTGCAGATCTTCCTTCCCCTTGATCGCAAGATCCTTAGTCTGCACTTTATAAGAAATCGTATATTCCTGTCTTCCGCTTACATAACGATCCGCATCCCCAAGACGAATGGAAACTCCCGAACTGTTTCTTTCCACCGCACACGTCGTACCATGACAATCGATATCGCTGATAGGAAAATAATAACTCTGTTCAACGATTTTATTATCAACTTCCCATTCCATGTCATAATTGGTAGGAATGACCCGATAAAAGCCATGCTGCATGGAATAGAAATCGATCTCATAACGCTCCGTAATATGCAAAGAACCGTCTTCCGCAACATCCATCTGAATATCCAATGCATCGATTACGTGGGTCGAAGAAGCATTCACAGCAGATGGAATCGTCAGAAATACAAGAAATACAACCGCTAGGCATATCTTATATAGTTTCTTCATTTTCTCACCTCTACTTAAAAAGAGGGATAGATCACTATCCCTTTTAAAACTGTACCTTTACATTCTCACGCTGAACTGCTTCCGTGATCTCATACATCGGCTTTCTTGCAAAGTGGAACATACCGGCAATAAGATTGCTAGGAAACACTTGTACCTGATTGTTGAACTTCAATACCACAGCATTGTAATATTTGCGGGCATTGGCGATCTCTTTTTCCAGGCTGCCCAGTTCATCCTGCAACTTAGAAAAGTTCTTATCGGCTTTTAATTCCGGATACTGTTCACCGATGGCAAAGAAAGACCCCATCAATGACTGCACCTTTTGCTCATTGGCGATCTTATCATCCAAAGTCTGTGACTTTACTGCCATATTGCGGGCACTGATGACATTCGTAAGCGTTTCATTCTCATGCTTCGTATATCCCTTTACCGTCTCTACAAGATTCGGGATCAGATCATAACGCTTTTTCAAATAAACATCCATCGTTGAAAAAGCTTCTTCCACACGGTTTTGACCTCTTACCAACTTATTGTATGCCATGACAGCCCACAGTATTAAAAGAAATACTACAGCTACCAAAATCCATATCCACATAACGATCACTCCTTTTTTTATCGATTTGATTATACCACTATTATATTACACTTGCCAGATTTGAATCATAAAATATCGCTCATCTTCCTATTTTATCTCTCACAATATCGCTTCCTCGCTTTTTCAATGAATCCTATAGCTCGATCTTGACAATAAAAAAAGCGCACATTATAAGAGTACGATTTCTCTTACATGCACGCTGTATCGTCATAATTTGCGAATGCGCAGTGTCCGTATGGCATTCAATACCGCAAGGATCATAACACCGACGTCCGCAAAGATCGCAATCCACATATTCACAATGCCGACAGCAGCCAGCATAAGGCAAAGCAACTTCACTCCAATAGCAAAATAAATATTTTCGTATACGATGCGGATGCATTTTTTCGCAATGCGGATCGCCTTAGCTATTTTTAACGGATCATCATCCATAAGAACGATATCCGCAGCTTCAATTGCAGCATCGCTTCCTAATGCCCCCATAGCGATCCCGATATCCGCTCTGGAAAGCACCGGCGCATCATTGATACCGTCACCCACAAAGACAACGTTTTCCTTTCCCTGCTTCCATGTCAAGATCTCTTCTACCTTGGTCACTTTATCGCCCGGCAGCAATTCACTGTAAACCTGATCAATGGCTAGATCCGCTGCTACCTGCTCACCGACACGGCGCCGGTCTCCCGTCAGCATTACCGTCTTTTTGATGCCGATGTCTTTCAATGCCCGAATCGCCTGCTCCGCATGAGGTTTTATTTTATCCGAAATGAGAATATGCCCTGCATAGACACCGTTTACCGCAATATGAACGACCGTCCCTGCCTTACTGCATTCCTGATAGGCAATGTGGAATTTTTCCATAAGCTTTCCGTTTCCCGCTGCGACAGGAACTCCATCGACATTTGCAGTAATACCATGACCGCTTATCTCTTCTACATTTTGAACGCGATCGGTATCCACCTCTTTCCCATAAGCTCGGCGTATACTCTTAGAAATCGGATGCGTAGAATAGCTTTCCGCAAGAGCGGCATATTCCAATAGTTTCTCTTCCGCTATACTTGCATGATGCACACCGCTCACTTCAAATACGCCTTCCGTCATCGTACCTGTCTTATCAAAAACGACATATTTTGCGGAAGCCAAAGCTTCCAGATAATTAGACCCCTTAACAAGTACACCGGCCTTGCTGGCGCCGCCAATACCTGCAAAAAAGCTCAGCGGTATACTGATCACAAGCGCACACGGACAACTGATGACGAGGAACGATAACGCTCGGTAAAGCCAATCAGACCACATCGGATCGTTTCCCGTAAGAGAAGCTAAAAGAGGCGGAATCAGCGCTAATGCAAGGGCGCTGTAGCACACTGCAGGCGTATAATAGCGAGCGAAACGAGAGATGAAATTCTCCGACTTTGACTTTTTAGAACTTGCATTTTCTACCATATCTAAGATCTTTGATACGGTAGATTCACCAAATTCCTTCGTTGTTTTTATTTTCAGCAAACCGGTCATATTGATACAGCCGCTGATGATCTCATCACCGACAGCAGCTGTCCTCGGCAAGCTTTCACCTGTCAATGCACTCGTATTCAAGGTAGAATTTCCCTCTATGACAATGCCGTCGATCGGTACCTTTTCCCCCGGTTTTACCACAATGAGGGTACCGACGGCGATATCATCCGGATCAACTTTTTTCAAAGCTCCGTTCTCATCTTCTATATTGGCATAATCCGGACGAATATCCATCAATTCGCTTATATTCCTACGACTTTTACCGACGGCATAGCTCTGAAACCACTCTCCGATCTGATAAAAGAGCATAACCGCTGTTCCTTCTCCATAATCACCCAACGCAATCGCTCCGGCAGTCGCTACCGCCATCAGAAAGTTTTCATCAAACACCTGACGGTTCAAAATTCCCTTTACCGCTTTAATGAGAATATCGTAGCCGATCACGATATACGCTATGAGAAACAGTACCGTTTCATAAAGGTCATCCAATACAACGATTTTAAGAGTGAAAAACAGTACCGCAGAAATAAGGATCCGCAACAGCATCTTTTTCTGTTTCTTATTCATAGTTTCCTCCGCTGTTTATCAAAAATAAATTTCGCAATCATCTTCAATTTTCTTACAGTTCTTTAATACTTCCTTCATAACTTCTTTCGGCTGTGCCTCTTCGTCAAATTCAACGATCATCTTCAATGTCATAAAATTAACAACAGCCTGCTTTACACCGATTGTCGCATTCGCAGCTTCTTCCATCTTATTTGCACAGTTTGCACAGTCAACCTCAATCTTATATGTTTTCTTCATTCCTTATCCCTCCATTTATTGAATAGTTGAGCATATATTCAACTTCTATACATATTATAGTTGATTATACGTTCAACTGTCAATACTTTTTGTTTGACAATTGCTCAATTTTTCAACTATAATTGATAATCATATTATATGCACCAAAGGAGGATACAAATGCTGGAAAATCACTGTGATTGTAAACCGAATGATATAGAGCTTGTCAAACGAGTAAAACATAATCTTCCCGAATTTGATAAGATTATGGATCTATCCGATTTTTTCAAAACGATGGGTGACAGCACAAGACTGCAAATCCTCATGTCGCTGCAAGAGCATGAGATGTGTGTATCCGATCTGGCAAATGTTTTAGATATGACGAAATCTGCCGTATCGCACCAGTTAAAAGTACTGCGTATCTCCAAACTGGTCAAATCGCAAAAAATAGGTCGTTCTGTTTATTATTCGTTGGATGACAGCCATATCGAAGGTATCCTGAAAAAATCCTTTGAACATATTCAGGAGCAGTAGTATCTTAAGAATAAAATATCCGTCTGCATTAACGGTATAACTGTTCCTCATATAGCCCTGGAAATCAATGCTCAATTACACACCACTCTATATTGACATTTACATCCAGATAACAAAAAGCCTGAATTATCAGGCTTTTCGTATTTATAAAGGCTTTGTAACTCATTTCCTAGAATAGTTGCAGAAACCGCAATCTAAAATGATATTGGATAATGCGATACATATTTGAATCGCATTGATTTTAGAAATTGTTGAACCAAATCTTGCTTTGAACTAACTTGTTCTTCAAAAATCTGATTCATACTTTTTAACACGAATCTATTAAATTTAAGCCAGTCCATTTCCACACTAGAAGAATCACTACGTTTATATGCTCATCATGGATTAGTAAACAATAATTCGGTATAGGACTAATATCATCATTAATGGTATTTTTCGATATCTAAACATCTTTGTTCTACATCTTCAACCCAACAACATCCTTATCATTCGTGACTTCCAAAATAATTGTGCTAGTCCCATAATTTAAAAAAGCAGATACAGTCTTCAAAAAAGATTTTGTTGTATCTGCTTTGTATTCTAAATTTCTAGTTTCTCTATCTGTAATGTAGCTCCTCTCTATCTTACTTTAAGTATACATTCGTTACATATCGAATGTAACGAAATAAGATAAAACCACTATATTCGTTGCAAACCATAAAAATCTATATATATTTCATCAATCATCATTGTCATTACATGATAAATTTCATTTAATACAACTTCCGTATAGATCTTTTGCTATTAATCATAACGCTTCTTAAACAATGATTAATATTTAAACGAATGTTCTTCAATTTAAAAAGCGCCTATTTTTAAGGCGCTTTTTGACATTTGTTTTTATTCTACACCGATGATAAAAGAATACACCGGCTGTTCTCCGCTATTCATCTCTACCTCTACATGATAGGTATCTTCGATATAGGCCTTTACTTCTTTTGCTTCCGCCTCGTCTACACCCTCTCCATATATCAGCGTAACGATCTCACTGTCCTCGTCGACAAGAGAGTCAATCAATTTTTTTACCGCTTCCATCTTATCCGGCGTACTGACAACGATCTCCTTTTCTTTAATTCCCATATAATCGGAAGCTTTAATTTCCATACCGTCAAATGTCGTATCCTTGATAGCATACGTAAGCTGTCCGGTCTTTACCAAAGAAATCGCATCGGTCATCTCCGACAAGTTCATATCCGGATCGACATCCGGGTTAAACATGATGCAGGCACATAATCCCTGCGGTATCGTTTTGGATGGGATCACATGTATATTTTGGTCATCACATACCGTAGCCGCCTGCTGTGCAGCTAAAATGATATTCGAGTTATTAGGAAGAATATAAATATTCTCGGCATTTACTTTCTTAACAGCGGAAACAAAATCTTCCGTAGAAGGATTCATCGTCTGTCCCCCGCTGATCACATAATCCGCACGCAGTTCATGGAACATATTCTTCAATCCTTCCCCTGCCGCAACCGTAATGATCGCATAGCGAGACTTTGGCTTTTCTTCTTTCGCCTGCTCCGCATTGATAAGGATATTCTCATGCTGCTCCTGCATATTCTCGATCTTCAGTTTCACAAATTCTCCATGGCGCTGTCCTAGATTCAACGCATCTCCCGGAGTCAGCGTATGAACATGTACCTTAACGATATCTTCATCCTGTACGCATACAATAGAATTACCGATACGTGCCAATGATTTCCGCAGGTCATCTTCCTTAAAATGACGCATGCCATTCTCATTCAGCCGGATGATAAATTCCGTACAGTATCCGAATTCATCATTTTCCATATCAGCACCGGCTGCCGTCTTTGTTTCATCTTTTTCATGCCGTTCGATAACAACGCCGTTCAGCGCAGACTGAAAACCTTCCAAGATCGTAACCAAACCAGCTCCGCCGCTGTCGACAACGCCTACCTCAGCAAGGACCGGCAACAGCTCCGGCGTACGCTTTAAAGATTCTCTGGCTTCTTCCAAGAACTTATCGATTACCTGAAGACAAGTCACTTCTCCAGTCTCAGAAGCATATGCATACGTATAATCTGCCGCTTCACGAACAACGGTCAAAATCGTTCCTTCTACCGGGCGCATAACCGCCTTATAGGCAACACGTGAGCCTTGTACAAAAGCATTTGCCAGCTGGAAGCCATTCACTTCTTTCATGCCTTCCACGCCCTGATATACACCTCTGAAAATCTGTGATGTAATCACTCCGGAATTCCCTCTTGCGCCCATCAAAAGCCCTTTTGACAAAACCTTGGCAATATCGCAAACATCGTCACTGCTGCAAGCCAGTGCTTCTTTGACACCGCTGCTAAACGTCATTGACATATTTGTACCCGTATCCCCATCCGGTACTGGAAAGACATTCAAAGCATCAATCTCACCAGATTTATTCGCCAGATGATTGGCACCGCTCTCTAGCATCTGTTTCCATAATGTTCCATTTATCGTTTTCATGTACGTACCTACTTCATTACCTTAACACCCTGTACATAGACATTGATCGTATTGAAATCAAGTTCCAGGGATTTCTCTAACATATATTTCGCTTTTTTCTGAACTTCATTCACAACTTCAGAAATTTTCACTCCATAAGATACGATAATATATAGATCCAGTTCAAGGGCATCCTCTTTCTGGCGCACAACAACACCGCGGGAATAATTCTCTTTTTTCAGGAGTTCGGCAATCCCATCCTTTACCAATTTCTGAGATGCCATTCCTACAACACCATAGCATTCTGTCACAACACCGCCTGCCAAAGATGCAATCGCATCAATGGAAATATGGATGTTTCCGAATTGCGTACTTTTATTGATTGACATAATATTCCTCCTTATATTTAATAAATTATAGCAAATTCCTGACTGATAAAGCAATCATTTAGGAAAAACTAATTGGCAGGACATTCCTTCAGCGATACGATCGACGATGTCGCTTCGTCCAAAGAAAGACATGTCGGATGGGTCTTTAAACTGGCCAGTGTCTGTTTGTAATAGTTCAAAAAACGAATGCTGCTATAAGAACCGTACAATACATTGCCATCTCGCATGATGATACGCACCATATTTTCATCATAACTGGCCGCATGCGGCTGGATCTCAGAAATCATAGCGATGATATCTTCCTCCACAGGATTTGACTCACTATAAAAAACCGAGAGGATCCTGTGCAACTGTTCCTCTGTAAAGCTTCCGATCAACGCATAATTCGCGATGCTCATGAGGTTTTCACCGACGATCTCTTTTTGCGTACCGTCTTTTAAAACAGCAACTGTTTCATTTTCTTTCACGATGTAACCAAATATTTCTTCATCGGCAATCTCAATCAGAATAACGCCGTCCATCTGTTTTGTGACAGTAGCATCCCGAATAAACGGATCCCGTTTCAGCTTCCATTCCAGATAAAACGAAGGAAGAAGAAGATAACGGCTTTCATATGAGATGCCTGCTTTTTCATAAATCTCTTTATCACTGTAAAAATCGCTTCCGTGCGTACTTAAAGATTTTACCTTCGATGCATCGGATAAAAGGTAGATCCCAAGCAACGTAGCAATGACCAACAGGATGAGCCTGCGGATCTTGCGATTTCTTTTCTTACGATTGATTTTTTTCTGGCTTAGTTCCTTCAGCTTTGTTTCTACATCATCCTGCAGCAATTTCTGAATATCATCATCAAGATCCAGATCGTATTTTATTTTTTCCAATTAAACCGCTCTACTTCCGTATGCAGATCGATATCAAACTGTTCCTTTACCTCTTTTTGAATCATCGTAACAAGCGTCATGATATCTTCTGCCGTAGCGTTTTTATCGTTGATGATGAAATTTGCATGCTTTTCGGAAACCTTAGCGCCGCCGATGGATTTCCCACGAAAGCCGATCTTTTCAATCAACTCCCACGCTTGCGCCTGTGTGGGATTACGGAACATGCTTCCGGCACAAGGGCGATCCAAAGGCTGGGATGCCATACGGCGCTGACGCCGGGAATCCATCAAATCAAGGATCTCTTTTTGATCTCCGGGGATCAGCTGACAACGCATGCCCAATACGATCCAATCCGCATGCTGCTGAAAAACGGAATGACGATAAGAAAAATCCAGATCCTGTACGTTTATCCATTCGCATATGCCATTGCGGTAAACGAATACCTCTTGTATGATCTGACTCATATCGCTTTTATAAGCGCCGGCATTCATAAAAACGGCACCTCCGACAGTACCCGGAATACCGCTGGCAAACTCCAATCCGCTAAAAGAGCGTTTCATCGCCTCATGCGCCAGCAGGATGATGCTCGTACCAGACTGTACGACACACGTTCCATCCGTCTCAAAATAAAAATCGGTAAAATAGCGGTCCAAACAAATAACGATACCCGGAAAATCATCATCGCTGCACAAGATATTGCTTCCCTTACCGAAAACTTTATAAGGAAGTCCTTCTACTTGGATGATCTTCATGATCTGCGTAAGACAAAGCTCGTTTTTAGGATATACAAAGTAGCGGCAATTACCGCCGATCTTAAAGGTCGTATGTTTTTTTAAGGATTCCTTTGTCAGCACATCACCATATGCACCCAAACGTTCTTTTAATTTCATAAAATCACCTTTTCATATTCTGTATCACACGCAGCATATCGCTGCAAGCATCGGGAAAGCCCAATTCCCTGGCATGCACTCCCATTTCCTCCCGCAGTTTTTTATTATAAAGAAGCTGCTTCATATCATGCAGCAATAACTCCGCAGAAAAGTTTTTTTCTTCTATCATCATCGCCGCCTTATGCTCTACCAGAACGCTTGCGTTATAATACTGATGATTATGCGCTACATAAGGACTGGGAATAAGAATACTGGGTTTCCCAAGCGCGGTTATTTCAGCAAGCGTAGTCGCGCCAGCACGACAGATCAAAAAATCAACTTGGGGAAGGATCGCCAGCTGATCGACATAATCAACGACCCGAATATTCGGATTGGAAAACTTTTTCTTCATCTGTTCATAATTCTGCTTACCACTAACATAGAGGATCTGCGCATCTTCCTGATAGTGCAACAAAGCATCACTCATCATCTCATTGACAGAAGTGCTGCCCAGCGATCCCATCACGATCAATATCAACGGCTTTTTTTCCGTCAGTTGTAGCTGCTTCAAATAGGCTTTGTTTAATTGGGCATTCGCCGCTACACTGGCTCTGGGATTACCGAGAAGAAGCGTCTTCTTTTTATCAAACACCGCAAGGCATTTTTCATAACAGATAACAATACGGTCTACTTTATTCGCTACCGCCTTGTTCGCAACCCCTACAATAGAATTCTGCTCATGAATCACCGTAGGTATACGCATATGATGTGCTGCCAGCATAACAGGCGCACTTACATAGCCGCCAAAACCAATCACCACATCCGGCTGATAATTTCGAAGGATGGTCTTTGCTTTCTGATAAGCGATCCCCATTTGAGAGATAGCTTTTATCTTCCGCAAAGGATTGCCGGTAAGACCGCTCGTATGAAGACCTTGAAAAGCAAAACCATGAGCCGGTATCTCAGACGCTTCCATTCGATCATCATTCCCCACAAATAAGATATCGGTATGCGTATCCTGACTTCTGGCATATTCCGCCAGAGCCAGCGCCGGATATATGTGTCCTCCGGTACCGCCGGTTACGATCAGCAGCTTCATGACATCACTCCTTAACGATTATTATAGCATGTGTATATGAAAATCTACGACTTTTTTTCAATTTTTATCAACATTGGCAATTCCCATCAAAAGCCCCATACTCCCCATCATTACCATCAAGGAACTTCCTCCGTAAGAAATGAAGGGCAACGTGATCCCCGTTACTGGAAACAGGCCGACAACCACGCCCAGATTGATCATGACCTGAATGGCAAATAAAGAAGTCAAACCGATAGCAGTATAGCATAAAAACGGATCCGCAGCCTCTTTGGCAATGCGACACCCTTCATATATGACAAACAAAAATACCGTGATCAAAATGCAGCACCCGAGAAACCCGAACTCTTCGGCAAAAATAGCGAAGATAAAATCCGTCTGCGGTTCGGGAAGATAAAAATGCTTCTGCATGCTGTTATCAAATCCTACACCGAGAATACCTCCGGGAGATATCGCAAACAAAGACTGAATGATCTGAAATCCGGAACCCAACGGATCCTGCCAAGGATCGATAAACGACGTGATACGGGCAAGACGATATGGAGCCGATAGGATCAAAGCGATCAGACCGCCGGCGCCCAGCATGCCGACGCGCACAAAATAGCGAAGCGGAGAATCCGCAGCCAACACCATCACGACAATACTACACACCATGACGATACCGCTTCCGAAATCCGGCTGCAACAAGATCAGTCCGAAACCGATAGCAGTGAGAAAACCGGGAAACAAAAGATCGCGTTTAAACGTTTTGACGCGATATCGCTTCGCTAAAAAATCAGCGACATACAAAATGATCGCAATCTTAAAAAATTCAGAGGGCTGAACAAGAAAAGAACCGATGCCGAACCAGCTTCGAGAACCGTTGCGAGCAACGCCTACACCGGGTATCAACACGATGACGAGCAATGCCGTACATAGAAAAAAAAGCTTTCGGGCATGCGGACGGACATTTCTTAAATCAATGCGGGAAGCCGCATACATGACAAAACAGCCTATGATAGCAAAGACAGCTTGTCTGCTCATAAAGTACATCGGATCCTGAAATTTCGCCTGCGCCCATATGCGCGAGCTGGAACCGATCATGACGATACCGGTTATCACGAGTGTCAAAATACTGCATGTCAGCAGACGGCATTTTTTTGAAAACATGTCCTCACCTCAATGCAGTGTATGCAACGCTGTCATGAACTATGTTAGGATTCCAACATGCAGAAAAGACAGATGGGTTTATTTTTTACAATTTCATTGACAAACATCACAGACAGGTATAACATTTAGATAAATATCGAAATGAGGTGATGATGATGCGTTTTCAAGAGACATTTAAGGCGCTATCCGATGACACGCGCAGAGAGATCATCTCGCTTTTGAAAGACGGAAAGATGAGTGCCGGCGAGATCGTTTCTCATTTCCCTTCTTCTAACGCAACCATTTCACATCATCTGTCAATATTAAAAAAAGCCGGATTGATATCCGATGAGAAAATAGGAAAATATATTTATTATGAACTGGAAACTTCCGTCATTGATGAGATCATCGGATGGATCAGTTCCCTGAAAGGAGAATAAAGATGAAAAAAGCTGTCCGAGGAGGTGCCGCTGCCACCATCCTGATGTTTTTGGCAGTATCAATCCTCTATCCTTTTCTTCCCGCGGAGATACCTATTCACTGGGGCTTTGAAGGAATTGATGCATATGGAGAAAAAATCTATATCTTTCTTTATCCCTGCTTTCTTTTGCTACTGAACGCTATTCTTGCGATAACGGCGAAGCTGGATCCGAAAAAGAAAAACTACCAGAAATTCATCCATACGTATACGGGATTCGTCTATCTGATGAACATCATCGTATGTTTGATCAGTACATGTATGATACTGGCAGCGTTCTTCCCTTCACAAATCGATATGAACGTCTTTATGCGAATACTGTTCGGCATTACCATCTGCTTCATAGGCAATATGATGCCGCGCATCCGGCAAAATTATTTTTTCGGATTTAAGACCCCATGGGCGATCGAAGATGAACGCGTATGGATCAAAACGCATCGCTTTGCCGGAAAGGTATGGTTTTTTTCCGGAATCGCGTGCTGCATATCGATCTGTTTGCCGATACCGGAAGAGATATATGTTTGGCTTTTTCTGGCAGTGATCCTCATCATTCCTATGATATATTCTTATTACACATTTATAAAATTAAATAAAGGAGAACGATCATGATTGAAATTAAAAATGTTACCAAAATTTACGGAGGGAAAAACAAAGCGGTAGACGGCTTATCCATAACGATACCGACAGGGGAGATCGTAGGATTCATCGGTCCTAACGGGGCCGGAAAGACGACGACGATACGAATGATGACCGGTGTTCTAACACCGGATGAAGGAGAGATCCTGTTAAACGGTACCGATATCGTAAAAGAACCTCTGAACGCAAAAAAGCAGTTCGGCATCGTTCCGGACAATGCGGATATCTTTCTCAGGTTAAAGGGTATCGAATACTTGAATTTCATGGGAGATATCTATGATGTTGCCTCTTCTGAACGAAAACAGAGAATTGAAGATATGGCGAAAACCTTTGAGATGGAACATGCGCTGAACGATAAAATCCTATCTTATTCTCATGGGATGCGGCAGAAAATCGTCATCATGGGAGCTTTGATCTGTGATCCGGATATCTGGATCCTCGATGAGCCAATGACCGGTTTAGACCCGCAGTCCAGCTTCTCTTTAAAACAGATGATGAAGCAGCATGCGGCAAAAGGAAAAACCGTATTTTTCTCTACACATGTATTGGAGGTCGCAGAAAAACTATGCGATAAAGTAGCGATCATCAATAAAGGAAAGATCCTCTTCTTCGGTACGCTGGAAGAATTAAGAGAGACTTATAAGAGCTCCGACAGTCTGGAAGAGATCTTCTTGGAGGCGATCCATCATGCATAAGTATCGTGCTCTTACAAAAGTATTGTTAAAAAACAATATGAATGTTTTTACGGACGGAAAAGGAAAACGGTCGAAAGATATTCTCATCTATATGGTGATCGCCGTATCGTTTCTTTTGATGGCGGCGGTTATCTATACCATGTTTTCTACTTATTTTGAGATCTATGGAACAATTGCGCAGACAGGGACTGTTTTGACGATCGGCTTTTTCCTGGGTTCTTTTCTCATCTTCTTCTTTTCCCTGTTTGTCATTCCGAGCATCTTCTATTTCTCAAAGGATAACGATGTTCTTCTGACATTGCCGATAAAACCGCAGATGATCTTAAGTGCGAAATTCATCAGCTGCCTGCTGTATGATCTTTCATTCTCATGCCTTGTCGTACTGCCGCTGGCGATCGCTTATATGCAATATATGCCATTTGGCATATGGGAACTGTTATGCTTCATTTTAATAGCGCTGACACTTCCGATCATTCCCTTGATCTATTCTTCCATCATCACGATGCTGGTTATGCGCTTCGTACCGTTTGTGAAAAACAGAGATGCTTTCAATATGATCTCCGGGATCTTCATCGTTGTATTTTCCCTCGGTCTTTCCTTTTATATAAACTCCTTAGGTGCCGTTGATGAAGCAGAGCTGATGATGATGCTCTTGGAAGGCGGAAATTCCATGATGAAACTTTTCTCAATACTGTTTCCGTTCCTATCCAGTGCTGCCTTGATGATCTTTGACGGCAGTTTCTGGCAGCTATGTTTATATATCCTATGGCAAGTCGCTTTCATCGCTCTGTTTTTGTTCATCGGAAAATACATTTATTTCAAAGGGGCAATCGGTATCAATGAGAGCTCTTCTTCCTCTCGCCGTATCGACCTGCGTACCCAGATCAAAAAAACGCCGATCTTTCGTTGTTATATGATAAAGGAATGCAGGCTTCTACTGCGGACACCGGCTTATTTCTTAAACTGCATCTTCAGCGTTGCGATCATGCCGATCATGATGGCAATATTCTCTTTTCAACCGGAAATACGGATGGCTTTATCTTATATAGATAGCGATGAGATCTTGGCATATCCGCAGGCTTCTTATTATATCATCCTCGTCATCCTTATCATCAGCTGCTTTATCGCACCTTTGAATATGGTAGCATCCACGGCGATCTCACGAGAAGGCGATCATGTATCGTTCATGAAATACATTCCCGTTTCCTATGAAACACAGCTGTATGCGAAATGCTCGATATCCATCTTGCTCGGCATCATTACGATACTTCCCTTATGGATTCTTGTCATCGTCTTTCTTAATTTTCCGCCGATGCTGTCCATCCTTTCGTTGATCGGTATCCTTTTAAGCAACATCGCACTTTCCATGATCGGTATTTTGATCGATTCCTCTCGTCCGAAATTGATCTGGGAACAGGAAGCCTCTGCGGTCAAACAAAATTTAAACGGTGTTTTAGAAATGGCGATCGGCATTCTGCTTTCTATCCTTATCGGCGTGGGCATGTATATGCTGAACCCTGACAAGATGGTTTACCTCACTGCCGGTATTATGGTTTCATTCCTTATTCTCATAGTCTTATGCCGGTTCATCATTCGCCGCCATGCGGGAAAACTGTTTGAAAAGATATCATAAAAAGGAGGAAGCACAATGATTCTGCTCTATCATGCCTCGGATATTGTTAAAAGTATATTAGAAGAATTATGCGTGTCTTATCGTATTGTCGAGGAGAACAGACTTTGCGAAACGCTGGGCAGCCTCTTTCAAATAACAGCAGAGTCTTCCGCAACAAAAAAAGACTATCATATCGAATTTGATGCGATGATCTTTCATGAAACGGATGATAATACGATACAATGCATCACCAAATGTTTAAAAGCGGCCGATGCCGATATTGCCCGCAAAGCGGTGCTGACGAAGCACAATCAAAATTGGCGGCTCGGCGATCTGCTTTTGGAGATCGATAAGGAACATCGATATTTTCAGGAACGTGCTCGCATTATGGAACTTTTAAACCACGCTTTGCAGCTCTCTTGCGAAAACTATGCTCCCTCTCTTTGGAACCGTTATCAGCAAGCCTTCATTCACGCTTACGAAATAATGCAAACCAATACAGAAGATAGTGAAGTATTAAAAAAAGCGGCCGATGCACTGCAAGGGGCAGAAAAAGCGTTATATTTGAAAAAGTGATCGCAAATATGAAACATGCAGCCACGAAAAGCAGCTGCATGTTTATTTTATCCGGATCCTCTTTTTCAACAGCAAAGATAAAAAACGAGAATCCGATACATTTCCGCTTGTCTTATGAGCTGAATCAAACCTGCTTAAAGTTTTATTACATATACATAAGCCTCTTCGTTTTCAAAGGTAAAGCTCCTATCATATTTCCCGCCATTTTTTTCAATCGCTTTTATGGAAGCGATATTGTTTTTTTCAACGGATAATTGTAATCGTTCCATACCGTGTTCTCTCGCGATACAGCATAGTTGCCTTACGATCTCCCCAGCATACCCTTTTCTTCTTTCCGATGGTCTTACACTATACCCGCAGTTGCCAAAATCTTTCAGAAAATCATTTAGCTGATACCTTATATCCGCAATGCCGACAATTTTATCATCTGATGCCCTAAGTGCAAAAAAAGTATCCGTTAGCACCCAATCAGGATCCACGGTTTCCACACTTGCATTAGCGGCGACCTTGCCGAGCCATTCGTCATAAAGATTGATCTGATCGAATAATGAACTCCCATTGATCACACTCTCTCCGAAGTCAAAATGTTCCTGTCGATATTCAAGAGCTTTCTTTTTTAATTCCCGTGTCGGCTTTACAAGCCGTATCTTTTCACATCGCATCCTCATCACTCCACTCCTACGAACAGTACTATTATATATCACTTTTTATAAAAATTAAAACAGCTTCCCTCCCCCGATACAAAACTCTTCATATGCGGGTCTTCTCAAAAACGGTCAACCGTATATAATAAGAATGAGTACATTCCTCACGAGGTACCTTATGAATGAGAAATTTTATCAGCTTCCTTATGAAAAGCAACAGAAAATCATCGATGCCGGTTACCGGATCTTTTCGCAAAACAGCTATGAAAAAAGTCCGATGAAGGAAATTGCCGATGCTGCCGGCATAAGTAAATCCCTGCTTTTCCATTACTTTCATAACAAACAGGAATTATATTTATTTTTATGGGAAGAAGCGGCACGCATCACGACAGACTATCTGACGATCTATCAGTGCTATGAGGCATCGGATCTCTTTGTGATGATGGAACGCGGTATGAAAGCAAAATGGAAGATCATGGAGGAATATCCCCATATGGCTACTTTTGCGATCAAAGCTTTTTATGAAAAAAACGAAGAGATCAGCACAGCTGTTCAAAACAGCTATCGAAAGCATTTTGATCAAAAAGCAAAAGAGGCTTTAAAAAAATTAGATCCCGCTGATTTCATAGAAGGTCTTGATTTGCAGATGATGAAAAGAGAAATGCATCTCGCTTCTGAAGGATATTTATGGGAAATGTTGCAACTAAAGAAGTTGAACACAGCACAGATGGAAAAAGATTTTCATAAGCTTCTGCAATTTTGGAAGCATGTTTATTCCCGCAAGGAGGACGTACAATGAATGCGATAAGAACAGAAAAACTGACGAAATACTATGGAAACGTACGCGGCATCATCGATGTGTGTCTGTCGGTGAACGAAGGTGAATTTCATGGGTTTATCGGGCCGAACGGCGCAGGCAAAAGCACGACGATCCGGACACTTTTAGGATTGATCTATCCTACTAGTGGTCAGGCGGAGATCTTAGGAAAAGATATTCGAAAACAAAAGCACGAAATCCTCTGTGATATCGGCTATCTCCCTTCGGAAACCGTGTTTTACAGCGGAATGAGCGTAGGGGATATCATAACGCTGTCCGCAAAGCTCCGTGAAAAAGACTGTCGTGAAGAAGCCGCAAAGCTATGCCGAAGGTTTGACCTCGACACTTCAAAAAAAATCGATGAGCTCTCTTTGGGCAATCGCAAAAAAGTAGGTATCGTTTGCGCAATGCAGCATAAGCCGAAGCTCTATATCATGGATGAGCCGACAAGCGGATTAGATCCGCTGATGCAGCATGAGTTTTATGATGTTCTCAAAGAGCGAAATGAGGAAGGTGCCACGGTATTCTTATCTTCTCATATCCTTTCCGAGATCCAGCAGTACTGCAAATATGCTACATTCATTCGCAATGGAAAGATCCTGAAAAGTGAAAAAATCGAAAATCTGGGGCATACGGAAATGAAAAACATAACCTTGAAAGGCATCCGTGCACTGCCTTCATCAAAGCATATTCGAAATATAAAAACCGAGCATGATACCGTTCGTTTTTTATACAGCGGCAGTACTCGGGAATTACTGACCTTGTTGCAGCAGCTGCAGCCGCAGGATCTTACGATCTCTGAACCTAGTTTGGAAGAGATTTTCCTACATTTTTATACAGAGGAGGAATTATGATCATGACGATATGGGCATTGGAATTAAAACGAGGACGAAACGCCTTGCTTATTTGGGCAGCTTCGATCTCCCTTATGATCGCTTTATGCATTGTCGTTTATCCGGAAATATCCGCACAGATGAATGATGTCAGCAAGCTGTTTTCCGATATGGGAGGCTTCTCTGCAGCATTTGGACTGGACCGGATTCAATTTGGAGAATTTATCGGTTTCTTCAGCGTGGAATGCGGCAACATCCTCGGATTAGGAGGTACTGTTTTTGCATCGCTTCTCGGGATATCCATGTTATCAAAAGAGGAAAAAGAAAAGACTGCGGAATTCTTATTGACGCATCCCATCTCAAGAAAAAGGATCGTCGCCGAAAAGCTATGTGCGCTTTTTACCCAGATCCTCATTCTCAATGCCGTTGTCATCACCGTTACGGCAACCGCCGTTTTCATCATACAGGAACAAGCACCCATAGATACGCTTGCCTTGCTGTTTCTATCGCATATCATCATGCAGTTAGAAATTGCGTCCATCACGTTCGGGATATCCGCTTTCTTACGGCATGGGGGCCAGGGCATCGGCTTAGGAACCACCATCACCCTCTATTTTTTTAATATCATCGCCAATCTGACAGAACAGACGGCATTCTTAAAATATATTACCCCTTTTCATTATACCGATGGCGGAAACATCATCGCCGATAAAACATTGCATTGGGAATATATAGCTATCGGAGTGCTTTTTGCGGTTATCGCCGTCTTTGCGGCTTTTTGGAAATATCATAAAAAAGACATCTTCTGATCTTGCTCATACTACTCGATCAAACATAAAACGGTATGCTCTTTGTGAACATACCGTTTTTAATATTACACCTCTTCAAACTGGGAATTATACAAAGACGTATAAAACCCATTTCGTTCCATCAATTCCTTATGATCTCCGACTTCAACGATATCGCCGTCTTTCATGACCAGAATCAAATCGGCATCACGTATGGTAGATAATCGATGGGCGATCACAAAACACGTTCTGTTTTCCATCAGCTTTTCCATCCCCTTCTGGATGAGCACTTCCGTACGCGTATCGACAGATGAAGTGGCCTCATCGAGGATCAAGATCTTCGGATCCGCCAAGAACGCACGGGCAATCGTCAAAAGCTGTTTCTGTCCTTGAGAGATATTACTGGATTCTTCATTTAATATCGTGTCGTATCCGTGATCTAGCGTACGTATAAAATGATCGACATACGCAGCATCCGCCGCAGCTTTTACTTCTTCATCCGTAGCGTCCAATCTGCCGTAACGAAGATTTTCCATGACCGTGCCGTTAAATAGCCAGGCATCCTGCAATACCATGCCGAACAAGGAACGAAGATCTTTACGGCGGAAATCCTTAATATCGATGCCGTCCACATAAATCGTTCCGCTGTTCAGTTCATAAAAACGCATCAGCAGCTTGACGATCGTCGTTTTCCCGGCACCCGTAGGACCTACGATCGCCACACGCTTTCCGGCGTTGATATACATGGAAAAATCATGAATGACGATCTTATCGGGATGATAGCCGAAGTGAACATTTTCAAACGTTACCGTTCCTTTGATCAGATCGCTGCCGTCTTCTCCCATAATAGGTTTGGGATGTGACGTTTCCGAAAGTTCTTCTTCCTCTTCTAAAAATTCAAAGACACGCTCCGCAGCGGCAGCTGTGGACTGCAGCATATTCATGACCTGTGCAAGCTGTGAGATCGGCTGATTAAAACTGCGCACATACTGAATAAATGCCTGAATATCCCCGATGGTAATAGTTCCGGCAGATGCCAGCCAGCCTCCTAAAAGACAAACGCCTACATAACCGAGATTTCCTACAAACTGTGTGATCGGCATCATCAATCCGGATAGAAACTGACTTTTCCATGCCGTTTCATATAAATGATCATTATGCGTTTTAAACTGTTCGATCGAACGCTCTTCACCATTAAACGCTTTCATTACGACATGTCCGCTGTACATCTCTTCCACATGACCGTTAACTTCGCTCAAATAGCTCTGTTGCTTCTTAAAATACACTTGTGATTTCTTTACGATCAAAGAAACAAACAGCAGCGACAACGGGATCACACATACGGACATCAGCGTCATCTGCCAACTGATCGTCAGCATCATGATCGGATAACCGATCACCTGTACCATCGATGTAACAATCTGTGACAGGGATTGACTTAAAGAAGCCTGCAGGGTATCCACATCGTTGGTAACTCGCGATAATACATCGCCATGTGAGCGGGTATCAAAATACTTTAATGGCATACGATTGATCTTTTCTGAAATATCTTTACGCAACCCATATGCTGTCTTCTGCGTTATAGTAGCCATCATAACACTCATAATATACTGCATAAGCGAGCTAATCAAATAAATGCCAAGCAATGTCAAAATGATGCGAAGGATGTAATCAAAATCAATACCACCTGTTCCCATAACCGTACGCATGAAACCTTCGGCCAATTCTGTTGTCGCATTTCCTAAGATCTTAGGGCCCAAGATCGCTAGAACGGTACTCGCGGACGCAAAAATCAACGCGATGCTGATAACGGCATAATAAGGCTTCATAAAGCGCAACAGCTTTTTCATCGTACCGGAAAAATCTTTTGCTTTAACGATAGAATGTCCCGCCCCCATCGGGCCATGTCCGGGGCGGTTCATAGGATGAGCTGTCTTTTCTTTACTCATTTTCCAGTTCCTCCTTCGATAGCTGACTATATGCGATCTCCTGATAGACTTCACAGGTTTTCATCAACTCTTCGTGCGTTCCGATACCGGCTACTCTTCCTTTATCCAGAACGACGATCCGTTCCGCATGCATGATCGAAGAAATACGCTGTGCAACTAAAAGAACTGTCGCTTTTGTTTTTTTCGTCACTTCATTCAACGCACTGCGCAAACGGGCATCGGTCTTGAAATCCAACGCGCTGAAAGAATCATCAAAGATATAAATTTCCGGCTGTTTTACCAAAGTGCGGGCGATAGAAAGACGCTGCTTCTGCCCGCCGGATACATTCGTCCCCCCTTGGGCGATCTTCGTTTCATAGCCTTCCGGCTTGGATTCGATAAACTCGGTTGCCTGTGCGATCCTGCAGGCCTCTTCAAGTTCACTTTGCATTGCATCTTCTTTTGCGTAACGCAAATTCGATGCGATATCACCGGAAAACAAAATTCCCTTCTGCGGCACATATCCGATCTTATCGCGCAGTTCATGCTGCGCAACCTCGCGAATATCGACACCGTCCACCTGAATGCTGCCCTCAGTAACATCAAAAAAGCGCGGAACGAGATTGATAATTGTAGATTTTCCACTACCGGTGCTGCCGATAAAGGCCGTTGTTTCCCCCGGCCTTGCCGTAAAGCTGATGTCATGAAGAACATCTTCTTCCGCTCCCGGATAACGGAAAGATACATGCTGAAAATCGATATATCCCTTTTTATTCTCATCAAAATGCTTTGGTTGCAGCGGATCGCTGATACGGATATCACATTGCAATACTTCTAAAATTCGATTTGCGGAAACACTGGCTCTCGGCAAGATAACCGCTACCATGGCGATCATGAGAAAGGACATGATGATCTGCATGGAATACTGAATAAACGCCATCATATCACCGATCTGAATAGAACCTGCTTCAATCTGATGCCCGCCGACCCATACGATCAAAAGCGAAGCCCCGTTCATGATCATCATCATAGCCGGCATCATAAACGACATCGTACGATTGATAAACAAGTTCGTTTTCATCATCTTTTCATTGACATCCGCAAACTTCTTCTCTTCATATGCCTGCGTGTTAAATGCACGGATGACGAGCATACCATCCAAAAATTCACGTGTAACGCTGTTGATCTTGTCGATCAGCTTCTGATTGATCTTAAATTTCGGCATCGCCACAGACATCAATACACCGATCAAACTGAGCAGTATCACAACACACAGGGCGATGATCCAGCTCATATCAGCCCCTGAGTTGATAACGTGTACGATGGCTCCGATCCCCATGATCGGAGCATAGATGACGATCCTTAACATCATGACCATCACCATTTGCACCTGCTGTATATCATTGGTCGTACGAGTGATGAGCGAGGATGTTGAAAAACGATTGAATTCTTCATTTGAGAAATGTTCAACCTTTTCAAATACCTTACCACGCAGATTTCTTGACAAACCAGCAGCGATGCGCGAAGACAAGAGCCCTACGATCACCGCACATACGGTTCCCAAGAAAGCTATCAACAGCATCTTGCCGCCAGACAGCAAGATATAATCATTTTGCAAAGCGTCCAAATCCATACCGGTCATACGATATTCATTTTTTACAAACGCCGCACCGGCTGCTTCCAGCGTACTGGACCCAAGAGCATTCAGCTGCTGATCGATTTCCTGCTGTAACTTTGCCAGCTGTTGTGGCTTCATAACGGAAATCAACGCAAACGGGTCTTGCCCATGCAGCTGCTGACTCCATTCGCTGGTTGGATCCTGACTTTGCTGTTCTATGGCGGAAACAAGCATCTCCGGCTTCAACAACGCATCCGCTAGTTCCTTCCTCGTCTCTTCCTCTATATCCTTTAATACGAATACATTTTCTTTTTCCAATACCGGATAGCTCTCCTTTTGTGCATCACTCGCCTTACCGGTTTCAAGAAGTACATAATTATCGGAAAACAGCATCTGCTCATTTTCCTCCAGAAACAGCGCTATACGGCGATACTCGCTTTCACGTATCACCATCGGTACCCCGTCTTCTATACCGCCTTTTTGAATCCCCACATTTACGATATCCGACATATAGTCCGGCAGCGCAAGCTCACATTGCGCTTGTCCATACAGTAAAGCGATCACCGCAAGTATGGATATCAAAAAAGGCTTCAGATATCTTCCAAGCTTTATCATCATAAACTCCTTTCCTACGATTCTTCCTCTTTACAGCGATCTTTAAAATAACCGCTGGTTCTCCGCATGATATTCAAAAGATGCCGGCTGTCCTCTTCTCCTAAAAAATGAATATAATCCAACAACCTGCTCCACATTTCATTCTGGCACTCTTCCATTATTCTTTTCGCTTTATCGCTTACCCGGATATACACACTGCGCCGGTCACGATCCAAAAGAATCCGGTCGATCCACCCCTCCTGTTCATAACCGCGGATAATCTGCGAAACAGCCGCCGGTGTGATATGAAAAAAATCACTGATAGCACTCATCTTTACCATATCGCCATCCGCTATTTCACATATCCCACTCAAAAACATGATATCTCGATGCCGCATACCGCTCTTTTTTCCTTTTTCCGGAAGCATTTCCCTCTTTAAGATAAACAGCAGCTGCGCAAGTTCCTGCGCTGTCTTATGTTCCTCCATCTCATACCCTTCTTTCAAAACATTTAATATACTTAATATTTAAATACTTTAACTATTATACGCAAAGAAAAAATAAATGCAACCTCTTTTTTATACATCACATATTCTCACAAAATATACCCTTACTTTACTAAATGGGATCATTAAAACACCGATCTGCCTATGATGAAATAAAAAGCAGCGGTTTCCTTTTCGATCAGCGATTGAAACAAAATTTTTATTCCGCTACACTATAGTCAGCTTTACAAAAGACAGCAGAAAAAGAGAGGAAATATATATCCGATCAGGCTATCCTTAGTTGTAAGGAGGTGAAAGCATGGAATGGCTGAAAAGATTGGGAACGGCGATCGATTACATAGAAGGAAATCTGGACAAGAAAATATCCTATGACGAAGCTGCTCATATCGCAGGCTGTTCCCCTTATTATTTTCAACGGATCTTCTCCTATGTTGCCGGTGTTTCCTTAGCGGAATACATACGCCGCCGAAAAATGACACAGGCAGCATTTGAATTGCAGCAATCAAACAGCAAGGTGATCGACATTGCCTTAAAATACGGATATTCCTCTCCGACTTCTTTTCATCGAGCTTTCCAAAGCATTCACGGCATCACACCTACCGCGGCGAAGCGTAAAGGAAGTATTCTTCAGGCATACCCATCCATTCAATTTTCCATACATGTGACTGGAGAAAGTGCGATATCCTATCACATCATGGAAAAACAGCCCTTGCGTATCGTAGGGATCCGCATTCCGATAAGTGAAGACATGGAAAACAATTTAAATATAGTTCCTGATTTTTGGAAAGCAGCACTACAAGGAAACCGCTTTTCAGAAATATGCAGATTATCCGATCAGGAGCCGAATGGCATCATGGGAATCAGCGTATATGAAAATCCGAAAGAGATCTATTACTATATCGGTGCCGTTACAAGTGCATCCGTTCCTTTCGGTATGTATGCATATGAAATTCCTGCGGCAACTTGGGTAGTATTTGAAAATGACGGATATTTTAAAGAAGATGTGCAAAAGATATTCCGACGATTTTACACGGAATGGCTGCCGTCTTCCGGATACAGCTATGCAAAACTGCCCGACATAGAAGTATATCCGATATGCGACAAACAGCTGCCACATGGACATTTTGAAGTATGGATGGCGATCAAAAAGGAGAAGAGATAAAATGTATCATTTAAGATTGAAAGGAAGTCATTATGAAATGGGGGTAAAACGCGGTAAAATCTTTAATAGCCATCAAATCGCTTTTCCCCTTTTATTGGATGACTTCCAATTAAACCACGGAAGACAAAGCGAAAAGATATTGAAAACGCATTACCCGGAAGTATGTGAAGAAATACGAGGAGTAAGCGACACCATAGGCGCAAACTACTTGTATCTGGCTGCCTGGATGCTGTGTATGGGCTGCTGCATGTATAACTTGGAAGATAATATCCCTCTCGAGATTCGTGGCTGCACCGCTTTCGCCTATTCAAAAAACGGCAAGGTGATCTATGGCAGAAACAACAATCTGCCGCCTTATCTGTGCGATACCAGCAACAGTGAGATCTACGCGCCATACGGTGGAAATCGATTTTATATCACGACGTCTTCCTTCATCAACGGTGAAGAAGGATTGAACGAACACGGACTTGCCGTTGCGATGACGTTTGTGATGACGGACCTTAAACGCATACAGCCGGGATTTAACTCCTGTTTCGTCGTACGGTACTTACTCGAAAAAGCACACGATACAAAACAGGCGCTCTCCTTGCTTATGGATCTGCCGATCGCTTCTAACTGCAACATTTTGCTCGCGGACAAAAGCGGCTCTATGAATGTCGTTGAATGCTCGCCTGCCATAAAAAAAATTCGAGGAGCTGAATGCTTCGATAACGATAAGATCATCTGCACCGTAAACAGTTTTATATCCGATGAAATGAACCCCTATGACGATGCTCATGGAAACGATTACGACTCCCACAAGCGTTATAACACCGTCATAGACAGCTTCTCTTTGGGAAAGATAAAAGATAACTGCATAGAAACTACAAAGCAGCTTTTAAAAGGCAGCTACGGTTTTATGTGTCAATACGATGAAGAACCTGACTTTGAAACCGTATGGAGTTCTATATTCGATCTGGAGCTCCTTCTTATCTACCGTGCAGAAGGAGATCCGAGAAAAAAGAAATTTATCACGGATAAGCGGCTGCACGATATGAAACAGTGAATGCGAAACAAAAAAAGATGAAGTCGTCAAATAATAGTCTGAACATTAAAACAGTGCAGCATTTTTGCTGCACTGTTGCATGACTAATGTGGTTTACTCTTTAAAACAATCGACTATTTCTTCATCCAGTCTTCGTTTCTGGGATCCTCTTTCCATGCTTTCAACTTATTCAGATCCTGTTCCTTAATATCGTTATTTTGCAAAGCAACATCGATAAGAACATCATAATTGCTGAGTGTTGTATACGATGTATGCAAAGACGCAAACATCTCCTCGGCAGCCGGAAGCAGATATGAGAATATAGCTACGACGCCAAGAACTTCACAGCCCGCTTCTTTCAAAGCTTCCACAACACCTTTTACCGATCCGCCGGTAGAAATCAGATCTTCTACGATCACGACTTTCATTCCATTTTCGATCTTACCCTCAATCTTATTTCCTTTTCCATGGTCTTTATTAGAGCTTCTGACATAGCCCATCGGAAGTTCCATCTTTGCCGCAACAAGCGCTGCCCATGGAATTCCCGCAGTGGCCGTTCCCATCAGGCATTGCACCTGAGGATATTCTTTTTGAATACATTGAACGAAACCGTCAACGACGGCTTTTCTTTTCTCAGGAAAGGATAACACATAACGGTTATCGCAATAGATTGGTGATTTAATACCGCTTGCCCATGTAAACGGAGCATCCGGACGCAAAGCGACCGCTTTGACTTCCAATAGATTTTTCGCAATCTCAACTTCGTAATTCATTTATTTGCCCTCCATCGTCTGTTCGATCTCATGATATGTTTTTACCGGATCTTCGGATTTGGTAATAGAACGTCCTACGACGATATAATCGCATCCCTGTTCCTTCGCATATGCCGGTGTAGCGACACGCTTTTGATCATCCTTAGAATCGGACGCAAGACGAATACCCGGTGTAACTGTCAGAAAATCTTCACCGCATGCCTCGTGGATCGCTTTCGCTTCATGTACGGAACAAACAACACCGTCTAAGCCGCTCTCTTTTGCTAATTTCGCATAACTGATAACGCAGTCTTGTACGCTTCCGGCGATCTTCAGCTCCTCATTCATCGCTTCCTGTGATGTTGAAGTCAGCTGAGTGACTGCAATACAAAGAGGACGCTTTCCATTTACCGATCCCTCTTGCAGACCTTCAATAGCTGCTTTCATCATCGCACTGCCGCCTGCCGCATGCAGATTTACAACATCTACATCCAGTTTAGCCAGATTCTTCATCGCCTGCTTTACCGTATTGGGAATATCGTGCAGTTTCAAATCCAGAAAAATATTATGTCCCATCGCTTTCACTTCCCGAATGATCTCAAAACCGAACGAATACGTCAGTTCCATACCGATCTTCACATAGATCGGTTCTTTAAATTTCAATAAAAACTCATATACGTCTTTTCGTGTAGAAAAATCCAATGCCACCATCGTTTTACTCATTATCGATAACTCCTTCCGATCGCCTCATGCAAAGAAGAATACCCATACTCTTCCAATACCATTGGCAATTCTTTTATTATTTTAACACAACCATATGGATCTACAAAATTGTACATTCCCACTTCTACCGCACTCGCTCCCGCATATAGGAATTCCAATACATCCCGCGCACTGGAAATACCGCCGACACCGATGATTGGAATGTGCACCGCTTGTGCAGTCTGATATACCATACGTATCGCAACCGACTTGATAGCAGGTCCGCTTAACCCTCCGGTCACATTCGCCAAGATCGGCTTCCCGGTTTTCAGATCCAACCGCATCCCCATCAAAGTATTGATTAGTACCAGCCCATCCGCGCCGGCATCTTCTACCGCTTTGGCAATCTCCACAATATTCGTTACATTCGGAGATAGTTTGACCCATACCGGCTTTTTCGCGACCTTCTTTACCATGCGAGTGACGCTTGCGGCCAATTCCGGCTTCGTACCTAAGCCGATCCCTCCATGCTTCACATTCGGACAGCTGATGTTCAATTCAAATGCTTTCACGACCGGCTGATCGTTCAGCTTCTGAACGACCTCTACATAATCCTCTTCACATGCTCCCGCAACATTGGCGATGATCTCCGTATCAAATTGTGCCAGCCATGGAAGCTCCCGAGCGATGATCGCATCTACACCGGGATTCTGCAAACCGATGGCATTCAGCATACCACCATAGGTTTCCGCTACACGCGGAAGCTCATTACCGAAGCGAGGCTGCGGCGTAGCGCTTTTAATGGCGATCCCTCCAAGCAAACTTAAATCATATAATTCCGCAAATTCCCGTCCAAAGCCAAAACAGCCGCTGGCAGGAATCACCGGGTTTTTCAAATGCAGTCCCGGTAATTGTATCGAAACGTCTGTCATCAGTATTCCACCTTTCCGATCGGAAACACCGGTCCCTCTTTACATATGCGATGATACATATCC
Source organism: Erysipelotrichales bacterium (assembly GCA_910575705.1). GTDB lineage: Bacteria > Bacillota_I > Bacilli_A > Erysipelotrichales > Erysipelotrichaceae > CAJTFG01. Next base: position 85,434 of record CAJTFG010000002.1, on the reverse strand, counting down.
GCTTCCTTCTTATCTCTTGCAACACAAGCCATGCAGGCACCGATTCCGCATGCCATGCGTGCCTCAAAAGACATGTATCCTTTCGTATAACGCTCCTCAATCGCGTGCAGCATCATACGAGGACCGCAGGCGCATACAAAATCACAAGTGATCTTATGTTCCCGAATAGCATCCATGACCGTTCCTTTGGTACCATAACTGCCATCCATCGTCGCAACATAAGTCTGACATCCCAAATTTCGAAACTCTTCCTCATAAAACACGGAACTTTTATCTTGAAATCCCAAAGCCACATATACGTTTTTTCCTTTGTGGCGATATTGCTTAGCCAATTCATAGAGCGGAGGTACGCCAACACCGCCGCCGATGATAAGAACATCGTTTTCTTCGATATCCAAAGGATAGCTGCTGCCCAGAGGACCGATAATATCCAGCGTCTGTCCTGCCGTCATCTGCGCTAATTTCTTTGTGCCTTCTCCTACCGCTTTATAAACGATCGTAAATGTCGTTTCCTCTATTGAAGAAATGCTGATTGGGCGGCGTAGTGAAAACCCCTCTACCTGAATATTCACAAACTGTCCCGGTTTCATATCCTCTGCGCAACACGCCTCTATAATCATTCGATACGTATCGGATGCAATGCATTCCTGTAAGCGGATCGTTCCCTTTTCTTCTCTCATATTATTCCTCCAGCTCATTCATGGATATCGATGTAAAGCTCTGTGCCTCTACGACCCGCAAGATCGCATTGGCTGTATCTAATGAGGTAAAGCAGGATATATTATTTTCCGCAGATACACGGCGGATCATAAATCCGTCTTCCGCCACATCCTTATTGATCGACATCGTATTGATAACATAATTTACCCTGCCTCGTCGAATGATATCCAATACGTTTTTATCACTTTCATCATTGATCTTTCCAACTGTCCGCACATAGATTCCATGTTCATGTAGATATTGCGCCGTACCCGGTGTCGCATAAATACCGTATCCGATATTGGAGAAACGGCGGGCAATCGCCAACGCTTCCTCTTTATCCTCATCCGCAATCGTAACAAGTACATTCCCATGCAATGGCACCTTGACGCCTGATGCGACAAGCGCTTTATACAACGCCTTTTCCAATGTGACATCGCCGCCAAGCGCTTCTCCTGTCGACTTCATTTCCGGTCCCAGTGTCGTATCGACGCTTCGCAGCTTTGCAAAGGAGAATACCGGCGCTTTCACAAAGCAGCGTCCGCTCTCTTCACGTATTCCTTCCGGATACCCTTGTTCCTGTAAAGAATGTCCTAACACGCAGCGTGTTGCGACATGAGACATCGGCACACCGGTGATCTTGCTTAAAAACGGCACCGTTCTTGAACTTCGCGGATTTACTTCCAATACATAGACACGCTCTTGTTTATCTACGATAAATTGGATGTTATACAAACCGATAAACCGGAACCCTTTACCGATACGGATAGCATAATCCACGATCGTATCCTTGACTTTTTGCGAAATGATCTGCGGTGGATAGACCGATATAGAATCTCCGGAATGCACGCCAGCCCGTTCGATATGCTCCATAATGCCCGGTATATAAACATGTTCGCCATCCGCGATCGCATCGATTTCAATTTCCTTGCCGACGATATACTTATCCACTAAGATCGGAGCATCGTGGCTGATCTCTTTTACTGCCGTCGCCATATAAATGCGGAGTTCATCATCGTTATGGACGATCTCCATCGCTCTTCCTCCCAGCACGTAAGACGGTCGCACAAGGACCGGATAGCCGATCCTGTTCGCGATCCGTACGGCTTCTTCCACTTCTACGGCAGTCTCACCCTGCGGCTGCAAAATTTCCAATTTGTGCAGCATCGTCTCAAATTCATGACGATCCTCTGCACGATCAATATCCTCTAAAGACGTTCCCAAAATTTTTACTCCACGCTCTACGAGTTTATCCGCCAAATTGATCGCCGTCTGACCGCCGAACTGAACGATCACTCCCAACGGCTGTTCCAGATCGACGATATGCATGACATCCTCGATCGTCAGCGGTTCAAAATACAACTTATCGGAAATGGAAAAATCCGTCGATACCGTTTCCGGGTTATTATTGATGACAATCGCCTCATAACCGCATTCTCTCAATGTCATCACACAGTGTACGGTCGCATAATCAAATTCTACTCCCTGACCGATACGGATCGGTCCGGAACCCAGTACGATGACTTTTTTACGATCGCTGCGTACCGATTCATTTTCTTCCTCATACGTACTGTAGAAATACGGTGTTGCACTGGTAAACTCGGCAGCGCATGTATCTACCATCTTATAGACAGGTACGATATGATGCTGCTGGCGCAAGTCATACAGCTCTTTTTCTGTCATATTCCAATTTCTCGCAATATAAGAATCCGCAAAGCCATATGTCTTAAGCTTCTTTAAGATTTCCATATTCCCGACGGAAGTTTTCATCTTCTGCTCCAAGTTTAAAATATGCTGCAGCTTATGCAGAAAAAACAGATCGATCATCGTTTTTTCATGGATCTGAAGAAGACTCTCCCCTTTACGCAAAAGATCCGCAATCGCATATATACGAAGATCATCGTTTTTCAAAACCGTATCCCAAAGCTGTTCTTTCGTATATCCCGACAGCTCTTTGGATTGTATATGATCACATTTCATTTCCAAAGAACGGATCGCCTTTAAAAAGCTCTCTTCAAAGTTACGGCCGATGGACATTACCTCTCCCGTCGCTTTCATCTGTGTTCCTAGACGGCGGTCCGCATTCGGAAATTTATCAAACGCAAACCGCGGAAGCTTTGTAACGATATAATCCAATGCCGGTTCGAAGCAGGCATAGCTCGTATTCGTGATCGGATTGATGATCTCATCCAGCGTCATGCCCACTGCGATTTTAGCGGCCAATTTGGCGATCGGATATCCGGTAGCCTTGCTCGCTAAAGCACTAGAACGCGATACACGCGGATTCACCTCGATCACATAGTAGTGAAAGGAAGTCGGATCCAACGCCAACTGCACATTACAACCACCGCAGATCTTCAATGCCCGAATGATTTTTAACGATGCGTTTCGAAGCATCTGATGCTCCCGATCACTTAACGTCTGCACAGGCGCAACGACCATGGAATCTCCTGTATGAATACCGACCGGATCGATATTTTCCATATTGCATACTACGATAGCGTTATCATGATGATCGCGCATAACTTCATATTCGATCTCTTTGAATCCGGAAATGCTTCGTTCGATGAGACATTGATGAACAGGCGATAGCTTTAAACCGTTATCGGTAATTTCCCGCAGTTCCTCCTCATTATCCGCAAAGCCGCCGCCGGTCCCTCCCAGCGTATATGCCGGACGCACAACGAGTGGATAGCCGATATCATCGGCAAAGGCCAGCGCTTCTTCGATCGTATGGACGATCTCGCTTTCCGGTACCGGTTCATGAATGTCATACATCAATTTACGGAACAATTCGCGATCCTCTGCCTTATTGATCGCTTCCAAATCCGTACCTAACACTTCCACATGGTACTCATCCAAAATACCGGATTGGGCAAGTTCAACAACCAAATTCAATCCCGTCTGTCCTCCCAGACTGCCTAAGATGGCATCCGGACGCTCTTTATAGATAATTCGGCTGGCAAATTCCAATGTCAGCGGTTCAATATACACTTTATCGGCAACTGCCGTATCCGTCATGATCGTCGCCGGATTGGAATTGATCAAAATAACTTCATACCCCTCTTCACGAAGTGCTTGGCATGCCTGTGATCCCGCATAATCAAATTCTGCGGCCTGACCGATAACGATAGGTCCGGAACCGATAACCATGATTTTTTTGATATCCTCACGCTTGGCCATTACCGTACACCTCTTTCTCGTTCCATCAAATTCATAAATTCATCAAACAAGTAATTCGCATCTTCCGGCCCCGGAGATGCCTCCGGATGATACTGTACACTAAATACCGGATATTTCACATGACGAACACCTTCTACGCTTTGATCGTTCAACGCGCGATGCGTTACGACGAGATCCGTATTTGCCAAGGAATCTTCCTCTACGGCATAACCGTGATTTTGCGATGTCATCTCTACCTTTCCGTCAGATAAATTGATTACCGGATGATTACAGCCGCGATGACCGAATTTCAGCTTTACCGTATTCGCTCCGCAAGCCAAAGAAATCAACTGATGTCCCAGACAGATGCCAAAGATCGGAAGCTTTCCGATCAGCTCTCGGATCGTATCGATCGCTTTGGGAACATCTTTAGGATCTCCAGGACCGTTACTCAGCATCACCCCATCCGGACGAAGTGCCAAAATCGCTTCCGCACTCGTATCAAACGGAACGACGGTCAAATCGCACTTGCGCTCGGTAAGCTCCCGGATAATACCGTGCTTAGCACCGAAATCCATCAAAACGACTTTTTTTCCTCTAGCGGGTATCGGAAACGGCTTTTTGATCGATACCATCTCTACCTGATTATGTAAAATATCACTTTCGTTCAGTTTTTTTACGATCTCTTTCTCATCAGCATCCGCATCGGCCATAATGCAGCGCATCGTTCCGGATGTGCGCAGCTTTTTCGTAAGACTGCGGGTATCGATACCTTGAATGCCGGGAATGTGCTTCAGCTTCAAAAATTCATCCAAGCTCATATCACAGCGGAAATTACTCGGAGCCTCGCAGCATTCTTTCACCACAAAACCGAATACTGCCGGATCGATGCTCTCAAAATCATCCCGATTAATCCCATAGTTGCCGACCATCGGATAGGTCATCATAACGATCTGTCCGCAATAAGACAAATCACTGAGCACTTCCTGATATCCGCTCATACCTGTATTGAAGACAAGTTCCCCTATGCGATACACATCAGAACCAAATCCCCTTCCATGATAGACGCTTCCGTCTTCCAAAATCAGTTTACGCTCTTTCATTGCTGGCTCCTTTCATAAACGGCAAGGCAAACGCCCGTTTTATAACCGCTTTTCTTACGAGAACACCGTTTTCCATCTGTTTGAAAATACGGCTCTTTTCACACTCCACAAGCGCATCGTCAATTTCCACACCGCGGTTTACCGGTGCCGGATGCATGATGATCGCATGTTCTTTCATTCGCGCATAACGCTCTTTGGTCAACCCGTATGTCTGCAAATACCGTCCGGCATCCATCTGTATGCTGGCGCCGCGTTCTCGCTGAATGCGCAGCAACATGACCACATCCGCCCATTGGATCCCCTCATCCAAATCCATATAAATCTTTTGATCGCTTACCCATTGCTTAGGGCCGCTGTATCTCACCGTACTGCCCAGCATTTCCAGCGCCTCACGATTGGAGTGAGCTACCCGGCTGTGATCGATATCACCGACGATCAGCACACGAAGATTCTCCAAACACTGAAATTCCTGACGCATGGTAAGCAAATCCAACAAACACTGCGTCGGATGATTTCCACATCCATCTCCGGCATTTAAGACTGGTATCTTGATATTTTCCAATTCTTTAAAGTACGCATCCTGCGGATGACGTATAACAACAGCATGATAGCCGATCGATTCAAATGTACGAACGGTATCATATAAGCTTTCTCCTTTTTTTACAGAAGAAGCCTCAGCGGAAAAATCAGAAATCAAAGCACCCAACTGCAATTCCGCCGATACGAAAGAATGATGCGTCCGGGTGCTGTTTTCAAAAAAAAGATTAGCAATCAACGTACGTTGCGGTAATTGCCAATCCTGATAAGCAAATGAAAAAGCCTGTGCATCATCTAAAATGCGATAAATGTCCTCTGTATTCAGATCCCGCATACTAAGTAAACTATTTGGATTCATAGCGCACCTCTCCGGTCTTAAAAAAAGACCTTTTTCATACAAAAGGGCCTTATAAAAGCAGTTAAAAATATTCATCGTATCCTTTTTAATCTCTCTGGATTAACTTAAAGGTCCTTGTATGTTTTTATTGTAACATATCTATAAAATTTTACAAGACCTTCTTTACCGATCATCCATCATCTCTCAGCATTCCTTCTATAAAAAATGATACTCTATACAAAAAAGAATATCGTTTTTTATGACATTTGAAAGGCATTTTAACTAAGAACACGAGAACATCTAAAAAAGCTTGCTATAACACGGCGCAGCACTTATAGCAAGCATTCATTCAAATACTATGATATATTCTCTATATAAGAAAACTCCGCATATCCTCTTATTCTTCGATCTTCATCGCGATGGAAATCACACCGCCGTTTTCTTTCGCTTCTTTACGGAACTCCTCCACGATGGATACGCCGGCACTCGTCCCAATGCGCACCGCTCCGCAAGCTACCATCTCCTTAAAGGTCTTTGCGTCCCGAATACCTCCGGAAGCCTTCACATTTACCAAGGAACCGACCGTCTGTTTCATAAGCAGCACATCTTCTTCTTTCGCACCGGCACTGCCAAAACCGGAAGATGTCTTCACAAAATCGGGACGTACATTCCTTGCTATTTCACAAATTTTTACGATCTCATCTTTCTCTAAATAACAGGTTTCCAAAATCACTTTGCAGATCTTCTCATGACGACGGCAAAGTTCCACAATCTGTTTCATTTCTTCTTCCACATATGCCCAGTTCCCAGCCTTCACTTCTGTCAGATTTAAAGAATAATCGATCTCATCTGCACCGTTTTTAATCGCATCCTCGGCCTCAAATACCTTTGAAGCGATGGTCGTCTGTCCCAAAGGGAATCCGATAGCAGCACCGACATGCACATCACTTCCCTTCAGCAATCCCGCACATCGCACGGTTTGTCCGGAATTGATGGCTGCCATGGCAAAATGATACTCCTTTGCCTCTGTACAAAGTTTTTCCATCTGTTCCTCTGTCGTATCTGCCTTTACATAGGTATGATCGATCATACGTGCCAATTGTTCTACTGTCCATTGTTTCATATTTATTTCTCCTTGCCAAAGATCTTGGCTTTTTTCTGTTTCCATTATAACACTTTTGAAGTTTGATTGACCAGAGGCTATTGTGTGATACAATTATAATAAAGAAAGAAACAAGGAGGAATTCTTATGTATATCGTTACACCTATTACTATGGAGACACTTTGGGGAGATGACAGACTTCATGAATACCAAGGAGATCCTTCTTCCGATACCATCGGCTGTGTTTATACGATCAGCGGCATTGACAGCATCAACTGTAACATTCACAATCATAGTGAGCATACCACATTAAAAGAAGCCGTTATGAAAGATCCGGAAGCATTCGGTTTGCGGGAAGGAGAAGAATATCCGCTGATCATCGCTTTTGACTCCTGTGCACAAGACGTCAGTTTTCAAATCCATCCGACAGATGATTATGCAAAAGAAAAGCTTCATCTGCCTTACGGGAAAAGTGAAGCTTGGTATTTTATCGAACAGCCTGCTCATGGCTGGGTATATGCGGAAAATATAAAAGGATGTAAAGAAGCGGTAGAAACGGCGCTGGAGACGAAAAATTTTCAAGATGTGATGGGGCATGTTCCCGTGAAAAATGAAGATCTCGTTTACATTCGCTGCGGAACCATGCATGCCTTAACCAAGGGATCTTTGATTTATGAAATCCAGCAGTCTACCAATATCACCTATCGTCTATATGATTATGAGCGAAAGGATAAAAACGGACTTACACGGCCGATCCACACAAAAGAGGCTCTGGAAAACTTAGATTCTTCCCTGAAAGTAGAAAAACAGAGCTTTTCTGTCGGAAGTGAATTTGCACAGCGGGAATTCTCTTTGCAGCATGTCTGTCTATCCGACAGCTATACGAACACTTCTTCACTGGCAGTGGCAATATCCGTTATTTCCGGAGAGCTGAAAGCTGAAGGCCTTCGCGTTTCTATGGGAGGCAGTATCCTCGTCTTGCCTGGGGAAACCATCACCATTGAAGGAAATGCAGAATGCATGATCGCTGTCCCACACGCTTATTGGCGTTCATGATCGGTTTACCACAATCATCCATACGGAATAGCTAGAGGATGTAAGCTATTCCGTATTTTTATAACCTGTTTTATATCTTCATATTACCGCTCATCATCTTCTACTTCTATCATCAACTATTTCTGGCCATTGCCTTCTTTCATTTCCGCATATCATAAATAAAAGAATCCAACAACTCCTCAAAGCGCTCTTTCTGCTTAACGCCGATCACAAGCAGCACGACAAAAGGTCTTCTCTTGGATCTCCCATACAAATCGTTTTGCTTCCTCTTTTAAATTTCACATTCCATCCATAGGAATAACTGCATTGGCTGAGCACATATGCAAGTTCGGCATGATAGCCGTCTTTCATACCTTGATGAAACATTTCCCATAAGGGATTATGCACATCCCCCAGCCGGTACATAAATCGCATTCGTCCTATCGAATATAAAACTTTACCTCATTTCAACGTCACTTTAATTTCCGTAAACCGATCAATCGGTTCTCCAGGGGCGATACTCTGTTCGCCCACCGTACCATAGCCATCCATCACAATGCCGATTCCCGTAAGTTCCCAAAACCGTGTGACATCCTTTCGAGACCATCCATGCATATTGGGCATGGTAATCGTTGTGCCATCGGTTATCAGAAAAACATTTTGCGATGTGATGACGGTATCTCCTGCTTTCGGATACTGCTTTATAACATTGTTTCCATCTCCGACGATGATCTTATTGACGGATACATCCTGCAGCTTGCTTTTCGCATAATCAAGGCTATGATTCGTCAACGACGGCATCGTGTATTCTTTATAATTATTGTCTTGCGAAGGATCATCGGCATTCGTTCCCACATTGGCATAGCTGGTAGCTACCATCGCTTCCTTAAATGCCTGTTTAAACGGCTCGCCGTTAAATTTCAAGATGTCTTTGCTTTCAAATGCATAATACATCATGATTTTGGGATCGTCATAAGGAGCTGCCGCAATGATGGAGTTTACATAATATCCCTCTTTATCACTGAAGATCTCCCCGGTTCCTGTTTTCGCGATCAAATCGATATCCTCCATACGATAACGGTTATAGGCGGTACCTACTTTATTTTGTACAACTTCATGCATCAGATCACGCATGGTTTCACTCGTCTGCTGAGAGATCGGCTGACCGACAATTTCCGGCTCTCCCTGATAGATCGCTTCTCCGTTATAAGGATTTACGATGCGATCGATATAATACGGCTTCATCATCTTACCATCGTTAAAAATAGCGGTATATCCCTGTACCAGCTGTAAGGCCGTAACCGAAGAAGCCTGTCCAAAAGCCGTAGACAGCTTATCACTAGGATAAAGAAAGTTCTTGACACCGATAGCTTCCGTCTCCGATAAACCATAGGTACCGACCGGTTTAAAGAAGCCGAACTTATCCAGATAGGTCTCAAAATCTGCCGGACTTATATAATTGGCAAGCAGCTCACAAACAGCAACGTTGCTGGAACGCATAAATCCTTCATCAAAGCTGATCGTACCGAAGTTGATCCCCAAAGCATCATTGATCGTAGAACCCATTCCTACATCTTCCTTGGCACGGTATATCTTATCCTTATCCGGATCATATCCGATATAAAAACGATCGGCATAAAAGGTATCTGTGTGAGAATATACACCCAGATCGATCGCTGATGCATAGGTAAACCCTTTAAAAACAGAACCGGGCTCATACGCATATTCACTCGGAATGTTAATATAATCTTCAATATCACGAACGTTCAGATCATAAGTAGGATAGGAAGACCAGCCTAAGATTTTCCCGGTTTCGACTTCCATGATAATCCCCCATGCCCTTCTTGCGCCGAACTTATCCATCGTTTCCTGTAGACAGGTTTCCAAAGCAAGCTGCACATTGCGATCCAACGTCAAATACACATCGTTTCCGTTGACTTCCTGCTGATCCGTATGCTTCGTTCCGGGAATCACGGTCCCTTGCGCTGACATATCATAGGATTCCATTCCATCCGTTCCGGAAAGCTCTTCATTGAGAAACAGTTCCAATCCCGTACGTCCGGTAATTTTCCCCTGCTCTTCATCATATTGCGCAAATCCGATCAGATGCGATGCAAATTTACCGGTCGGATAAATACGTGTTGTCGTCTTAGTAAACTCAATACCGGGAAGTCCTAATGCATCAATCGCCTCTTTTGTTTCAGCACTCAAAAATTTTCCTTTATTGCCAAACTCTACCTGATAGCTGTTGTTTTCCTTTCCCGCATACAGGATTTTTTCTATAGCTGCGGCTTCCATGCCCAGCTTCGGTGCAAGCGCCACTGCGGTATCCTCAATATTCACGACATAGGCCGGTGCCTCGTTAAGGCCTAATCGATCTTCATCCAAAACCGCATAAATATTATAAGAATCCACATCCTGTGCGATGATCTCATTATTACGGTCTCGGATATATCCGCGGGTCGCGGAAATGACCCGGCTCGTATAATAATCGGCTCCTCTGGAGGCTAATACATCTACCCCGCTTCGAAAATGCTTATGCGTGACCATAGTAAAAAGGACATTTGAAACTACAAGAATTCCAACTATCCCCGATACAAATATAATTCTTCTGATGCTTCTATTCGCCTTTCTTGGATTCATTTCGATATTCCCTTATTCCGGTAATACGGTAGCCTGCCCCTGATTGGATGTGATCCCATCTTCCTCCGCAATCGCCGTGATGCGATCTTTATTCTGCAGTGTCTTCACGTCCAGTTCCGCGGATTTCACAGCTTCTTCCAGCTGTGCACGCTGAGCGGAAAGTTCCTGTGACTGTGACTGTAATGTGATGTTATAAGATTTCAGCCCGAACATGGCACCTAAATACAGACAAATGGATATCATAAAAAACAAAGTCGCAAATCCTTGAATTCTCAATTTTCTTTTTCTTCTGACTACACGTGCCATCTTCATCACCTTATCCTTTCTATGATCCTCAGCTTCGCCGAGTGTGAACGTCTGTTTTCATCCAATTCTTCCTTTGTCGCAAGAATCGGTTTTTTTGTTATAAGTCGGTAATCTACCGGTTGAATATCCTGCGGCAAAACGGGAATCCGCTTATCGACCTTCGCCGCTTTGCTGACTTTTTGAAAAGCTTCCTTTACGATCCTGTCTTCCAGAGAATGAAAGGTTATCACAGAGATTCTTCCATTTGGTTTCAACATTTCCAAACCGTCCTGCAAAACGCATCGAAGCTCCTGCAATTCATCGTTTACTTCTATACGCAGTGCCTGAAACACTTTTTTCGCAGGATGTCCTTTTGCATTCAGAACTTTCGCAGACAGCGAAGAACGGATAACATCGACAAGTTCCAGCGTTGTATCGATCGTTTTAACAGCTCTTTCCCGTTCAATATTGCGGGCGATCTGCTTGGCAAACTTCTCTTCTCCATACTGATAAAAAATACGTACGAGTTCATGGTAATCATATGTATTGACGATATCCCGAGCCGTCTTTTCCTGTTGCTGATCCATACGCATATCTAACGGAGCATCGAAACGGTAGCTGAAACCGCGGGCAGCTTCGTCAAACTGTGGCGAAGATACTCCCAGATCAAGCAGAAGTCCGTCGATCTTCGATACCCCTTCCTGCAAGAGAGCTTCTTTCATATGCGCAAAAGACGTATGTAGAAATGTAACATTTTCACGAATCTTCAGCAAACGCTGACGGGATTCTTCAATCGCCTGCAAATCCCGATCAATGGCATACAGATGACCCTGCGGTAAGAAAGAAAGAATTGCGGCGCTATGCCCTCCTCTTCCTAATGTGCCATCCACATAGATGCCATCTTCACGTACGGCCAACCCATCAATCGACTCCTGCAGAAGCACACTGTAATGCTTCATCACAGCAGGAACTCCGTTAAATTCTCGGCAATCTCTTCAAACGATGCATTGGCATCCTCATCCATAGATTCCCAATTCTCTTTTGCCCATATCTCAAGGTGATTCCCCGCACCGACTATGATGCATTCCTTTTCCAGCTGTGCCAACTTCGTTAAAGATGACGGTATCAGCACACGGCCGAGAGAATCAAATTCACATTCGGCGGCTTTAGACGTCATCATACGCACAAACATACGGGCATCCCGCTTCGTCAACGGCAGCTTTTGCAACTGTTCATAAATAAGTTCCCATTGCGATACGGTATATACATTCAAGCAGCCATCCAAACCTTTCGTGATAATGATGTGTTCCCCTAATTCACTGCGGAATTTCGCTGGGATGATGATACGGCCTTTTTTATCAATGTTATGGGAAAATTCACCGATAAACATGCCTATCACCTCCACTTATTACCACTTTTTGCTACTTTACACCACTATTATACCTTCTTTGCATGTATTTGTACATAAAAACTTACCTTTTTTTATTCCAATATTCTCCTTCCTCCAACAATCTTTTGAAGAAACGTCAAAGCCTTATTTGAATCGACAAAAAAACAGCGCTTTCGTCAGCATATCCACCGCTCCTTTTACATTTTCAAAGGAAATAACAATTGTTTCTGCAATATAAAAAAAGGACGACGCATCCCATGCAAAAAGATTACTTTCTATCCTTATTCCCAAGGTTTATTTCATATGCATACCTGCATATGACGATGTTTTTCTTTTCATCCTCTCTTAACTGCCTATCGTTTACCTACAAAACAAAAAAAACGGTATAGTTGCGCTATACCGTTAAAACAAAGACATTTGATTTTCTTCCTGAAGATTTTCCAACACTCCCAGTGACTCTAACTTCTGCGCAAGCGTCTTACTCAGTGATGTGCGGTTTAAAAGATCCTCTTTAGATAAGAACGCACCTCGTTTACGAGCATCGACGATCGTATCCGCCACGTTTTCTCCCAGACCGTCAATGCTGGTAAACGGCGGAATGATCCTGTTTGGATTGCGGTCATCCGGTAAAAAGGTCTTAGAATCGGAGCGCATGAGATCAAGATTCGTAAAACGATATCCACGCAGCACCATTTCCAAAGCCAGTTCCAAGCAGTTGTAAATATCAACTTCCTTTTTTGTTACCTCTTTCTTGCGGGCATTATCTTGCAGCCGCATGCCGATATCATTTAACCGCGCGCGTATCGCCTGCTCTCCGCTGAGCATCGTTTCGATCTCATAAGCATCACAGCGAATGGAAAAGAACATGCAGTAATAGTAAATCGGCTGGTGGACCTTGAACCAGGCAATACGGATCGCCATGATCACATAAGCAACCGCATGGGCTTTCGGAAACATGTATTTGATCTTCTGACAAGAATCGATATACCAGTCTTCCACTCCGTTATCTTTCATTTCCGGGATCCACTCATCCTTTAAGCCTTTTCCCTTACGAACAGATTCCATGATCGTAAAAGCCAATTTAGGTTTCACGCCTTTGTGCAAAAGATATACCATGATATCATCACGACAACCGATAACGCTTTTCAGCGTGCATATACCGTTATCGATCAGATCTTTCGCATTTCCCAGCCACACTTCCTTCCCGTGAGACAGTCCAGAAATCTTCAACAGTTCATCGAAGGTCGTCGGTTTCGTCAACTCCAAGATACCGCGGACAAAAGACGTTCCGAATTCAGGAAGGCCGGCGGCTCCTGTTTTCTCCGTATTTTTACTCGTATCGATATGCAGCGCATCCACACTGGAAAAAATACTCATCGTTTCCGGATCGTTCATCGGAATCGTCGTCGGATCTATCCCGCTGAGACGCTCCAGCAGCTTCATCGCCGTCGGATCGACATGACCGAGAATATCAAACTTCAATACGTTGTCATGGATGTCATGAAATTCGAAATGGGTCGTTTTCCAATCGGCATATGGGTTATTGGCAGGATATTGAACCGGCGTAAAATCATGAACATCCATATTCTGTGGTATGACGATGATCCCGCCGGGATGTTGTCCCGTCGTTCGTTTCACGCCTTCACAGCCTTTTGCCAGCCACGCCTGCTGGGCACTGCGCAGGCTACCAGCAATCCCCATTTCCTCTTGATATCCCTTCACATAACCAAATGCCGTACGTTCCGCAACCGTTCCGATCGTACCGGCACGGAATACATGGTCTTCGCCGAATACCTCTTTGGTATAAGCATGGGCAATCGCCTGATAATCACCGGAAAAGTTCAAATCGATATCCGGAACCTTATCACCTTCAAACCCAAGGAATGTTTCAAAAGGAATATCCTGTCCATCTCCGCTCATACGCTGGCCGCAATGAGGGCAGCACTTATCCGGAAGGTCAAACCCGGATGCCACACTGCCGTCTTCAAAGAATTCAGAATACTGACAATGCGGACATATATAATGCGGAGGCAATGGATTTACCTCCGTAATATCTGCCATCGTAGCCACGAAGGAAGAACCGACAGAGCCTCGAGAACCAACGAGATATCCATCGTCCAAACTTTTCTTTACCAACAAATGTGAAATATAGTACACAACATAAAAACCATGTCCGATAATGCTATCCAGTTCTTTTTCCAGACGCTTCTCTACGATATCCGGAAGCTGTTGCCCGTATTTCTTATGCGCGTTCGTATAACAGATATCTTTTAACTTTTGATCCGACCCTTCCAGATCCGGCGGATACAAGCGATCCTTGACCGGCATGACCGGCTGGATCTGCTCTGCGATCTTACGAGAATTCTCTACGACAAATTCATATGCACGGTCATTTTTGATCCATTCGTATTCCTTGAGCATCTCTGTAGTCGTACGAAAATGCTGATCCGGCGCTTTAAACCGATGACGTTTTTCCTGATTATAAATATACAGAGGATGACGAACGCCGCCGATGGCCTGAGAAGAAATATAAATATCGCGGATCATCTTATCTCTTGGATGTACATAATGGGCGTCACCTGTAGCAACCACAGGGATACCGAGCTTATCTGCCGCATCGATGATCGCCTGCAAGATCTCTTTCAAACGTTCTACACTGGCAATCGAATCACGTTCGACAAGATACATGTAATTGCTTAACGGCTGGATCTCGACATAGTCATAAAAAGAAATTACCTCTTCTAGCTGCTGTGCATTTCGCGTCTGAGCGATTTCAAAAACCTCGCCGTTCAAACAAGAAGAGCCAACCAAAAGATTGCCGTTCATCCTTCTTTTCTGAATCTCCCTTCGGAGGATACGCGGCTCCGCCACGATATTCGCCGTATTTTTACCGCTGTAAGATAAGTATGCGGTATGAGAGAGCGTTACCAATTCAAACAGCTCTTTTAATCCACTCATATTTTTCACAAGGATCGTAACATGCTTCTTGCGCACTTTACTGAAGCAGGCTTCTGTCTGCATCGCCTGCAGATCGTGCAGATTTTTGATATGCTTTAACTCATTGAGCATATTCATATATGTCTGAGCAAGTACTTCGGCATCGTAATCCGCTCTGTGTGCCACTTCTTCGTCATAGCGAATACCATAACTACGGGCGATCTGCCCCAAGCGATACCCCTTGCGATCCGCCTGCATGCTGCGAGCCAGATCCAAAGTATCGATCACCGGGTTCATCAAAGGCTGACGACCGATCCGAATCAGAGAATCGTTTAAAAAGTTATAGTCAAAATCCGCATTGTGCGCAACCAGAATACTTTCTCCGATAAAATCCAATATTTCATCGACGCATTCCTCAAAAGGACGGGCATTGCGCATATGTTCCTCCGTAATTCCCGTCAGTTGTGTCGTAAAAGCGCTGAGTTCCATAGGCGGTTTGATAAACATCTGCAAAGATTTTACACAAGCTCTGTTTTTAATGATTTGTCCGCCAAATTCGATGATATGATCAAAACGAGAAGAAAGTCCCGTCGTCTCTAAGTCAAATACACAGTAAGTCCCTTTTTCCAGATCGATGTCTTTCGCATTACGAACGATATGTAAAATCGGATCTACCATATTCATCTCGACACCGTAGATCATCTTAAAAGGATGATCCGGATCCCTTTTGGCATTAATCGCTTCCACACAATGCTGCGCTTTCGGGAAAGCCTGGACAACCAGATGATCCGTACATGCAATAGCATCCATGCCCCAAGCATCTGCCGTCTGAATGAATTCCTCAATATGATTTACACCGTCCATTTCCGAGAGCTTCGTATGAACATGAAGCTCCACACGTTTCTGCGGTGCTTCATCACGGCGTAATATCTCCGGAATCTCTTCAATCACATCGGGAACAAAAACGAGTTCATGGAGAAATGTATCATACTCTACCCGACCGTAAGCACATATCGTCGCCCCGGTCTTCAATTCTTCCAAGACTTCTTTCGTCTGTGCTCTACGCTCAAAACGCTTCATGACGATCGCATCTTCCTCATCGGCAACCCACAGCATCTGAATGCATTTTCCATTGCGAAGCTCTCGTATCTCGCTGTCAAATATCTTCCCTTTAATACGAATCTGAAAACAAGCTTCCGTAATATCCTTGATCGCAAACGGCGTATACGAATCCAAGCCTTTTTTACTTCTGGGTTTATAGACGGGCTTTTTTTCTTCAAAAACCGCAAGCGGCTTTACATTTGTTTCTTTTACTTCCACGGTCGGGATGCTTTCATTGGAAAGTTCCAAATCGACAATGCAGATTTCAAGTTCAAAACCGCATGCCGTCAAAAATTCCTGCAAGAGATGTTTCGACTGAATGGCATTATCCTTAAAGGAATCATCCGAAAGCTTATATACCAAGCGGCCGTTTCCTTCCAATGAAGGAATACTCGCTTTAAAAACCTGATAAGACGGATGAACGGATACAAAATGATTTATATACTCGCAGATCTGCAGGATCGTTCCAGTTTTCGTTTCCGCATGGATGATCAGTTCTACCTTCGAGCGAGTGATACGACGCAGACGGCTGTAAAACACATCCCATACTTCAAAAGGGAGAACACGCTGCAAAGACAGCTCTATCTTCAGTATTTTAGAAGCGCTTAAATACTGAGGCGTCATCGTGAACGAACCCTCTGAAAAGCACTCTTTCTCTTTTTCATTCAGCTGCATGCTGTCCAGCAGATCCAATAGTTTCAGTTCCATCAAATCCCTCATTTCCGTTCTTTAATGATACCATTTTTCAAACATGAAAAAAAGATGAATTACCATCTTTTTTATTACTATATCGACAGTGCGATGCTTGCTAGATAAGATACGAGAATACCGATGCAGCAAAGCATCACAACGCCTCTTTTCTGTTTTCCGACGATGACACCTAAGGTCAGGATCGTCGAAGCCGTCCCGAACATAAGAAGATTCAACACCTGCGTTTCATATGTATAAATACCTTGTGAAGCATACAAAAAGTCAGCAAAGCATAAAATCGTAAAATTAAACAGATTGCTTCCGACAATGTTCCCAAAAGAGGCATTGTAATTTCCTATACGCACCAAATTAATGGATGCACTCAACTCCGGCAGACTGGTCGCAACACCTAAAAAGATAGCACCTGCTACGGTAGTACCCAGTTGCAGTTCTTGAGCGATCGTATCGGTCACATATGTCAGAAGGATACTGACGATGACCAAAGCGACGCTGTAGGAAGCAAAGCGAAACAGGATCTGACCTACGGATAAGGCCACGGCAGAACCTTCATCTTCCGCAGCGTTGCTTGAATCATCGTTCATATTTTTCACATTGATGATATACACGCCCAGAATCGCAAGAGTCATGACATTGACATGAAAAAAGCCCAGATCTACCACGATCGGCTTCCATATAGCGGTTAATACCAAACCATACATCACCAAGCTGTAAAACAACGTATGCTTATGGGAACCGGCAATACGCGATGATTGATATCGCTTGCTTGTACATAAAACGATCCCCCCGATCACGCACAAATTAAAAATATTACTGCCAAGCACATTCCCCTGCACCAACTGCGGCTCCCCTAACTGCAAAACGGCAGTCAAAGAGGTGAACAGCTCAGGAAGGCTGGTAACCGCGGCCAGCATGACACCACCGATAAAGGCACCAGATAGGTTTGTCTTCTTATCCAGCGCATCCACATAAAAAGATAAACGGACAGAAAGGAAAACTACCAGGCATGCCAAAACTAGATATTTTATATAAATCATACGACAGCTCCTTTTTATAAATAAAGACGTCAAAACCGTTGGATTTTTATTTTACCATCTTTTCAAACGCATTTTTAGCGGCATTCTGCTCTGCTCTTTTTTTGGAATTCCCAATCCCGTTGCCAAGGACGATATCATCCAGCAATACGTTGACTTCAAACAACGGTTTATTGCTTGGCCCCTGTACGTGGATCACTTCATAATGTACCGTTTTTCTGGAATCTGATTGGATATACTCCTGCAGCCTTGTCTTATAGTCAATCACCTTTTCATTTTTGGGTCGGGTAATTGCCGGAGTGATCACTTCTTCCAATATAACCGCAGCACATTCTATACCGCTGTCCAGATAAACAGCACCGATCAGCGCTTCAAACATGTCCGCAAGAACAGAATCACGATCGCGTCCGCCCGTTTTTTCTTCCCCGCAGCCCAGCCTCAAAAATTTCGCCAATCCCAAAGCGCGGTTATATTCGGCAAGTGCCTCTTCACAAACGAGCTGCGCCCGCAGCGTAGTCATCTGTCCTTCACTCAACGCGGGCTCCAATAAAAACAATTTCTTTGAAGTCCAAACCTGCAAAACAGCATCCCCCATAAATTCCAATCGCTCATTATCATGTGCGATTTCCTTATGTTCATTCACATAAGAAGAATGTGTCAACGCCTCCTGCAACAGTTCTTTATCGCGATAGCGAATATTTCTGCTGTCCAGCCATTCAAATATATCTTTCATTCACAATCTCCTTTAACCATTATATTATACCATCAATCCAAATAAGTTCCACCATCGATATGATCGCGGAGATAATTCTGGATCTTGGGAAATTCCTCCAGATGCTTCAACACACGCGCTGCATCATTGCGCGCCGTTTCCAAAATATTCGCATCCATGATCACATCTCCCAATACAAAGCCGGGAACACCGCTTTGCCGCGTGCCTAAGATATCTCCCGGCCCTCGCAGCATGAGATCCTGTCTGGCGATCTCAAACCCGTCACCGGTCTCTTCACAAATATGAAGACGCTTAAGGCTATCCGCATCGTTTGTACCGCTTAACAAAAAGCAATATCCCGATCGATCGCCGCGGCCGACACGTCCCCGTAGCTGATGAATCTGTGATAAACCAAAACGGTGCGCATCATAAATGACCATAACATTCGCATCGCGAACATCAACACCAACTTCTATTACCGTAGTTGATACGAGAATATCGATATGCTTGTTTAAAAAAGCATTCATCACCGCATCTTTTTCAGAGGCCTGCATCCTTCCATGCAACAGACCGATACGATACTTCCTGCCCAACGTAGAACGCATTCCTTCATAAATATCATGAACATTGCGCAGATCAAAATCTTCATTTTTTTCAATAGCCGGACATACGACGTAGCATTGATTTCCCTCATCGATCAGCTTCAGAACCTCTTCCAATACAGGTCCCATAGATGTCGATTTAACGAGCCTTGTCGTGACCGGCATACGTCCTGCCGGCAATTCCTGGATCGTAGAAACATCCATATCGCCAAAAAGCGACAGAGCCAATGTTCTGGGAATCGGCGTAGCACTCATAAGCAAAAAGTCAACCTTATCTCCTTTTTCAATCAGCTTCCGCCGCTGTTCCACACCGAAACGATGCTGTTCATCCGCAACTACCATACCGAGGTCATGAAACGTTACCTGCTCCTGAAAAAGAGCATGCGTCCCTACCAAGATATCGATATCCCCACCTTTCAGACGCCGTAGAATATCTCTTTTTTCATATGCTTTTAACGATGAATACAAAACTTCTACGCGCACTCCCATGTTCTGGAATATCCCGCATAAATTGCGGTAATGCTGTTTCGCTAAGATCTCCGTCGGCGCCATAAAAGCAGCCTGATGATGAGACAGAACACAGGCATATAGACCGAATGCCGCTACCATTGTCTTCCCGCAGCCAACATCCCCCTGTACCATGCGATACATCACTTTTTCCTTTTTCAGATCTTGCAGGATATCCTCGATCGCCGTTTCCTGATCCTGTGTCAGTGAAAAAGAAAACGTCCTTTTCAATTCCATTACTCGTTCCACTTCAAAATGCTTGGCATGTCCTTGGACGATCGCTGTTTCTTTTGCTTTGATCGCCTGCATCGTCAACTGGAAACGAAAAAACTCTTCATATTTCAAATACCGCAAGCATTGTTTCAAATGTTCATGATCCTTTGGACGATGAATATAATAGAGCGCTTCTTTTCGAGAGATCAAGCGATACCTCTCATGAATCTCGGCAGGGATCAAATCTTCACTTTGATCCAATACCGTTACCAGAGCTCGCCCTATATAAATACGGATATCACGCAAGGTAATACCCTCTTTGGTACTGTATACCGGCTGCATACCGAGCTGTTCTTTTAAAGGCGTCGTATTTGTCTGAAAAGCGGTTATCTTATAGCTTCCCTCATACTTTCCAATGATAGTAATGCGATTCCCTTGTTTGAAACTGTTTACCCACGGACGATTAAATATCGTGATATCCAACTCCCGTTCCTGCCATAAAACCCGAAATTTTGTCATCGAACTGCGACCGGAGAAACGCATGACTCTCGCGCGGCTGCAAATAACAGCTTCTATCGCTATCTTAGTATCTTTTTCCCATTTTTCAAACGGGACTTCTTCAATCCTATCGTAACGATACGGATAATGTGTCAAAAGATCTTCCACTTCGGCAATTCCCATAGCATTCAATAACGGAATTTTTTTATCAGGAACTCTGATCTCTTTCAAATCCATGGAAATCACCCTTTCTGTATTATTATATCGTTTCATAAGAGTACACGCAATTCTCTTTTATGTAAATCGTATAGAGCATCTCTTAAAACGGATCCATAAGAAACACCTATATCTTTGGCTCTTATGCCGCTTCTCCTCTATATTTTATACAGAATCATAATACACATTATGATTATCTTACATGTATAGAGCCGGACGCTGCGGATCCTTTGGATAATAGCTATCTTGGCAGTTCCAAGCACTACCGAGATTGCCCATGGAATAGCAATGCTCTCCTACACTGGGAGAAGAAAGAGCAACGATGTGATTCCGGACAAAAGATAACCCTTTTAAAGGATAATAGAATGCCGGATCCAGACTTCCTATTGTATCTGTATTGCAGTCACCTAGAACAGCAACGATAGAATGCCCGACAGAAATCGTGCTCTCATTATGATGGAACTCCTAACCTCTCCATAGTGAACGAATCCCGTTCCTCTGCATGTTATTTGAACTATGATACTTCCCATAGTTATCGAATATGTACAGAGCCGGACGCTGCGAGCCATTTGTATTAGCAAAACTATCTAGTTCTCCTTTCGCATACATGATATCCACACCACCGTTATTCCCAAAACCGATCACAATATCATATTCCATCCATTTCTCACTGAAAGGAAGCGATGATGACCATATACGTACATCTCCTGTAGTGTATAATACAGCTAAACTTCCAAACAGATCACTACATTGCTCCTCCAGAAAGTATGTCCCATAATACGAAGAAATCGTGCCTCCAATGTGACCGAACCTCTGTTCTCTTTTCATTTTTATCTATCATATTAATGGAACCCCGATCCAATGGTTTTAAATAAGGTACCCCTTATGCATAAGATTCCATCTTACCATTCTGAACGAATCCCGTTCCTCTGTATCTTATATAGAACCATAATACCTATTACAGTTATCGAATAGGTCCAGAGCCGGACGCTGATGTCCCATGGTATGAGCGTATATATCCGGTTCTCCTTTTGCCAACATGACATCCACTCCGCCGTTGGTTCCATAACCGAGGACATGATACGGAGCCGAAGACCAACTACCGTGCGGAACCGTTGATGACCAGATCCGGATAGCTCCTGTTGTATATAAGGTTGCCAGCTCTCCGTACAAATCAGCACACGACTCTTCGGATATGATATTACCGAAGGAAGCAGAAATCGTGCTGTCATAAAAGAAATTTTATGTGCTACCTTCAACCATAGGATATCATATTTATCTGAAAAATGAAAAAAGGCATTCTTATCAAACGCAGGATAAAGATTGCCTCTGTTTTATTTATTGCACTTCGATGATCTTCATCGTATTCGTCGCACCGCAGCCTACTGGATATCCGGCCACGATGATGATTGTTTCTCCGATGCCGATCCCCAGTGATTTCGCTATATTTCTCGCCAGTTCACACTCATTGTTCTGATTATTGGCAACTTCGGATAAAACAGCGGTAACTCCCCAGTTTGCCGCAAGAGAACGCTGTGTTTTTTCGTCAAAAGCAACTGCCACAACCGGTGCTTTCGGACGGAATTTAGATATACGACGTGCCGTCGTACCGCTCTGCGTAAAGGCGATAACCGCTTTTACATCCATCGCTAAAACCGTATCCGCTACGGAAATCCCCAACGCATCATTCTTTGTTCTCTTCGATGTTTTTACCGCAGCTTTTAAACGCTCTTTATACGGAATGATCCGTTCAATGGCTTTCGCGATCGTATCCATCGTCTGAACCGCTTCAATCGGATACAGTCCCGCTGCCGATTCTCCAGAGAGCATGATACAGTCAGTTCCATCCAAAATAGCATTTGCCACATCGCTTGCTTCCGCACGAGTAGGACGTGGATTGCCTTGCATGCTTTCCAACATATGCGTTGCCGTAATAACCGGTTTCCCCATCGCATTAGCAATCTTAATGATCTGTTTCTGATAAATAGGGACGAGTTCCAAGGATACATCAACACCTAAATCACCGCGGGCAACCATCACACCGTCAGAGACTTCCAAAATCTCTTCCAGGTTATCAAATCCTTCCTGGTTTTCTATTTTCGGAATGATCTGAATATCTTCTTTGCCTTCAGATTTCAAAATCTCACGAATCGCTAAGACATCTTCTTTTCTTCTCGTAAAAGATGCCGCAATATAATCGACATTCTGCTGACATCCAAAACGGATATCGGCTTCATCTTTTTCAGAAACAAACGGCATACTCAATTTAACACCGGGAAGGTTACATCCCTTTCTGCTTTTCAAGACACCCGGGTTCTCGATACGGCAAACGAGTTCTCCTTCTCTCTTTTCAAGAATCGTCAAACGAACCTTGCCATCATCAATCAATATGGTTCCATCCGCTTCTACATCATCAAAAATTTCTGGGCATTGAATGTGAAAACGCTCATGAGTACCCATGATCTTTTCGCGCACGATCGTAACGATATCGCCCTTCTCGTAGTGCTCTTCCTTATTTTCAAAATCTCCCAAACGAACTTCCGGCCCTTTTGTATCCAACAAAATTGCCGTATTGCAGCCCACTTTTTTATCCACTGCCCGTATATTTCGGATGCGGTTGCCGTGTTCCTCATAATCTCCATGAGAAAAGTTCAAGCGGATCATATTCATCCCTGTCTGTACCAATTTCTCCATCATTTCCTGACTTTCACTGACAGGACCAATCGTACAAATAATTTTCGTTTTTCTTTCCATTATATTCTGTTTCCTTTCAATAACATACTATCCCTATACCAGGCGTTCAAATAAGTTCTGCATCTTCTTACGTGACATTCTCGGAATATTCAATGCTTCTTCGATCGGCACGGAAACAATCTCATTGTTCTGAATGCAGACACATTGTCCCCCGATCCCCTGCATCAGCAGATCGACCGCTTTCTCTCCCATACGGGACGCGAGAACACGATCCGTCGGTGTAGGAGAACCTCCTCGCTGTACATGTCCCAAAACGGTGGCTCTTCCGCTGAAACCTGTACGCAGACTTACTTTTTTCGCAAACTGATGAACATCCGTCATTTTCTCCGAGATGATGACGATCGCATGCCGTTTCTTTCGTATGACATCCAAATCGCGCAAACGCTCCAAAATTTCCGTTTCGTCAAAACCATTTTCACTCGTAACGACGATCTCCGCTCCGCAGGCAATCCCCGACCATATCGCAAGATCCCCACAGCGATTGCCCATCACCTCTACAATGGAACAGCGATGATGAGAACTCGAAGTATCACGCAGTTTATCTACCGCTTCCACGACTGTCGCTAAAGCAGTATCAAACCCGATCGTAAAATCCGTACTCGTGATATCATTATCGATCGTTCCCGGCAGACCGATACAATTGATCCCCATATCCGTCAAAGCAGACGCTCCGCGATAAGAACCATCTCCGCCGATCACGACGATCGCCTCGATTCCTCTTTTGTGCAGCTGTTCCACAGCTCTTTTACGAACATTTTCATCTTTAAATTCAGGTAAACGGGCAGATCCCAATATCGTACCGCCGCGATCGATGATATCGCCGACAGCCGCTTTGGTTAACGGTTCTATATTGCCTTCTACCATTCCCTTGTACCCATCACAAACACCAAAAACTTCAATTCCGCTGTTCAGCGCTACTCTGGTTACGGCACGAATAGCAGCATTCATCCCCGGAGCATCACCACCGGAAGTCAAAACTCCAATACGTTTAACCATAAGGAACCCTCCATTCACGGTAATAATATTACCATCAATTCCATAATTTTACTAGACTTTTATTTACGTCTGGAAGAACCCTTGATAAATACTTCACATGATAGCGCTTCGATCCTATCCAGCAGGCGTTTCGCCGCCATCGGTTCCTGAAGCGCGTTGCTTGTCACGGTAAGGCGGGCTTTTAATTCCTTCCAGCTATAATTGCTTGTAAATAAGGTAACTTTCCCCTTTTCCATACGTTCATCCAATAGTGGGAGAAGAATTTCGTCACGGCTCCATCCCGTCACACTCTCTCCCCCGATATCATCCAAGACAAGAATATCAATTTGCTTAAGTCCTCTGACTTTGCGTTCAAACGCTTCGTTATCCTGAAACAACATCTTCAGCTCCGCTATATATTTAGGAACGTTTACAAACGCTATTTTTCTTCCCTTTTTTGCTAACTGATTTGTAATACCTGCCATCAAATAAGTCTTTCCCACACCAGGCTGTCCATATAAATACAAACCCTTCTGAGGATCATTGATAAAACGGAGTGCTTTCACCACAGCAACCATATAATCTGAGCTTTCTCCATTGCTATCAATATCATTTATATCAATTAACAAATATTCCTTTTTCGCATCAAATACTATATAGTTCCTGCTATGTTTGATTCTCTCGTCATTTTTTTTCTGATAACGGCACTTATTCATCTCACTCTGCAAAAACCCTGCGTCTACTTTGCTATCAAGATAATGTCCCTTTAAAGGCATTGCACAAAAATCAAGCCCCTGACATCGTTCACATATATGACAACTGTCAACCCAATCACTAATTTTTCCACAATGATCATAAATATACGTTTCATCTACCTGATATTCCTTCATAAACGACTGAACGAACGAATCCGCAAGCAACTTTTTAAACAACGTATCTTTAAGTTCTTTCTGCTCCTTCGTCAATGAAAACGTGAAATTTGCCTTTTCCATTATGATTTCCTCATTTTTTCTAATTCTTTTCGATATTCTTCTTCATCAAACACTTCTTCCTTCGCAGAAGGCTTCTCATCTTCGATCACCCAGTCCGGAAGTTTTTTGTTCTTTGAAACATATCCGCCTGCTTTCTGTTCTTCCTTTTCTATATACTGCAATGCTTTTTCATACGTATCCAGCTGCAGGCGGATCCACACGCCGGCTATTTTTTCAACATACGCTTTCGAAAGCCGCTGATCTGTTTTCCTCAATACATATTCCAGTAAAACATTTACGACATCCGGCTTCATCTTATATTGATAAATCAGAGTTTCAACAAGCTGCTTATCGCTTTTCGTAACTTCTATACCATGCTGCTTCTGCTGCAAAAAACGTACCGGAGGCAAAAGATACGGAGTTTGCATACTTCCCTCATATTCCGTCCTTGAAGAACGCGCCTTTGCTTTCAGTTTGTCATGATTTAAACGGTTGGTCTTCAAATCCATGCTCTGACCTACCAGCTTTTTCATCTCCTGTATACCGATGCCATAGATTGTAGCCAATTCTCCGATCAAACGAAGATTTTTTTCATTGCGCTCCCCCGCAGGAAATACGATTGCAGAAGTTTCCTGAAGAAATCGATCAAAGTTGAAATGCAGCGGCATATCGCCCGATATGGATGTCGAATCGGGACGCAGCTTCAAAAACTGCTCTTCCTGCCGTTCTTCCCAGTTTTCTTTCAATACGTTCTCGATCGGAATGGTGATCTCTTCATATTGTTCTTTATTCAAAGAGCTGCGAGAAAAGGTAAGCTTATTAAATTCATAAACCTGTTTTCCCATTTTGCTCATATACAGTCTTCCGAACACCTCATGGCGCAGGAAGTCATCGCCCTCTTTCGGCGCAAAAAGCTGATAGATATACGTATTGCTCATGCCTTGATAATACGTCTTCATCAACAAATACTGCTCCAGTACATGACGGCTTTTCTCGATTCGTTCTATAGAGAGACCTGTCAGTTCGGGAAGGATACGATGATTTTTGATCTTCGCATTCATTACCGCCATGGAAGACAGAACTTCATAAAGACAAGCGGCATCCTTTCCGATCAGCGGTTGATAAAGCATCTGAAAAGAAGCCAGCTGCGACGGCGCCATCGTATGAAGCATTTCAATTTTCAGTTTATCTTCCGTTTTCAGCATATAGGTCTTCCTTTCTCAAGATATCTATGATCTGTTTCTTCAAATCTTCACGGCTCGTATCATTATGCAAAATGTGATCCGCATGCTTTATCTTTTCTTCCTGACTCCACTGATGCGCCATACGAAGCAATGCTTCCTCTTTCGCAACATGCCGCTGCTCTCTCAGTCGCTCAAGCAGGATATCTTCCTGACAGGTAACCACCCATATTTCATCAAAATAAGATTCCCAATGTATTTCAAACAGCAAAGGAACTTCCACAACTGCCATACTCTCGACAGATCTTGCCAGCTGCATGCGAATGCGCTGCCGGATCAACGGATGCATAATAGCTTCCAGCTGCTGTTTCTTTTCTTCATCATGAAAGACGATGCTCCCGAGTTTTGCTTTATCAATACAGAGATTTGCATCCAGAATATCCTCTCCAAACACCTTTATGATCTGGCGATATCCTTCCTCCTGCGGTTGCTGCAGCTGCTCATTGATATCATCGCAATCGATCACCGAGATGCCGAGCTCCCGCAATATCGCGATCACACTGGATTTCCCCGCTCCAATCACTCCTGTCAACGCGATGACTTTCATCTTCTTTTCTGGCATTGCGGACAAAAGTAAGTTCCTCTGGCGGCTACCTTTATCTTTTGAATTTTCGTATGACATACCGGACACTCCTCGTTTTCTCTCGCATGTACTTTTAACTTTAACTGAAATCTCCCATGCACGCCTAAAGATGATGTATAGGAACGAATCGTCGTCCCTCCCGCGCGTACTGCTCCTTGTAAAATACGCCTTGTATGCATCAGGATCAAAGCACAGTCTTTCTTGCGCAGACGATTCGTCTTCGTCTGCGGATGCAGCCGGCATGCAAAGCAGATCTCATTGGCGTAGATATTACCGATGCCGGCAATGATGCTCTGATCTAACAGCGCCTGCTTTAAAGGTATACGGCGGCGATGCAGCTGCTCATAAAGATAACCTTCATTCAGCCGTTCATCAAACGCATCATACCCGATGGAACGAAAGATCGGATATTCCATTCGATCTTTCTTTTCGTATACATACATCCTTCCAAACTTGCGCGTATCATGATAACGCAGCTCTCGTCCATCAGTAAACCCCATAAACACATGCGTATGCTTTCGATCATACGGTGCATCTTTATCTTCTACATAAAACTTTCCTTCCATGCGAAGGTGACAGATCAATTCATGACTTCCCAAATCAAAAATCAAATATTTACCGATTCGCTCATAGCCCCGAATCTGTTTTTTTATCAGCGTCTGGGAAAATGTCATCGGCTCCGGATAAGCGATGATCTTATCCCAACGAATATCCACATAGGAAAATGTCGGATGTCCCAACTGATATTCCAGCGTTCGGCGAACCGTTTCAACTTCTGGTAATTCCGGCATAAGATCACCTACTTTGCATCATACCATGAACGCGCATAATTCGCTTCGGCAATTAGCGGCACCCGCAGACACATCGCATGCTGCATGCCGTCTTCGATCAGCTGTTTCATCGCATCGATCTCATCTTCTGCAACATCGAAGATAAGCTCATCGTGAATTTGCAAGATCATCGTCGATTTCATATGCTCTTCCTGCATACGTCGATCGATCAAGATCATCGCCTTTTTAATCAAATCCGCTGCACTTCCCTGAATCGGAGCATTCATCGCTGCCCGCTTGCCGAACTCTCTCGTCATATGATTTTTATCATGGATCTCCGGAATATAGCGACGGCGATTGAACAGCGTTTTGACATAGCCATGTTCCTTGCAGTATTCAATAACATCATCCATAAATATCTTAATCTTCGGATAAGAGGAGAAATATTTCTCAATAAAACGCTTTGCTTCTGCACGTGAGATCGCTAGCTGCTCACTTAACCCATACTCGCTTTGTCCATATACGATACCGAAATTTACCGTTTTCGCATTGCGGCGCATAGCGTCCGTCACGTTTTCCGCAGACACATCGTAAATCTCCATCGCCGTCTTAGTATGAATATCGATTCCCGTAAGGAACGCTTCGATCATCTCACGTTCATCTGCCATATGAGCAAGCATTCGCAGCTCGATCTGCGAATAGTCCGCCGACATCAAAACATGCCCTTCACTTGCGACAAATGCCTTGCGAACTTCTTTGCCTTCTTCATCCCGCACGGATATATTTTGCAGATTAGGCTCACTGGAAGACAGTCTTCCCGTCTGTGTAAGCGTCTGATTAAAGATCGTATGGATCTTGCCATCTCTTTGGATATGCTTGCTTAAACCAACCGCATACGTACTGTATATCTTTGCATATTTGCGATGCTCCATCAGCAGAGAAATGATCGGATGAACGTGAATGAACTTTTCCAAGACATCAACGGCAGTGCTCCTCTTTTTACCGGCCTTCAATCCGAGCTCATCGTATAAGACGACGGCCAGCTGCTTAGGAGAATTGATATTGAATTCATAACCGGCGATCTCATATATCTGAGCGCTGATCTCATCGATCTTCTTTGACATGCGTATCGCAATATCATCCAATACATGCGGATCAGTACATACGCCGTTTTCTTCCATCTTAAATAAAACCTTTGTTAAAGGCATCTCCAATTCCTCAAACAGATCCATCATATCCGTACTGCACAAACCTTCGACTAACGTATTCTTTATGCTTAAAAGCTGTTCCATCTGCGTTTTTACATATTGCAAACGGCTGTCTTCATCCACCAGCTTCGGTTTTCCTTTTTTACCGTACACCTCTTCTTTGCTAGGACCGCTGTGCAGTTGATAACGATCCAACAACTTATCGTAATCATTGATTGACCCATCCAGTAAAAATGCCGCGATAACACTGTCAAATACTGCTGAAGGCAATGGCAATCCATGGCAAGAACATATATGATAGAGCATCTTCGCATCAATCGTTATCTTACGATCGTCTCCTTTCAGATACGCTAAAAAGACAGCATCTTTTTTCGCATCTTCCAACGAAATATATTCCAGTGTATCGTTCGTACCGACTCCGAAGCCATATAGTTGCGTATCATAATAATTCTCACAGTCATGATCCGCCCATAACACGGTCTCTTTATGTAACATATCCTCCGAAAGAGAAGAAACGACCTGAAAAGAAAGCTCCAGTTTCGGTTTCTCTTCCTTCACTTCTTCTTTTAAAAGAGAATTCATCTCATATTTGCGATAAAAATCATACAGTTCAGCAGATGGCTCATGATACTTTAAATCATCCATCTGAAACGGCAATGGAGCATCGGTCTTGATCGTTGCCAAAAACTTGGACATAAAGGCTTTATCCTTATTATCGACGATCTTCTCTTTCAGCTTTCCTTTGATCTCAAAAACATGAGCATATACGTTTTCCAAAGTTTCATATTGAGCCAACAGCTTCAAAGCCGTTTTTTCTCCAACGCCGGGCACCCCCGGAATATTATCGGAAGCATCTCCCATCAACGCTTTCAGATCGACGATCTGCTGAGGCACCAATCCCATTTTCTCTTTTAATACATGCTCATTGATGACCTCGATCTCACTGAGCCCTTTTTTCATGACATAAATATCCGTCGTGGAATCGATCAACTGCCATAAATCCTTATCACTGGACAAAATATGTATCTCATAATCAGGATGGCCTTTCGCCATCGTTCCGATGATATCGTCTGCTTCAATGCCATCGCATTCATACCGATAAAGTCCGTATGCATCCAAGTATTCCCTCACGATAGGAAATTGGACGATCAAAGCTTCATCTACTTCCTTTCGCGTTCCTTTATATTCCTTATAATGCTCATGACGAAACGTCGGCTTTCCGCTGTCCCAGGCCACCAATACATAGTCCGGCTGAATCTGCTGCAGCGCTTTTTGAATCATATGGATAAATCCGAAAACGGCATTGGTCGGGATTCCGTTAGAGGTCGTCATCATCCTTCCGTACAACGTCGCATGATATGCTTTAAACAACATATTATTTCCATCGATAAGCAATAGTTTTTTCATATTTGATAAGCCTCCGTATGGTAATTATTTTATCACATTTCCTCTATGATATAAAAGAAAATGTCCCTGATCACTCTCAGGGACATTTATTTTACTGTTCTATGCTTTCCAGAATCTCCAGATTGCGATACATCAGCGACAGATAATTGCGATTTTCCTGCTGATCGTTTTCTGTCAGACTGGACAGATTATGAATATCCACAGAGGTAAGTCCCAACTCGCTGGTCAGACGCTCATACAGTTCCTGCATATCTTCCGGAAGATTTTGTTCCTTAACGATATAGTGCACACCGTCATTAACGATTCTCTTTTTTATCTCGGCTAACTGCACTTCGTTAGGAAGCGCTCCGTATTTCGATAAGCTTATCGGATACACGCGAATGCCGTATGATTTCTGCCAGCTGCCAAAGCTTGCGGACATCGATACAAATGAGATCGTCTTTCCGCTTTCTTTCAATGTCTGATAATCAGCATCTAAACGCGCTAAATCCGTTTCCAGCGTATTATAGTTCTCATCAAATGCTTTCGAATACTCCGGATATTCCTGTTTCAGAAAATCACGGATCGTACTGCCCATGCTCGTCATCGCGATCGCATCCATCCATAAAAACGGATCTGTTTCATACATATCGATCGTACGGAAAACATCACTGTCATAATACGGAGATTCCGCAACGACTTCTTTACCATCCAAAACAGACAAACTGTAGCGTTTAAAATCATAAATACCGCTCGTCGTACTTAAATCTACCATCATGGCGCCGCTGTCACGTATATCATCTAAATACATCTCCATATACGGTTCCAAACCTCCGATATAAAACAAGGCAGAAGCATCGTCCAGTTCATCCATATAATTCTCTTTAATGGAAGTCCGCTGGATCATATTGTTTTCACTTATATTACACGTATCCACATAGTCTCCACCAATTCTGGAAACCAGATACTCTACAGGATACACGGTCGTACATACTTTCGGTTTTTTAGGGGCACATCCGCTCAGCAATGACAAGGATAACAAAAAAACAAGAAAAAGCTTTGTTTTCATGAAACTCACCCTCCTTGTTTTAAATTATATCATAAATCAACATACAGCGAATACCTTTTTTCTCATATCATCGGATCTGTGTTTTTCATATCTTTTCTCTTCCTATGAAAGTGCAGAGCCAGCCATTGGTGTTCATCCATCCACCCGTTTTTGCGCCACATGATATTATGACGGGCGCGATACAGATCATCCCCTTTGTTTAGCTTATCTCTTCCCTTGACGGGATGCAGATACCGGTAGTGATAAAACGATATTTGCGCAAGCGTCAACTGACGGAAACCGACAATGATCTGAAAGCCCAAAAAAACGAGAATGATCCATCCGTTCAATCCGCTTAAAAAGCGATAGTAAAATAAAAGATACAGATTTATTACAGAGATCAGCAGCGTACTTATCTGCGCTTTGCGAAAAGGCAGTACGCTATGCGCAAGGCACTGGATGATCCGTCCTCCGTCTAAGGGATAGATCGGCAATATGTTAAAGATAAAAATAGACATGTTCAACATCTGCAAGTATTCCATATAAGGATATGAAATAACAGAAACAGCAGCCAGCCAACGGAAAAAATACGGAAACAACAAATGGACGGACGGCCCTGCCACAACGATCAAAAGTTCTTTTGCGATATTTCCGTATCCGATATATTCCATCTGCGCACATACGCCAAACGGATAGATGATGATCTTCTCGACCGGATAGTGAAATATGTATCCTGCCAATACATGCATCCCCTCATGAACGGATAGCATCAGAAAAATATAACAGAGCGTTTTTGTCGTATTCGTATATATGGCAAACAGCAGAAATAGACACCACAGCCAGGAAACTTTCAGTTTTCCTTTATACCCCTGCCTGATCCAGCTCCACTTTTGCATTTTCTTTCACACATACGATGGATACCGTTTCTTCATATGTCCCGATAACGCTCCCTTTCAAAATTCTCTCGTCCTGTTTACTGCTGATCGAAGTTAAAGAGCCATATGTCACAACAACACCGTTATCCTGCTGAATCGTCACACTGCCTTTCCCGTTCTCTTTTTGCTGCACATGCAAAACGACACCATCCCCCAGGGTATATACCGTATTGGAACCGTTAGCATACAGATCATCTTTGATATGAGAATACGTGGGATAAGAAGCAACCGCTTCATCCTTTAAAGAAAACCAATTTTCAAAAGGAAGCCATTTTGAAACATCCTCAACTTTAAAATTCGTGAAAGCCTCCGGAAGTTTGATCCACTGCATTTTCTGATTGATCAGCAAGGCAAGCGTGCATACCCCTATGCACATGACGAATATCATCAGACGATACACGAGCTTAAAAAGCCAGGAGGATCCTCTATCCTCTTCATATGCGGATCGAGAATATCTCCTCGATTGAATCCTCTTTCTGGCATGTTTCAGATCATTCATATACATCCTCCTTTGTTAAAGCATATGTCTGATCTGTATAATATTGTCTGTCTTTCGCTCGACAAAATTTCTAAAAAAAAGCAAAAGCTGCTTTTACACATCTTCGCTTTTGTTCATTTCATCGTATACCTGAAGCATGCTCTTCAAAGCAATTGCCACAGGAATGGAAATCATGATACCGACAGCTCCATACAGAACACCGCCGGCGAATACCGCAAACAAAGTAGAAAGCGGTCCTAGATCACTCCTTCGCTCATGCACAAGCGGAGAGATGATATAAGCGTCCACATTAGCCAATATGCAGATACCGATGATCAAGATAAAAATACGGATCGGTGAGAGCGACAAGGCGGTCAGTATACCGATGACGTTGGCAATCGTACCGCCCAGATAAGGGATCCATAAACCTATAGACGCAAGAAGCGCGACGATCAGCCAATCCGAATGACCAACTAAAAAATAAAAAGCCGAATATTCAACAAATTTGATGATCATCAAAAGAAACAACGACTTCAGATATATGCTGACATCTTCATCGATCTGATGAAGATAAATACTGCTCTCCTTATAAAAAACATTAAAGAAGCGAGCAATGTTCTGCTTGATCTTTTGAAAATCAAACAGCATGTAAATCGCGATGATAATTGAAAGAAGCGTGTTGGTAATCGTATTTAAAAAAGTATTCATAAATCCAGGAAGTCCGGAAACGATATTCGGAAGCCATTCATCATAAGGCTGGATCATCTTAATCAGAGAATCGGTAAAATTCTGAATCTTAAATATCCCGTCAAAATCGCCGTATGTGCTTAATTTATCACCGACCCAACGTATACCCGTAATAACCGAAGATAAAAACTCATTAATCTTATCATACAACAAAGGGAACAACTGAACGATAAGCAATGTCAGCGCCAATATCAAAGCGACCCATAATATAACGATCGCAAGATTTCGCGAAAGTCCTTTCCTCACCATATGATCCACCATCGGCTGCATGACATAAGCCAGCATAAATCCGATGATAAAAGGCTGTGTTATTGATTTTAACAGCGATATCCAGTTTCCCCATACCGCATCTGTCTTCATCAAAAGAAAGAGGATCGTCAGGGCTGCAATGATCTTAAACAGTACCTTCGGGCTGAAAACCGTATCCAGATAAACAAGTATCCTTTTAAACATGACAACCCTCCTTTTCGTATATTCTATCATCAATCAAGTAAAAAGAAAAGAAACTTTCCCTTAGCCGAAAAGTTTCTGAAAAAGCTTTTTTTCCTTATATTTAGGTAACGGAGCATCTTCCTTCAAAAGCCGTTTCACAATACATTGATAGCATTCATTGATATAGGAGGATTGGTTTAATGCGACCGGTATGCCGCGATTATTTGCACGAATGACGCTCTCATCATCAAAGACATATCCCAACAAAGGAATGGACAGCCAAGACAGCGCATCCTCCAAACGGATGGAAATGCCTTTTTCGATGTACTTTGGATTCAGTCGGTTGATTACCAATTCGATATCCTGAATATCCTCCTTCATCAATATACCGATAATACGATCGGCATCCTGTACAGCAGTGATATCCAAAGTCGTAACGAGGATCACACGCTCACAGCAGGCAATGCTGTGAACAAATCCCGACTCGATTCCCGCAGGCGTATCCAACAATATGTAATCAAAACTCTTTTTCAGCTCCGCAACAACGGCTTTCAGATCGCTTCCCTGAAAATATTTTAAATTCACGGATTTGCAAGCCGGCAGCAAATACAGATTATCTTCCCGCTTGTCTTTTAAAACTGCCTTCTGTAATGTACATCTTCCCTCCATAGCATCACGAAGATCGTAAAGCACGCGATTTTCCAACCCCATCATCACATCCAGGTTTTTCAATCCCAGATCACAGTCGATCATGCAAACCCGATATCCTTTGCGGGCCAGATGGAAACCGATATTCACACATACACTGCTTTTGCCAACGCCGCCTTTTCCGGAGGTTATCGCAATTGTTTGTCCCACATTTTTTCCTCCTTGTATTCCTTTATCTGTAAGAGCATATCCTTATAGTAAATCTTGGCTGGTGCAAAACTTGTCACATTTTGATAAGGACTATCACAGATCCGAATATTTGCCTGCGTAAAGCGCGAAGCATAAATTTTACAGTCTTCATGGAGAAGATCGATATTTCCACGCACTTCTCCCAACACATACATATGCTCACTGCATGTTATAAAGGTATCCGCACTCACAGCTCCCATGATCATCACATCTTCATCAAAACAATACGTCTGTCCGGAAAAAAGAGGTTCTTCAATGATACGGATAGCCGAAGGCTTTAAAGGCAGAGACAGCCCCTTGATAAGAGTTCCGTGTTCATTTGCACATTGCAGAAGCTTCAGCATCTGCGACGATGTCAGTTCCTGACGAAAGCAAAAAAAAGCCTCTAACGTATGATCTCCCCTGACACACGCTTTCAGCTTCGTCTCCAGCATATTAAAAAAAACAGATTCATGCTCTAAAGAGCAGTAAACATAATAATCACGGTTATGCGCCTTTATCTTAACTTCATCCATTCGATCTTCTCCTCTTTGCGAATACGAAGTTCGCGCCGTTTCAAATAATCGTTTTTCAAATGGATGATGCCGACCGCCAATATGACAAGCAATATATTCATCAATATGGTTAAAAATTCACGACGTAAAAACCATGTGGCGATATCCATCTGAATAACAGACTGAAACCTCATATAGAAATATACCACACAATCCTTTACGAACAATGTCGAAATACAGATGATGAGTGACTCCAATATCGTATCTGTGACATGTTTCGACCAAAGCTGCATCAGAAAAGCGATAAAGGCAAATGCGATCGCATAGACCAAAAAGGTTCCCGCATAAAAATAGTCATAAAATATGCCCCAGCATATAGCAAAAAGATAAGCGTTTATCGATTCATATTCTTTCAATGTCAGCACCATAGCACAAAAACCCAGATTGCTTACGAAAAAGACGGACTGCATAGCGGAATCTGCCGGAAACAACGCCATGATGATCCCATCGATCAGAAAGGAAACAAAAACAAACAGTATATTCATATCAGGAGCCTCCCTGGTTGATGACCATTACGACATCAAACGACTGAAACGTAGCAGAAGGAACTACATAGACGCTCTTTCCGATCTGATTTTTCAACGACTGCACACTGTTTACCGTCCCGATCAAAAGTCCGGAAGGATACACACCGCCCTTTCCGGATGTCACTACTTTCATATCTTTTTGTATATCCGATGTATCGTCAAACAAATGAATGATAAAAAGCCCTTCTTCAGCGTCATATCGTTCCAATACACCTTCGCTTACCGCATCGCCATCCAAATTGATCTTAACGGATACATTGTTTAAATGATCCTGTGATGTCAACAATTTCACCTTGCTTGTAAATTCTCCCGTTTCCGAAATCTTACCGATAACTCCCGTATTTGACATGACCGCCATGTCTTTTTGAATGCCGTCATGAGCACCTTTACTGATGGTAATCTCATTATTCCAAAGCTCCTGATCCCGTACCAGAACATTAGCATATATCTTTTCGTAAGGAACGCTTTCCCCAAGTTCCAGCATCGTTTCATATTCTGCATTTTTACGAATTGCCTCTTCTAAATCGGCCTCCAGCTGCATCTGCTGTGCCAACTGCATCTTCAGTGCATCATTTTCCTCTTTTACCGCCCACAAAGACGAAAAATCCTCCAACCAAGACTGCGCAGTGCGCAACGGCTGTTCTATCAGTCCATAACGAAGCATCGTAAACGCATCATAAGCGATCGATGTAGAGGATATCGCAAGCGTTCGAATGATAAAGCCCAACAAAACGATTGCGACTATGCATCCCATGATGATTTTTTGAACTTTTGTAAACCTAGACATCTGATCACCTGACTTTTCTTTACTTATTATATAAGGATTTTCAGGCAACTTCAATCAATTAATTGCCTTTCACGCAAACTGAAATAATTATTTTTCCCCACGATGATATGATCCAACAGCGGTATTCCAACGATCTCTCCGACTTCCTGAAGACGCTTTGTGATCATGATATCCTCTCTGGATGCATTTACATCACCGCTGGGATGGTTATGGACACATATGATCTTGGCACAACCGATATGCAGAGCCTCCTTGTAAATTTCGCGCGGATGGATCAATGACATATTGATCGTTCCGATAAAAATGGTTTTGTATTCCATCATAATGTTTTTAGTATCTAGAAATACGACGAGAAAATGCTCCTGCATCTGATTCCCAATCTCTTGATTCAGCCATGTGACAAATTCTTTAGGATGATTCATCAGACGGCTTTCCCGTGTTCTTTCTAAAGACAGACGACGGTTGATCTCAAAACAGGCCATCAACTGGAGAGCCTTGGCTTCTTTGATCCCGTTTACTTTTTTCAAATCATGCAAAGCAGCTGTGCTCAAATTAGAAAAAGAATGGTACGACTGTAAAAGATCATCGCCCAATTCCAATGCCGAATGCGTCTTCGTTCCATTTCGTAAAATAATAGCCAGCAATTCCCGATTGGATAAACTGGCTATACCGTGTTTTAATGCTTTTTCACGCGGACGCTCATTGTGCGTCAGTTCCTTTATTTTCGTTATTGATCATCTCCAATGCCTTACTGTACTCCTTGTTGTGAAGAAGATCCATGATCTCCGGATTTTCTATCAGCATGCTTTTCTGTATGTAGGTATATCCCAATTCTTCCAGTTTTGCCTGCTGCCCCTTTGTCTCTTCTTCCTGATCACTCAAAGAACAGACAACAGCAATAAGCTCATCATCCTTTCTCATCGTAAAACAATCAAAGCCATTTTCTTTTAAACGCGCTGCCATATTGTTTGCATTTTCTGAACTCTTATACAGTCCTACCTGATTCATATACATATATTCCGCCTCATGAACCTGAACAAAGTTCGTAAAGATCATATAGTATAAGATACCGAAAGCAATGGAAAAAAGAATGGCTGCAGATACGATGAATTTCTTATTTTCCATATCATCACCTCATTAAAGGCTATGTACAGATGAAAAGCTTTATGAATCCTGCTGTCTTTCTTCTCTTATATATACGCATATTCGCCAATAAACACCTAAATTCTCTATGATTTTTAACAGAATAACACAACACTAAAACTTGACTGTATAGATATCCACCTACACAAGCGTTTTGTACCTATTCAAAATAACACAACACTAAAACATAACAACTTGATCTCTTTGGTCACATACGGTTTTGTACCTATTCAAAATAACACAACACTAAAACAGGAACTATGTATAAAGGCATGAAACTAAAGTTTTGTACCTATTCAAAATAACACAACACTAAAACCAGAAGCGCCACCAATTAAAGAAGGAGAGCGTTTTGTACCTATTCAAAATAACGCAACACTAAAACTCAGCCCCATTACATCAAGTAGGAAATGGGGTTTTGTACCTATTCAAAATAACACAACACTAAAACGGGAAAGCATACAGGGCGCACGATTGACGCGTTTTGTACCTATTCAAAATAACACAACACTAAAACCAGAAGAAGTTGACTTGATGAACGAAAAAGGTTTTGTACCTATTCAAAATAACACAACACTAAAACATTACATGGCGGAAGAGCACCTCCACCATTGTTTTGTACCTATTCAAAATAACACAACACTAAAACAAACAAATCCGCCATAACGATATACGCGTAGTTTTGTACCTATTCAAAATAACACAACACTAAAACTTCCTTTGATGTTTTATAATTTTCAAAATCGTTTTGTACCTATTCAAAATAACACAACACTAAAACCATATTCAGGAACCATATTATATTTTTTATGTTTTGTACCTATTCAAAATAACACAACACTAAAACCTATAATATTGCTGACTATAAAGGCTACGAGTTTTGTACCTATTCAAAATAACACAACACTAAAACCATATACGCATAAATAAAGGGTTTTATGCGGTTTTGTACCTATTCAAAATAACACAACACTAAAACTTGTCTTTCTGTTTTCCCAGATATCCTTCAGTTTTGTACCTATTCAAAATAACACAACACTAAAACCAAATACATTATCAATGGAACCATTTAAATGTTTTGTACCTATTCAAAATAACACAACACTAAAACCTCAAATAAACGTTTTGTGCTTTTTTCAGCCACGACACCGGTGTTATTTTGAATAGGGAAATTCAACTAATCTTCATCCATTCAATACTTCTTTACCGTATTTATCATATCACATTACACCTCTCCAATAAATACATATCTATTTCTAAGTTCAACAAAACTTTTTTTCGCTTCATGTTTTGATTATTTCCATAATTTGTTCAAATGACCTTCATCTATCAGAATGGTTAAAAATTACCGATCAACATATATATTTACAAAAGAAGAATGCTCGCTATATTATCATTGACAATTTCATGAAAATCATTAAAATTATATGAGTAACAGCTTTGGAGAGTTGTCCGAGTGGTTTAAGGTGCAGTCTTGGAAAGGCTGTGTGGTTAACGCCACCATGAGTTCGAATCTCATACTCTCCGCCAGTAAAGATACACGCCCATGCAAATGGGCTTTTTTTATGAGATTCGCTCATGGGGAATTCTTTTAGTGCACTCCTATTAAAAACGTCCGCATATGCGGACGTTATGCAACAGTCTCAAACAAGTGGCGGATCCTTTTTTTAGGAATCAAATAAGAACACACAAGGATCAAAAAGGTAATATCAAAATTCCCGTATTCTGCCGGCATTGTGAATTTGACGACCAAACACAGAATAAAAACGATGATATCCAAATAAATAAGCATATCGGGAAAGTGGTATCGCTTTACAACACGATATTTCGTAAAGAAATTCGCAATACCGAAATAAATCGCAACAGCACCTATAAGTCCATCGACAGCAAATGAAATGATATACTCTTCCGTGATCCAGTTTCGGATAAACAGCAATGAAATAAACATCATCAAAACAAGCCAAATCGATGAAATCGTGTACTTTTCATAAT
The DNA here is from genome assembly GCA_910575705.1 of Erysipelotrichales bacterium. Taxonomy (GTDB): domain Bacteria; phylum Bacillota_I; class Bacilli_A; order Erysipelotrichales; family Erysipelotrichaceae; genus CAJTFG01. The sequence continues at coordinate 45,185 of CAJTFG010000002.1, read as the reverse complement.
CGATATCACGCTGTTTTTTTGCCTCTTGGCGAAAATTGATACGTTTTTCTATTTTTTTGATATATGCTTTATAATCCGATCCTACCCTCGCTTTCACGGCAATTCCTTTTTCTTGTGCTTCCAAAAGATCATCTGTCATATATTCTGCGATAAATTTCAGACGATGATCGTCTTTTTCATGTTTAAGCAGATAATTGATGAGCTGATCATAAGTATCCCGATACACTGCCTGCAGATCGGAAGCCTTCTCGTTTGCCGTATAAAGCAGTGTTCTATCCGTCGGCATCTTGTTCTCATTCTTTTTCGCCATGAATTCTCTCCAATTTATTTCGTTACCTTCAACATTCCGCAGCCTGTTTCTTCCACATGGGAATTAAAGAATTCGGTCATTGCCTCTATCATATAATACGTATCCTTAATTCCCGCTGTTTCATAGGATGAATGCATAGCCAACTGCGGTAAGCCGATATCTACCATATTCAAACTTACTTTCAAAGAAGAAAGATTTCCTAACGTACTGCCTCCTGCCATATCCGAACGGTTATGGAAATACTGCACCGGAACATTGACCTTCTCGCAAATTCCTTTAAATACAGCTTCACTGATGGCATCCGTCGTATATTTCTGATTCGCAGAAAATTTAATAACGATCCCTTCATTCATATATACACAATTCTCAGCATCGGTTTTTTCAGGGTGATTCGGATGGACAGCATGTGCATTGTCCGCTGAAAGCATAAAGCTGGAAGCTACCGCACGATAATATTCCTCTTCCTCTTTTCCGAGTCCTGTATTTATACGCTGCAATACGTCATAAAGGAATGTGGAAGAAGCTCCCTGTTTCGTTCCGGATCCTACTTCCTCATTATCGAAGACGCAGAATACATTGACAGAACGTTCATTATATCCTTTCAGAAAAGCTTTTAATGATGCATATACACACTGCTGATCATCCAGCTTGCCGCATGATATAAATTCATTATTCAATCCCCAGATAGACGGCTGAACACGACTGTATAAAAACAAATCCGTTCCATAAATATCTTCTTTCTTTACGCCGAGCTCACTTGCTATCAATTCTTTGAACGCTCCTTTTTGAGCATCCGCACCCGCAAACAGCGGAAGCATATCTACTTGCGCATTATACGTATATCCGTCATTTACCGTTCGATTCATATGGATCGCAACATTCGGTATTACGAGTAAATCGCGATCCACATTCAGCAACCGCGTTTCATAGGAATCCCCGTTTTTTACCAATACGCGCCCTGCGACAGAAAGAGGGCGGTCAAACCACGGAGCATCCAGCATACCGCCGTAGCCTTCCGTGTTCAGCTGCATATACTTTCCTTTTACGGACAGTTCTGCATGCTCCTTAATCTTAAACGCAGGCGAATCAGAGTGCGCCGCAGTGATATTAAAACTGTAGTTATGTAAATCTGTACCCATCTTGAAAGCGATGATAGCAGAATAATTGCGTGTTACAAAATAGCTCTTCCCCTGCTCCAGCTTCCAAGGCTGACCTTCCAAAAGCTCTGTAAATCCGTTTTCCAGCAATTCCTTCTTCGTGTTATCGATCACATGGAATTGAGTAGGATTCTTTGTAATAAATGACAGCAAATCCTTAGCAATCTCATTATACATATACGTTCCTCCTATTGCTTACTATAGTATAGCACAGCTGTAGAAAAATTAATATTGCGGTTCCCAAAAAAGTATATCCTACAGACTGCTGCAGATCTCATATAAAAAGCGATACCCCATGAGGATACCGCTTACGATATATTCTTTATTTGCTATCCTGCGCTTTTTTGATCATCGGTAAGATCAGACCTAACGCTGTCAGAATACATGGTGTGATCACGTTCAACGCTGTAGAATAAATATCATTTTCCACATACATTCCCAAAATACAGCAAGCAGCTGTCAAAATAAAACACCATGCTCCGAACCCTAGAGCTACACCTTGATTCTTCACAAATTTATATTCTGGATTGAATTTTTCTCTAGCCTTGCGAAGAGCGATATAAGCAGCGAACACCCAAAGGTAACGAAGCGGCATACATACGGAATTCAGCTTGTTCAGCTGTGCCAGTACCGCTGCTGCACCAGGTACAAAAGACTGAATCAAAATAATGCTTCCGGACAATACAACGATCATCAAAATACCGTTGATATATGCACCGCGTTTATTCTGTTTCAATAAACCGCTTGGAATGAACTCTCTGGCCTGCTCATTATCCAACAGCATTCGAAGCGGAGCATCGATACTCAATACCAATGTAGAGAACTGTCCTACCGCGTTGCACAATGCGTAAACAATCAACAGCAGATCACCAACTCCATAGTATTCTCCTAATTTCTGGAATGCCCAGTAAGATCCGTTAGATACATAAGAATTGAAAGAATCTTGTGTTTCATTGATAACTTCAGGATCAAACATCATACCCATAGCAATCGTACCTAAGATCGCACATACGACAACCATGATCGCCAAGGTAATCATACCTTTCGGGAATCCCTTGCTAGGGTTTTCCACCTTATTTACATACGGAGAAATTTTCTCACAGCCGCCGACTGCAAATACCAAGATAGACAGCGATGTAAAATAATTCACATTAAACTGTGGAACGATCTTATCCCAGCTGAAATCCATAGATACAAAACCGCCGTTCGGATTGATCATCGGTGCCGCAAACATCATAATGATGTACAAGATAGACATTACAAACATAGAGGAACCGGCAATCGTAGCCAGTTTCTTCAGCGGATTCAATCCCATGCTGGCAACCCAGCAGAAGAACAAGAATACAGCCAGTGTCGCTAACTGAACATTCAACGTCGGGAACGTATCATACGTTTCCGCATTTCTGTATACTGCCCAACTCAGAGCTTTCAAACCACCGCTTCCCTTGCTGGCAATATATGTAATGTGACATGCCCAATACGTCCAGCCTGCATAGTAAGCAAACTTCGGACCAATCGTTTCATTGATCCAAGAGCTGACTCCTCCTCCAGAGTCTTTAAATGCAGATCCCAGTTCACCCACCATCAATGCATAAGGCACGAAATATAAAGCGAACATCAGAACCCAGCTGAATATAACCTGAATACCGTTGAAATATACGAAACCATTTAATACGTTTCCGAAGCCCCAAACGGTAGAAAATGCCATGAACGCCAGGTTATACCAGACAATTTTCTTTGTTTCTGTCATGTAAAATGACCTCCTATTCTAAACTTCCCATTCATTATAGCCGAGTTATTATACAAAGGCAACTCCATTCTCATATTTTTGACATATTTTCACATAATTGATATTTCCCGAGAATCCATACCTTTTCTTATATCCGCTCCCTTATTCCACACTTCTCCAGAGCTATATCTTTGCTGATTCATATGGTTACGATACGCTGTTCCTCAACATTTCCTACATACTCATATAAAAAACCTGCCGCTAGAAAATATCCTACAAGATATTTTCCGCGGCAAGGCTGATTTTCAATGATTTTTAAAAAGGAATTTACGGCTGTGGCTCTACGATCGTATCCACGGTACGGAATTCATATCCCAAATCCTTCATGTTTTTGATGAATTCATCCATTGCCAAATAATTTCCTTTGTTGCTTGGATGAAGAAGATAAATAGCGCCGTTATGATAATGATCCATCATAGATGTGAGTGCTTCCTGTTTGGATACATCCTCTGCGAAGTCATAATAAGCATGTGACCAGAAAAAGCTGCTGTATCCGAGATCCTGAACGATCTTCAATGAACGAAGCGACATTCCGCCTTTTGGGAACCGAAAGATCTTTTTCATTTCATGCCCGGTCACTTCCATAAAGGTTTTTTCCGTTTCTGTCAGTTCCAAAACAAAGGTATCGATATCATTGGCATTTGCCAATGTCGGCATATCGTAATGATGCCACGTATGATTTGCTACAAGATGTCCGTTATCGACAAGGCTGTTCATAAATTCCGGATTGTTTTTTATATAATTGCGGGTAAGAAAGAACGTGGCATCGACATCGTTATCATCAAGGATCTGGGCAATTTCTTCAATATAGGTGATATCATTCCCACCTTCATCGAATGTGAGATAGATCACCTTTTCATCAGGTCCCAAATAATATGCATCATATTGCCGTATAAGCTCTTCATCGCGGGCTCCTTTATTACGCTCATGATTCTTATTCTTTTCAAACCACCATTCTTCTGCGGTATTATCATAATCATCATGGGCATAGTAGACTTTCACATTAGTCGGATCTTCGCATACTTCTACCTTGCGTTCCATCGATGCTGTGTTACCACTGCTATCCGTAACTGTATACGTAATCACATAGCTTCCCTGCTTTTCCATATCTACCTGACTGTCCAACGCAACATGAGATGAAATATCTCCATCATTATTGTCATATGCCTGTACACCCGGATCTTCCATCTGTGTGAACTCAAATACGCGCAGTGTTTCAGGACCCTGCAAGGTAATCACGGGCGGTGTTGTATCAACGACTTCTACTGTTCTGACAGCACTTTTATCATAACCCTTGAGATAGTATTTTACCTCATATGTGCCGATCTTTGTGAAATCAACTTTATTTTCTGTTTCGATCTGCGAACTGATGTCTTGAAACCGATACGATGCACTGGCACCGGCATCCTGATATTCCTGATTCACTTCCACTTGAATGTGGGATTCTCCGTTGACATCGAGAAGCGGAACAAACAACCCGCTGAAAAACAGAAATTTTATAAGGGCACTGAGAATGACAGCCACAAAAACGGCCAGTACCCCATAAATCGTATATCGACATTTTTTGCTCATGAATTACACCTCGTTATAAAATACGTTCCTTCCCGACAAAAAATGCTTAAAAAAAAACGAAAATCTAATTTCGTTTTTTACAGTAAGATCCTATGATTTTCTCAGCGCATCGAATACCGTCGATCGCGGCGGATACGATTCCTCCGGCATAGCCTGCGCCCTCTCCGCATGGATATAAGCCTTTGGTGTTGACCGAATATAAAGAATCCTCATTGCGGCAGATGCGTACCGGCGAACTCGATCTCGTTTCTGGCGCCGTCAAAACGGCATCTTTCGCAAATCCCGGCATTTTATTATCAAATGCCAGAATCCCTTCACGCATAGCGGAGCCGATATAGGCAGGAAACAACGCATGCAGATCCACATTTACAACTCCCAAAGCATAACTCGGACATATGCAGCTGTCCGCAACATCTCCTTTTTTATAGTTTAAAAAGTCTTCTACCCGCTGTGCCGGCGCCTGATAGCTTTTTTGACCAAACAGAAACGCCTGTCGTTCCAAATGTTCCTGATACTGTATGCCATCAAGAGGATGCTCTCCAAAATCATGAGGCGTTACCTGTACCAAAACAGCACTGTTGGCATTCGCTTTATCCCGGGCGTATTCACTCATTCCGTTTACGACAAGATGTCCCTTGGATGAAGCACTCGCCACAACGGTTCCTCCAGGACACATGCAAAACGTATATACGCCTCTCCCGTCAGAAGCTGTATGTACAAATCGATACGATGCGGCGGATAATCGTGAATGACCGCTGAAACTGCCGTATTGCCGTTCATCGATAAAGCTTTGCAGATGTTCGATGCGGGCACCGACCGCAAACGCCTTGGCACTCATCTCCACCTTTCGTTCATACAGACAACGAAAGGTATCACGGGCGCTGTGACCGATTGCCAAGATGACCTCTTCACAGGCTGTCCATTGTCCGTTTACCGAAATACCCGTTATATGACGATCGGTAATTTGAAAATCTTCTACCTTTGCATGAAAGTGTATCTCTCCGCCTAACGAAATAATATCCTTGCGAATATTTCGAACGATATCACGCAGACGATCCGTTCCGATGTGCGGATGTGCTTCATATAGAATTTCTTCCGGGGCGCCATGACGAACAAGTTCTTCCAGCACTTTGCGGGAACGCAAGTCTTTAACTCTGGTCGTCAGCTTACCATCGGAAAATGTTCCCGCACCGCCTTCTCCAAACTGTACGTTTACTTCTTCATCCAATAATCCGTATTGCCAAAAACGAGCAGTCGCTTTTATCCGTTCATCGACATCACCGCCGCGTTCATATACAATAGGACGATATCCTTCCTGTGCCAGAAGCAATGCGGCCATCATACCGGCAGGGCCGAATCCGACAACGACCGGCCGTTGCGACAAAGGAAGCACTCCGTGCTTTGGAACATCGTAACGCATATCCGGTGCTTTCCCGTAAATTCGTGATGGTCTTTTCAACAGTTTCTGCTCATTGCGCACTTCACAATCCACACAATAGCTGAAATAGATCATATCACTTTTACGGGCATCCATACTTTCCTTAAAAATACGATAGGATAAGAGGTCTTCTTTTTTTATATGTAATTTTTTTATGATGAGTTCGGGAATCTTTTCCTTCGACTGATGGATATCCAGCCGTATTTCATAAATGCGAATCATAAGCGGCCTCCCGTTAATACAATACTTTCAGTTTCGGATATCGATAGGAAAGGCGGACGATGCCATAAGAACATAAACCGCATGATAAAATAACACCGATATAAATATACAGCGCATTCCATTGCGGCACTAACATGTTAAACAGCACGACAAAGAAAATATGAGATACATAAATGAAGGTCGACATCCCACGAAGGGACTTATATAATGGACGATACGGTACTTCCGTCTGCAAAATGTACTGAAACAGGAAAAATACCGTCGGTGCCAAACACAAGTACATACTTGCCAGATCATGCATGTATCCAAGCCCCTTCCATACATATACTTCCCCTACCATTGCGGTAAAACTGACAACACCGGCAAGCAAGCACGTCTTCTTATCCATGAGTTCCTCGCAATGCGCAAGAACAGCACCTAAAAAGATGAACAAAGATCCGAGAAACAGTCCGTTCCTCGTCGTTTTGAATAGAGTGCCATACCATTCGATCCATAGATGATCGGATAGAAAAGGACTGAAGATATTATAAAAAAATCCAAAGACATACAAGATAACAACGGTAAAAAAGGTCGTTCTCTTACCATATCGCAGTAGCATATAGTAGACAAAGGGTACGGCAAACACCAGTCCCGGAAGATACCAAAGATGGTAGTAGCTGCCATTTAGAAAAAAATCTCTTATGTATCGCAAAATTACCGCAATTGAAACACCTTCCTGCAAAATGTCCCGCACCGTCAAGGGAAGATATAAAAGCGTCCATAAGACGTACAGACGGCATATCCTCTTTAAATATGTCTTTATGTATGCCAAGTTATCCGGATCTGACCATGATTTGGTCATGTTGATATGAGTAAAGACAAAATAACCCGAGATGATGAAAAAGAACGGCACTGCCAAGCGTGCCACGACTTGTACCACAAAAAAATTCGCATCCGCTGAAATATCCATAAGTGGTGCAGTATGGATGGCAACGACAAGCAAGGAACATATACATTTTAAAATATCAATAACAGCATATTGTTTTTTCATCTTATCCTCCTTGTTAACTATAGAAAAACGGATATCTCACCATACTTCTTTATGGTGATTCCAATGTATTCCGATATGACCGATCCCTAATACCACAACCGCTATGATAAGCCAAATATTATGACCGTAAATGCCCAAGCACAAAAAAGCCAGCACTGGACAAACAGCTCCCGCGATCGGAATGCCTGCTATACCGCTGTAAAAGTCCCGCATGGTTTTCGGACTGCGAAAATAACGGATCCAGTAAAGTTCATATAAACCCATGAACAAAAAAGCGATAAGAAGCCATATATACTTCATCGATAGCGGCTGAAGATTGAAATCGGTAAATATAAGCACAATTACCGATGTCAGTATTTCACCTGTTCTTTCCAACAGCAATAATATACGATTTTCATGATCTACATAATATTCATAACCTTGCGGCTGATGCTTTGTCCATAAAAGATTAGGTATCATCAGCATGAGTAAAAACAATAACCCTATATAGGAAAAACCAAAATGAAACATCTTCATTACCTCCTAAAACAAGGTTACTTTTTATATATTCTCGGTACGCGGGCACTGATGCGGCAAAAAGTTTCGTTGTTGATCGTCTGTGACAGACGAGAAAGCTGATCCACCGTGATGACCTCATGATGGTCACGGCCGAAGATAACGGCGGTATCGCCTTCTTTTACATTCGGAATATCCGTCACGTCGACGATCATCTGATCCATGCACACATTACCGAGAATAGGCGCCTTCTGATCGTGAATCAGTACATAACCTCCGCGGTTGGATATAAAACGCGGGATCCCATCCGCATAGCCGATCGATAACGTCGCCGTTTTAGAAATAGCTTTACAGCGATGATGCCTTCCATAACTGATACTGGAACCCGCTTCTACTTCTTTAACGAGCGAAACATTGGCTTTCAGCGACATGATAGGATGAAAATCGGGATTTGTGCGAATACCGATCGCATCGTCGCTCGTACAGCCTAAAAACAATAAGCCCGGACGCACATAATCATAAGAAAGGTGCGGATAGTTAAGAATGCCGTAGCTGTTTTGAATATGAGTAAGACCATAGTCAAAACCGGCGGAGCGCAGATCCTGCAAAACGCGTTCATACAGTTCAATCTGATGTGCTGTAAAAGCCAGATCATCCTCATCGTCCAAACTATCGGATACGGAAAAATGAGAAAATATTCCCGCAACATGCAGATTCTTCAACTGAAAAACGGCTTTTACTTCTTCTATTCCGTAATTCTCATCCGTACAGCGGATACCTATGCGTGACATACCAGTATCTACTTTGATATGAACAGGAAATGTTTTATGCACCGATTCCGCATAAGCGTTCAGTTCTTTCGCAAATTCCAGGCTGATAACACTCTGAATGACATCATATTCCGATATATAATGAAAATGCTCTGCCGGTGTATATCCCAAAACAAGAATATGGGACGTAATGCCACCTTCTCTTAAAGAGAGTGCTTCATCAATGCTGGAAACGCCAAAAAAATCAATTCCGCAAGCTTCCAGTTCTCTGCTCATAACCACATCCCCATGACCGTAGGAATTCGCCTTAACGATCGCCATGATCTTCGTCTTGGAAGGAATGAGCTTCTGCACTTCCTGAATATTGTGTCTGATTTGGGACAAATCTATTTCTGCCCAAGCTCTGCTACTGCAGGATAACATACCTTGTCGCCTCTCTTTATTTTTCCAAAGCCAATGCTATTAACCGATCGATCAAATCAGAAAATTCAATTCCAATCTCTTTCATCATACTAGGATAGCGAGATGTGGATGTAAAGCCGGGAATGGTATTCAACTCGTTAAATACAATCGTATGCTGAGGAGTCACAAACATATCTACACGCGTCATACCCTGACAGTTTAAAGCGCGATATACGTCCGCAGCCATCTTCTGCGCTTTCTGAAACAGCTCTTCATCAATCCGGGCCGGACAATAAATATGCGAATTTACCATTTCATATTTACCCTCATAGTCAAAGAAATCATTCGTTATCTCTATCTCATCAACGCTACCTATCGTCAAAACGTCGTTTCCCATGACAGCACAGCCGATTTCAAAACCTTCAATCGTCGTTTCCAAAATAACTTTCCCTTTTCCATCATGATAAAACGCCTCGCTCATTCCCTTTGCGAATTCTTCAAAACCGTCAACCTTGCTGATTCCAAAGCTGGATCCGGCATTGGCCGGTTTGATGAAGATCGGAAGTCCCAGTTTTGCTTTTGCATCTTCATACACCTTTTTCAGATCCGCAGCATCTCGTTTATACACACATATATAAGGAGCACATGGAATTCCCGCGTGTTCCGCAACAATATGCGTCATCTCCTTATCCATACAGATAGCACTGCTCATATGACCACAGCCCACATAAGAGATGCCGCTGAGTTCAAATAGCCCCTGTATGGTTCCGTCTTCACCGTTTTTTCCATGCAGGATCGGAAGAATACAGTCAACGGCTATATGATGATACGTACCATCTGCTTCTAATTCCAAGAAGCCTTTATATGCTTGAGAACATGATAAAACCGTTTCTTTGCACATATCCGCGCACAACCATTGATCGTGTTCCAATGCATCAATGTCTCCATAATATGTATACCATTTTCCGTCTTGACTTATGCCGACTTTCAAAATTTCATATTTTTTCGTATCGATCTGCCGTAATACAGATGCCGTACTATGCAGTGATACGGGATATTCACTGGACTGTCCGCCAAAAATAACCGCAAGTTTAATTTTTTTCATGTTTCAGACTCTCCTTTAATCCATCTACGATCTCATCCATATGCATTCCTCTGGAACCTTTTACCAGTATCATGCATTTCTTTTTTACATAAGGAAGCAGGTACTCCAACAGTTCACGCTTATCTACGAAATGACGTATATAAGCATTTTTTATCGCAGCATTAGCTCCTTGCGTAATATACCGTCCCAGTTCGCCATAAGTAAGAATCTCATCCAAATGATAATCGGCCAATGCCTTGCCTAAATTGTAATGAATCATATTGGTTTCCTCTCCCAGATCAAGCATGTCTGCCAGAACTGCTATCTTATACGGAGATTCGATCGATTCCAAAGTGTCCAATGCTGCCATAGCGCTTTGTGGATTGGATTTATAAGAATCATTCAAAAGCATGCAGCTGCCTAATTGTACCAGTTCATTTCTCATTCCCGTCTTTTCGATATGCTGCAAGCCTCTTTGTATATCATCGCTCGTCAAAGAGAGCTCTTTTGCGGCCATAATAGCAGCAAGGGCATTGATTGCCTGATGACGTCCCAGCATGTTCATCTCATAGCTATGTCCATCATCATTGATCTGAAATGTCAGTCCGTCAGCTGTCTGTTCCAACGATTTCAAATAAACATCGTTCTTTTTTTGTTCTCCGAACGTCTTTATGCGAATACTTCCTTTTACTTCTTCCATTTTTACCGCATTGGTTAATACAAGCTGATCTCCGTTATAGATAAAAAGACCATTTGGATCAAGACCATGAACGATTTCCAGCTTCGCCTTTGCGATGTTTTCAATGGATCCAAGATTTTCTAAATGCGCGGTTCCGACATTTGTTATGATCGCCACATCCGGTTTTACAAGCTTCGTAAGAAGATCCAACTCATGGAAGTTCTCCATTCCCATCTCAATGACAGCAGCCTCACAATGCTCGCTTAATGATAACAATGTGAGCGGAACGCCGATTTCATTATTATAGTTGCCCAGCGTCTTCTGCGTTACATATCGTGAGGATAGCATAGCTGCCAAGATATCCTTCGTACTCGTCTTGCCGTTGCTGCCGGTAATGCCCACTATTTTCAAGTGCAGTTGGCTGCGGTACAATGCCGCCAGTTTCTGCAAAGCGGATAACGTATCCTCAACCAATATAACGACGATATCTTCCGGAGGATTCGGCTCATCTCGGTTCCACAACGCGGCAACAGCTCCGTTTTCAATCGCCTGTTCAATAAACTGATGTCCGTTGAACCGCTCCCCTTTTATAGGGATAAACAGATTCCCTTTCACAATCTTTCGAGAATCGATACTGACACCCATTATCTCCGCATCAATATCTCCATTTTCTATATAGTCCGCATCAAGCATGCGAATAATTGCATCAATAGAACGAACGATCATGACTTCACACCTTCTTTTTTATATGTGCAATTATATCATACACATATTTTTCATATCTATATGATTATAGCATATCTCTTTATAAAAGTATTATAAATTTAGTTGAATTCTTTCCTATCAAAAAGAAAATCTCTTACCTGTTCATATAACGCACTTCCCACAAAAAAAGCAGCATGATCCTTCTATCACACTGCTTCCCTGCTTTATTTTTGAACATTATGCTGATCCAATAATTCGCGAAAAGCAAATTCCTCCGCATCCTGCATACCAATAAAAAATACCTTATCGATATCTTCTTCTTGAAACAAATACAGTTCATCAGGATCCAGAACGCCTTCTGGATACAGACAGGCACAATAATCATAATACTTGTGATCCTTTGTATTTTCTTGTAATCGTCCACAGATCATGATCCTTTTCGTAGCACCTTTTAATAAAACAACAGAACCGATTGGCAAATAAAATTTCATACTACCTCCTTAATCTCGGCTGACTCTGATCTTAAATCCCAGACCGGCAAACAATGAAAATTCACCGCCGATCTCTACATAACCGCTTCCTTTTGAAAATTCCGCACCGCCGCCAAATGCCAGCATATCTCCTTTCAACGTCGTATCTACATGAAATCCAAAGATAGAAAAACGTCCGTGCACTTTCCCGCTGACAGCCGCTGCACCGCATTCTGCCTTCATAGAAATTTCTTCTTTTGAAATAACCGCTTTTACTTGTGCGGACGCTGTTCCCACATCCAAAGCCGCATCTCCCGTCAATCCCCATATTTTATTTTGATATCCCATGCGAATGCCCGCTTGCAGCAAAGAAGCTCTGGCCTCTGCGTCAATTTCCAAAGAAGGATCCCATCTTCCTTCCTTAAACAAAACAGCACGGCTGGTCCCCTTTACACCTGCATAGCCAAGAGCCATACCGATAGAACTGTTAAAATTCCCATATGTCGATTGGCGAAAAATTCGGCTGAGTGCAAAATCCGCATGTCCGATAGCTGCAATTCCGAGCGTAAGGTTTTCTAACGAAAGATCTGAACCGTTCTTTAAGGAAAAATCATGTTGAAAATCAAAATTTTTCCTCTTCCACTTTGATGATGAGAAAGCGGCTTCCCGACATTTTAATCGGTCTTCCACATCACGGTAGGCATGGTAGGAATATTGCAGATAGTCTTGTATCTCTGTCATTTTCTGCAATGCGTTACGCAAGTGGAAAAGAAGGCTGACCTGTCTGGCGAAGCGGTGTTCGCAATCCCACAAGACAAGGGAAAGCTCCTCCTGTAGACAAGAGAGCTGCTGACGTTTTTCTTCTAATGCTTCCAGATCAATATACAACGTTTATAGAGCCGGCAATCTCATCACATATTTGATAGCAGAGCTGAAGCTGATGTTGCAGTTCTACCAGAGTCTCCCGAAAGGGGATCGCCTCTTCACTTTGCCAAGACAACGATAGTTCTGCTTCATAGTGTGCCAATTGCTGCTTCAGCTTCCATAAAGTTTCCCCATATTGAAACAGCTGCAGCTGGTGAATTTTTAAATCCGCCATCATAGAAAAGAAGATGCCTGCTGAAAGATAGAATTTTCTATCTGTTCATATGCTTCTGCGGTCATATCCAGAAATTTGGCATATGTCGAAATAATCTCATAATAATTCGTAAATACCGGGAGCATACCGTTGAATTTCTCACGAATTGCGGCAGCAGCCGGACTTTGCCAGCCTTGCTCCAGTTCATTCATCATCTTCCTCATCGTAAGCAAGCGCTCATTCAACTGATCATTACAGTTGCGTAGCTGAGCTGCTGTCTGTACGACTTCCGCAAGCGTTATTTGTATTTGATCCATATCGCTTACCCTTTCAGCAATCTTGCTCTTTGAACGAGTTCATGCTGCGTAGATCGATACAATTCAGCGCTGCTTCGCAAAAACGCTATGTAATCTCTCATCAGATTGCTCATGTTCATAAAATCTGTGGAAAAACTGCGGATCTGCTCGGTATAAACAAGATTATCTTTTCCTTTCCAAGCCTCCTGCATTTGATCTACAACGGCATATAACTGATGATAAAGCCTTTCATACTCATCTATCTGCTGTTCCATCGAAGCAGCAGTATGTTCCAATCGCTCAGGATCGGCAAATATTTTCATGTAGTCGCTCTCTCCTTTTACAAAAGGATGAATGTCTCTGCATTCATCACCTGATAGTCTCTCAATGTCGCATTAGGTAAAAATCCTTCAAATGGCTTTTTTCGATATATCCCCGTTTCCGGCTGTATCGAAAAGGGAACAAGTTCCTGAAGCATATGATCAAGCAGGCGCATGATCAAATATATCGGCATATCCATCGGAAGAATCATATCTTTTTTAAAATATGCCGCAGGTATCCATACCTCCACCAACACAGTATCATTCATCATCCTCCTCACCCTTTCATACGAATGATCTCTTCATCCGGTTTTGCTACGCAAAAGTCATACACATGCTTATTTTGAAAACTGCCTTTTGTACATTCTTTTGATGATCCATCCAACATGTAATGCTCAGAAAATAAGTCTTTTATATGATAAGAAATATCACGTTCGTGATATGTGGTGATCAGAAAATGGATACGGCTGGCATCTCCTTCTTTCAGCATATAATGCATAGCCTCTTTTTGTTCCATACATGCACTCTCAAATAAGGTATAGCCATATATGATGACATAGCTGTATTCCACTTCTTCTTTTTTCAGGCCTTTACAGCGATCCAGTAATTTCTGAAATAAAACTTTTATGCGCTTTATCTCACTGCCACGTATGATCTTCTCGGCAATATCGCAATCTCGGACCATCGGAAAAAAATCTTCTGCCATATCAATGATATACAGATCAAAACCATCTGCTGGACATGTCCTTATATATGCGCTGAGCACCGCGGCAATAAAGGATGACGGATGATGAGTGCCATATAAAATGCTGTTCTTTCGCAAAGAAAGATAAAAACCGCAATAACACTGCCGAAAGATATCGTCGATTTCACCAATGAGAGCATATCCTTTTTTTATGCCATAGCTTTGTTCCAGTTCCGGTAAAGATTTGGAAAAAGACAAAGGAGGCAACCAGCACAAACGGGAATGGATGTCGTTTTGTTTTGCACATGTTTGAATATGACGCAAAATAACTTCTAACTGCGTTCTGCGGTTTTGTACATGAAACCCGATATCGTTCAAAGATACCTCTTGTTCCGTTTTCCCTGTATGAGAAACCGCACAGATCTTATCGAAAGAAAACGGTATCTCTTCCGGATCATAAACAGCTTGTGCCCATGCGGATAATCCTAAGATAAGCCGTTCTTCATTTCCGTTCTGCAAATAAAACTGACCGCTGGAAGTAAGAAATGCGGCATCCGGATGCTTGATCACATCAAAACTATCTGCTTTTTCGGCTACTCTAAGACAAAGGTGAAAATTGGTATTGCTCCAAATTTGATCATTCACAATCCCACTGGGTTTCTGTGTAGCCAAAATCAGATGGATCCCCAAACTCCTGCCGATCCTGGCAATGGAGATCAGCTGCTCCATGTACATGGGATGCTGCATCTTTAATTCTGCAAATTCATCGCAGACGATCAGGATATGTGATAGGGGCTCGGCTACTTTCTTTTCATAATACAGTCTCTGGTAATCATCGATGCCGATATTGGCGATCTGATAACGCAATCCGGCATCTTTTAAAAGCATCTGTCTTTTTCTTGCCTCAAAAGACAGCGCTTCAAAAGCTCTTTCCAAAAGCTTATCGTCAAGATTCGTAAGTACTCCCGCTACATGCGGCAGAGCTTCTAAAAGCTTTGCGATCCCGCCGCCTTTGTAATCGATGATGATAAACGATACATCCCGCGGATGAAAACTGATCGCCATCGACACCAGATACGTAAGGATGCATTCACTCTTTCCCGAGCCCGTCATACCGGCGATAATACCATGCGGTCCATCCTTTTTTTCATGTATATCCAAGGAAAGGACACTACCATCCTTCTGTATTCCCACTGGCACTTTAAGGCTATGATAACTTTGATGTTTTTCCCAGCGATTCCATATATGAAGCTCTTCTACAAAACGAACACGATACAAAGATAAAAGCGAGCACATTCTGGGAAATGCGAACATGCGGAAATCCTGCGTTCTGCAATTCGCCAAAAAGTGAATCATCTTCGTCACATTGTTTACCGTATCGCATTGAAATGTTCCTTTTTTCTCCTCATATCGCCTGCTATACTCCTTTTGGACAAGGTCAACCGACACATGACAACCAGCAACCGTATGAAAAGAAAATACAAAGACCGTCACCCCCATATAAGGCTTCTGCAAGATAAAGGAAAGAAATCCTTCCACTACCGCTAGATCCTCTATCCATAAGAACAATACAACAGGAGGAGTTATTGCATTTTCTTTGGTTAGTTTCTCTTCCAGCGATCTATGAAATTCTATGATCGCTTTTTCATCATCAAAATATCCTCGCAAGCCATCCCCCCTCATATGCGGTAGCCAACGGATGAAAGAGAGATCTTCTTTTCCTATATAAGCAACACGCACATTCTTATATGAGTGAGAAAATGCCACCTGCAACAGCATATTCAGCAACATGGTTCGCAGATCCTCTCTCCCCCCGCTTACACTGATAAGATATTCCTTTTTCAAATCCAAAGTAACCGGTACATCACAGATCTGTACGGGGATATCCCGATTGCTTTCATTATGAATGACAAGAAGACTGCTGCGATTTTCCACAGCAAAGCGGATTACAAGAAAATAAGGATCCTGAACGGTACGATACCAATATATCTTTTTTGTCCACATCGTCTGCAAGGACGGAAACGCATACAGGAAATATGCTCTTTCCCTTTTCTTTTCATCTTCTGTCATACCGATGATTTTCTGAAAATATATGTCATACTCTTCTTGTATCCTTCGTCTTTCTTTTATGATTTTTCGCTTTTGATATATGTGCGTAAGAACAGGAAATAAGATCATCCCTACAAACATGGATATCGACATCGCCGCCATCGATGAGGAACCGTTTTGAAACATAAGAACGGCGTTCATCAAAGAAACCATCCCTACCATGAAAGAAGGTCCCATTCTCAATATCGATAATATCTCGTCCTCATGATGCACTTCTTCCATGGCTTTTACTTCTATGCAGGCAGGCATATAAGAAGCCTGCTTTCGAAAGGAAGGGACATATACGGGAAGACGGACATGGGCAGGTTTTATATAAACAGGATGATGCATCTTTATTTCCTGTGCGATCGTAATATCGGCAGCATCATTCACCACAAGAAACCCTTTTCCGATAACGATCTGCAATTCCATGATTTCCACAACATCACCGATCCGCAAAGTTCCATGCTGAAAGCGTCTTCGATTGACATAAACGTGATTGGTACTGCTTTGATCCTCTAAAACATACGCCCCCTGCTCATAATGAAGAACTGCATGACAGGCGGATATATACGGATCGGGATATACGATCGTACAGGAAGGACTTCGTCCTATGGTGATATCCTGACAAACATCATACTTTTTATATGTATAACTCTTGGCATCGCGGATCAGTAGCATGATGACCGCCTTGCCGTTCTCGGTAAACAGATATGTCTCGTCTTTTCTTACATACAGCTGCGTATATATCCGATTGATCACAAGGCCATCTTCCGCACATAAGTGCCATTTCCCTTTATAAGCAGACATCACCGCAACCTTTCTGTCTTCTGCATATATGCAATACTGCCCGCTGACAGCAGCTGGCAAGCGGATGGAATACAGCTGTGTTTCACTTAATACGAGGATCTGCATGCTTTTTCCATTGGCGAATTCCGAAATAGATCATCAATAAGGTAGCAGGCAGACTCCATATACAAGATTCATAAAAAACGGGCTTTTTCTGTATGGTAAAAAAATACGTTTTTTGACTCTGATTACCGGCTTCATCCTTTGCGGCAATATCGATCTGATAATCTCCGGGATCCTCTATATGCATGGCATATTGAACTACATCCTCTTGAAGCTGCTGCTCCCCGTTTATTTTTAAAGAAGTGATGACATCCTTATGAAACATACCCGTATCGGCGGTTACATGTATACTTGATCCTTCATAAACAAAAGGAATTTCCTCCATCGCATCCACATTGCGCAAATATATCCACGGAGCGCTCTTATCGATAACAAAGAAGAACGGTTCCGCAAGCATGGTAACATTTCCCGCAGCATCTGCAGCGATGACATGCAATTGATACATCCCTTCCTCTTGAATCTCATCTCCCCATCGGTAAGGAACTTCTTTTTGATCGCGCAAGAGTTTTACATCCAAAACCGTCAGATGCTTCCCGACATCTTCCAACAGCGGTGTCCATGACTGATTGCTAGCTTTTCCTTGAAAAATATCGTTTTTTATACGGAGCGGCGGCAAATACGTATCAATGACAAATTCCACCGTACTCTCTGCCATATTCCCTGCAAGATCATACACACGCAGGACATAGCGATACTCATCCATACGCTGTTGCAGTGCGGTGATCAAGCGACGAAATGTACGTACATCATCAAAGCGGCGTACATCCATACATTCTCCGTTTTTATAAACGACCAGCTGCGCCTCGCGGCAAAACGGATCTTGCCAGCGAAACAGTAAAGGAACCGATGCATTTGTCAGCAATGAAGACTGATATATCGTTCCTTGAAGGAAAGCTTCTATCTGCGGTTTTTCTTTATCGATCACAAAGGAAACAGGTTTGCTTACCGTCTCATTTCCGGCACGATCCCAAGCAACCGCCTGAAGTTCATACGTACTTGTCCCTCTTTCTTCATGAAAGCGATATATCTTCTGTATATCCTGTGTACCGATAATCTCGTCCAATATGACCCCGTCCTTTTTGATCCACAATATATATCGGTTTAAAGAAGAATCCGAAACCGCAAATTCGATTTCTACATCCTGATTAGTGTTCTGCAACAGATGTTTATTACGTAAAACAAGATGTGGAAACACCGTGTCGATTTCTATTGTGTCTTTACTATCCAATACACGTTCATTTCCTGCCATATCCATAGCGGTTAAACGATATGTATACATCCCGTCTTCCTCCAACCTAAAGAGATACGTAAGTGTATCTTCGTGTTGAAACACCTCTATCGGAACTTCCAATAAATAACCATCTTTAAAAACTTCGATCTTCGTTCTTCCCACATCCATATTTTCATCTTGTATGCGATATTGAACATTTACTGGCCGCGGACTTGGATTACATGTAAGATCCAATGTACCTCCCTCAATCATAGGAGACGTTTTATCCAATATGATATGTTGCGTTTTCAATTTTTCATCTTGATAATATACCTGTACTTCATAGCTTCCCTCCTCTTGCAGTGTCAGCCGTCCGCGATATCCCTCTTGATACGGCTGCCAGTCTATGTAATGTTCTGTGTCATTCATGCGAACGCTGAGCCTGTCAAAGCGGATGACCTTACTGTAAAAATCAAGTTCCACGTCTTTTCGATAATATTGAAAATCATCTTTTTGATAAACGGGAGCTTCCGCTGTGATCTGTATTTCTTTATTTTTATATTCCTTTGTGATTTCTGCAGTTTGGATGTATTCCTTTCCATTCATATCAAAAAAATGAAACTGAACATCATAAATACCTTCTTTTTCTAAAAACAAAACATATGTATCCCCTTCTCTTTTCCATGCATGCAGATCATCATTTATGCGTATATACGAGCGACCCATATCCAGATAGTGATATTCCCTCAGCTGAAGGCGAATGATCTCCTCCGATTCAAAACGATCCGCAAGCATTTCTTCATTTGCAAAAACAGGAATATGATCATAAACGTAAACATCATCAATACGCCTGCTTTTCTTCTGTCCACCTGCCATAAAATCAATATCTATCGCATAGTTTTCGCCTTCTTCCAAATGAAATGCCAGCGTATCCAGGCCTTCAAAAAACACGACATCTGCCGGTATCCCTTCCTGACTTACCGCTACCGTCATCGTTTCCATCACATCCCGATCCGCTGTGATTTTGACATCCAGCCCTCCTACATAATCACGTACTTCTTCATCCATATGAAACTGCCATCCGTTGAAATATATTTGAATGTCTTCCTTTGACGCTCCTTGAATTGACGAAAGGCAGAAAATGGGCAGAAGGCAGAACAGCTTGTACAACAGTCCTCTTTTTGATTTCATAACTCCTCCAGTTTTACCGTATTATCCTCATAAGATATATCCGCTGTTGAAAACTCTTTCTTTGATTTTTTTCTTTTCATAAATGTTCTATGCGGATTCCATATTGCAAAAAACATACAGACAACAGCGGTAACAAAAGAGATCACGCGGATCGATGTCCATATATAGAGAGGCATACAACATCTCCTTTCTGTTTCATAAACGCTTTTTAACTTCCTCGATCTTCTTTCTTATATCATCAGAAGCAGCGAACCCATGCTGTTCATACTCCTCCCACGTATCTATCATCATTTGAAAAAAATTCTTTGCTTGTGCTTTCTGCATATGCGCATCATAAAAATTGCCTTGATGAAAAAACAGCAGTATCTTATACTCATAAAACTGCTTCAGCAGATCTTCACAGCCTTCACATCTTAAAAGCTGTACGATCCCCTTATCACAAATGCGTTCCATGGCATCATATGCCAATGCACCGAGCTGATCGGCATGCGCATTATACAAATCAAACAAAAGCTCATACACCTGCAGAGAATAACTCGTATATCGCATTTGATCGGCTTCGGTTTCCAACTGCTGCAATATATCCCTCATTTCATGAATCGTCAAATAATCCAAGGTTTTATTCCTGCTTAAAAGATCACAAAGGCGAATATACATGGAAACATCCCGCTGCCTCATCCGACGAAAATATATCACTGCCTGATGATAAAAATCCGCAGTTTCCTGACGCATGCAATCAAAAGCAAACATGCGAAGCACTTCATCATGATCTTCTTCTGATAGAAAATACAACGGGAACCGCTCCATTTGCCGCAAGGCATAAGCAACCGTCTGAATATCGTCTGTCACCTGCTTTTTATACATCTCATATGCATACAGATACGCTTCCTTTTGAGAGGGAAGCAACTCAATCGCCTCTTCATAGGCACGCTGTTCTATATAAGAGTGATATTGCCTATACAAAAACCGTATCCTCATATCGCTGAAACAAGCTATCGACAAGCAGACGGCACCGCATGCATACAGCCACACAGGACGGTTTCTTTTCTTAACAAATGCCGGAAATTCCCGCTGTATAACTACTACGCTTTGATAACGATCCTCCGGTTCTTCTTTCAAACACGCTTCCATCACATCATGAAGCAAAGACGGCGGGATCGGCTGTCCTTGCTGATATACTTGCCTCGTATGCAGAAAATAAAGCGTTGCGCCATAGGCGTAAATATCACTGCGGCAATCAATCCATCCCGGACGCATCTGCTCTTTGGGAGCATATCCTTTCGTCCCTATGCATACATCCTGTCTTACCCTTCCTTTATCTGACTGCAGCGCTGTTCCGAAATCGATCAATTTTATATGACCATACGCATCAAGCATGATATTTTCCGGTTTTAAATCACGATAAATGATCGCCGGTTCTATCTCATGATGCAAATAATGCAATATGTGCAGAATATCCCAAGACCATTTCCATATCTGTTCCTGTGTTACCGCATGTTTTACAACAGCATCCCGCAATGAGGTACCTTTGATCAGCTCCATGATAACGAGATATCCTTCCTCATCATCAAAACAATCGACGATCATCGGCAATCCCGTATGCTTCAACTGAACCAAAAGCTCCGTTTCTCTTCGCAGAGCTTCATAAGCATATGCGTTGTTTTTTTCTTTCTCAATATATTTTCCCGCCCAGTATGTGTGCAGCAGCAGATCCTCACATAAAAACACCTCACTCATTCCGCCGCTGCCGAGTTGTCTTATGATCTTATAGCGATCTTTAATGATGCTGTTTACTCTCATGAAACTGAAAAACGGTATCTGCAAACATCAGTTCATCGTTATCATGCAACATTACCGGTTCCAAAGGTATCAGCTTATTTCCGTTGAGATACGTCGCATTGGATGAATGAAGATCTTGAATATAAAAGCCATCCGCTTCCTGTATGATAACCGCGTGTTCTTTCGATATGGAAGGCATGTCCAAACAGCAGTCACTATCCGCTTTCCTTCCTATCGTAAAGCGGCTGCTGCATATATCAAAGGTATTTTGAGCATCTTCCAGATAACCGTTTTCATAAGAAAATAACATCATCGTCTTCTCACACGGTTCTTCTATCTCTTTTACATAAGATGTCTCTTCTTTCGGTTTTATCACATCGGGAAGAGGATAGGATACTTCCTGCAGTATTGGCTCCTTCCCAAAAAAGCGCTGTAAAAAAGATGGTTTTTTCATGACCGGTAAGCACTGATGCAGCTCCTGTAGCAACGTGACGCAGTGGAGATCACGGTTTTTCAGATGACTGACAAGCATGCCTAATACACCATGACCGTCATGGATATGAACATCCTTTACGATATCGCACAACAGCATATGCAGGTCATCATCCAGCTCTATAAATTCTGTTTTCATGATCGGAAGAACAGCAAATGCAAGCTTGCCGTTTGGCCGAAATGCAATAGCTTCCGCTTCCATGATCACATAATGATCCTTGGATATCCTTTGTATTCCCTCCAAAACATCGATAAGCAATTGGATGAATGACAGCTCTTCTAAAACGGTCTGCTGAAGATAGCTTTTCAGCGTACATGTATGAGATCTCTCAAAATACATGCGGCTTTTCGCTCTCCTATCTTTTTTTACCGGAAGAAAATCAGATGACTGACGAATCTTCTGCAATTCATAATCATGGATATAGATTCCCTTTTCCAACCGAACGTAAAGGAGATCGCCTTCGATGTTCATCTCTTTTATAAATCTCATACATCCCTCTCCTTTCTATCTTCAATAACCTTTTACACAAATAAAAAAAGAATTCCTAAATTTTTTAAATATCACATAATTGATTCGTTTATTGACATGGATATGACCACATGTTATTTTTGTACTATCAGAAAAGGAAACGACTATGACATCTCATTTAAAAAAGGGTCTATACGTCATCGCGTACATACTCTTTCCAACAGTGAATCTGCTTCTTGCACGATATACGGATATCTTTACGGAGAATTATTCTTATGTCGGCAATGAACTACAGCATACATCCTTATTCCACATATGGGGCACGATGTGCAGCCTTTATTTTTTTGTCATGACAACATACATCCTCAAAAAAATAAACCGGAAAACAGCATATGATATGCCTGTTTTATACTTCAGCTGCATAGGTATGATCCTTTCCGTACACATTCCTTACCAACCGGAAATTTATCCCGTCATCGGAGAATTGCACATATACATCTCCATTGCCGCAACCGTTTCCTATGTCCTTTTATTCTTTCATATCCTTTTGGAAATGCCTTATAAAAACTTTCGCATATATAAAAGATTCTATCCTTTTTATGCAGGACTCGTCAGTCTCTGCCTGCTTGTCATGATATTGTTCGGCGGCGTTAATACCATCATGGAATTTACCTTTTCCTGCGGACAAGCCATCCTCCTCATCCATCTGGCCGATACTCTTGATAAAGAGGGATCGATATGCATATAAAACGCCTCTATAGTAAAAAAGAAAAAGAGCAGGCCCTGCTGCTGGCATGGAAAGTATTTGAACAGTGCAACGCACCGCTTTGTGAGGAACGAGGGATTGAGAACTTTCAAAGCTTTCTAAAACAAAACAGTACATTGCAGATGCTGTATTATGGTGCATATATCCATCATGAACTGTGCGGGATGCTGGCAGTCCGGCACATGTGTCATATCAGTTTGTTTTTCGTATCGGCAGCATATCAGAAACAAGGAATAGGTTCTTCTTTATTTCATGGATTTTTAAGAGAATACCGCCCCTCATGGCTGAGCGTCAATGCCGCTCCATACGCCCTACACGTATATAAAAACCTCGGCTTTCGTTCCCTGCACCAGGAGATGACAAAAGATGGGATTCGCTTTACCCCTATGTTTTATAAAGATGGCCTTCACGAAATACAAAACGCAAAAAAGATGACCTGATGTAAAATAGGTCATCTTTAACTTTTACTGAAATTCTGCAAATACAATCAGCTGCTCTTATTTATCAATGCGGCTCTTAACTAAAGATAATACATCCTCAGCAGTAGCCAACTGCAACGCCTCTTCTGCCAAAGCTGACGCTTCTTTTTTGCTTAAAGACGTTACCATCTTACGCGCTTTCAATACAGAAGTAGCGGACATGGAGAATTCGTCCAGTCCCATACCTAAAAGCAAAGGAACCGCATACGGCTCTCCTGCCATTTCACCGCACATTCCAGCCCACTTTCCTTCTTTATGCGCACCGTCGATCGTCATTTTAACAAGGCGCAGAATAGATGGATTATATGGCTGATACAAATAGGATACATGCTCACTCATGCGGTCAGCAGCCATAGAATACTGGATAAGATCATTGGTACCGATAGAGAAGAAATCCGCTTCTTTTGCAAAATTGTCCGCATTAACAGCCGCTGCCGGAATTTCCACCATCATACCCACTTCAATATTATCCGCAACCGCAACGCCCTCTTTGATCAGATTTTCTTTTTCTTCATTGAAGATTGCCTTTGCATCACGGAATTCCTGAACGGTTGCGATCATCGGGAACATGATACAAAGTTTTCCGTATACGCTCGCACGGATCAAAGCACGCAGCTGTGTACGGAAAATATCCGTACGATCCAGACAAAGACGAATCGCACGATATCCTAAGAACGGATTCATCTCTTCCGGGAACGTAAAGTAATTCAGCTTCTTGTCACCGCCGATATCTAATGTACGGACAACGACACGGCGTCCGCCCATGCCTTCCAGAACTTCTTTATAAGCTTCAAACTGCTCATCTTCCGTTGGAAAATGATCTGCATTCATATAAAGGAATTCTGTACGATATAAGCCAATACCTTCACCGCCATTATTCAAAACACCTTCCACATCCTTCGGTGTTCCGATATTTCCGGCAAGTTCTACCTGATGTCCGTCAGTCGTAATGGATTTTGCCGTTTTCAAAACTTTCAGCGCTTCTTTTTCTTCAGCAAAGGCAGCAGCCTTCTTTTCATATTTCTGAACGGTTTCCGCATCCGGATTCAGGAATACTTCCCCTTCCAGTGCATCCAAGATCATGATATCTCCGTGTTTCGCTTCTTCCATAACACCGCTGCATCCAACAACTGCCGGTATCTCCAAGCTTCTCGCCATGATAGCAGAATGCGAAGTCCTTCCGCCAATAGCAGTTGCAAATCCTTTTGCATATTCATTCAACTGTGCGGTATCAGACGGCGTCAGATCATGCGCTACAACGATAGAATCTTCATTGATAAGTGACAGATCCGGGATCATAAGACCCAATAAATTACATTTTAAACGGAACGTAACGTCTTTGATATCCGCAGCTCTCTCTCGGAAATAATCATTATCCATAGATTCAAACATCGTGACCATCTGTGTAGAAACTTCACTTGCCGCATATTCTGCATTCACATGATCATTATTGATCATCGCAGTGATCTGACTCGCAAATTCCGGATCAGACGCCATCATCAAATGGGCATCGAATACTGCCAATTCCTCTTCGGATAAGCGCTTAGACGCTCTTTCCTTGATCGCTTCGATATCCGCCTTCGTCTTTTCCAAAGCTTCTTCAAACTTCTTAACTTCAGCAGCTGCATCGGCTTCCCTCTTAACGATTTCAACTTTTGGCTGTTCCAATTTGTAGACCTTAGCAATGGCTACCCCAGATGATGCTGCAATACCTTTTAACATACGAAAACCCTCCTTGAATGTATCTTTTTAAATGTATTATGCAGGATAAAAGCGTTTACACTTCTATCTCTATAAAAAATAATAACATTTTTCAGACATATAAGCAATCCAGAAATTGCGTCATGGCCTCACTTTTCATATGACGATACCGCTCTTCACTGTAAAGAGATTCATACCATCGCACATCTTTTAAATCCATAAAATCATTGCGGATAATATCCGCATTTTTTGGTTCCATATGATCGAGGATGACCTGCATCTTAGAGGCCAGTTCCATATCCGCATAAGAACCTTCCGATTCCATGACGACCCCATGCCTTATAAAATCCCGGCATAATGTTCCCCTTCGATAAATTTTACCCAGATGAGTCAGCAATTGTACCTTTTCATCATAGCTCAAAGCAGTCGTGATCATCGTCATCACCTCCATCATCTATATACGTAAAAAAAAGAAGGATACCTAAATAATTATAAAAGTACCTTCTTTTATTCCTTAGAATGATATTCACGGCGGATCCCCTCGCTAAAAAAGTGCACCGCCAATACAGAAAGAAAAACAAACAGGGCTGGGAAGAACCACTGCCACCAGCAATTCTCAATTACATGCATAGATTGAGCTGTCTGCAACATATTGCCCCAAGAAGGATAAAGCAAAGGGACGCCAAATCCTAAAAAAGAAAGACTTGCTTCCATCAAGATAGAAGATGCATACAATGATGCGATATCGGCAGCAATCATCGGAAACGTACTCGGCAAAATATGCTTTATCATAATACGAAACGATGACGCACCGATCATTTCCTCATATAGTACATAATCCGCTTCCCTTTCTGCCATGACTTGTATTCGAATCAACCTTGCCAAAGAAGGCCAGCTGACACAGCCATACAGCACCATCACGACCATCATACGTATATGTCCCGCTGTATTATCCATCATAAAAGCGCTCAATGTGATCACGATCGGAAGAAACGGAATACTGGAAATACATTCAGAAAGACGAACGACCGTACGATCGATCCAACCACCCCGATAGCCGCTCAGCAGACCGAGGAAAACAGCCAGCAACAACGAGATAAGACAAGCAGGCAATCCTAACAACAAGGTAATAAAACCGCCATGTGCCAGTCTGGTAAGAAGATCTCTTCCATAAGCATCACTGCCGATAGGAAAGCCGCCGTTTCCCCATGCCAAAATATCTCCATCTTGCAGAACATACGTCTGAAAATATCCGGAATACAATGCATCACCATGAGAAAGTGAACGGCTGCCGGCTCCCATCCCGACAACACTGCCGTCTTCATAAAGCAGATGTACATTTCTTCTGCCGCTGACGATGCGATGTATCCGTAAATGATTCGGCACATCATATATCACATCTCCCCACGTATGCACATGATGATCCTCATCCACAACAAAAACACTTTCATAGCTGATCGTCAAATCCAAAACGTGGATCGTTCCGTCTGTAAATTCCTTAGGTATGTGTGATAAACGATCGTTTCTTCCGTTCATATGCACGGTTCCATCATCCAGCAAGTATAAGATATGATAGGGATGAACCGCTGCTTTTTGGATATGTCCCTGATGTTGTTCAGGAATTTCGTTCAAGGCATCCGTCATACCCCAGAAATACAAATAGCCGCTATTGCTTAAACAGGCCGAATACGTATCGCTAGCATACACCTCCAAGATACCGTCCTTGCGTAAAAACTCTTTATCGGAAGCAGACAAGACAGTCTGTGCATAAGGATACTTTCCTATTTCATATATCTTATTTTCTTGATCGACCAAAACCATATGCTGCGCTCCGGACGCAATATCGAACAACCGCATACCTTCGATCTCCAGCAAAGAAAACGGATAATCTCCCCAAACCTGCATCGTCCCATCATCAAGAAGCACAGCTCCATATGTCGTACCGCTCACGATTTTCTTTACCCTTTCCGCCTTTACATTCGGTATGGAAAGATAGGAATTCGCCGGAGGAAGATCCGACAGAAGCGGCTCATGTTCATATGTTTGCAAAGGAAGAACAGCAGAACCGATCAAGATAAACAGCCATATAAGAACATAGATCCCCAAGCCTATCTTTGCAGGTCTATGCTTCATGATCCGCTTCCAGCTAACCATGTTTATCCAATCGAATACGCGGATCCAGATAGGCGCTTAACAGATCCATCGTAAAACTCGATAACACATAAAGAAGAGCATAGAGAAGATTCAAAGAGAGAATCAGATAACAATCACGCATCATGAGTGCATGTATCATAATACTCCCAATACCGTTATAAGAAAACAGCACTTCAATCAAGAGAGAACCGCTGATCAAATTCGGAAGTTCCATAACTGCCACATGCATGATCGGCAGCATAGCGTTTCGTAAAGCATGCACACCAACAATGCGGCGGCGGTGGATCCCTCTGCTTCTTAAAGCAAGGATATAGTCGGCAGACAATGCCTGAATCATAGCATTGCGAACATAACGTATCCAGTTGCCAGACAATAACAGCGTCAGTGTAAGAACGGGAAGTATCATATGAACAGCCTTATCTATCAAAGAAGGCGAAGATACGGTACCGATAGGAATCAGATGCAGCGAAAAGGAAAAAAGATACAGAAAAGCAGCACCTAACAGAAAGGAAGGCAAACTAATGCTGACTATAGATACATATTGCATCAAACGATCGACATATCCGTCTTTCTTAACCGCACAATATACACCAATGGTCAAAGACAGCAAGCACGATAAAAGAAAAACGATACCGTTTAGCATTATCGTATTCATCAGCGGCTTCGTCACAACATCGCTTACCGGTCTTTGATAGCTGGAAGAATATCCATATTCTCCTTTCAACAGATGTTCCATATAACGGATATACTGTACAGGGAGTGTGTCATTATATCCCAGTTCTTCTTTTTTAACCGCATAACTCGCTGCATAAAGTTCGGGCTTTGTATGCGGATCCATCATCATAGCCACCGGATCACCCGGCATCATCTTAACAAGAGCAAACAATATAACAGAAATGACAAAAAGGGTGGGGATAAGAGCAAGCGATCGCTTCAAACAATACTTTCTCATATCCTCACCCCCTTTTCTTTACTGCATACGAACACCGGTTATGATATGACCGTACCCCTCCATCGTATTCACATTGACATTTTCAATATTTTTAGCATGAACAGCATATTCGTTGCTGATATAAAGCGGGATCACCGGAAGGATCTCATGAAAACGCTCCTCATATGTCATCCATGCATCGAGAAAATCATCCCGTTGAGTCGGATCACTCATCTCCATAACTTCCAAAGCAGCGTCCAGTTCATCATCGCGTATCCCAGTCGGATTCATCGGTGTACCGGCAAACTGACTGTGATAATTATAATACGGATCATATCCTGGCGGCAGCACATTAGCAAGGTTAAAGCTATGGTAAACACGCTCATCTCCCAATGATGCTCCTTCATAATAATGCATCGAAAGCGCCGCAAAATCACCGTAATCAACTTCAAATCGCATACCAAGATCCAATGCCCGCTGAGTGATCTGCAGCTGAAGAACATCCGTTACCGCATTGCCGGAAGTACCTAAATGACGGATCACTAACGCTTCTCCCTTTTCATTATGGCGCAAATAACTTCCGTCTTTCTGTATCTTGTTACTGTCAAACGGCGTCTTTCCATCCGCTTCGTAAACATAATCGCTTTGCCCCAATTCTTCCTTAGCTTTCTCAAGATGAAAATCATATACATGCAACTGTTCCAAAGCTTCCTCTTTTTCCTGTGCCATCCATTGAGCGGGAACGTAATCGCTGGAAACAAGTGAGGCCCTTCCTCCATATACGGTTTGGATCAACTCATGTTTATCGATCATATAACTAAGTGCACGACGAACATGCATATCTGCAGCAGGTCCGAAATCACAGGCAAAAGCCAGATTTCCATATGCCTTACCCGCAAATTCCTTTATCGTAAACGCATCCTCCTCCTGAATCTTTAAAAGATCTTCATCTGATAAAACACCCGTGATCAAATCCACATCTCCGTTGATCAGTGCACTTACGTGCAGCGATGTATCCATCTCTTTTATGAGGATCGTATCGATTTCCGGTATTTGATGACGAAAATCGCCCAAAAAATATGTATTCCTTTTCAATGTCACAACGTGGTCTTCATAAGAAACAAAAACGTAAGGTCCGCAAGATATAGAAGGTGCTGAGCGATATTCCTCTTTGGCGTACACGACTGCATCATCCATGGAATAATCCTTAAGACGACTTCCCGCCTCTGTTGTGAGGATAGTTCCTTTGCCATCTGTAAATATATGCAACGGTTTGGGAGATACTGCCGCAAGGAGCATTTCATTAAAATAAGGAAGTTTGGCGCCATCCAAGATAATGCTAAAATGTGTCTCATCGATTAATAAAACACCTGGGAAATATACATCCTCACCCGAAGCGGCATTGTATTCTTCATATCCCAATACGTGATCATAATTCGCATTCATAGCACCAGCGTCCATCCATTCGCAACTGGAATCAAACAAGATGGCAAATACATAATCTGCCGCCGTCAACGGATGACCGTCTGACCATTTCAGGTCATCGGCAATCGTATAGTCGTACCGGACATTGCCGGTAGTTGCATCCACCTCACGGCTCACTTCTTTTACCGGTACTTCATTCAGCACCATGGAGCCGTTTTCATCATAGTCATAAGTCGCATAGCCATGAATCATTTCTAATATATTGGTGTCATAATC
The DNA here is from genome assembly GCA_910575705.1 of Erysipelotrichales bacterium. Classification (GTDB taxonomy): domain Bacteria; phylum Bacillota_I; class Bacilli_A; order Erysipelotrichales; family Erysipelotrichaceae; genus CAJTFG01. The sequence goes on along the minus strand of CAJTFG010000002.1, from coordinate 14,810 downwards.
GCTGGCACTGAAGCCATCCATAAAATTACCGCTAAGTATCTCACTAGCGATGCGCAGCGTCGTATCCTGCGGATGCTTCGTGCAACCGCCTAACCCCATACACAGCATCAGGCAAATAAAAATCGTCACTAATTTTTTCACTTCACTGTTTCTCCTCCAATATGTATGAATATTATAACATCTATATTTATATTTTACATAATTTCTGTATATTTGAAAAGAAAAGCAGAGCTTTCGCTCTGCCTGTTTTATTTCATATGATACGGTTTCAATGTAGCTGGAACAGCACCGTCCATAATCAGTTTCGGTTCTCCCTGAATCAGCGGTGTAAAATATTCATATGCTTCTTCTGTCAATCCTTCATAGTTTGGCTTGATCCATTCTGCAGGAACATTTTTCACGTGATTTGCGAAATTTTCTGCCGGTCCGGCGATAAATTCCACATCATACTCCTCACCCGGTTTACGTACAACGCCGACAACCTGTCCCGTATAAGACGGATTTGCGGAACGCATATGTGCAGACATACCCAATTCAAAGGCCTCCGTAACGTCGACTTCGGACTGCAGATAGTTCGCACAGCGCTGTGCAGTGCTCAGATCCTGTACTTTCGCACGCGGAGCGATGCCCGCTTCAATGATCATCTCTTTCAGAGCATTTCCAGCTCCTCCCAAGACAGCATGACCAAATCCGTCATTAGCAGCTTTGCCCGCTGACAAATAAGAACCGTCCGCAAAATGAGCACCCTCACTTACGACGATATAACATTTTCCTTTGGTATCCATGCATTTTTTAACTTGTGCCAAAAATACTTCTTTGTCAAAGTCTTCTTCCGGAAGTACCAGCAGATCTACATGACCGCTGACAACAGAAGAACCAGCCAGCCATCCGGCATCTCTACCCATCGTTTCCAGAATAAACACTTCGCTGCGGGTATATACGTTATAATCCAGCCAAGTTGAATTCACAACATTGTTCACGAATTTTGCCGCAGAAGCAAATCCTGGACAGTGATCGGTAACCATCAAGTCGTTGTCTACCGTTTTAGGAATACCGCAAAAACGCTTGCTGATATTATTCTTCTTTGCCCACTGGCTCAATGCATCTACCGTATCCATAGAATCATTGCCGCCGATGTAGAACATAACTTCGATATCATATTTATCCATGATCTCCACCAATTTACGATAATCAGTTTCATCATCTCGCTTCAGCTTATAACGGCAGCTGCCGAGCGCTGAAGAAGGTGTCTGACGCAATACTCTGTTTTCCAGATTGCTCATCTTCGTCAGATCATACAGGCGCTCTTGAAGGATTCCCTCGATACCGTTCAAGCCGCCGTATACAATGTCATAAATCGGATTTAACTGGTTTGCTTTTACAACGCCTGCCAAACTAGCATTGATGACCGTTGTAGGCCCACCTGATTGTGCTACTAAACAATTCGCCATGTTTTCTTTCCTCCTGTATTATTACGGAATCATTTTAGCACAATTTTCCTGTTTTTTGTACCATTCCCCTTAAAAAGCTTTTATTTTCCTACAACTTTATGCGTTTCCTCGCCGCTCAGCTTTCTTCTTAAAAAGATCATCTTAAAATCAGCCCAATGGAAGGGGATCAGCGGATACAAATAGCTTCCTTTGGTAATGGTTTTATTGCGATAGATGATAACGCCGACCAAAGCGATTCCCAGCCAAAATCCATAACGAGGAAAGATACCGACACAGATCAGCAAAAGTACCCGCATAAATTTGATCGCGTAACCCAGCTCATATGACGGCGATGTAAAATTAGCCAAAGCGACAAATGCCATATACAAGATCACTTCCGGCGCAAACCAGCCGGCGTTGACCGCAAACTCTCCCAAGATCAAAGCACCGATGATGCTGAAAGAGCTGTTGAGAGAGCTCGGTGTATTTAAAGAAGCCAGCTTCAAAGCATCAATACCGAATTCCAAGATCATGAATTGCAAAAGGATCGGTACGTTCATCGTATCTTCGATCAATATAAACGCAAGCCACGAAGGAACGAGATCGGGATTGCAGTTCATGTAATACCATAAAGGAGTGATAAACAACATGATGAAGAACACGCAGATGCGCACGATCCGCAAATATGTCCCGGTGATCGGCGGAAGATAATAATCCTGCGCCTCCTGTACGAAATCAAAGAGATGTGTCGGCAAAATCAACACCGAAGGAGAGTTATCGATCAAAAGCACGATCTTTCCCTCCAAAATGTTGCTGGCGGCCGTATCCGGACGTTCGGTATACCGCACCTTAGGAAAAGGATTGTACCATCGGCTGTTGACCAGTGCCTCTGCCAAACTTTCCTGACTCATCGTCAAAGATTCCACATGCATCTGCCGAATACGCTCCTGAATGATGGATAAAGCGCGGCGATTTACGCGATCGCTCATATAACACAAAACAACATCGCTCTTTGATGCCTTGGAAACCATATGATATTCCATCCGCAGCGTTCGCTCACGGATCCTTCGTCGTATCAACGCCGTATTAAAAACCAATGTTTCCACAAAACCATCTCGTGCTCCCCGCAGGACCTTATCATCCTCCGGTTCACTCATCCCTCGTGTAGGGTATGTGCGCAGATCGATGACGATTCCCTGATCATATCCCTCGATGATCAAAAGAGCGGATCCGGACAACACGGCTGTAGTCATCTCTTCCACTTTCTCAAAAACCTCTACTTCCACATAAGGAACGAGATGGTTTGCCAATACCCGCATATCCTTAATTTTAAAATCAAATGTATTTTTCAAAAAAAACTCCATCATTTTTTCCATGACCTCATCCTTGATAAAGCCATCGATAAAATAAAAGGAAAAACCAGTTTCCTGAACGATCAGATCTCTTCGGACAATATCAAAATTATCATCGACAAGCAGCTGTGCATTCAGACATTCTCTCAGCCAAAAAGGTTTCATACTATCACCATACCTAGTATCATCCCTTTTTTCCATACTATACAAAAGAAGAAGCGCTTGCTTCTTCTCACTCTTCCAAATAGGAACTATACTCCTCCCATGTTTTCATCAAGGCATTAATTTCATTATGCATCGTATCAATCTGTTCATCCAGTTCATTCATCTTGTGATAATCATGGTAATATTCCGGCTCAAACCGAAGTTCACGCAGTTCTTCCAGCTTTTTTTCTTTCTCTTCTATCTTCTTTTCCAGCTTTGCTGCTTCCTTTGCATAATTGAGTGAACGCCTCGGCTTCTTAGAAGGCATTTCTTCTTTAATTTCCTTTACTGCTGCCGGCGCCTTATCTTTCTGCATAAATTCCTGATAAGTCAAAGGATAGTACATTGCCTGTCCCTCATCGATAACGAGAATCGCGGTAGCCAGCTTAGAAATAAAATAACGGTCATGCGAAACAAATAACATCGTACCTTCATAGTCCTGAAGACTTTGTTCCAAGGCTTCTTTTCCTAATAGATCCAAATGATTCGTCGGTTCATCCATCAAGAGGAAATTCGGTTTTTCCAACATCAGCTTAGCCAGGCTGAGCCGCACTTTCTCTCCACCGGAAAGATGATCTACCGTTTTAAATACATCCTCCCCTGTAAACAAGAAGCACCCCAATGCAGTGCGCACCTCTGTACGAGTAAGATCAGGAAAGTCATTCCAAAGCTCCTCCAACACCGTATTCGATGATTGAAACTGAGCGAGTTCCTGATCAAAATAGCCGATCTGAATCTGATGTCCTAATAAGAAGGAGCCTCCCAGCGAAGGGATCTGACGCATGAGCGTTTTCATCAAAGTGGATTTTCCTTTTCCGTTCGGTCCGATCACGGCGATCTTCTGCGACTGCATGATTTCCAGATCCACCTTGCATAACGGCCGATCATAGCCGATCAGCAGATCATGGATTTCCAAGACCCGTTTACCGCCGCGTACCTTTGTATGAAAGCGGGCACGAAAAGTTTTCTCATCCGATCTAGGATCCTCGATGCGATCCATCCGCTCCAAATATTTAATTTTCGATTGTGCAAAAGCCGCTTTATTTTTCTTATAACGAAATTTTTCAATCAGCGCCTCCATGCGCTCTATTTCTTTCTGCTGCCGCATATACGCGCTATGCTGCTGTTCCATATCGCTTTTCTTCGCATTCACATATGCTGTGTAATTGCCCGGATATCGGCGCATAACGCCATACTCTATCTCATATACGACATCGACCACATCGTCAAGAAACATCCGGTCATGCGACACTAATACGACCGCTTTCGGATAACGCTTGATATACCCTTCCAGCCATTCGATCGTCTCAAGATCAAGATGATTGGTCGGTTCATCCAAAAGAAGGATATCCGGTTTGGATAACAACAATTTAACAAAGGCCAGCCTCGTTTTCTGACCGCCGCTGAACGAAGCGATCGAACGTTCCATATCTCCTTCATCGAATCCAAACTTCGTAGCTACTGTCATCATCTCGGATTCATACGTATACCCACCCATCTCTTCAAAGCGCTGCTGCGCTTGTGCATACGCATTTAAAACCGTTTCACTGTGATCGTATTCCATCTTTTCGGCAAGCTGATGTACCAGTGCCTCCTGCCGATGAACATCCTCAAAGGCCAGCTGCAGCTCTTCTTTTACCGCAGCTGTTTCATTGGCAAATGTGATCTGTGACAAATATCCAATACGTATATCATTCGCTTTATGAATCTCTCCGCTATCCAGCTCCTCTTCTTTTGCAATACAGCGCAGCAATGTCGTTTTCCCGCAGCCGTTTCGCCCGATCAGAGCAATTTTTTCCGTATTTCTTATTTCAAACTGAATGTTTTCAAACACGGTTTGTGCACCATAATATTTCGTTCCTTTATGAATCTGATATTGCATAGGCACTCCCCTTTCTGTTATTTACTCATAGGAAACACCCAATGCATCGCATAACGCACGGGCTGTCTCCTCTATAATTTGATCTTTGTTTTCTTTCCAGTAATTCAGATCCTCGATATTCGATAAATATAAATAATTCAACTCGATCGCCTGCATGCCGTAGCGATTTTCTTTCGCAAACGCATTCAGCATGGATCTTTCATCTTTTCGTCCGGCCAATGTACCTTTGCCACCGGCTTCTCGCACATAGAGGTATTCATCATACAACACACGGCCGTCCTTGCCTTCTACGAGTAAAGACTGTATCAAGCCGGGATGCTCCCCATCCAAGTCATGCAATGTACTGCCCACAAGCGCTGTATTTCGCACAAGTCCCTCATAAATGCCTTTCGCAAATGCATCCGATGCATATGCGGAATATACAACTTCCAATCCGCGGGCATAATCAAAAGGAGAACCGTTCATACCGAGCTTGATATAATATTTTGCATGCGCATCATACGCCTTTATCAAACGACCGTCTTCTCCAAACAGCGTTGTTGTCTCATCTGACGAACCGCGTGAAATCGCTACCCGCAGTCCCGCATCCTCCAATTTTTCTTTCAGCTGCAAAGCAGCGCTGTAAATCTCTTTGTTTTCAGAAATATTATGATATACCTGTCCCGCATCCACAGTATCTCTCTTATCGGTACTGTTGCCATACGGATCAATGAAAACATCGATTTCACCTTTATCCGGTTTTTCTTCCTCTACCGTAAGAAAGAGATAGTTCTTATCAAAAACAGCTTTTTTATTTTGCATCAATTCAGGATCGCTCAACAGTTCTACCGTTTTTACCTTTTCATTGCGCACGATTGTAGAAAAGGAATTCTCCGGCAAAATCTCATCATAGGTCAATCTCTTTATCTGCTCATCATCTTCAACATATAGTTCATAAAATCCCGGTTCCAACTTTGTCAGATCGATCTGCTGATCCAAAGCCGGACCTATGGTCATTCTTACCGTCTCTTCCGTACACAGATTTTTCAACAGCAAATCCTTACCCACCAGCCATTCTTCAATCGAAGGATCATAATCCGCAGTAAACAAACTCAGATGTTCGCCATAAAACAAATAATCACCGATTTCATAAGAAGCATCAAAACGGCTGTTCATCACTTCCAATGTTTCTGTCTTATCAAATCCGCATATCGTAATCTGATTGCGGTTCGGTGAAAAAAGATAGCCGAGCAAAGAACAGATAAGATAGAGAACGAGCGATACCAATACCAAAAAAGGAATCATCACTTTCCAGCGAATACGATATTTCCATGCATACGATTTCTTTTTGGACATCGCACGGTTCTGTTTTTTAACAGCCATGATGACCCCTCCTCTCTTTGTTATAACTTAATATCTTTGATATGCTTTGGCACCTGATCCTTTTCAGGAGGAAAAGACATGTAATTTTCGGCAACCTCTGCGCGCAGCAGTGGATCCGGATCATGTGGAATCGGCAAATAAGTGTCTTCAAACGGGACATACTGCAAAGGAAAAACGGATTTTTTAGGATATACGACCGGATGAAAGAAGGAATCAAAACACCAAGTAAGATCATATCCTATCAAACGCGACTTCCGATTTCTTTTTCCATATGCAACCGCATTTTTTACATACTTCTTTTTAAGCGCATAAGAAGGAATATGCAGATTATCGAGCGCTACCAGTACTGGCAGCAATAGTCCATTCTTCATACGCCATCCAAAATCAGATACTTTATCTTCGCTCACATAGTCTACTACAAAGACATCGATAAACAATCCGTCACTGTCTTTACAACGATTTTTTAAAAGAGAATTATTCTCTTCCACATATGTACCTTTTTTTCGAATCTTCATAGCGGGTATTACAACATTATACTCCCTATGCGTTTCAATGCTCTGGCAACAATACCCATCTCCCAGTTCATGACACACATGCAAAAAGCGCTCATAATCCTCACGCATCATACCGATATCCGCATCGTCATCCCATGGAATAAATCCCTTATGACGAACCGCTCCCAGACAACTTCCTCCTGTCAGCCAATAAGGAATTTCATATGTCCTGCACAAAGCATCGATATCCTTTAATATATCCAATAAGACAAGCTGTACATCACGCACCGTAACCGTCGATCCGTCATCGTTCGTTTTTAATATATAATTTTTCACAAAACCACCTTTTTATATTATAAAAGAAAAGGTATCGGCATACAACCTTTTCCTTCCATATTAACGGGACACCGCTCTTCATCATTGTGAACAAATCCTGTTCCTCTGAATGTCATATAGAACTATGATGCTTGCCATAGTTATCTCATTTCATCAGAGCCGGACGCTGATGTCCCATGGTATGAGCGAATTTATCCGGTTCTCCAATTACTTGCATGATATCCACTCCTCCGTTAGTTCCATAACTAAGGACATGAATCGGCACCAACCAACTACCGCGTGTAATCGATGATGACCAGATTCGGATAGCTCCTGTTGTATATAAGGCTGCCAGTTCTCCGTACAAATCAGCACACAACTCTTCGGCTATGATACTACCAAATGAGACAGAAATCGTGCTACTGCACTATAGGAAACACATACATACCCTTTTTCATATTATACCATTAAAAGAAAAGGCATATACGAATATGCCTTCTTACCAATCAAGTTCTACATAAACATGCTGTATCTCTTCGCTTTCTACATCTTCTATACTGATATCGCCGTTTTCATAATCAAATAAAACATAAAAAGCATCTTCGTCATCGATGATCACATACATTCTTTCATCAAAGTATTCATACCGCAACAGATCCATACAATAGATCCTTGTTAACAATTGTTCCAGCTGTTCACTTGTAAGAGAACGGTCAATACGAAGCTCACGGATATTATAATCATCATAAGTAAAACGATAGTCGATATTTGTATCATACAAAATCAAATCCTGAAACTTCACATCGGTAACACGACAGCTTTGAACGGAGTTTCCCGCATAATGAGTATCATAATCATAAGGGCTGCCGTAATATACATAGGAATATTCTTTTCCGTTTTCCGTAGTAAGCTCCACTTCCGCCTCATACGTATACGGTGTGGGATTAAAGATCACATACGTATCGTTTTCGACCTCACAGATCAGCTCTTCATCCGTTGAAACAGGACTCAGATAGTTTTCCAAATATGTTCTCTGACTGTCAATTTGATCAAACATCGTTTCATAATCGTCATAGTTTTCATTATCTTCGTCTAGCGCTATGCGAAAAATTGTAAAAAATACAATCGAAACAATCCACAAAAGAAATACAACCTTTCTTTTCTCTATTTTGCGAGTCGGTATCGGTGCTTTCTTTCGATAATTCCTGCCTTCCGCCAACATCGTCTGAATATGCCCTGACGGCTTGGATAATGGATTCTTCTGCTTATCCATACGAGAGACAGATGCAGGGGAAGTATCCGCCGTTGGACCATCATACCTCTTACCGGTATCCATCGTTTTTCTGCCGCATATCTCACAAACCGATTCGGTTGTTCGGCCACCGCAGTTGGGACATTGTCGGTAATGTGCTGCCATATGATTCCCCTTTCTGAAATATTTTTCTTCTCATAAAATCTTTTTATCATTTTATGATACCATTATAATTACTATTAGTGTAAATTATCACATATGTTTTGTCAAACCTCTTCTCTTTCAAAAAAAGAGCACTTCAAGTGCTCATTAATACAACAGATTTCGCGGTGTTCTCGGAAACGGTTCAACATCACGAATATTGGAAATACCGGTAAGATACATCAAAAAGCGATCAAATCCTAATCCGAAACCGGCATGCTTACAGCCTCCGAATCTTCTCAGATCCATATACCACTGCAGGTTTTCTTTTCCCATATGAAGCTCATCCATACGTTTTTCAAGTACGTCATATCGTTCTTCTCGCTGACTTCCGCCAACTAATTCACCGACCCCCGGAACCAGAAGATCACAAGCAGCTACCGTTCTATCATCATCATTAATACGCATATAGAACGCTTTGATATCCTTCGGATAATCTGTCAAGAAGACCGGACCATTGATCACCTGTTCACATAAATAACGCTCATGCTCCGAATTCAGATCCATTCCCCAGGAAATCTTATTCTCAAACTTCACATCTGCTTTCTCTAATATTTCGATCGCTTCCGAATAGGTCATACGCTTAAATTCACTGTTGCGCACTTTGGTAATTCGCTCAATCGCTTGCTTATCGATCATCGTATTAAAAAACTTCATTTCTTCCGGTGCGTTTTCCAACACATAATCTATACAATATTTGATCATATCCTCGATCAGGTCCATATTATCATCTAGATCGGCAAATGCGATCTCCGGTTCAATCATCCAAAATTCACTCGCATGACGTGATGTATTAGAGTTCTCAGCACGGAAAGCAGGACCAAACGTATATACATCACGGAAGGCCATCGCAAACGCCTCTACATGCAGCTGGCCGGTCACTGTCAAAAAGGCTTCCTTACCAAAAAAATCCTTTTCGTAGTCATCATTGGAAATCGTCGTGGCCGTAAACATTTCCCCCGCACCTTCTCCGTCATTTCCCGTAATGATCGGTGTATGAACATAAACAAAGCCCTGATCCTGAAAAAATTCATGAATTGCCATAGACAATACAGAACGCAGGCGGAATACGGCATAAAACGTATTCGCACGCGGACGCAGATGTGCGATCTCACGCAAGTATTCAAAACTGTGACGCTTTTTCTGCAAAGGATAATCACTATCACAAGTGCCTTCTATGGAAATTTCCGTTACTAAGATCTCAAACGGCTGTTTTCCCTCCGGCGTCAATTTCAGCTTTCCGGTAACCGTCAGAGCACAGCCGGTATTCAGCTTCTCAATATCCTTAAAATTCTTCAATTCCACATCGTATACCAACTGCGCATTGCGAAAATACGTCCCATCGTTTAATTCGATAAACCCCAGTTTCCCGCTGCTGCGGTTTGTACGGACCCACCCTTGAAGCTGAATGTACTCCATGCTGTCAAGTTCCACATGAGAACCGCTAAAGATGATCTCATACAATTCGCGAATCGTCATAAAGTCAAACATAATTACCCTCCTTATAAAAAAAGACATTCCTACAGGAACGTCTCTAAACGCGGTGCCATCCTGATTCGACCCTATGGATCGCATCTCTTCCGAAATAACGCTGTCCCGCGAGATCGTCTACTTTATTTCTCCGATCTGACTCCTCAGGTGTTCTCCATGATCTTTCTGTCTCCGTCTTCCACCGCCACGGATTCGCTTACCAAAAATAATCATTTCGTCCTGATTCACTGTCCTGATGAAAAGGAATTCGTTTCAAAGACAAGTTCCTGTATAGATGATACCACATCCACCGTCTTTAATACAACCCCTTTCGGTACTTGAATATGCTCATGTGTAAAATCGACCAACCCGATGATACCGCATTCGATCAAACGGTCGACCGTAGCCTGAATATCCTCTGAAATCGCCAAAATCGCAATACGGCATTTTTCGGGGATCCGCTCTTCCAACTCTTCCATCGCATAAACAGGGATCCCGAAGCGAACGCCCTGACGATCCGGATTTATATCAAATGCGCAGGCGATCTCTCCTACGACATAATCCCATTTATTATACTTCATCAATGCTCTTCCCATATTACCTGCACCGACTAAGATGATCTTCTCATCAAAGTCCATGCCAAGTTCCTGGTTAAATATCTCGATCAATCGAGCCACATCATAGCCATACCCTTGTTTTCCCAGATTTCCCAAAAAGGAAAAATCCCTTCGTATCGTCGTCGGTTCGATATTGATGACACTAGCTAATTCCTTGGACATGATCCGCTCAATCCCTTGATTCTTCAATTTGCGAAGCGCTTTCAAATATACTGGATATCGCTGCATCGTTGCCCTCGGCACTATCTTTTTATTCATGTTTATCACCGATTATAGTATATCATAGTTTTTTATTTTGTGAATATGAGAACGTTTTTAACTTTCTAAATCCATACCCGGATCTGCCGTCAAGGATAGATCCGCACGTACTCCATGACAATACGCCACATACCCCGCAGCAGCGATCATCGCCGCATTATCGGTACAGCAAGACAACGGAGGAATGATAAATTCCGTAGTCGGATATTCCCTCTTTAATTCCTCATTTACCTTGGCTCTCAAACGTGAATTGGCGGCTACTCCTCCAGCAAGGACCATCTGCTTGGGCTGATACTTCGTCAAGGCTACTCTCGCCCTTGCGAAAAGCGCATCCAGAGCTGTCTCCTGATAAGAAGCTGCCAGATCTGCGGGAATAAACGGCTGATTCGTTCGTTTACTGCGGTCGATAAACTGCAATACGCTGCTTTTCAACCCACTGAATGAAAAGTCCATTTCCCCCTCTGTCTTCGGTTTTGCCAGCTTATAAACAGGCTGTCCTTCTTTCGCAAGCTTATCCACATAGACACCGCCCGGATACGGCAATCCCAATACGCGACCTACTTTATCACCTGCTTCGCCGATCGCATCATCCTGTGTGGTACCAAGTATTTCAAAATCCCATTCATCTTTCATATATACAAGCTCTGTGTGCCCGCCGGACACGACAAGCGCCAGCAGCGGAAACTGCAGCTCTGCAATGAAAGTATTCGCAAAGATATGACCAGCAATATGATGAACAGGTACAAGCGGCTTATGAAATGCCCATGCCAATGTCTTCGCTGCCTGTACACCGACATGTAAGCAACCTACCAGTCCCGGTCCTTGCGTCACGGCAACCGCATCGATATCTTCCATAGTAACATTCGCTTTTTTCAAAGCCTCTTCCAAAACTATGGATATATTTTCTATGTGTATCCTGGAAGCAACTTCCGGAATGACACCGCCAAAATCTTTATGTACATCGATCTGCGTCGCAACTACGCTTGATAAGATCGTCTTCCCGTTTTCAACGACAGCTACCGCTGTTTCATCACAGCTGGATTCTACCGCCAGTATTTTTATCGACTTCATTACCAGTTTCCTCCTAACCCTTTTGCCATGATTACAGCATCCTCTCCATTATCCGTATAATATCCTTTTCGTATGTTCATATCGATAAAACCAAACTTTCTATATAATTGCTGCGCCGCTATATTCGAACTGCGCACTTCCAGCATGATCGTTTCACAATTTGCGGCTTCCGCACTCTGAATAAGTTCTTTCATCATCTCTATTGCATGACCTTGATGGCGACATGTTTCCGTAACCGCGATCTTATTCAGCTGACAGCATTCAAAAGTGATCCAATAATCCATATAGCCGATAAGTACATCCTGTTCTTTTAAGAGCTTTATATGTGCAAAAGGATTCTCCTTATATTCATATAAAAACTGCTCATAATTCCAGAAAGACGTGAAGCATTCTCTTTCCAGCTTTACCAATACTGCCAGATCCCGTTCTTCTGCATCTGTGATCATAACTTATAAGCACTGCGCTCTTTCAAATAACGCGGTGTTAACGCATGAACATTTTTTACTAATTTCCACTGGTCCTTCAAAGCGATAAAGTTTTTAACGAAATCAGACAATTCCGCTTGTCTGCCGATCAAAGTCATATCTCCAAATAAACGCTGCGTTTCTTTTATCCTTTCCGGGATCTCATCCAGCAGCAAGATCTTCTCTTTTACTTTTCCATCCAAAATACTCGCTGTATAAGCACGATTGCTTCTGGCATCCATCATCACAAAGGCATTCGGGCAATCGCCGGCATACAGCTGCAAAGCCGAAACCGTATATAGCGGCTTATGCATGCCCGTACAAAAGACCTTTGCGATCGTCATGGCGATACGCACTCCCGTATAACTTCCAGGTCCATCCGTAATCACGACTTGATCGATATCCTCACTTTGCAAATGCGCCTCGCCCATCAGTCGTGTCAATTCCAGAAAAATAAGCTCTGACTGTTTTTTCCAAGCTTCTTTTGATACCGAGGCCAATATTTCATCATCCTTTAAAAGAGCAATCGTTAAATACTTGTGAGCACTGTCCATACATAATGTAATCATATGATATCCTCCAAAAGAGCTTCATGGCGAAAGCCCTTTGCTTCCAGCACAACTTCTCTTTTCTCTTCATCAATACGTTTTATACATATATCCAAACGGTCGTTTGGAAGCTGATCTTCCATGAATGCGGGCCATTCAATGATACAAACGCCGTCACTGTCGTAGTATTCTTCAAAGCCGAGATCCTGTGAAATGCCTTCCATACGGTAAGCGTCTATATGATAGAGGGGCATTCTTCCGTAATAAACTTTCAAGATCGTAAACGTCGGCGAATTTATGGTCTTTTTCACACCTAAAGCCGCTCCTAAATACTTCGTGAAGGTCGTTTTCCCTGCTCCCAAATCTCCGCTTAATGTCAGCAGCATACCGGGCTCTATCCTTTTCGCAATGCACTCTGCCAGCAGCTTTGTTTCCGCAAGTGAATGTACTATCGTCTTCATAACTCCTCCTAATGGTACTGATACCGTTTTCTGCGCAGCTTCATCAACAGCTGAAATACAGCATACAGGAACTTTGCAACAGGCAGGTCAAACTCCCCGATATATTCATTGATCACCGGTGAAAAGCTCTCTTTAAATGTAGATAACCCTCCGTTTAAATCGCCTTCGACTCCTCCCATATTACAAGATTCGCAACCATGCTGAAAACTCCATTCCATACATCGAAAGAACGTTGTATAAGGGGCCATATACCGCTTATAGGCATCGTTCATTCCCGCATACAGCAGTTCTGCCGTTTTGCCGAAGCAAACACAAAGAGCCCCGGCGATCACAGCCTCATCGCCCTGCTCATCCATCAGCTGTTTCAAATCATGCACTTCACGCTCATAAGAGGCGCGCTGTTCCTGTAACATTGCCCTTTTTTTCTTGGCATTCTGCGGGCATTTCGCGAGTTCCCTTATATTTTCTTCCAACTTTAACACATAATCATCATAGATCTCTTTTAAAGGCAATTTCGCCAAATAGATAACAGCGTCATCCCCATAAGCATCCATCAGCTTTTCGAAATAGCATTCATCCCGCAAAGCGATATGTTTTCTCTTCTCAGTACAGTGCAGGACGCTCGCAAAATCCGAAACCGCCTCTTTCCCATAAGCCTTCACATCGACTTTCTTCTTTTCTGCTGTTGCGATCGCTTTCTTCGCCCGCTTGGAAAAACTGTTTAAAAGATCATCTTTTCGATACACATTCGCATGATAACGCGGCTGTATCGCAGCATCCAGCTCTTTCACAAACCCCTTGTGATAAATACCAAGCGTTCGCAAAGTATAAATGAGCCGCAAAGCTTCCGGATAACGATCATCATTTTTTTCCTGCACTGCATAGTCATTGCAGCGGATAGCAGGATCCATGATGATATGCAACGCATGTCGACGTTTCGCTGTACGCTTTAACCGTTCCGTAAAAAACGATAAAAGATCTATATTCTCATAATCCAAAACGGGACCTCTGGGTATGTAAAAAAGACAATAGCGTGCAGACACTCTCTTTATGAGTACCAATGCGCTGGCAACCAGCTCTCCGCCTTCTCTCACTCCTACGATCATATGATCCCAGTTATCCTTTACCTTTGCCCAACTGCTGGATTGCAACAGATTACACAAATCATGAGAAGCGACAAATGCATCATGTTCACTCGGTGCTACATCATCTATAAACTCGTATATCATAGAAAGACTCCTTATCTGCTAGTAGTCTTCCTTGAAAAAACGATTTCATGTAAACTGTTTTTTCCATTATAGCACAAAAGAGAAAAAAAAGCCTCATACGGGAGTATGAGGGGAGAACTGGCGAAGAGCTATCTTGACCGGGGCAAGCCCGGCTATTGTCGCCGCTGGAATGCTTAACTTCTGTGTTCGGGATGGGTACA